>NZ_JARFNJ010000024.1:0-28370 GCF_029167165.1 Sphingomonas pollutisoli
GCCAGGGCGAGGTCCAGCGTGTCGGTGACGTCCTCGGCTCGCATGTTGGTGCACAGCTTCCAGGCGATGATGTAGCGCGAGAAGTCGTCGAGCACGGTCGACAGATACATCCAGCCCCACCCGATGCGTGGTCCCCATCGAGCCGCCGATGGCGAGGATCGCCGAGAGCGGCGCCTCGGCATCGGCCGCATGCGCCAGCCTGATCGCGCCTTCGATCATCACCGCCTGCGCCTTGCCTTCATGGCCCAGCGCCCGGACGGCGGCGATATCGGTGCCCGCCGCCGCCGCGATCGCCGGCGGGGCAATCTCCGCGCCCGCGATCGTCTCGCGGATGCTGGTGTCGAGATGAACGACCTCGACACCCTCGTTCTCGAGCATCGCCCGCAGGTAGCGGGCTTCCTCGGCCTTGGTGTCGAGCGTGCAGAGCAGCAGCACGCGAGCCTTCGATGCGGTCATGGCATCATATCCTGATCGGCGTGACGTGCGGCGAAGGGGGCATCGTCATTCGTCCCACGGCTCGATCTCGCCGGTCCCGACCTGGCTCGACACGCCGACCAGGAATCCGCCGGCGACGTCGATCGTGTCCGGGTAAAGAGCGTACATGCGCGCGGCGAGCGTCGCCGAGTCGCCGGCGACCTTGCTCTCGGCCTCGAACGTCTCGATGTAGCGGCGCGTCCAGTCCAGTGCCTCGCTGTCGTCGGTCAGGCCGGGCTTGGTATGCCCCGGGATGAGCCGTGCGGGCTGGAGCGCCTTCATCGCGTCGATCGCTTCGAGCCAAGCGTCATATTGCGGGCCGAGATGCTCGCCGAGCCAGGGGAAGACCAGGTTGAAGGCGACGTCGCCGGCAATCAGCGTGCGGCTGTCGGGATCCCATACCGTCGTCGCGTGGACATGGTCGCCCTGCATCGGTCCGAGCACCTGCAGCTTGTGCCCTTCGATCTTCAGCGTGCCGTCGGCGTCGATCGCGGTCGGCACCACCTGGCGGACCGGGGCGTTGGCGCCGAGCAGGGGGCTCCAGCGCTCGAACTTGATCGGCACCGATCGCGTCATGTCGGCGACCACGACCGGATGCGCGACCGCCCGAGCATCCGGGAATGCGTCCAGGATCACGTCCAGGCCGAAGAAATGGTCGGGATGATCGTGGGTGACGAAAATCGTCGTCAGCCGCTTTCCGCTGTCGAGTATCTCGGCGACCACGCGGTGCGCATCCGCGCGCGAGAACGGCGCATCGACCAGGATCGCCTCCTCCTTGCCCAGGATCAGCGTCATGTTGGCCGCCATGCTGGTGACCGAGGTGTTGAATACCTGATAGGTCAGCGCGGAAGTCTCGGTTGCCGGTGCTTCCGCCGGTGCCGGCTGGCTGATCGCAGTGTCGGTCATTCGCTGTGTCCTTTTACCGGTGGATCGGGTTTCAGTGCGCGGTCTGCCCGCCGTCGAGCACGGCGATCTGGCCGTTGGTGAACGACGCCGCGTCCGAGCAGAGGTGCAGGACGGTTCCGACGATCTCCTCCGGCTCGGCCGCACGCCCGATCGGACTCGCGGCGAAAAAGGCTTCGCGGAACGCGGGATCGTCCAGCCAGCGCCGGGTCATCGGGGTCGCGACCAGGCCCGGCGCGATGGCATTCACGCGAATGTTGTCGCGGGCATATTCGATCGCCGCCGCCTTGGTCAGTCCGACCACCGCATGTTTTGCGGCCACATAGGCGGACATGCCCGGATCAGCGATCACGCCGGCCACCGACGCGGTGTTGACGATCGCGCCGCCGCCGTGGCCGAGCATGTGGCGAATCTCGGCCTGCATCGCGTGGAATACGCCACCGACGTCGATCGCCATCACCCGCTCGAAATCGCTTCGCTCCACCTCGTGCAGCCGCGCGGTATCGGGCAGGATGCCGGCATTGTTGAACGCGCAATCCAGCCTGCCGAACGTCTCCACGCACTGCGCGACGAGTGCGCGCACCTGATCGCCGTCGCTGACATCCGTCGGGATCAGCTGTGCCCGCGCGCCGCCGCGGACGATCAGATCGACGGTTTCGGCGGCACGCGGATCGACATCGCCGATCGCGACCGCCGCACCCTCGGCGGCGAAGGCGAGGGCGGCGGCGCGCCCGATCCCGGTGGCCGCGCCGGTGATAAGCACCGTCTTGCCGGAAAACCGCATCAGAACGTCACTCCTAATTTGGCATTCCATTCCGCAGGCCGGCTGTAAGTGCCGTAGATCAGGCCGCCTCCCGGCTGGAACTGACCGGTCGTCAGATATCGCTGGTTGGCGACGTTGTTGCCGCCCGCCGTCAGCGACCAGCGATTGCCGGGCGCGCGATAGATGATCGATGGGTTGACGAGATGGACCGGATCGCGCCGCAGTTCCGGCGTGTTCTCGGTATTGTTGAACAGCGCCGAGGTATAGGTGTAGTCAACATTGGCGATCAACTGGCCGCCGTTATCCAGGTCGATCGTGTAGCGTGGACTGATGTTGACCTTCCAGTGTGGCGTCTTGGGCAGTCGATCTCCGGCGGTGGTGCCCGCGTCCAGCATCGATGCGTCGCCCTGCTGCTGCGGTGCAGAGTCGGCTTGCGACTGCTCGCCGGGCGATGTCGCCTGCTGGCCGACCGCGGCTGAGTTCCAGGGCAGCGCGATCGTCATCGCCGCAGACGAAACAAGGCAGTTCCTGGTCATCCTCGTCTCCCCAACATCATTCTTGTTGGCGACAGGCTAGGCTTGTTTCGCGGGATGCGTCTTTAACGGAACGGCAGGCGACTTGGACGATTGCGCACAATCCTATCTAAGCGAGCCCTTTGTGCGATATTCGCGCGGCGACACGCCGTAACGGCGCCGGAAACAGCGCGAGAAATATGCCGAGTCGGAGAAACCGCAATCAAAGGCGAGATCGGTGATCGATCGACCGGCGGGCTGATCGACGAGCAGTCGTGCGGCCCGCTCGAGCCGTTTCTGGAGGATAAAGCCGCTGGTGGTCGTGGCCAGGCGCTCGAAGACAGACTGTACCGATCGAGGGCTTACCCGGAGGGTCTGGGCGATCGTGGAGGTGCGCAGCGCCGGATCGCCGATGTGACCTCGGATGTGCTCGAGCACCACGCGCCGCAGATCGGCGGATGGACCGGCTGTCCAGTGATAATCGGCGCGACAGATCGACCGCAATGCGAGATCGAGTCCGACATGGCTGACGCAATCGCGCCAATCGGGGTCTTGCGCGCAATCGTCATACTGCGTCCACGCGGTGCGGAGGAAGGACAGCAGAATCTGCGATCGGTGCGTGTCGACCTTTCGACCGGCGAAGGATTCCAGATCGAAACTCGGTTCGCGATCGACGATCGCGGCAATCGGAAGCTCCAGGACGAACATTGCGTAAGAGGTTGGAAAATCGACGGTGTATCGCTCGTCGGGATCGCATAGCGCCCCGTCGCCGGGGTTCACCGTCGTACGACGTCCACATTGTTCGCTGATGCTGGAGCCGGTATCCTGCAGATGAAGAATGGCAGTACCCGAGCTGTGCCTCGGGCGGCCGTCAAGCCAGCGCGTCACCGTCGATGGCTGCGCCTTGACGCGAACCAGCCTCATGTCGTTGATGCTGCAACGCGATAATTCGCCTTCGAAATCGGCCGTGCACGTATCGACGACGCAACCGACGAACGTATCGCCGACGACGTCATTCCACTGGTGCAGCGCCGATGTGGACTGCGTGCCGAATTGCCCCGGCGATGATAGCGCTGCCGTCCTCATCCTGCCCTATCTGATTCCTCGATCGGGAATCATCCTTATTGTACGCTCTCATGACTGCCATCCGAGACGCTGGCCGAGTTTACCTTGTCGCTGGCCGCAATACCAGCGTTCGCATTGACCTTGGCGGGTGTGCCGCGGACGCCTGATCGACGACGATTGATCATGCTCTCATCCGCGGGTTGGTTACCGCACTACCCGTATCCGTCGCTGGGCCTATCCTCCGTCTAAGTTCGGGCGTCGGACGAACCTGCCCCACCGTACACCGTGGATTGCCCATCACAGTCGGGTGCCCGCGGCACGCCGGCCAAGGCTATGCAGTTGGTGCCCTGGCGCCTCCTCCTGGAATTGTTCTGTGTGGATCAGCCGGCTATCGCTGGCGACACTCGACTGGCGATGTCCCAGGCATAGCCGACCAATTCACGCGCGATCGCGGTGGTCACCTTGGGCTGGGGCTTTCCGGTGGCCGCCAGGCGACGGTAGCGCTGGCACAGGCGAACCTGCGCCTTCCACCCGATCGCTTGGATGTCCTCGGGCAAGTCGATGACCCGTTCACGGTAGTGTCGCTCCTCGCGAGCGGGCAGCCGATACGACCAGCCCGCCTCGATCAACATCGTCCGTGCTTGCGCGTTGCCCGCGTGGTTCGACTGCGCGGCGAAAAAGCGGAGCGCAAGCTGCCGACGCCGGCGCCGGCGTTTAGCGACTCGCTTGCCTATCTGACCGCCGTCGTCCGCGGACGGGTGCCGGCGACCGATACCGAACCCTCCTCGCTGGCGAACGCGCTGGTCGTGGCGCGCATCCTCGATGCTGCCCGGCGCTCCGCCGCGACATGCCGAACCGTTGTCCTCGATAAAAGCTGAACCCGCGATCGATCACGGGTTCATGCGGAAAATCGATATGGAATGCTCTGAATGACCCACATGCGGTCATTCACGGCACCCTTCCCGTTCCCCAATTTCGGACATCCATTCATCATCCGGGAACACGTCCTCTCGCTCCCGCTGATTGCCGCGCTAAATGGCGGACTGCGGGACAATTCCGCCATTGCAGGGTGATGGTTTGAACAAGACCCCTTGCCGGGAATCGCTAGTCGTCACAGCGCTGTTCGCAAATCGCCTTCTGATCCGGTGCGTCTGCCGCTACGTCTTCACTCATGAAGCATGAGCTCCCTTCCCCGTTCCATAGCGTGGGCCTCGCCATCGCGCGCGGTCGTGCGTGATGAACAGCGCGCCAATCTATCTCGACGGGTTTGCGACCCTGCCGCTGGCCCCGGAAGCGCGCGACGCGATGCTGAGCGTGTGGGAGCAGCCCGGCAATGCCGGCTCGCCCAATGCTTCGGGCGAGCGCGCCGCGCGCTTGATCGCCGAAGGCCGCGCCGATGTCGCCGCGCTGATCGGCGCCGCTCCGTCCGAGATCATCTTCACCGCTGGCGCCACTGAAGCCAATAATCTGGCGCTCCTTGGCGTAGCGCAGCGCGCCGCCGCGCAGTTTCCGGAGCGCCGCCGGATCATCGTCTCGGCGATCGAGCACAAGGCCGTGCTCGAACCCGCGCAGGTGCTGGCGGCTCAAGGCTTCGCGGTCGATATCGCCCGGGTCGACCAGAACGGCCGGCTCGCTCTCGACGCCTTCGCCGCACTGATGGGCGAGGATCTGCTGCTCGCCTCGATCATGTTGGTCAATAACGAGACCGGCACCATTCAACCCGTCGCCGAAGCCGCGGCGCTAGTCCATGCCGCCGGCGGCTTCATCCACAGCGATGCGGCGCAGGCGGCCGGCAAGATCCAAGTCGATGTGCTCGATCTCGACGTCGACTATCTCAGCCTCTCGGCCCACAAATGCTATGGGCCGATGGGGATCGGTGCACTTTATGTCGCCGCCCATGCGCCTAAGCCGATGCCGTTGATCCATGGCGGCGGCCAACAGGATGCGATGCGGCCCGGCACCGAGCCGGTGGCGCTGATCGCCGGGTTCGGCGCTGCCGCCAAAGCGGCGCGCACCGGCCTCGATAACGATCGCGGCCACGGCGACGTGATGATCGCCGCCTTGCTCGATGGCCTGGCCGAACGGCAGTTGCGGTACCGCCGGATCACCGGTGATGCGCCGGTCGTGCCCGGCAGCGCCGCGCTCCAGCTTGTCGGCGTCGATGCCGACCGGTTGTGCACGTTGGCGGCGCGCGAGATTTCGCTGTCGACCGGCTCGGCCTGCACATCGGGCCAGATAAAACAATCGCATGTGCTTGAGGCAATTGGATTTTCTGAAGGTGATGCGCGCCAGGTGGTCCGCATTTTCTGCCATCGCTACCTCGACGATGCCGTGATCGACCACGCAGCCGATCGCATTGTCGCCGCCGCGGACCGTTCTCGGCTTGCGGCTGGAGAGGTTCGCCAGTAGCGTTCCGCGCCATGCGGCGGGGTTCGAAAAAATTTGATTCGAGAGGGCAGTTTGCCGGTCATGAAACATTTCCGCTGCGCCTGCTATGGTTGAAAAAGGCATTTGATGCCGTCGGCGACGGTGCTGACACAAGAACATTCCAGGAACAAGCGGCAATCGCTCGATTTGGCGTGGGCCGCAACATGGCTGCGTCGATGCGCTACTGGGCGCTGGCGACCGGCTTCTTCACCGAACAGGATCGCGTGATCACGCCGACGGCGCTCGGCAAGACCGTGCTCGCCGATGACGGTCTCGACCCTTATCTCGAACAGGCGGCGACCATCTGGCTCGCGCATTGGCATGTCGCCTCGACGCCCGAGATGACGACGACGGCCTATTATGCCTTTAATCTCCTAAGCGCGATCGAGTTCGATCCGGCGATCCTGCTCGAGGAAATCTTCGCATTGGTCGAGGAGAATGGCTGGCGCGCAACCCGCGGCACGCTGAAGCGCGACATCGAGGTGTTCCTGCGCAGCTATGTCCGGCGCGGCGATGCGCTCAACGAAGATGCCGCCGAGCCGTTGCTGGCTGAGCTGTCGATCATTCGCGAGGCGCGGCTTGGCGGCTGGTATGAGTTCGTGCGCGGCCCCAAACCAAGCCTCAGCGATGCGGTGTTCGCTTATGCGCTCGGCGACTTCTGGGCGCGCAGCGGCCATGCGACGACGCTGACCGCCGAACAGATTTGCTATGCGCCGGGCTCGCCTGGCCGCGTGTTCAAGCTCGACGAGGACAGCGTCATCACCCGGCTGATGCGGCTCGACGATCTGACCGACGATGCGTGGAAATGGGTCGATACCGCCGGCCTGCGCCAGATCCAGCGCGTTGCGGAGTTCAATCCGCTGACCACCCTGCCCCTCGCCTATCCGCGTCCGGTGCCCTTGGAGGCAGCGGCATGACCAAGCTCTCCGCGATCGTCACGATCGACCGGCGCTTCGCGCGCTCGGCGCGGCTCGATGCCGATTTGAATGGCACGCCGCCGCTGGTCGGCTATGTCATGCAGGCGAGCATCGCCAAGGCGCTGAAGACATTGGGCGACAGCCAGTGCGACAGCCACCAGGGCGCGTTCACCTGGACCGGTCCCTATGGTGGCGGCAAATCGAGCGCGGCGCTGCTGCTCGCCAATCTCGTCGCGGGCACCAAGGGCAACCGCAAGATTGCGCGCGACATTGCCGGCGAGGCGCTGAGCCGCCTCTACACCGAAGCCTTTCCCGAGCCGAATGGCCGCTGGAAGGTGGTCGCGGTCACCGGCAGCCGGCAACGGCTGCGCGATGCGATCATCGAAGCAGCGACGATCGCGCTCGACTGGAGTTCGGCCGAGGTCGCCGCGCACAGTGTCAGCGATGACAGACTGATTTCGGCGCTGATCGCCGGCGGCGAAACCGCGTCGAGCGGCACGCTGCTGATTCTCGACGAACTTGGCAAGCTGCTCGAGCATGAAGCGCTCGAGGGCGGCGATGTGCATCTGCTGCAGGATCTCGCCGAACATGCGACCCGTAGCAAGGGCCGGCTGGTCGTCATCGGCATCCTGCACCAGTCCTTCGAGCAATATGCCGCCCGCGCCGCGCGCGACGCACGCCAGGAATGGGCCAAGGTCCAGGGTCGTTTCCACGACATCGCGTTCCTGTCTGGCACCGACGAAACCGTTGCGCTGCTTGGAAAGGCGATTTCGGCGGAGCATCCGCCGGCGGCCGAAGAGGTTGCCCGAACGGTCGCGGACGAGGTCGCCAAGCGGCGGCCGACCGATACGCATATCCTCGCTCGCGCGCTCGCTGACACCTGGCCGCTCAATCCGGTGACTGCGCTGCTGCTGGGGCCGGTCTCGCGCGCGCGCTTCGCGCAGAATGAACGCAGCGTCTTCGGCTTCCTGAGTTCGGCCGAACCGTCGGGCTTCCAGGATTTCCTCGTCCATGCCGACGAGGCCGGCGCGACCTATGATCCCGCGATGCTGTGGGACTATCTCGCCGCCAATTTCGGCATGGCGCTCGCCGGCGGCAGCGACGGCAGCCGGTTCAGCCTCGCCTATGAAGCGATCGAGCGCGCGGGCGCCAAGGGCGATGGCATTCATGTCGCGTTGACCAAGGCGGCAGCGGTGATCGAGTTCTTCCGCAACGGCTCGGGCGTGACGCTCGCCGATGAGTTTCTGATCGCCTCGGTGCCGAACGCGCCGGAGAAAGGGGTGCGCGCGGCGATCAAGGATCTGCTCGACTGGGCGGTGCTGATCCGCCAGCCGCGGCTTGGCGGCTATGCGCTGTTCGCGGGCAGCGACTTCGACCTCGACGAAGCGATCGGGCGCGCCGAGATGCCGGTCGACAATTTCCAGCTCGAGGGCATCCCCAATCGAGTCGGGTTCGGCTTCGCGACCGCCAAACGCCATTATTTCCTGACCGGGGCGCTGCGTACGTTCGAGATCGCGCTGCAGGTGGTGTCGCCCGAGGACACAACCGAATCGCTGGTCGCGCGTATCGACGCTCGCCCGCAGCGGGGCAGCGGTCTGCTGCTGCTGTTCCTCGCCGATGGCAGCTTGCCGCGCCAGGCGATGGAGGCGCTCGCCAAGAGCGTGGCCAAGGCGCTCAAGGCGAGCGGCCGGGTCATCGCGATCGGCAGCGCCAGCGAGAGCTTCGCACTGCGCAGCGCCGCTGCCGAACTGCTGGCGGTCGAACGCGTCTTCCGCGAACATCCGCAGCTTGAAGGCGACCGGATTGCCCGGCGCGAGATCGCCGCTCGCCAGTCACGCTGCATCGACGAACTGCACCGCAAATTGGAAGCCGCGCTCGAAGGTGCCAAATGGTATTTGGCCCCTGCCCCGAAGCGCGCGCACAGCGAGCCGCTAGCGATCATCGCGAGCGCGCTCGCCGATGCCGGCTATGCCAAGGCGCCGATCCTCAAGAGCGAATTGCTCCAGCGCGACAAGCCGTCCTCCAATTCGATGGCGGCGCTGCGCGATCTTGCTCATGCGATGGTCCATGCCGGTGGGCAGGAACAGCTCGGCATGACGCAATATCCGGCCGAGCTCGGTCTCTATCTAACCGTCATCAAGCCATTTGGTCTTCACCGTGAGGTCGAGCCCGGCCGCTACGCCTTCATGGGACCGGACGAGAGCCGCGTCGGTCAGTCGCTCCAGCCGGCTTGGGACGTGCTCGATGCCGCCGGCGACGAGCCGCTCGACCAGATCTATGCGCGTTGGGCAGCCCCGCCCTATGGCATCAAGGCCGGGGTCATGCCGGCGATAGCGCTCGCCTATATGCTCGCCAAAGCCGACACCGTGGCGATCTATATTGACGGCATCTATCAGACCGCGATCGACGATGTGGTGGTCGACAAGCTGATTCAGAAGCCGGGCAGCTTCCGGCTGCGCAAGATCGATCGCTCGGTGCGTGAACTCGCTTTCTTGAGCGGTCTTGGCAAATTGCTCGAAATCGAGGACAGCAATGCATCGCTGCCGATCGCCGCGGCGCTGTTCCAGCGCTTTGAGGCCTTGCCCAATTTCGCGAAGCGCACCCAGCGGATGGATGCCCAGGCGCGCACAATTCGCAGCGTCGTCACCAAGTCCGACGACCCGGAAAAGCTGCTGTTCGACGATCTGCCCGATGCGCTTGGCGAGGCACTGACCCCCGAAGCGATCCACCAGGCGATCCTCGAGGCTGAAGCCAGCTATCCCGAACTGCTCGCCGAAGTCCGTCTGGCGCTCGGCCGCGCGCTCGGCATCGACCCCAATGATTTCGGCGGGATCACCGAACGGACGGCCGCAATCAAGGGCCTGACCAACGACTATAATTTCGATGCCTTTGCCGATCGCGCCGCTGCGATTGAACAGGGCAATGGCGATATCGAGAGCCTGGTCAGCGTGCTCCTGCACCGTCCGGCGCGCAACTGGTCCGATCGTGACCGCGAGGAAGCGCTGACCGAGATCGCACGCTACGGCCGTCGCTTCCGGGAACTCGAGGCGCTTGCGGTCGTGCGCGACCGCAAATCGCATACTGAGGCGCTGGCGCTGGTCGTCGGGCTCGACCCCAAGGCCCCGCCGCTGATGCGCAGCTTCGTCCTCAACGACCAGGAAAAGGCCGCTGCCGCCGGCATGGCCGACCGACTAGTCGCCGCCTTGCAGGCCGATGACAAGACCGGTCGCCTGCAGCTCGCAGCACTCGCGCGCGCGGTGGCGATGCTCGCCGCCGAGCATGAAGATGAGGCCGAAGCGGCATGACCAATGAACGCCATATCCTTGGCATTTCGGGAGGCCGCGATAGCGCGTCGCTTGCCGTGTACATGCGCCAGCATCATCCGCGGCTGCCGCTCGAATATTTCTTCACCGATACGGGCAAGGAGCTGCCCGAGGTCTATAGCTTCCTCGACAAGCTCGAGGGCTTTCTTGGCAAGCCGATCCAGCGCCTGAACCCCGATCGCGACTTCGACTTCTGGCTCGACGAATATGGCAATTTCCTGCCGTCGCCGCGCACGCGCTGGTGCACCAGACAGCTCAAATTACGCCCGCTCGAACATTGGCTGAAGGCCGACCTCGAAGCCGGCACGGTCATTCACAGCTATGTCGCGATCCGCGCCGACGAGCCGAGCCGCGAAGGCTATCAGGCGACCCATCCCAATATGCGCGTGCATTTCCCGCTGCGCGATGCCGGGATCGACCGTGCCGGCGTGCTCGAGATTCTTGAACAATCCGATGTCGGCGAGCCGGACTATTATAAGTGGCGCTCGCGCTCGGGCTGCACCTTCTGCTTCTACCAGCAGAAGATCGAATGGGTCCGCCTGTCCGAGAACCACCCCGACCGCTTCGCCGAGGCCGTCGACTATGAGAAGACCGCACTCAAGGACGGCTCGCCGTTTACCTGGAGCCAGGGCGAAAGCCTGACCGAGCTGATCGCGCCCGACCGGGTCAGCCAGATCAAGGCCGACTATGAGAAGCGCCGCGATCGGCTGCGCAGGAATCGCCGGGTCAATCCACTCTCGGCCAACACCGCCGAGACGATCGACGATGTCTATGGCATCGACGAGGGATCAAGCAGCTGCGTCATTTGCCATAAATGATGCGGTAACCTCAGCCAACGATGGCAGCATCGATCTGGTTGGCAAATGCGGTGCCATCTGCTGGCCTTAAATCCGATCGATGATGAAGCGCTCGGAAGATTGGCTCGAACAGAGCGTCAGGGCCACGCCAGTCGTCGCGCGAGAGGACGCCCGTGGGATGGCTCCGGTTGACCACGAACCAAAAGACCGATGCCAACTGGAAAACATCAGACGCAGCATCGATGGCGTCATCACGCCCAATGCTTCGATTGTTGGCTTCTGGGGACATCCAGAATCGTGGCCCCACCACCTCCCAATCGGGCGTCATTCGTTCCTCTGGCGGGAGCCCGACCATGTCGCATAAGCCGTAGTCGCTCAGTACCCAGCGGTCGCCCACAACCAGAATATTGTCCGGCTTTATGTCTCGATGGATCGCCTTCGTGTGAAGCTCGCCGAGCCCTTCCGCTAAACCACGAAACTGCGCGAGGAAAATCTCCTTTGGCACGTCGGCGCGTTTGACGAGATCAGTCAGAGCTTCTGTTGCCAGGATCATCACAATAAACGGGACCGATTTCTCGCCACCGCCTCGGCCGCGCTGGCGACGCAGTTCTCCGACTACTTCTCCGCAGTCCTGATATACGATCAGATGCTCGTGCTTCAGGTCAGCAAGCAGCGCGCGTTCACGCGCGAAGCGGGTGCGACGATGCTGACGCAAATCCAATAAGAATTTAATCGCATATTCGGTGCCGTCATTTAGGTCGACACAGCGGTGGACAACACCATTACCGCCAGCTGCGATACGATCACCTATCTCATAGAGCCGCCCCGAGTCAGCCCTAATCTCGTCTGGAATGACGATAGTTTCTCGCGGCGGCTGATCACCGCGCCCTGCAAACAGCTCCGCCATGTCAGGCCGCTTCACCGCAGCCAACGACGCGCCAGCAGGCGTTCGAAAGCTGGAACACCGTTGCGTCTGAACGCCAGTCGAGTGCGAGCTCGTGCTCACCATGTTCGTTGAAAGGCTTACCGCAAGCTACACAATGCTCGAATAATTTGCCATCGGCGCTGTGATCAAGTTGCGTGGCCATGAATTCGAGTACTTCGTGGACCGGCTGGTCGGGCCGGCGCGCGCGATAGGTGCCGGACATGATCCCCATTAAAAAATTCTTGCGCCATGATCGGCTAGCCACCGTGTTGGCCTGGGAGACGCATTTGATCGCGTATTCGCTGAGAACATCGATCTCCGACTCTGGGGCGATGTTTTCATCCAGTATCCGCAGGTCGCCGCGCAGCGGGTCGAGATCCTGCCCATCCAATTTATGGCCGCTCTTCTGGAACTCGTGGATTGTCAGAAAAAGCGAATAAAAATCGGATTTCTGCTTGAACCGGGTCTTCGACAGGACGAGCTTCCCAGCCACGAAGATCTTCTGAAAGTCAGCGAGGACCGCATCGAACTCCGCGCGGACATCCTTTTCTGCCGCCTTATCCCACTCCGCATAGCGAGAATAGAAATAGTCGAGATCGCCCTTTTTGTCTTGCGGGCCCTCAAGCATTCCAGCGAGGATTTCCGAGACAAATTCTACGTCGCCCATGCGACGACGCTGGGCAACAGTGAATATCCGGGTCTCATCCAAATACTCGTTGAGCGAAAGCTCGGTCGCCAAATCCAAAAAGCGCCCAGGATAATCCGCTCTGCGCAGCTCCTGCTTGTTCAGGGGTAACGAGTATTTGTTGACGCGGGAATAGACCTCCCGGACCTCAGCCTCGGTGAACCCGACCGCTTCGTTGTAGTCGATCTTGTATTGAAGGATGCTGTCTTGGACATCGTCAGGCAGCTGGAGACCCGCAAAAACCGGTAGTGTTTGGGCGGCTATGATGATTCATTGATGGGGCGCGATCACGGAGGCCAGCCATGGATCCCAAGTCCCTGTTCAGTTTGAGCGATCATCTTGAGGCCTTGAGCAAGGAGGGCGATCCGCTCGAGGTTTTGCAGGAGGCGGTGGATTTCGAGTATTTCCGGACGTGGCTGGTCGAAGGGCTTGGTTATGGCGATGGTAGCAAAGGCGGCCGCCCACCCTTCGATCCGGTGATGATGTTCAAGGCGCTGATCCTGCAGGCGCAGCATAATCTGTCAGACGCACGGATGGAGTTCATGATCCGCGATCGGCTGAGTTGGCTGCGGTTTCTGGGGCTGTCGCTCGGGGATCGCACGCCGGACGAGAACACGATCCGACATTTTCGCAATCGTCTGACCGTGACAGGAACGCTCAAGCGGGTGATGAAGGCCTTTGACTGGCAACTCCAGAAGAAGGGCTACATTCCGATGTCGGGGCAGATCGTGGACGCCTCGCTGGTGCCTGCGCCAAGACAGCGGAACACTGAGGGCGAACGCGAAGCGATCAAGTCGGGCAAGAGCGCCCGAGATATCTGGCCGGACGAGCCGAACAAGGCAGCACAGAAGGATACCGACGCCCGTTGGACGCTCAAGGTCGGCGGGAAAGTCCGGTATCGGGCGGATGGAACGCCGCTCCCCATGATCGCACTGCCGGTCTTCGGCTACAAATCCCACATCAGCATCGACCGTCGCTTCGGCTTCATTCGAGGCATGGCGGTGACTTCGGCGTCAGCGGCGGACGGGCGTCTTCTCCGGCAGGTCGTCAGCACGGACAATACCAGTTCCGAGGTCTGGGCTGACAGCGCCTATCGCTCACAGCGCAACGAGAAGTGGTTGTCGGATCAGATGCTCACCTCCCGCATTCATCGGCGCAAACCCATGGGCAAGCCCATGTCGAAGGCAACCGCGCGGGCCAACGCTTCCAAATCTTCGATCCGGGCCCATGTCGAACATGTCTTCGCCCATCAGAAGACCAGGTTCGGGCTGTTCATCCGCACGATCGGGCTGGCCCGTGCCGAGGCGAAGCTGACCCTTTGCAACCTAGCCTACAACTTCAACAGGCTGATCTTCCATGAACGCCGGGAATGCAGGGGCTGAATCTGCCTGCAAACCGGCAAACCGGCGAACTCGACGCCGGGCATCACGGAAATCGGTTTGAATGCTGCTCTGTTCTGGGCCCGGCGATGTCGGCGCTATCAACCCCGGTCCCTTCAACGCGATCTACCGGTTTTTGCGGGTCTCCAGCTCGGAGAACTTTAGCCCCTCGTGAGCGCCTTGATAGGGTTCATCCAACGCAAACTCATCACGTAAAAAGGCGAGAATCGCCGAAATACGCTGTTGGCCATCGATGACTTGTCGGTGGGTATGGCCGTTTCTGACCTCGTTCCACAGGAACATCTTAGGCATCGGTACTTCACGCAGGATTGTGTCGATGAGCATGATCCGCGCCGCAGGATTCCAAACCTCTTTGCGCTGAAAGGAAGGACGAAGCTCGAGCCGCCCAAGGTCGTTCCAATCTCGAAGATCCGAGATAGGGTGGGGACTGGAATTCCACTTGGCCACGATGGCTGGTCCTCTTCAAAATGCTTTAGGCCTGATCACCAGCGATGATTGCGTCCACCACCGCGTCGATGTCGTCGTCCGACAGGAACGGCGCCTGCGCGTAGATGATCGCCGGCTCGCCGCTCAATCGCGCGGCGAGATGCCCTAGCCCGAGCAACTGTTCGGCACCCTTTACGCCAAGCGCGATTTCCGATGTGCCGACGCTCGCAACCTTGAGGATCAGGCGATTGCCGAGATTGTCGCGCAGCTGCATCGGCATGACATTGGCATCGGGCCGCTGGGCTGCGAAGATCAGGTGCATGCCCGCCGCGCGCGCCTTGACCCCGAGCCGCGAGACGTTGGATGTCACCGCTGACTTATAGTCGTCGGTCAGCATCCATTCGGCGAACTCGTCATGGACAAGGAATACATAGGGTAGACGCTCCGACGCCGCGACCTTGGTGTTGAACGCGCGGATGTCGCGCGCGCCATGGATGCGGAACAGCTCGTAGCGCCGCTCCATCTCGGCAACGAGGCCTTCCATCACCTCGACCGCGCGGGTCTGGTCGACGATCACCCCGCCCTGGAGATGCGGCAGCCTCTCGACCGCTGCGTAATCGACCCCCATCTTGGGGTCGATGAGATAGATATGCGCGAGATTGCTGGGATTGGTGGCGGCGATATCGAGCAATAGTGCCTGGATCAGCACCGATTTGCCCGAACCGGTCGCGCCCGCGACCAGCGTATGCGGTTCGTGCTGCTGTCCGCCGGCGAAGGGACCGCCAAGGTTGAGATAGAGGATATCGCCGTCGAGTTCCTTCAGCCCGAGCAGAAACGAGGCGTTTACACCGGCGGCGTTGCGGTTGATCTCGCGGCGCGCCCAGACATCCCAGAGCGACACGATCTGCCGCTGCGGGCGGGCAACCCCGACAACGATCTCGCCGGGAAGCGGCGAAACCGAAATCAGCCGCAGGCCATGGGTGGTGAGCAGTGCCGACTGACGCGCCTCGATGTCCTCGACGCGCAGCCGGTCCGATCCCATGAAGCGGATCAGCGCGGCATTGGGGGTGAGCCGCGTGCCGGTGATCTTGGCCTGGAGATTATAGCCGAGCAGCGCCGAACGCAGTTTCTGCGCGGTCGCATCGAGCCAGTTCTGCGCTTCGGCCGATTCCTCATGCGCCTTTTCGGCGCGGGCCTGGATCAGGGCGTCGATCGAGAGACCTGCCCTTGCCGCAACGACCGGCGCTACCGGCGTTGCCACTGACGCGGGGGCGGCCGGAACGGGCGGCGGCGGGGTGACCGGCGCGGCTGCCGTACCCGTAGGTGGATTATCATCCGGAGCGATCGCAGGCTCGACCGGCGCAGCGCTCACCCCTGCCCCATCGCCATTGCCTGCTGGCGGCGATGGGTCAGGCATCACGGCGCCGCCATCGGTCGGTGGGGTAGCATTCGCTGCATCCGGCGGTGCGGCGGGCTCATCATCAGAACCCTCTGCTACGCCGCCGCCAGTGGGACTGGGCGTCGGCGCCGGCTCGCCGACGGTGATGCCGCCTTCGGGATCGCCCTCGTCGTCATCCTCGTCATAGTCATGGACGATCGGCTTGGCGGTGGCGGCCGGCGTCGCATCGAACCCGATCGACTTGGTCCATTCGACGCGCGGTGCTGGCGCGCTGAAATGCGGCGTATCCCAGCTACGGTCCTCGCCAAGACTCTCGCGCACGACAGCCAGCGGTGTCCGTGCTTCATAGGCCTTCAGCAGCTGGCGCAGTCCCTCGCGGGAGAAGGTCTCCTGCAGGCCGCCCTGGATGCCGGGCAATGCGTCCTGTTCGCCCGCATTGCTGCCATCGCCGGCCGGGCCGGAGATGAAGATATGCGAATAGCCGCGCAGGTCGATCGGTACGGCGCCGCGTCGGATGCCGTCGCGCACCCGCTCGAGCAAATTGGGCTGGCCCAAAGCGGCCGTGCCGTCGAGCAACAGATCGGCGATGCGCGACAGCCAGAGATCGCGGTCGAGACGGCCAGGATCGCCGAACAGGGCGTCATCGATCCGCGCGACGGTCTGGCGGAGCTGGCTGCGCGACTTGCGACTGGCTTCGGCCGCCCCCGACTGGTCAACATATTTGGCTTCGGTGACGATCGCGCGCAGCTGCGGCTCGCCCTCGGCATCGGTTGAAAGGCTGAGCCCGAGGATGTCGGCGATGCCTTGCTCTTTCTGGCCGAGCCACTCGGCATAATCGTCGAGCAGGAACCAGGCGACCGCGGCGCTGCTGCCCATTTCCTCGGCAATCAGCGCGCGGCTGAGCACGAGCCCGATGAGTTCGCCAGCGGAAACGCCGCGCTTGGCTGCGCGCAGCACGATATCGCCCGAGATCGCGTTGGCGTCCTCGATCATCCGTTTGGCGAGCGCGCCGAGCCGCGCGTCGTCGAGCCCGAGCGACAATTCGGTCAGGCGGCGCAGGACCAGCACATGGAGGATGCGTAGTTCGGAGGTCGAGGAGACCACCATGTTGCGGCCATGGGTGCGCTGCCGGCGATAGCGGATGACATTGATGCCCTGCGCGGCGAGCTGGCGCTTGTCGAGCAGGTCGTCATAGGTCGCGACCCATTCGGCAAGGCCATGGACCTCCTCGAACATCGCCTTCAATCCGCCATCCTGGAACGAGATCTGGCGCGCGGGCAGATAATGTTCGTCGGCGCCGTGCGACTGGCGGCGCACGATATTGGCGACGGCATCGACATAGGCCCAGCCGGCATCGGGCTGGCGCGGACAGGTTAGGTAGCTGGTCGCCTTGAGCTCGTCCTCGGAGGTCACGCGGCGATAGGACCAGCGCGCGGGGACATGTTCGAGCAGGGTCGGATTGTCGCTGATCGCAGGCACCGGAAACCATTGTTCGCGCGCCTGACGCGAGACGGCATCGTGCAGGAAAGCGACATCGATTTCGCGGGTGCCGCCGCCGGTGGTGGTGCCGGCGTCGAGCATCACGCCGATGCGCAGCTTGGACATGAAATTTCGCGAGGTTTCGCTCACGACGACGGCGTCTGGATCGCCTTCGGAGCGTTCGAGCAACTCGGTGTAGACCCGCGAGAGCCGCGAGCGGTCGCGGTGCCGCACCAGCACATTGCAATGCACCTCGTCCTGGTCCTGCACCGAGCCGAGCGCATTGACGGTGGCGAGCGGGAGCCCGGCCGCGTCGCAATTGTAGAGCATGATCGACAGGTTCGAGCGCTCATGCGGCTGCAGGTCGAGATAGCGTTCGAGCAAGGACCGGATCTGCCGCGCCGCTTCGGCTGGATCGACATCGGTGGTCGCCTCGGACGGATCGCGCACCGGCCGTTCAAGCAGGCTATAGTCATTTACCGTGCTGGTCTCGGCGAGGAGCACCGCCTCGCTGCCGTCATAGCCGACCGCGATTTCGGGAAACAGCGGATGGGCGAGCTCGTCGCGCAGATCGGCGAAGAACAGGCGCGAATCCCCGAAATTCACATCGACATCGGAGAGCAAATAGTCAGCGAGTCCCGCGACCGAGCGCATCTTGGCGGCGCTGGCGGCAAGGCGCAGCGGATGCCAGGGCGCGACGATCGCCGATGGCGCGCCGCCGAGCACGGTGACGGTGCCGACGCTCAGCAGAGGCTCCCACAGATCGCGGCGATTGAGGTCGCCGACCGCATGGGCCGCGAGCGTCGAGAGCAGCGCGCCATAGGCCTCGGCCTGCGCGATCAGCGTGCCCGAGGCATAGCCCGAGCTTTGCAGCGCAGTCAGCGCATCGGTGTAAAGCGTAGCGAAAGCGGACCAGCTCGCCTCGATCGCGGCGAAGCCGGCGGCATCGATGCGGCCGCCGTTGCGCGCGGCCTTGAGCGCCTTGGGGAAGAGCTTGGCGATATCCTCGCCGGCGTTGGTGCGTGGGACCAGGGTGCCGGCATCCTGACCGAAGGCAGGTTGCAAAGTGCCGACATCGACGAGCGACACCGATTGCAGCGCGCCTTTGCGGCTGACCGGCAGGCGCGCGACATTGCTCCGCACGAACGGTCGCTTGAGCAGCCGGCCGACATCCTTGGGCAATTCGAGGCCGATGACACCGGGTTGCCCGGTCCAGACCAATTGCACGGTAGCGCGTTCGCCGCCGACGCTCAGCGCGATATCGAACTTGATCTGGATCGCGCCGCGCGCGGTGGACTCGTTGCGGCGGTATTTCTTCTGCCGCGCCTTGGCGCGGTCGAGCAGCTCTTCATATGCGAAGAGATGGGGCACGTCCCAGTCGACCGACGGACCGATCAGATCCTTGAGGCCGCGATAGCGCAGGCCGAAGGCCAGGCCGACATCGGCATTGAGATCGAGCCACTGGTTGCGGCTGCGGCGCGCCGACTTGATGGTGAGCTTGCGCGTGCCGCCGAGCAGATTGACCTGCCCGAACAGCCGCTCGATCGCCCGCAACAGGCCTTCGAGAAAATCGGTGCATTCGATCGGGCGGCCGAAGATGAACCGCTCCCATTTAACACGCAGCGATTTGTCCTGGGCGAGATCGTCGCGATGCGCCTCGAAAAAGTCGCGATCGTCGTCGCGAGTTTCCTTGAGCGAACGGCCCTTGAGCACGATCAGATATTCGTCATCGGCCGCGCTCAGCCGGTCGGGCAAGGTGAACTCGAAGAAGTTGATCGTCTCCTGCGCGAAGGAGGTCTTCTTCAATTTGATGCCCGAGAAGAGCTGGAGAACGCTCTCCCCTTCCCATTCGAACGCGGCGAGCGCTTCGGCTTCGGGTCCCCAGCCCGGCGCTGTATCAATGAAGGCGTCGATCGCCGGATGAACTTCAGCCGGAATGTCCTCACGCACTTCGTCGAACTGGCTGCGCAGCTCTTCGCTCTCAATGATCTGGCGGTTGGGCCGCTGCTTCATCAGGAGCGGCTTGCGGTCGGAAACCAGTTTCTCGAACAGCTTCTTCCAGCGGCGCGGCTGTTCGCGGTCCTTGTCGCCAAGGCCCATGAAATAGCCGCTGTCGCGTGGCAGACGCAGCGCCGGCAAGGCCCAGCCAAGCGCCGCGGCGACCGGCACGGCGTCGGTTTCGATACGCTCGCGCGTCATCGCGACATAGGTGCCGATCTGATGGAGCGTCCAGTCGTCGGCGCTGTTGAGACCGCGCAGCGCCGCCTTCCATGCCGCGATCTGGGTATCGACGAGACCAAGCCCAGCAACTGCGGCGTCGACCCAGGTATCGGGCTCTTCCGTCAGCTGCTTGGCGCCGATCAGCGTGACGTCGCCGAGCGAGGCGCCCTGATCATCATCGGTATTGGCGATGAGCATCGCCGGCCGGTCGCAGGCGAGGTTGCGGACACGCACGGTGCGCTCGTCGGTGATGACCGTCTCGGGCAAGCCGAACGGCGCGACGAGGTCGCGCGGCAGCGCGATCATCAACTTGGCCGCGGTCGCGCCATCGGCGAGCAGCGCGCGGGTGATCGCGGCGACCTGTTCGCCGGTCAACCGGTCGAGCAGATAGCGTGCGAGTTCATCCTCGGGGGTGAGGCTTTCCAGACGCAGGCGAATGGAGGTCGCGCCGGCGGCGCCGATCAGATCGGAAGGAGTCACGCGGCTTGGGCTCGCTGGAACGGGTTTTCGACATAAGCGCAGCTGTCGGACAGGCGCTTCAACAGACCGAGGCTGGCGAGCCGTTCTTCCAAACGGTGTGCATTGTCGGAGAAGTCTTCCTGATCGGCGGTGCCGGCATCGATGAACGGCCGGGCCTGCGCGTCGCCGATGACGAAGCCATAGCGCTCATGAAGCAGCACCAGGAAATCCTTGAATTCGAGCCGCTCTCCGACACAGGCGATGACCAGCGTCTTGAGCAAACGATCGGTCGGCGCATAGCGCACGCGCCGGCTCGAGCGCCGCGAGGCCAGCCCGATCGCGCGCGACCAGGTCATGTGGATCTTGCCGACATGCTGTTTGTGGCGAACCGTCGCGCGGTCGACCAGCGCGTCGACAAAATCCTGCGGGTCGGTCGAGAGCTCGTCATCGTCGCCGTCGGGCCAGCCGAACTCGCGCTTGAGGATGTCGATTGCATTGAACGTCGGATCGTCCGACGCCAGCGCCTCGGTCCACGCATCGGTCGCGGTGACGCGGCGCACGAAATGCTCGATCGCTTGCTGCGGCAGCATGTTGTTGTGCTGATAGCTGTCGGCCGAGAGGTCGCGTACCACCGATTTGCGCGGCGAGACGATCTCGCAGACGAGGCTGATCGGCGGCCGGTCGAGCAGCTCGCGCGCGCGGTCGATCTGATAGAGGATGAGATTGAGCCCGGTCATGGTGACGAGATGCGGGATCGCGTCATGCGCCGGGATCGGCAGGTTGAGGATTGCGAGCCAGTCGGCGGCAAGCCGGTCGAAGATCGGATGGCTCGAACAGGGCAGATAGGCGCCGGCGCGTTCGGCCTTGGCGAGCTGCCGCTCGCCCTGCAGAGCATGCGCCATGCTGTCATAGGGCGCCGGGCTTTCCAGAAAGCGCGTGACAAGCAGGTTGCGCAGCGCATCGGCGTGCTGACTGCGGCTGAGCATGAGATAGAGGAGTTCGCCCGAGCGCGCGAAGAAGCGGCGATCGTTCGAGACACTGCCGCTTGGCTTCACATTGACGTCTTCGTAGAGCGCGTGCGGACCGAACGGGAACACGAATTTCGAACTCCAGCGCTTGTTGCTGGCGCCCTCGATCGCCGAACCCTGGAGGAAGCTCAGTACCGCCGCGAAGTCGTCGAAGCTCTCGAACCGGTCGCGCAAATAGGCGAAGTTGCGATCCTCGATCCCGCCGGCGGTGTCGGCCATTTTCTCGAGCCAGCTGGCCCAGGCCGCCTCGTCCGATCGGGCTTCGGCGCGCACCGTCATCACATGCGGATTGTTGAAGACGAGATTGCGCAGGCGCAGCTGGAGCTGCGGCTTGTAGGAGAGGCTGTTGAGCCGCTCCTCCCTGAGCGCCCGTCCCTCGCGATGTTCGGCGAGCAGCACGGTCATGAACTCGAGGAAGATCAGCCACGGCGCCTGTTCGTCGTGCAGGCGGTGGCCCCAGATCGCTTCGTCGATCCAGAAGGCGGGACCGGCGCGGTCCTCGAACTCGGTGGGGCGGGCAAGGATTTCCATGATCAGACTCGCACAATCACGCGGCGCGGTTGCGCGCGACCGTCGGCACTCAGCTCGATGAAGCGCAGCACCAGCTCGCCGTTTGCGGCTTCATCGTCGCCATCGAGCTTGCGGCGGTTTTCGGTTTCGCGCAGCAGCCGCGCCTTGAAGGCCAGCAGATCCTCATGACATTCGAGAGAGAAGCTGCTGGGCAGCGCGCCTTCGGCGACGCGGCCGAGAAACTCGAAGCGCGTCGGCGACAGTGACAGGAACACCAGCGGGATATCGCTGCCGCGCACGAGCTTGACCGAGACGCCGAACGATCCCTCGCTCTTGTCGGCGACGATGCTGACCTCCTCGCCGCCTGAGCGGGGCACCGAGATCAGCTCGTCGAGGAGCGGACTGCGCTTCGACTGCGAATAGCTGCCCGAAGTCGCGAGCACGAGTTCGTCCTGGTTCTGGACCAGCATGCCGGTGAAGATGCGGTTGAGACCGCGCACCACCATGTTGAGCGCGGCGCGCGGCACCGGCTGCTTCGCGGCGATCTTCTCGGCGACCTCGAGATAGAGACCGGCATAGCGGAACACGGTCAGGTCCCACAGATCATAGTCGGCCGCCTTGTCGGCGGGCATGGTGAAGAAGAGGCGCTGACGCTGCGCGCGCAGTGCCCCCAGAAAACTCGTCCGGTCGCCATCGTCGGCGCCTTCGAGATAGCCGCGCTGCGCGTTGGTATAGGCCGGGGTCGCGCCATAGACCGGATCGCCGAGGACCAGCGCGGCATAGTCGGCGGCATAGGCCGGATCGTCGGCGCCATAGACCAGGAGATTGTCGACCCGGTTGCTGGTTTCGGCACCGATGCCGAAGGCGTTGAGCTTACGGAACAGCTCGGTCTTCTCGGCCTTGCTGGGTTTGAGATTCTCACCGAAGATGTTTCGGTAGATTGACGCGCGGTCGGCATGGCCCGACGCCTGGATGCTGGTCACATCGTTGCAGCTCATCAGCCCGTCGCGCGCCTCGGGATGGCCGAGAATGGCATTGGCGACGAGCGCGAGGAGCTGGCGCACCGGAAAATGGCTGCCGTTACGCTCGCTGAGCTCGATGAGCGCGGTCAGCCGGTGCTTGAAGGGATCGTCCGGGCCGTTGCCGATCAGCCGGCGCCGATTTTCGAAGATCGGACAAGTGCCGTCGCCGCTCGCGCTGCATTCGCCGCATCCTTCCCAGCCCTCATGGCCGGTGACTTCCTCGATGATCGCCATCGCCATTTCGGCGGCGGGCGACCGGCTGAGATCGGTCAATTCGAGCGCGATGCCGGGATCGGCACTGGAGCCGGTGACGAGCAGATCCTCAACCACCTTGCTGACCCGGAGCACCGCGTCGTTTGCCGGCGCCGATTTGAGCTTTTCGAGCAGCTGGCCGTGATTGGCCGCGAACAGATAGAAAGTGTCGGTCGCGGGATTAGCGACATTCCGCGCAAACTCAACGATGAGATCGTTGCTTTCATCGTCGCGTAGCTCGCTCAGATCCTTGACGATGACGAGCGTGCGCGCACCCAATGCGAGCCGCTGGACCTTGTCGCCGTGGTTCCAGGCCGTGACATCCCCGCCGAGCTCGGTCCAGACTTCGCGGCAGTGATAGGTTTTGCCGTCGCCGGCGGTACCGGTGATGATGTGCGAAATCGGCGCATCGCCGCGAAACATCGCGACAAGGCAGTCGCGCAGCGGCGCAGGCAAGGTGATCGGTCGAATCTTGTGGCGGCGCAGCGCGCGTTGGATCGACTCGTCATACATATTGTCGTTGGTCGGAATAGGTCCGTAGTTACGCAGAAATCGCACCCATGCCGCTGTTGTTGGATTTCCCGCCAAGCCCTGCCCCCGAATTTCCGACATGTTCCAGTCAAAGTGCCGCTCGGTCAACGACGTTCGCGACCGAATCATGGCGGAGAGCATCTGCCCTAGCCTTTGCAAAATATCTCCGTCAGCTAGGATCGTACTGCGGACAAGCGGGTCCCCGCACATTTGGGCTCGAAAGGCCCGGCAGCTGGTTCGGATTTTGCAGCCGGGGTTCAGCGCAACCACAACCAGCGAGACGCAACGCGCCCCGGGGACGGCGATGAAAGCTGCCGCTCAAAACAGGCTCGGGCAATGATTGGCAGTGGGTCAGCAGACCGACGCGCCACGCGCCGGGGAAAGGCCGATACCACAGATGCTCGGCCGAAAGCGGAACGTCCGCTTTCCACCAAAATGTATAGGTTCCGCTACCGACCTCCCGTCAGGCTAATCCGATTGCCAAGGTGACGGAAGGCGCGATCACGGCAGGTAAGCAGGATGACCTGCATCCGTGTTGCGGCCTCGGTCAGGATTTCGGTCATGAGATCGAGGCGGGTATCGTCCGAATAGACCAGCGGATCGTCCAGGATCAGCGATACTGGCATTCCCTGCTCGAGGAGCATGTCGGCGAAGGCGAGCCGAGTGAGAACCGCCAATTGCTCCTGGGTGCCCCTGGAGAGATCGCCGCAACTCTCGCCCAATCCGCCCCGCGCAATCGACGCCAAGCCAAGGTCGTCGCCAAAGCCGGGGTCAGCGCCCGGCAGCAGCCGTTCGATGTGCCGGCGCGCACGCCGCGCCACCGGCCCGACGAACGTCCGTGACGTCTCGGCGCGTGCACTCTCCAGCGTGTCGCGAAGCAACTTCAACGTTTCGGCTTCCTGCGTCACACGTGCCAGGTTGGCAACTGCGGCATCAGCCTCCTCGCGCGCGACTGCGGCGCGGTCGGCCAGCCCCTTGCCGCCTTCCGCCTCGATCCGCGCCTCGAGCCCGGCAATCACCTTTTCCAGGTCGGTACGCTGGGCCCGGGCCACCTCGACCCGCTTGTCCAGCAGTCCGATCTGCCGTTCGATCGTCACAACGTCATGAGCGGTCGCCGCGCGTTCGGCATCCTGCAAGTTGACGAGCGCTGCCGCCTCCTGCTGGCGCGCATCGCGCAAAGCGTCCTCAAGCGAGGCCACCTCGGGCTTGGTTTCCAAGGTGGCAAGCTGTGCCGCGGCGTTCAGCGCATCCCGTTCGGCGCCAGCTTCCTGCACCATCAATGGAGCATTGCGGGCCTCCACTTCGCGCAACTGCTCGGATGCCACCGCATCGACACCTTCCGCCTTTGCCAGCGCCGTATCCGCCTCACCTGATGCGATGGTCAGCGTCTCGACGTCTGGCTCTTCGCAGTTCCCCTCCCCTTCCGCGCCTTCCTGCAATCCGGCGATGAAGAGCTTCAGGGCCGACGCACCCGCTTCGATGTCGAGCAACGTCACGGCAGGCGTGATCCCAGCGATCCGCGCTTCCAGAGTGCGAAGGTTGGCGACCGCGTCTCGCGCGGCCTCGTTGCGAGCGCGAGCCGCAGCGACACTCTCCACCTCGTGCTCAGCCAAGGCTGCGTTCAGATCATCGGTCGCGTTGGCAAGTGCCGTCTCGGCCCGTTGCAAGCCGACAGGCGGACGGATGATCAGTTCGGCATCGCCCAGTCGGATGCGCGTCTCGCGAGACAGCATGCGGTCTCCACGCTCCGCCGCAGCTCCGTCGATCGTCAGACTGCTGACATCACCGGCGAACTCTATCCGCGTCGCACCGGCATCCATAGCCGCCCGCGCCTTGTCCACGGTACGTTCACGTTCTTCGAGGGCCTTGATGACGGTGGCAGGGATCGTCGCAGTCGCGAGCTGTCGCGTCGCTTCGTATTCGGCCTCCAGCCCAACCAACTCGGTATAACGCCGTCGTGCCTCGCCGATTGCCCCCCGGCGCTCGCGTTCCGCAGCCCGCATCCGAGCAGCATCAAGTGCCGCATGGGCGGTCCGCCGAGTGTCACGAGCACGGGTTAGCAGCTCACGGGCTGTCGTCGCCCGTTCCTGCGCGGCCACCAGCTCCCCGACCAGGCCGGATCGACTATCCCGTGCCTTGCTGAGCGCCGTAGCCGTGTCGCTGACAGCTTTGCGGGCGGTTGCGAGGCGCGATGTGAGATCCTCAAGGGCCCTGACGCGGTCGACAAGGCGGCCTTGCTCGGCGCGGCGTGTGTCGAGCAGCTGAGCGGCAGAGCGCGCCACATCTAGCTGGCCTACCAGCGTCCGACGCTGCTCAGCATCGGTGGTATCGGCAAGATCGCGGTCTAGCACCTTCAGCCGCGCTCGCGCAGCCTCGAGATTGGAGAAGCCTTGTTCCAAGGCGGCAAGCCGAGTGGCTGCCTCGCTCGCGGCGCGTTGTGCTGCCTCATGCTCGTCGCGTGCCGCGGTCTGGCGACCGGTCGGCCGACCGCTGTTGGTCCAGTATTCCGCGAACTGGCTGTCGATGCGGGGGCGAACACGCTGGTATGCGGCACCACCCATGATCGTGCCGACCTCAGCTTCCAAGGTAGCGCGAACGCTGTCGCGCACGATCTCGCCCGGCGCCGTCACTTCAAGCGCCTGCGCCTGCCCGACCCACAGCAGGCCGAGTGCACCATGCGCGGCCGCGTCGCCGCCCTGGCTGGTGTCGCGACGCGCACCGAGCAGCGCTTGCAGCTGCGCCTCGGCATCCTCGCCCTGCGCACGCCCGTTCGGTCCCCGAACCTCAACCGAAGCACTCTTCAGGAAGCGCTTGCTGACTTCCCACGCCTCACCTTTCGCCTCGAAGCCGATCTCGATCTGCGGGGCGACGGCCTCACCGTAAGGCGCATAGCTACGCGCAAGCCGGTTGGCGGTGTTGTGCCGGATAAAGAAGGCAGCGCGCATCGCTTCCAGCAGCGTCGACTTGCCGGTCTCGTTGGGCTCGATGATGACGTTGAGCCCATCGGTCAGCCCGTCCAGCACGAAGGGGTCGCGGTATTTGCGGAAGTTTGAAAGCGCGATGCGCCGGATCCGAAGGCTCATGCCGCGTCCTGCCCACGCTGATGTTCCACGAACAGGCGCTCGAGCGCCCGCCTGGCAATGGCACCGTCGCTGCCACCGGCCTCTATCATGCTCATCAGCTTGGCTGCGGCCGTGCCGATCATCCCCTCGACCCGCAGGTCTGCCAGATCCTGTTCGCTCGGCCGACCGACGAGATCGTCGGCGGTGACCGCCAGATGGCGCAGGCGATGGCGCAGGTCGTTGTCGAGGCGCGCAAGGATCGCGATACGATCGGACAAACTGACGATACCAGATAGCGAGAGCTGCAAGAGGGTTGCCGATGGTTCGACCTGCGCGAGCAGCCGGTCACATTCGGCGGCAAAGCCCTCCGCGTCGGCAACCGTCCATGAACGCATCAGCCACTGGAACCTGCCAGTACGGATTGGCGACACCGACGGCTCCGCCCCGGCCTCAAGCGTTACGAGCAGAGCGTAGCCCGGCTCATCCCGCTGGAAGCGGTCGGTTTCGGGCGTTCCTGAGTACCAGGTGCGCGCATCGACCCGAAGGCTCCCGTGCCAGTCACCGAGCGCGAGGTAGTCGAGGTCAGAGCGCTGGGCACGATCAGGCGCAATCTGGTTCTGTGCCTCGCCGCGCGATGAGAAGTCGCGGATCGAGCCGTGAGCGAGACCGACGCGTAAGCTCGCGCCCGGCGTCTCCATCGTATCGAACAGCGCGGTCGGATCGTCGAGATTATGCCGGTGGGTCAGCGGCGCCGGTAGCAGCCACTGCCCGGGCGCCATCTCGCACGGCACCGGCTCCGCGAGGACACGGATGTTGCTGGCGCCCTTGGCCCGGACACGGTCCCACAAGCCGCTATTGCGGGCGAAGTCGTGGTTGCCGGGCAGCAACCACCAGGTACAAGCATAGCGCTGCATCCGCGACACCGCCTGCACGATCACGCGGTCTTCCGGTCCCTCTGTGTCAAATACGTCGCCCGCCACCAGCACGTGCGCGACGTCATGCTCGGCTGCCGCCTTGCCGATCGCGTCAATCGCATCGAACCGCGCTTCGCTGAGGGCAGCGCGCACGTCGCTGTCGAAGCGGCCGTACGGCTTGCCGAGTTGCCAGTCGGCAGTGTGGATCAGGCGTAGCATGAAACCCTTCTGGCGGTGTGGGTTATGGCTGTCGAGCCGGACGTCCTGCCCCCTCCCCTACCCCGCCACCGTGTAAAGTCAGCGGATCGCGACAACCTTGACCTCGACGGCATCGGCGATCTTCTTCCAGTTCTGGTCGCTGGTCCATGCGGGCAGACCGTCGCGCCGCGCGAGTGCCAGGCAGAAACGGTCACCGAGGCTGAGCCCCGCCTCGGCTGTTTCCGCCCGCAACCGCCCGGCAATCTGCGCGAGCGCCTTGTCGGCCGGCACGACCGTCAGCGGCAATGGATCGAGCATTGCATCGACTTCGCGCTCGGGCATGCCGGCATGGACAAAGTGGCTGACGACCTCGGCATAGTTGACGCTGCTTACCCGCGCCCCACCGATCTCAGCCGCGACCTTTGCCGCTCCACGCTCGCCCTTGAGCATGGCAATGATCGCAGACGCGTCCAGCACCACGCTCATTCGCCGCTCTCCTCACGACGTCGCGTAAGGAATGCGTCAACGGATGCGTCAGGGTTACCGCCGGTGTACTGCTTGGCCAGAGCCTGGGCGCGAGCCACAGCCTGACTTGCAGTCCGCTGTCCGTCGTCAGAACATTCGGCACAACTCGCGGCGTAGATTAGCGGAGTGCGGACCTCGTCAGGGGGTTGATGTT
>NZ_JARFNJ010000025.1:0-25356 GCF_029167165.1 Sphingomonas pollutisoli
GCGGGGTGGAGCAGCCCGGTAGCTCGTCAGGCTCATAACCTGAAGGTCACAGGTTCAAATCCTGTCCCCGCAACCAACGTCAGTATAACTTCCTTGTTATACCAATCTAGCGACAACCCGACAGCCCGTCAGACCAAGTCTGGCGGATTGTCGCGTTTATGGGTACCCGCAATACTCCTAGCCTTGCGCTATTGGAGAGACGCTCGGCTAACGGAAATCGTGGCTGCGGATGCGCAGCGCCTCCTCCTCGTCTGACGCTATGCCGAACGGTGGATAGGCCAGCGTTCTATCTCGAGTCGGCCAATTCGGGTCGCGTGGATTCGGCCCACCGCCATTCTTCGCGCCATCGCCGCGCCCGGAAGGCACGCCCAACTCCATGCGGCCGATAGACCGCAGCATGTCGTCGTGATCGACGATGCGGTCGCAGATGATGTGAATGACCTCGCCCTCCTTCTGCAACCGGCCGCGCATCGCGATCATCGACGCGGACATCACCTGACGCGGTAGATCTCGAACCGATCGGGCCAGAGGATGCCGTTGGCGATGCCGGTCTCGTCCTCGATCGTCACGAACAACACCCCTTGGCCGAACCAGGCCGCTGACGGACGAGGATGACCCCCTCGACGTTGCGCCCGTCGCGAATGGTGGCGAGATCGGCGCACCGGACGATCTTCATCGCTGCCAACTCGTCGCGCAGGAAGCTGACGGGATGCCCACGAAGCGATAGCTGGAGCGCGCGATAATCCTCAACTACCTCGCGCCCGTCGGTCATCGGCCGCAGCGCGACCGCTGGCTCCAGCCTCGGGACTGAACCGCGCCTCGCGCTCGTCGGCGGCCGTGAATAGCGGCAGCGGGGCGTCGCCCAAGCCCTTCACGACAAGGATCTGCCCTTTTTATCTCTGCAATGGGTAGGGCGCTGAAGTGCCGATCCTTATGATCAGGTCGCGCGTGAACAGGAACTGACCACGCGTGGCCGATTTTGGCGTAGAGGTTCCCGAACGTGCTACACGAAGCAATTGCTGCCTATTTGATGCAACAATGATCCCGTGGAACTCGAAACCTCTAACATTGGGGAATTGGAGGGAGCTTCGGTGAGAGCCGCAGAAATGCGTTATTGGGAGTATACACGTACAGCCAGTCTCGCATGACCACTTCTACCGTAGCGCCATTCCCTCAGTTCATTGCATCCGCCGACCACCGTGCCGGTATTGGCGGCGGTGAGACGAAAGGGATAGATCGGTCGCGTCATCTAGGGCAGTCCCGCGACGCTCGAGTCCTCTTTCGGTGGCACTGCCCAACTAGCCATTGCCTGACTGACCTAAACGCGAACTTCCGGGGGGAGGGGCGGCTCGCACCGCGTCGGTGCAACGCCGTCCTCGACCCAGCCTCTCTCGGCCACGACCGTGCGGAAGCCTTCTCAGGCGTGCACGTCGAAACGATCGAGATTTGTCACCTTGGTCCAGGCGGCGACGAAGTCGTTGACCAACTTCTCCTTCGCATCCGAGGCCGCGTAAACCTCAGCCAAAGCGCGCAGTACCGAGTTCGAGCCGAAAACGAGGTCGACGCGCGTGCCGATCCACCTAAGTTCACCAGTCTTGCGGTCACGGCCCTCGAACAGATCCTTGGCCTCGGCATCTGCCTTCCACTGCGTACCCATGTTCAGCAGGTTGACGAAGAAATCGTTGGTCAACACTCCGGGCCGGTCGGTGAAGACGCCGTGCGGGGATCCACCGACATTGATGTTGATCGCGCGCAGACCGCCGATCAGCACGGTCAGCTCGGGAGCGGTGAGGGTGAGCAATTGCGCTTTGTCGATCAAGACCACTTCGGCGGGCGCGGTAAGTCCGGCCTTGTGGTAATTGCGAAAGCCGTCCGCTGCAGGTTCAAGCACATCGAAGGTCGCGACATCCGTCTGCGCCTGAGAGGCGTCCGTGCGGCCAGGCGTAAACGGCACCGTTACCTCGTGGCCGGCGGCCTTCGCCGCCTGCTCGACGCCGGCATTGCCAGCCAGCACGATCAGGTCGGCCAGCGAGACTTTTTTGCCAGCGATGGCGCCTTGATTGAACTCGAGCTGGATACGCTCCAGCGCCTTGAGCACCTTGGCCAGCTGCTCGGGCTGGTTGACCTCCCAGTCCTTCTGCGGCGCAAGGCGGACACGCGCGCCGTTGGCACCGCCGCGCTTGTCGCCGCCGCGGAAGGTCGCCGCCGAGGCCCAGGCGGCGCCAACCAGTTCGGATACGGTCAGTTCCGCTTCCAACACCTTGGCCTTGAGTACAGCGGCGTCTGCTGCGTCGATCAACGGATGATCGATGGGGGGCACCGGATCCTGCCAGATCAGCTCTTCCTTGGGTACTTCCGGACCCAGATAGCGCGAGCGGGGACCCAGATCACGATGGGTCAGCTTGAACCAGGCGCGCGCGAACGCTTCGGCGAAAGCTTGAGGGTTCTCCAGGAAGCGGCGCGAGATCTTCTCGTAGACCGGGTCGAAGCGCAGCGACAGGTCGGTGGTCAGCATGGTGGGCTTGCGCTTCTTCAACGGATCGTGGGGGTCCGGGATGATGGCCTCGGCGTCCCTGGCCTCCCACTGGATGAGGCCGGCGGGGCTGCGGGTCTGCACCCATTCGAACTTGAACAGGTTCTCGAAGAAGTGGTTGCTCCACTGCGCCGGCGTTTGCGTCCAGATAACCTCAAGGCCGCCACCGATGGCGTCGCCGGCGCTCCCGGTGCCGTAATCGCTGATCCAGCCCAAGCCCTGTGCTTCCAGGCCAGCGGCTTCCGGTTCCGGCCCCTTGTGAGACTCGGGCGCGGCGCCGTGGGTCTTGCCGAAGGTGTGGCCGCCACCGATCAGTGCGACGGTTTCCTCGTCGTTCATCGCCATGCGGGCGAAGGTCTCACGGATGAATCCGGCGGCGGACACCGGATCGCCGTTGGAATTGGGACCTTCTGGATTGACATATATCAGGCCCATCTCGGTGGCGCTGAGGGGATTGTCGAAATTCTCAAGCGGGCGGTGAGCCAGCCAAGTGGTCTCCGACCCCCAATTCACGTCCAGATCGGGCTCCCAGGTGTCTTCGCGGCCGGCGGCGAAACCGAACGTGCGGAAGCCCATGGTCTCCAGCGCCACGTTGCCGGTGAGAATCAGCAGATCGGCCCAGGAGATCTTCTGTCCATATTTCTCTTTGATGGGCCACAGCAGGCGGCGCGACTTGTCGATGTTCACATTGTCCGGCCAGCTATCGAGCGGAGCGAAACGCTGCTGGCCGCGACCGCCACCGCCGCGACCGTCGCTCAGGCGGTACGTGCCAGCCGAGTGCCAGGACATGCGGACGAACTGCGGACCGTAGTGGCCGAAGTCGGCCGGCCACCAGTCCTGCGACTCGGTCATCAGCTTGCGCAGATCATTCTTCAGAGCGTCGTAGTCGAGCTTCGCAAATTCCTCACGGTAGTTGAACGTCTGGCCCAGCGGATCTGATTTGGACGAGTGTTGGTTCAGCAGATCAACGCGCAACTGGTTAGGCCACCAACCGCTATTCTGGCTGCCACCGCCAGCGAAAGGCCTGGAGGCATTGCTCGAAAACGGACATGTGGTTTCAGTTGTCATGGTTTTCATTCCTTTGCTGGCTGGAGGAATCGCAAGCGTGGCAAATGCCGCGAAAGATGATGCTGGCTTCGACAATGCGCATGCCGTGCGTATCGCTGGGCTCGATGCAGGGGGCATGGCCGACGACACAATCAATGTCTTCGATGCGCCCGCATTGAACGCATTGGATGTGGTGGTGATTGTCTTCGATGCGCGTTTCGTACCGTGCGCTGGCGGAATCCGGCAGGCTGATACGACGGATCAGGCCCTGCCTTGAAAGGTCCTGAACGATCAGGTGGATGGCTTGAACGGAGATTGTCGGGAGGGAGGGACGCACAGCCTGGTAGATCGCCTCTGCGTCGCTGTGCGGATGATGATGCAGAAAACCCAGAACCGCTACGCGCTGCGCGGTGGCGCGCAGCCCTTTGGCTCTCAAGGTATGAAGCCAGTCATGCGTACAAAAATGGTTGGCAGGCGGCGAAGGCATGCGGACACTATGCCCCTTATCTTGAATAACTCAATACAGTGAATCACTTTCCAATTTGGTTCGAACCTACGGGTGAGGGATGTCCGTGGCGCGCCACCCAACTTCATCCAGCCGGTGCTGCAAACCGAGAGAGCAACGGCACTCGGCAAACCGCCCGGATGGCCTGCCACGTCCGAATAAAGATATATCTAGATCGATCTTGAAAAGGCGGGTGCAAGATATATCTTAGATGCCATGAAACGAAATGAAAGGACCATGATGTTTGGTGGCAAAGATATGGGTCGCGGTGGACGGCGCGGTTTTGCGGAGCGCTTCGGTGCTGGAGGAGGTCGTCCATTCGGACGAGGCGATGAACGCTCGATGGAAAGAGGTCGCTTCGGCGGCGGACGCGGAGGCAGTGGGCGCCGGATATTCGATAGCGGTGAACTACGGCTGGTGCTGCTCGGGCTGATCGCTGACAAAGCGCGACATGGCTACGACCTGATCCGTGCGATCGAGGAGAGAACCGGCGGCGCTTATGCACCGAGTCCGGGCGTCGTATACCCGACCCTGACTCTGCTCACCGATATGGGGCTGATCAAGGAACTGCAAGCCGAGGGTACACGCAAGCTTTTCGAAATCACCGACGACGGCAGGACTCACCTTGCCGAACGCGCGAACGAGGTCGAGTTGCTGTTCGCGAGGCTCGACGCAATTGGCGCAATACGTGAGCGGACGGATGCCGTGCCGATCCGCCGCGCGGTCCACAATCTGCGCAATGTTCTCGACTATCGGCTTGGTGCAGGTCTCGATGATGATCGTTTGCACGAGACTGTCGCGCTGATCGACGAGGTGGCGCGCAAGATCGAGCGGCTTTGACATGCATCGGCTGGCTCTCATTCGCCACCGGCTCGGGATCGCGACCTCCAATCGAGCTCGCCAGGAAGGAATCCCTTTGATACCTCATCAGGTCAAGCGCCTCCGGCACGAAACTCGCCGCCGGAGATTAACAGTGGAGAGTATAGAACGACTTACGCCGCGTATGCTGCGGATCGGCTTTATCTCGCCGGACTTGCATGACTTCGTCAGTGCTTCGGCCGATGATCACATCAAGCTGTTCTTTCCGGAGAACAACGCTGCGGAAGGTGGCCAGCCCTGTATGCGCGATTTCACGCCGCGCAGTTTCGACACCGTCCATGGCCGCATCGTCATCGACTTCGCCTTGCATGACGCAGGCCCTGCGACCCAATGGGCCGCGGCGGCCAGGATTGGTGATACGCTCGAAATAGGTGGACCACGTGGCTCCGCGATTATTCCGGACGACTTTGACTGGTATCTGATGATCGGTGATGAAACCGCGCTGCCAGCAATCGGACGCCGCGTTGAGGAACTGCGTTCCCAGGTTCCGGTTGTCACGATGGCGGTTGTAGCAAGCACACAGGAGACGCAGTCCTTCGAGACGCAGGCTGCCTGGACACCGATCTGGACGGTTCGGGACGGGACGGCCGACGATGCCGTATTGCTACGGGCGGTGCTCAAGGATTGGGAGCCGCCTGCAGGTGAGGGATTTGTCTGGATCGCTGCGGAGTCCAGCGTTGCCCGCGCGATCCGTAGCTACATCGTGGACGAACGCGGCCACCCGCGCGAATGGACCAAGGCGGCCGGCTATTGGACACGCGGACTGGCGGATGCCCACGAGCGGATTGGGGACTGAGACCTCCATCTCGCATGATTGGTGCGGCCTGGGATTTCTCCCGCTACCGGCCGTCGGCGCATGAGCCGACGGCAGAGTTATCTTCATACCCTTCAGGAATTGGCCATGGATGAAAAGATACTGGCGGTACTCGATATATACCATCAGCGGATCAGGGCGGAGCGAGGAATGCCGCCGGCTGGCGACAGGGACACCCGGCTCCTCGCCGTTGGGCCGGACACCGGTCAATTGATCAATATTCTTGCGCGGAGCCTCAAGGCGCCGACCATCCTGGAGCTTGGCACATCCTACGGCTATTCCGGCATCTGGCTCGCTGCGGCTGCGCGGGCGACCGGCGGTCGCCTGATCACGATGGAGTTGCAGGATTACAAGTCGGCTTATGCCCAGGACATGGCGGCGAAAGCAGGGCTTGCCGACTTTATCGACTTCAGAGTCGGCGATGCCGTCAAGATGATTACCGAACTGACCGTCGGCATTGATTTCGTGCTCGTCGACCTCTGGAAAGACCTTTACGTCCCATGCCTGGAAGCCTTCTTCCCCAAGCTCAATCCAGGAGCGATCATCGTCGCTGATAACATGGTGCGGCCTGGGGGCGATGGCGTGAAGCAATATGCGCGGGCTGTTCGCGCGAAACCGGGTATCACAAGCGTGCTGCTGCCCGTGGGGACCGGTATCGAGGTCAGCCGCCTTGATTTCCTCGCGCCGCGTCAGAACCCTTAATACGACAATATCCGAAGAAGCAGCGTCGAGCGCCTCGACTGTCCAGCGTGTTGAGCCACGCGAACGCGCTGCTCCGCCAGACCGAGTCAATCCGCTAATCCCCGCGGCTTTGAATACTTCTGCCGATCACTGTTACAAATATCATTGATTGGATCACTGAAATCCTGGGTGGCAAGTATCTTGGAAAGGGTTCGTTGATCGAAATAAAGGAAGAGCCAAGATGACCTTGTCCATCCGAAAACGTAGTGCGGTGCTGCTGGCTATGAGCAGCTTGGCTCCTGTCGGCGCGCTCCAGGCACAATCGCAGTCACCCGAACCTACGCAGGTCGTTACACGGATGAGCACCGTGGCCGCGCCCGCGACGACCGGTCAGCCGCCGATGCTCGACCAGGTCGGGACCGCCGGTTCCAGCTCCGGTGCCGCTGCGGGCGCGATTCCTCAAATGACGCGCGACAACGGCGCGCCCATCGGTTCCAACCGCAATTCGCTGGCCGCCGGCGATATCGGACCAGTGCTTCTGGAAGATACGACGCTCATCGAAAAGCTCGCCCGTTTCGATCGTGAACGTGTGCCCGAGCGCGTCGTCCATGCCCGTGGCACCGGCGCGCTCGGCACGTTCCGCGCCACCGCGGATCTGTCGGACATCACCACCGCATCGCTGTTCGCGACACCGGGCAAGGAAACGCCGGTCTTCGTCCGCTTCTCGACCGTCATCCACCCATCGGGATCGCCGGAGGGGCTGCGCGATCCGCACGGCTTCGCGGTAAAGTTCTACACCGACCAGGGCAATTGGGATCTGGTCGGCAACAACACGCCGATATTCTTCATTCGCGACGCGATCCAGTTCCCGGACATGATCCATTCGCTCAAGCCATCGCCCGTCACGAACAAGCAGGATCCCAACCGCTTCTTCGAATTCTTCTCCGGCACACCGGAGGCGACGAACATGCTGGTGCATGTCTGGTCGAATCTGGGAACGCCCGCCTCCTACCGCATGATGGACGGCAACGGTGTTCATGCCTTCAAGCTGGTCAACAAGGATGGCCAGGTCATCTATGCGAAATTCCGCTGGATCAGCCATCAGGGCGTCAAGAACCTGAATGGCGAAGCTGCGGGCAAGGCGCCATTCAACTATCTGACCGATGACCTCTATGGCGAAATATCCAGAGGCAATTATCCGGTCTGGGACCTCATGGTGCAGACGATGACGGCGGACGAACTCGGCAAGCTGTCCTACAACCCCTTCGATGACACCAAGGAATGGCTCGACACGCCCTTCCGCAAGATCGGTGAGATGACGCTGAACCAGGTTCCGGAGAATTTCTTCCGCTGGACCGAGCAGTCCGCTTTTGCCCCGGCCAATCTGGTGCCGGGCATCGAGCCTTCCCCCGACCGCATGCTCCAGGGACGACTGTTTTCCTATTCGGACACGCAACGCTATCGTGTCGGGGCCAATGTCATGGATCTGCCGGTAAACAAGCCGCGCGTGACCGTGGTCAACAATTATCAGGATGGTCAGTTGGATCATGCAACCGGCCGGGTCGATGTGAACTATTTTCCCTCGGTGACGTCGAGGAAGGCGCTGAATCCCGCTTTCGCGCCCACGCCCTACAAGATCGATGCGATCGTTCAGACCACGCCGATCTCGAAGACCGAGCCGTTCGATCAGGCGGGCGTGTTCTACCGGGCGCTCAAGCCGGCGGACAAGGCGGACCTGGTCAAGAACCTCGCTGGGGATCTCGGCGCCGTCAGCTCGATGCGTACCAAAGTCATCATGGTCAGCTATTTTACTCAGGCCGACAGGGATTTGGGCACGCGCCTCGCCAGGGCGATCGATGTGCCCATGCCCGAGGTTGAGAAGGCCATCGCCGACTATGCCGCATCGCTCGACGCTCGCTACGAGGGGAAATGATGATGATCGGTTTGCTGATGGGGGCCGCGCTCGCCGCGGCCCCGGCGCCCGCTCAGGCTGAACTTCCTCCACCTGAGCGGCGGCAGGAATTGTTGTTCGAGGCCGCGAAGCTTGGCCGCATCGATCTTATTCCCGTGCTCGTGCAACATGGTGCTGACGTCAACGCCTATGAAGCGCGTGGCTTCACTCCGTTGATCCTGGCTGCCTATAATGGGCAGACGGCGGCTGTCGATGCGCTGATGCAGGCAGGCGCCGACCCCTGCAAACCCGACGCCAGCCAGGGTAACACCGCGCAGATGGGCGTCGCGTTCAAAGGCGACGACGCTATCGCGGCGCGGTTGCTCAAGGAAAAGTGCGACGTCAATGCCCGCAACAGAGCTGGACAGACGGCATTGATGATGGCGGCCCTCTTCGGCCGCACCAAACAGGTCGAGATGCTCCTGGCCGCCGGGGCGGATGCGTCGATCGCCGATACCAACGGGCGGACCGCGGTGGCGATTGCCGCAGTGCAGGGAAATGACGACGTCGCCAGGATGCTGGGATCGAAGTAGCGCTATCGGTCTCGCCCCTGCGCGGATGGGTTTGAGATCGCAGCCTGCAGGCGTGGAGGCTCTGCGAACGCACGACGGATCATCTGCCATTCCGGGTTGCATCGTCTGCCGCCGTGCCGGTATTGGCGACAGCGAGGCGCGAGGGAGGGGCTGGTTACGGCATCTCGGGCACACCGCGCCGTCCACATCCTCTTTCGGCGGCACGCCACAGCCCAACTTGTCCTTGTCCGACTGGCCAACGCTCTGACGTTCGGGTGCGGGCGGTGCGCACCGCTTCGGGGCAACGCCCGCCTTGCCGGTCTATTTCAGGATTACCTGTGGGTCGACTGTGTTTTGGACATGACCCTGCGCAATCAACCTTGAACGCTTCGAGAAAAAATCGGCGTCCACAGCTGGGTGAAGGACCGCCTCAATCTATTCGTGAATATCGAAATCGCGACTTCACGGATTCAACCACAGGCGGATGATGCCGGCGGCCAAGCCAAGCATCAGGACACTTGCTGCCCAGATGCCCGCCATCCACGCCAACCGCTTCCAGAGGGGTGAGCGCGCTTTTGACCGAGCTTACCGACACCATCGTCGGCAGGACGCGAGCGCCGAGTTGAAGTTCGAGCGAATTGCGCAGTGCCATCAGCCCGCGATAGCCGCCGAAGCCACCGGGCGAGGCGCTGCCGAGCGCGAAGACAGGGGCGCCGAACGCCGCTGCCATACCGCCGTGATCGCTCACTCGGGAAACCCAGGCGAGAAGGTTGATCAGAAGCGGCGAGGCGCTGGCATTATATTCGGGACTTGCGATGAAGATGCCCTGATGGCTGCGGAACTGCTCGTGCAACGCGAGCGCTGCGGAAGGAACGCCCGCGCGGTTCTCCAGATCAGCGTCATAGATCGGCAGCGCATAGTCGCCCGGCTCGAGCCGCGTGACGTTTGCGCCGGCTTCCTCAAGGCGCCGGCCGACAAGATCGGCGAGCTGGCGGTTGAAGGAGCCGGTGCGTAGCGAGGCCGCAAGAACCAGAATATGTGTAGCCGGCATATCGATCTCCGTTATGAACCAATCGGTCCGAAATTGTTAAAAACTCTATGCGCGGCTTTATTCGTCGAGATTGGACAGGAGCAGTTCCAGCGCAACCTTCAGCCGTGACTGAGGGGCACCGGCCCGAACCATCACCTGCAAGCCGGGGAAGACCACGACGAAAAGCCGCGCCAGCATGCGGGCATCCGTCCCGCTCCTGACCGATCCCTCCCCCTGGCCGCGCTCGATCGTTTGAGCGAAAGCGTCTTCGATCAGCTGGAAATCGGTCGCGACCCGATGGCGGACCAGCGGATCATGGGGCGCCATCTCAACCGCCTGGTTGGTGCTCATGCAGCCATTCGAAAACTCGACCGCACTGGCGTCGGCGATGATCTTGCCAAAGAAGGTCTCGATCGCCTGCCGCGCCGGCCCTGCGTTGAGGATGGCCTCCATCTCACGCGCCCGATCGGCCCGATAGACATCATAGGCAGCGAGGAAAAATTCCCGCTTGTCGCCGAAGGTGGCATAAAGGCTGCTCTTGCTCAGGCCGGTCGCGGTCATCAGGTCCGCGAGACTCGTCGCCTCGTATCCCTTGTTCCAAAATACCCGCATCGCCTTGTTCAGCGCATCGGCGGTTACGAATTCCTGCGGACGGGCCATGCCGCGCTCCTTGCCAATCAGATCCAACGATCTGCTATCTCTAAATAGGGGTTCTGAACCGATAGGTCCATAACTATTTTTACGCTGCCGGATCGCGAGGCCGAGGCGCGCATTCGGCCGAACCGCTTGTCCAGGAAACGAGCGCCATTCGGTCGCGCAGGCCGGTTGCTCCTTCATCCTGGACTCCGATAAGCGAATCGCCGATTGCGTCGTTCGATCGAACGAACTACGCCAAGGCATGGCAGACGCAACGCCCGATTCGTCCGATCAACTCATCCTGAGCGCGCTCGATCTGTTCGGCCGGCATGGCTTCGAAGGCACGAGCACCCGGCTGATCGCCAAAGCTGCGGGCAAGCCGATGTCCCTGATCACCTATCATTTCGGCGGCAAGAACGAGCTTTATGTCGCGGTCGCCCGCTACATCGCCGCGCGCATGGCCGATCTCATGGCTCCGACGCTGGCCGCCATGCGAACGGCGGACGACGGCGGGCCTGCGAATGCACGGTCCCAGATCCACACGATCTTCTCCGCCATGCTCACCATCATGCTAGGGTCCCAAAGCGCATCCTGGGCGCGCTTCATCGTGCGCGAGCAGATGGAACCGACCCCGGCCTTCGACGAACTCTACAATGGCCCGATGGGGCCGCTGCTGCGGCATCTGACCGGACTGGTCCAGCGTGTCGCTTCCTATCCGATCGAGGAAGGCGAGGCGCGGCTGCGGGCGGTGGCGATGTTCGGCCAGGTCCTCGTCTTTCGCGTCGCCCGGGCCGCCGTGCTGCGCTCCACCGGCTGGAGCGACATCGGCAGTACGCAGGTCGAACAGGTACGTGCGGTGGTGCTCGCCCAGATCGACGCGATCCTTGACAGCATGGAGCGGAAGGACAAGCCATGACCCGTAGACGTCTGTTCCTCCTGCTGGGCCTTGCGATCGCCGCGCTGGCCGTCCTGCTGCTTGCCACGAGTGGCTTTGGCCTGTGGGCGAAGCGGGACAGGGGGCTGACCCTCTACGGCAATGTCGACATACGGCAGGTCGATCTCGGCTTCCGCGTGGCGGGGCGGATCGCCGCGATGCCGATCGAGGAAGGTGCGCATGTGAAAGCGGGAACGCGCCTTGCCATGCTCGATACGCGCCCGTTCGACGATCGGCACGCCTCGGCGGTGGCGCAGGTCGATCTGGCGGCCGCCGATCTCGACAAGAGGCGGAACGGGAACCGTGCCCAGGACATCGCCCAGGCGCAGGCCATGCTCGCCCAGCAGCAGGCCAATCTCGCCAAGGCCAGGGAGGATTATGAGCGCCGCAAGCCGCTGATCGCAACCGGCGCGATCTCGCAGGCACTGTTCGACCAGACCACCGCCGCCTTGCGTGCGGCGCAGGCACAGGTGGATGCGGCGACACAGGCGCTTTCGCTGCAGCGCGCCGGATCGCGGCGCGAGGACATCGCCGCCGGCGTCGCCCAGCTCGAAAGTGCCCATGCGCAGCGCGCCACCGCGCTCACCGACCTGGCCGACACCGCGCTTGTGGCACCGGCCGACGGCACCATCCTCACCCGAGCGCGCGAGCCCGGCGCGATCGTGCAGGCCGGGGAGACGGTATTCACCCTGACGATCGACCGGCCGGTGCGCGTGCGGGCCTATGTCGGGGAGGCCGATCTCGGCCGCGTGGCTCCGGGCATGAAGGTAACGGTGACGACCGATGGCAATGCCAAGGTCTATCATGGCGCGATCGGTTATATCTCACCGGCTGCCGAGTTCACGCCCAAGACGGTGGAGACGACGAGCCTGCGCAGCGATCTCGTCTACCGGCTGCGGATCATCGTCGCCGACCCGGACGAGCGTCTGCGCCAGGGCCAGCCGGTAACGGTCGGCGTGCCCGACGCCCCTCCGGCGTCGAAGCGCTGACCGCCGATGGCCACGCTTGCCGCGACCCATGATCTCGTAAAGCGGTTCGGCAAGGGCGATCCGGCGCTCGACGGCGTGTCCATCGGGATCGAGCCGGGGCGGATCACCGGGCTGGTCGGGCCTGACGGCGCGGGCAAGACCACGCTCATCCGCCTGCTTGCCGGGCTGCTCGCGGCGGATGGCGGTCGCATCGATGTGCTCGGCGGCCCGCCCGGTGCGGCAATGGACGAGATCGGCTACATGCCGCAGCGCTTCGGCCTCTACGAGGATCTGAGCGTGAGCGAGAATCTCGACCTCTACGCCGATCTGCGCGGACTGCCGCGGGACGAGCGAGAAGAGACATTCGGCCGCCTGCTCGATTTTACCGACCTGCGCCGCTTCCAGCAGCGGCCGGCCGGCAAGCTTTCGGGTGGCATGAAGCAGAAGCTGGGCCTCGCCTGCGCACTGATCCGCACACCGCGCCTCCTCCTGCTCGATGAGCCCAGCGTCGGCGTCGATCCCGTGTCGCGTCGCGAACTGTGGGCGATGATGAAGGAGCTGGCCGGCCCAGGCCATGGCGGCGGGATCGCTGTACTCTGGTCCACTGCCTATCTCGACGAGGCGGAGCGGTGCGACACCGTTCATCTGCTCGATCGCGGCAAGCTGCTCTTCTCGGGGCCTCCATCCCAGCTCACCGGGCGGATCGCGCATCGCAGCTTCCGTCTGGTCGATTTCGCCGGCGAGCGGCGCCCGTTGCTCGAGCGCGTGCTCGACCGCGACGATGTTGCGGATGCCACCATCCAGGGCAAGGCGATCCGGCTGCTGGTCGCGCGCAACGCCGAACCGCCGCCGGTCACGGCGATGGCGGCGGGCGACGCGGCGCGGCTGGAGCCTGTCCCGCCGCGCTTCGAGGACGGCTTCGTCGACATACTGGGCGGTGGCCCCAAGGGCACCAGCAGGCTGGCCCAGGCCTATCGCGAGATCCCCCGTCACGATGCCCCCGCTATCGAGGCGGACGGTCTCACCCGGCGCTTCGGCGATTTCACCGCCGCTGAAGATATACGCTTCACCATCGGGCGCGGGGAGATTTTCGGCCTGCTGGGGCCGAACGGCGCCGGCAAGTCCACCACCTTCAAGATGCTGTGCGGTCTGCTGAAGCCGAGCGCCGGCACCGGATCGGTCGCCGGCTTCGATCTGCGGCGCTCGGCGGCGCAGGCGCGCGGCGCGCTCGGCTACATGGCGCAGAAATTCTCGCTCTACGGCGATCTCAGCGTGCGGCAGAATCTTGATTTCTTCGCCGGCGTCTACGGGCTCGACCGAGCTGGGGCCCGGACGGCGATCGAACGGGCGGTCGACATATTCGATCTCGGCCGGTTCCTCGGCACCAATGCCGGCATCTTGCCGCTGGGTTACAAGCAGCGCCTCGCCCTGGCCTGCGCGGTGATGCACGAACCGCCGGTGCTGTTCCTCGACGAGCCGACCTCGGGCGTCGATCCGATCACCCGGCGCGAATTCTGGACCCACATCAACGGTCTGGTCGGCAAGGGCGTGACCGTCCTTGTCACCACCCACTTCATGGACGAGGCCGAATATTGCGATCGCGTCGCGCTCATCTACCGCGGGCGCGAGATCGCGACCGGCTCCCCGGACGAACTCAAAGCCCGCGCCGCGACCGAGGACGGGCTGGACGATCCGACGATGGAGGATGCCTTCATCGCCCTCATCGAAGCCTCCGACCGTGCCCGCGAAGGCGATCGGAAGGAGGCTGCCTGATGCCCGCCATCGATCCTGGCCGTCTGGGCGCGATGCTCCGCAAGGAGGTCAAGCAGATCGTCCGCGATCCTTCGACCATCCTGATCGCGCTGGTCCTGCCGCTGATCCTGATATTCTTGTTCGGCTATGCCGTCTCGCTCGACACGGCGCGCACGCGGGTGGGCATAGCGCTGGAGGATAGCAGCGCGCCGGCGATGGGGTTGGCCCAGGCCTATCAGCGCTCGCGCTGGTTCGACGTGACGATGGCGCGCAGCGTCGCGCCGCTCAAGCCGCTGCTGGTGTCGGACGCGATCCGCGCGATCATCGTCATACCCGCCGATTTCGGGCGGCAGCAGGCGCGTGGCGGCGGTGCTCCGATCCAGATCATCACCGATGGATCGCTGCCCCAGACCGCGAGCTTCGTAGGCGCCTATGCGGAAGGCGTGCGTGCAAGCTGGGCAGGGGACGAAGCCAGCCTCGGCAACGTGCGCTCCGGCGCGGCGATCGATCTCGCGCCGCGTTACTGGTTCAATCCCGAGCTCAAAAGCCGCTATTTCCTCGTGCCCGGCGCGATCGCGATCGTGATGACGATGGTAGGCACGCTGCTCACCGCCCTCGTCGTCGCGCGCGAATGGGAGCGCGGCACGATGGAGGCAATCATGGCGACACCCGTCAGCATGATCGAGTTCCTCGCCAGCAAGCTCATTCCCTACTTCGTGCTCGCGCTCGGATCGATGACGCTGTGCACGCTGATCGCCGTGTTCGTGTTCGGCGTGCCGTTCCGCGGATCGCCCTTTGCGCTGCTCCTCATCGCCACGGCTTTCCTGTTGCCGGCCCTGGGGCAGGGGCTACTCATCTCGGCGGCGACGAAGAACCAGTTCGTCGCCAGCCAGATCGCGCTGCTTTCCGCCTTCCTGCCGTCCTTTCTGTTATCGGGGTTCCTGTTCGAGATCAGCTCGATGCCGAGGCCTATCCAGGCGATCACCTGGATCGTGCCGGCGCGCTACCTGATCCCATCGCTCCAGACCGTGTTCGTCGTGGGCGATCTGTGGGGACTGTTCCTGCAGGACATCGCCGCGATGCTCTGCTTCGGCGCACTGTTCTTCTCGCTCACCTACCGCATGACCCGCAAGAGGATCGACTGACATGGCCGGAGCGATGGGGCGCCTGCGCGCGATGATCGTGAAGGAGTTCTGGGCGATCCTGCGCGATCCGCGCGCACGCACCGTGCTGTTCCTGCCGCCGCTGGTCCAGCTTTTCGTATTCAGCTTCGCATCGACGCTCGAGGTCAAGAATTTCGACGTCGGCCTGCTCGACCGCAGCGGCGGTCGCGCGGCGATCGAGCTCGCCTCGCAGCTCGCCGGCAGCCCCAATGTACACAGCATCGTGCCGCTGCATTCGATGCAGGAGCTGCGCGCGGCGATCAACGATCGCAAAGTGATTGCCGCGATCGTCCTCCAGCCCGATTTCGACATGACGATCGCGCGCGGCGGAACGGCAACCGCCGGCGTGATCCTCGACGGACGCCGCTCGAACGCCGCGCAGATCGTGGCAGGCTATCTCCAGCGGATCGCCACCGCCACCGGGACCGTATTGCGGCCGGATATCCCATCCCCGCCGGCCCGGAGCGTCGTGACCAACTGGTTCAATCCCAATCTCGATTATCTGTGGTTCACCCTGCCGGGCCTGATCGTCACCATCGGCGCGGTCAGCGGCATATCGGTGACGGCGCAATCGGTGGCGCGTGAGCGCGAGTTGGGCACTTTCGATCAACTCATGGTCTCGCCGCTGCGGGTGCCCGAGATACTGGTGGGCAAGATGGTGCCGCCCGTGGTCGTTGGCCTGGTCAACGGTTCGATCTACCTTCTCGTCGGGCACCTGCTGCTGGGCGTGCCCTTCACCGGCTCGGTGCTGCTGTTCTACCTATCCCTGTTCATGTTCCTGTGCGCGCTGACCGGCGTCGGCATGTTCGTTTCTGCGGCTTCGGCAACGCAGCAGCAGGCTTTTCTCGGCGCTTTCCTGGTGGTCGTGCCACTTATCCTGCTCTCCGGCTATGCCAGCCCGGTCGACAACACACCGGGCTGGCTGCAGATCGTCAGCCTCGCCAATCCGGCACGGTGGTTCCTCGAGATCGACGAGGGGCTGTTCCTGAAAGCCATGCCGGCCGGCGACGTATTCGCCCGCATCCTTCCCCTCATGCTCATCGCGGCGGTGACGCTGGGCCTCGGCGCCTGGTTGTTCCGTGCCCGCATGGAGTAGACTCGCATGTCCCGCGCCTCACTGATCGTCCTGCTGTTCCTCGCCGGCTGCACCGTCGGTCCGACTTACCGCCATCCGCCGGAAGTGGCGGCCGCGCCGGCATGGATCGCACAGGGCTCCGCAGCGCCGGTCGATGCGACATGGTGGGCGAGTTTCGGGGATACTCAGCTGACGGCACTCATCACCGCAGCCGACGCTGGCAGTCTCGACGTCCGCACCGCGCGGGCGCGGCTCGCCGAGGCCCGGGCGGATCGCGATGCCACCGCTGGCGCAAGGCTGCCCCAGATCGATGCCACCGGATCGGCGACGCGGAACCGGGTGAGCGAGAATGGCCAGATTCCGATCAGCCGTATTCCCGGCTTTTCGCGCGATTTCACCCTTTTCGATGCCGGCTTCGATGCAAGCTGGGAGATCGATTTGTGGGGCCGGGTCCGCCGATCGGTGGAGGGCGCGCAAGCCCGTCTCGATGCGGCCGACGCCGATGCCCGCGCGACGCTGCTCAGCCTCCATGCCGAGGTCGCCCGCACCTATGTCGACCTGCGTGCGGCGCAGGCGCGGCTGGCCAGCGTCAGCGCCGATGCCGATGCCCAGACTCAGATTGCCGCCCTCACGAAGCAGCGCTTCGATGCCGGCGAAGCGTCACGCTTCGATTATGAGCGCGCCGAGGGCCAGGCCCGTGCAACGGCCGCCCAGGTTCCATCGATCCAGGCGGATATCCGCGCCGATGTCTATCGCCTGGCGTTGCTCGCCGGGAAAGCGCCCGAGGCGTTCGATCCCCGGCTGCTCGATCCTGCCTCGATCCCGCGCGCGCCCGACATGATCGCGATGGGATTGCGCTCCGATCTGCTGCGGCGGCGCCCCGACATTGTCGCCGCCGAGCGCCGGTTGGCCGCGGCCACCGCCGATATCGGCGTGGCGACGGCAGACCTCTTTCCGCGCGTCTCGCTGCTCGGCGGGATCGGGCAGCAGGCGCAGACCGGCGGCAACCTGTTCGACGCCAGCAGCACCCGCTTCCAGATCGGCCCCAGCCTGCAATGGCCGATTTTCGATGCGGGCCGCATCCGTGCGCAGATCCGGGGCGCCGACGCGCGGGCGGAGCAGGCGGCCGTGGCTTACGAAGCGGCGGTTCTGGGGGCGCTGAACGACAGCGAAACCGCTGCCAATCGCTTCGTACAAGCAGGCAGGGCCATGGCCCTGAGCACCGCCGCCCGTGATGCGCAGCGCTCGGCACGCGATCTCGCCCGGCAGCGCTACCGCGCCGGTGAGGCCGATCTGATCGAACTGCTCGATGCGGAATCGGCTTACGCTGCCGCCGATCGGGCGGCTACCGATTCCGAGGCAGCCTACGCCGATCAGGCAGTCGCGCTCTACAAGGCGCTGGGGGGCGGGGCCTGATGCTGCTTTCGCGTCAGTGCCTCCGGGACCAGCAGGTCCGGTCGCCCGCGATAGTGCAATATGGTCCGCGACGCTGGTGCTTACCGATCAGCTGGCCTTGAGGCGCTCTCGCAGAAACTCGATAAATCGCTGGGCCTTCGCCGGCAAAAGGCGCGTCTCGGAAATGGCATAGACAGGGATAGGCGCGCCCTCCCATTGCGGCATCACACGCCGGAGTTGGCCATCGGCCAGTTCGTCGGCCACGATCTCCTCCGGGATGATCGCTATGCCCATGTCGAGCGTCGCCAGCCGGCGGATCATGCCCACATTGTTGATGTCGAACCGGTTGCCCACGGCAACCTTGATCCGGTGCGTTCCATTGTGCAATGTCCACCTGTCGGCCCCCGGCATGCACAGACAATCGTGGCCGGCCAGCGCGGCCGGGTCACCGGGTTCGCCATTGCGAGCCAGATAGCGCGCAGAAGCATAAAGATAGGGGCGCAATCGGGCGAGTGGCCGCGCGATCATGTGCGAGGACTCGGGCTCGCCGATGCGGATCGCCAGATCGAATGGCTCTGACACCAGGTCGACCCGGCGAGGGGCGAGATCTAGATCGAAGCTGATGTCCGGGTAGCGCCGTGCGAATTCCGCGATCAAGGGTGCCAGATAAGTGATGGCGTAATCCACAGGCAAGGAAATGCGGAGTTGACCGCTCGGCTGCTCCAGCATGTCACCGAGTTGCTCATGCGCCAGCCGAGCTTCGTCAACAATCCGCCGGCATCGTTCGAAATAGATCTGGCCTGCTTCGGTCGGTTCGAGCTTGCGTGTCGTGCGGTGCAGCAGGCGCAGTCCGATCGCTTTTTCAAGCAGGCCGATCCTGCGGGACAGCGTTGAATTGGGCATGCGCATGACCTTGGCAGCGCCCCGGAAACTCCGCGCTTTCACCACCTCGACGAACAGGGCCATGTCGTTCAGAAATTCCACTGCATTGCTCCATAAATGGATCAATCAATTCCGATTTAGCTCCTGTGGATCGGCGTGCAAAAGGGACCCCCTTAGCGGGGTGATCGGCGTCCAAAAGGGACCCCTCATTTCGATGGTTTAGACAGCGGCCTGGGTATTCTCAGGCGGCGAGATCGGGATGTTGGTGGTGGAGACGGTGGTACGGATTCGGCGTGAGTACGCCGGCGGCAAGCCCATCAAGGAGATCGCACGGGACCTGCGGCTATCGCGCAAGGTGATCCGCAAGGCGATCCGGGCGCCCGAAGGCGCGTTCGACTATCATCGTTCGGTGCAGCCGCTGCCGCGGATCGGACCATTCCAGGAGCGGCTCGATACGCTGCTGGCCGAGAACGAGACGCGGTCGCGTCGTGACCGGCTGCGGATGACGCGCATCCATGATCTGTTGCTGCGCGAAGGCTTCGAGGGATCGTACGATGCGGTCCGGCGCTACGCCACGCGCTGGGCCGAGGCGCGGCGCAAGGATCCCGGGGCCGGCGTCGCGGCGTTCATCCCGCTGCTGTTCAGGCAGGGCGAAGCGTACCAGTTCGACTGGAGCCACGAAGACGTGGAGATTGCGGGCAAGCCTATGCGCGTGAAGGTCGCGCATGTGCGGCTGTGCGCGTCGCGGGCGGTGTACGTTCGAGCGTACCCGCGCGAGACGCAGGAGATGGTGTTCGACGCGCATGCGCGCGGCTTTGGCTTCTTCGGAGGGGTGCCGCTGCGCGGCATCTACGACAACATGAAGACCGCGGTGACGACCGTGTTCGTCGGCAAGGAGCGCGTGTTCAACCGTCGCTTTCTGGTGATGGCGGACCATTATATGGTCGAGCCGACCGCGTGCTCGCCGGCGGCCGGCTGGGAGAAGGGCCAGGTCGAGCATCAGGTGCAGACGATCCGGGGTCGCTTCTTCAAGCCCCGGCTTCGGTTCACCAGCCTGGAGGAGCTGAACGGCTGGCTGGAAGCCGAGTGCCTGCGCTGGGCGGCGATGCAGGCGCACCCCGAGCACAAGGAGATGACGGTCGCGCAGGCGCTGGAGCTGGAGCGGCCCGCGCTCCAGCCGATGCTCTCCGCGTTCGACGGCTTCCATGAGACGCAACATGCGGTGACCGGGACCTGCCTGATCAGCTTCGATCGGAACCGCTACTCGGTTGCCGCCAAGGCGGTGCGTCGTGCGGTCCAGGTCCGGGCCTATGCTGACCGGATCGTCGTGCGGATGGGCGACGAGATCATCGCCGATCACTCCCGGTTCTTCGGCCGCGACCGAACGATCTACGACCCCTGGCATTATCTGCCGGTGCTGGTGAACAAGCCTGGCGCGCTGAGGAACGGGGCGCCGTTCCAGGGCTGGGATCTGCCGCCCGCGCTCGCTCGGTTGCGGCGCAAGCTCGGCAGCGACGACGATGCCGATCGACGGTTCGTCCGCGTTCTTGCAGCCGTCCTCAGCGATGGCCTGGATGCCGTCGAGGGCGCCGTTCGCGAAGCGCTCGACGCCGGTGCGGTCAGCGACGAGGTCGTGCTCAACATCCTGTCGCGTCGGCGAGAGCCGCCCCGACCCGCATCCATCGTCACGCCCGAGGATCTGGCGCTGATGCACCCGCCGGTCGCCAACTGCGCCCGTTACGACAGCCTGCGAGGTCTCGATGCAGCGGCATGAGATGATCGACGCTATGCGCGGGCTTGGGCTCAAGGGCATGGCGGGTGCGTTCGACGAGGCGGTCACCACCGGCGTCCAGCGCAAGCGCACCGCAATGGAGATCCTGAGCGATCTGCTTCGCGCCGAAGGCGCCCATCGCCATGCAGCCTCGATCCGCTACCGCATGACGGCTGCCAGGCTGCCGGTCGTGAAGGACCTCGACACCTTCGTGTTCGAGAACACCCCGATCAACGAAGGGCTGGTGCGCTCGCTTCACGCAGGCTCGTTCCTGCCGGGGCGCCGCAACGTCGTGCTGGTCGGGGGCACGGGCACCGGCAAGACCCACCTCGCCAGCGCGATCGCCGCCAGCGTCATCCGTGCCGGTGCCCGCGGTCGCTACTTCAACACCGTCGATCTGGTGACGCAGCTCGAGGAGGAGACCCGGATCGGCAAGGCCGGCGCGCTCGCCGCCCAGCTGCGCCGCCATGAACTCGTGGTGCTCGACGAGCTCGGCTATCTGCCGTTCGCCCGCTCGGGTGGCCAGTTGCTGTTCCACCTGATCAGCAAGCTCTACGAGCAGACGTCGGTGATCATCACCACCAACCTGACGTTCGGCGAATGGCCCAGCGTGTTCGGCGACCCCAAGATGACGACCGCGCTGCTCGATCGCATCACCCACCACTGCGACATCGTCGAGACCGGCAACGACAGCTGGCGCTTCAAGAACCGCAGCTGACGCCAGACAAAGGATCGGTTCGCGCTGCTTGCGCCTCCGGTCGGGCTACGCCCTCCCTACGCCGCAAGCAGCGCGAATGGCGCGTCCATCATCGACGCCCACCAGCGCCATTGGGGGGTCCCTTTTGGACGCCGATCGGGGGTCCCGGTTCGACGCCTATTTACATAGCTCCTTTATATCGCCAATGCGAATGCATATTTCCATCCGATCCAAATGGAGGAATCCCCGCATGAGCCTGCTGTTCACGCCCGTCCGTATCGGTCGCCTCGAACTGCCCAACCGCTTGGTCATGGCTCCGATGACGCGGTCTCGCGCCGATGACGAGACCGGCGTGCCCACCGATCTTGTGCCGACCTATTATGCCCAGCGCGCAGGCGCCGGCTTGATCATCAGCGAGGGCGTCTATCCCAGCGCGATGGGGAAGGGCTATGTGTCCACGCCCGGCATCGAAACCGAGGCCCAGATCGCCGCGTGGAAGCGCGTAGCGGACGCGGTGCATGACCGCGGCGGCCGGATATTCATGCAGCTCATGCATACCGGGCGCATCTCCCATCCTTCGCTGCTGCCCGGCAATGCGCAGCCGGTTGCACCTTCGGCGATCCGTCCCGCTGGCCAGACCTGGACGGCCGCGGGCCAGCAGGACTTTGTCACGCCCCGCGAACTGAGCGTGGCCGAAATCGGCGATATTGTCGCAGCCTACGGCGCGAGCACCCGGCGGGCGCTGGACGCCGGCTTCGATGGCGTCGAGCTTCATGGTGCATCGGGCTATCTTCCCGAACAATTCCTGTCGTCCGGCAGCAACACCCGCGAGGATGCCTATGGCGGCTCGGTCGAGAAGCGGGCGCGGTTCGTCCTCGAAGTGCTCGGAGCGATGGTGGCAGAGGCGGGCGCGGACAGGGTGGGAATCAAAATCTCCCCGGAGATGAACTTCAACGATGTATCCGACGCGACGCCGCAGCAAACCTATACCCATCTGGTCGAGCAGATCGATGGGCTGGGTCTTGCCTACCTCCACGTTGCGCTTTTCGGAACGCCGGTGGATTATCACGCATTGCTGAAGCCGCTGTTCAGCGGCTCCTATCTGTTGGGCGGCGGCCTCGATTACGCGAAGGCAGAGGCGGCGTTGGAAAGCGGGCGCGCCGACGCGACCGTGTTCGGCTCCGCCTTCCTCGCCAATCCCGACTTGCCCGTCCGTTTCCAACAGAATGCCGCTCTGAACACGCCGGACCATGCGACTTTCTATTCCGGAGGCGAGCAGGGCTATATCGACTATCCCGCTCTCGGCGACGCCTAGCGTGCCTGACGAATGGGAAAGTGCTGTCGCGGCGCGGCGTGTCGCCCCGTCCGCGACGTGCGATTTCGCAATATCCATCGCGGGGCGCGTGATCGCTCGCAATGGTTGCGACCTCGTTCGTCGCGGGCTGTGGGTGGCCGCTGCCGGTCCGGGAATCCCAAAAATGCCAGGATCAAGGTCGGGCGGCAGTCGAAGCGCGCTCATCATCTTCCCCGCCCCCAAGGGGATATCAGGGTTTGACCGTGGGTTGGCTCGTGCTTTTGGTCATCCCAGCGAGGGGGTGACCTTTGCAAGGCCGGCACGGCAATGACTGCAACGATCCCGCAACCGCTATCCGGTGCTCAATCGTTGCAGCCATTGCTGTCGCTCGTCTCGGCAGATTTGGCGGATGCCGAGGCTGTGATGTCACGAATGACAAGCAGTTCGGTCTCACTTATTCCGGAGCTGGCCGGCTATCTGATTTCCAATGGGGGGAAACGGATAAGAATGGCGCTGTCACTCGGCTGCGCAAAATTGATGAACTATCGCGGTCGCCGCCACCTGTCGCTCGCTGCGGCAATAGAGTTTATCCATACCGCCACATTATTGCACGACGATGTGGTGGACCACTCCGATTTGAGACGGAACAAGCCCGCAGCGCACACGATATGGGGTAATGAAGCGGCCATCGCCGTCGGCGATTTTCTATTGAGCCGTGCCTTTGAAATGCTGGTCGAGGATGGCTCGATCGAGATCCTTCAAACCGTGTCCCGAGCCTCCGGGGTCATCAGCACGGGGGAGGTGGTTCAACTCGCTGCGCAGCGGCAGATACGGACTTCGGAGGCCGAATATTTTGAAATCATAGGCGCAAAAACCGCCGCACTCTTTGAAGCATCCTGCGCGGTAATCGGCTTTCTACCGGGAGGGAGTGAAGCGATTGCTGCCGATCTGGGACGTTTTGGTCAGGCTATCGGTATCGCATTCCAATTGACAGACGATGCGCTCGACTATGCCTCAACCGCGACGCGCATGGGCAAGAACCCGGGCGATGATTTCCGCGAGGGGAAGGTGACACTGCCAGTCATTCTGGCATTCGCCCGCGGATCCCGCGCTGACCGCCTGTTCTGGGAAGAGGCGATGCAGGGATTGAAGGCGAGCGACGCTGATCTGGCTCATGCGCTCCATCTCCTGACGGAGACGGATGCCATTCAGGATACGCTTGAACGGGCCAATCGTTACATTGAGGACGCCAAAGAGATATTGTCCTATTTTGGCGATGGTGCAGCAAAGGAGGCGCTCATCAGTGCTGCCGACTTTGCCGTCTCAAGAGGCAATTGAATATATGTATCGGCGATATGCCATCGCGTAGCGCGGCCTTGGCAAGGAAGAAGCTGTGATCAATCAGGCATCGGTGGACTCGCCGCCTACAAGCGAGATCGCGGACCGGCATTTAGGTTCGCTGTACCCCAGCACTGCGCCAGGCCGCGGTATATGAAACTGGCAGTCCCTCGCATGTGAGCGGGTGGCTGCTATTCCTCCGTCCTGCGCGCGTTCGCGCCTGGCAATGCGCCACCGCGGGCGCCTTGATCCAGGCAAGGCAAGATTGCCGTAGCGATTACCCCGGACAAATCATTAAAGACACTGCGCACTTGCTCGTCGAGCTCGGTCGGCGCGAGTGAACCAGGGTTCGACATTGCGGCATGCAGATCCCGCAGAATCGGGTTGACGACGTGCTCGATCAGGAACTGAGCGACCGCAGGCACCCTGTCATATTCCGCAACAAGCAGCCGCAGACCCAGGGCCACGTCCTTCCTGCGGAAGATTTGGCACAATTCGGCTAGATACCACGTCAGCCGATCGTGGCTTTCATTCCCGACCTGGAATGCGTTGTCGATCTGTCGTTGCCACTCGACCGTCATTTCCGCCGCGACGCATATGAACAGCGAGTCCTTTGAAGGGAAGTGTTTCCAGAGCGTTTCCTTGGATCCCCCGACCTCGATCGCAATCGCCGAGAGAGATGTGCCGGCGACGCCCTTGGCCAGAAAATACCGACGCGCTACCGCGATAACCCGCTCACGCGACGGTTTTTGTCGCAGGCCGTCTGCGGTTCGCTTGCTCGTTGCGGAACCCACCTTGCGCATGGATCACCGAAAGATTCGCTGTGCGGCGGACACCAGCAAGGCGACGATCGCGACGATCGCGATCATCCAGAAATATTCAACGCCCGCGAGCATGATGGCCTGTTGAGCAACCTGCTGGGCTTGTTGGGCCATCGCCATCTGTGCGGCCGTGCTGGCGTCAACGGAGGCGGATAACGCTGCCGTCATGCCATTGTGGGAGGCTGCAAAGACCGGATCGCTGAAGTTCAGGCGGATCCCCAGATGATCATACTGGACCGTGGTGCGCCACTGCAGGAACACCGTGGCGAAGCTGACGCCGAAGGCTGTCGAAAGCTGCGCCGCCATGTTCTTCACCTGCTGAGCATGCGTATGAAGTTCATCGTCGCGGCCAACATCCCGGAAAGTCTGCATGGCGGTGGTTGCCAGGACCAGCATGATGAAGCAGCCGTGACATAGCAGAGCCGGCAGCACATCGGTCCACATCGCCGCCTGCGGTGTAAGCGATGAGAGAATCCAGCCGAACAGGGCGAGCGCCGCGAAGCCCAGCACGAAAAATTTCCGCGGTGCCGGGAATTTCGGGAGGATCGGTGACATGATGAGCCAGGTCGCCAGCGATGCGAGCAGACCCAGGGACTGGAACAGGTGCGGATTCCGGGGTGATCGCGCGCACCATTCCGATTTGATGGCGCGCAGCATTCCGAGGTGATCGCGCGCAGC
>NZ_JARFNJ010000026.1:0-23028 GCF_029167165.1 Sphingomonas pollutisoli
ACTATCTCCTTTGCTCTGACCCCCAGGCGAGCAACGCAGATCGGAGCCAAAATGGCTCCCGGCAGTCATTGGGTCTAAACTCTCCAAGGAAAGGAGCCTCCCATGCTCCAGTCCCGCGATATCGTGCGTGTCTTCCGCCACGGTCACATGGCTTGCGGCATCGGTGCCGGGGCCCGCGGCTTCAACAGGGCAAATCCGCGCATCGGCAATGTCGTCGCGCGCTTCGAATGTGCGGGCGGCATCGACGTCGATCCGGGCGCCATCCGCAATTTCGAGCGGATGACCGGCGTGCCCGGCACGGTCATGGACCTGTTCGACCGCGACCAATATATCGCCTTTCACGGCCATGAGCCGCTGCCGGGCTGGAAGGAGGCCGTGCCCGCCGACATCCGCGCCGTGTTCGGGCGGCTCGACGTCTGCTTCGCCAGCTATCCCTGCAAGGGCTTTTCCGGTCTCCTTTCCAACGCCGTCTCCAAGACCGCCAAATACCAGGCGCTCAATGCGCTGACGCTGCGCGGCATGTGGCTGACCCTCGAAGCCTATCGTGACGACCCCATTCCCATCCTGCTGTTCGAGAATGTCCCCAGGATCATGACCCGGGGCCGCTGGCTGCTCGACCAAATCACCGCTTTGCTGCGCGGCTACGGCTATCACGTCACCGAGGATACGCACGACTGCGGCGAGATCGGCTGGCTCGCCCAATCGCGTCGGCGCTACCTTCTGATCGCGCGCCACCCCGACAAGGTACCCCCCTTCATCTATAAGCCCGCGAAGCATCCGCTGCGCGGCGTCGGTGAGGTGATCGGCAAGCTGCCGCTGCCCGGCGATCCCGCCGGCGGCGCGATGCATCGGGTGCCGGCGCTGCAATGGCGCACCTGGGTCCGGCTCGCCTTCGTGAAGGCCGGCCATGACTGGCGCAGCCTCAATGAGCTTGCCGTCGAAAACGGCTTCCTGCGCGACTACGGCATCATCCCGGAAGCCGACCTCCGGCCCAATGCCTATGGCGTCGCACGCTGGTCCGATACCTCCGGGCTCATCACCTCCGCCCGCGCGCCGGGGCAGGGACGTTTCTCGGTTGCCGATCCGCGCCCGGTTTCGACCCGCGAGGGATCGGGCTTCCTCGGTGTGAATCTCTGGTGCGGACCGACCGGCGTCATCTCGACCCGAGGCCTTCCCACCAACGGTTCCTATAGTGTCGCCGATCCGCGGCCCGGCTATGGCGACGCGACCCATCGCCATGTCCTCGGCGTCCGGGGCTGGCATCAGGCGTCCGGCGTTCTATCGTGCAGCCCGAAGCCGACCACCGGCCCCAACGCCGTTGCGGATCCACGCCCCGGCTACAAGCCTGGCGCGCACCGCAACCTCCTCTCGGTCGCGGCCTATGCCGGCAATGCGAAGACCATAAGCGGGGCCGTCCATGTCGCCGGCGGCGCGGCAAGCGTTGCCGATCCGCGGCAGCTCTCCGGCAATCTCACCTACCAGCAATATGGCGTCCGCCCCTGGTGCGGTTCGGCTACGGCGGTGACCGCTCAATCGCTCCCTGGCGGCGGCCCCCATTCCGTAGCCGATCCCCGCATCCATGGCCGACCGCGCTTCAACAACGTCTATCGCGTGGTCCCCTTCAAGCAGGACGCGCCGGCCGTTGCTGGACCAGGCGGTCCAGGCGGTGGCCTTGCCGTAGCCGATCCCCGCGCGCCCGACGGCCGCCATGTGAACGGCAAATATCGCGTCACCGGCTTCCGCATGTCGGCAAACAGCGTCATCGGCGCGAGCACCACCGGCATGGGGGCTTTCGTCGTCGCCGATCCCCGTTGCACCTGGGGACCGAACAGCCACCGCAACAAGCTCAAGGTCGTGGCGATGTCGGGAAAAGCGCCGACCGTCACCGGCTCGGATCGCGTCGGCAGCGGCGCTATGTCGATCGCTGATCCTCGCCCCGCCTGCCTCTCCCGCGCCGAGCGGGGCAGCTATCTGACGCAAGGACATTATGGCGTCGTCTCGTGGGGCGGTGTCTCCGGGGCGATCCCGGCCTTCGCCAAGAACAATAACGGGCGCTGGTCTCTCGCTGATCCGCGGGTCGAGACGTCGCCCCGCTCTGCGGAGCCCGCCAACGATTTGGCGCTCCCGGCCGCCGACGAACGCCTCGTTGCCCGGATCATCGCACTCGACGGCACCTGGCATCGTCCCTTCACCACACTCGAACTTGCGGCTCTCCAATCGCTGTTCGACCCGGAGGAGATCTTCATCTTCGACCCCGCGCTGGACACCTATGTCCGCCGGTGGGAACGGAACTGGACGACGCGCGGCTTCGACCTCGAGGCCGGTTCCGACTCCACTCGACGCGAGTGGATCGGCAACGCGGTACCCAGCGCCTCCGCCGAGAAGATGGCCGAGGAGGTCGGCGAGGCGCTTCTGCTGGCGAGCATGGGCGAGACCTTCACGCTGTCGTCGAAGGAAATCTGGGTGAAACCCCTGGCGCTCGCATTGGCCGTCAATCCCGACCAGGCAGCTTTCCAACTCGACATGGGCCGGGCAGCATGAACGCCCGGTCAAACCGCGCCGAGGTTCGTAACCCCATATTGGCGCTTCCTGCGGTCAAGGCGCTGCAATCGCTCGATCCCCAAACCCGGTCGCTGTTGGCCGCCCTGTTGAAGGATCTCCAAAACGATGCCCGCGCTCGCGCCCAGAAAAGCTGGGACAGCCGCAAGCCTCCGCTCGCCGCTTACTGGGCTGCCGTGGGCGTGTATGCAGGCCATGTCGCCAAGGCTCTGCGCCCGCGCAAATCGCAACGCCGCCGGGCCCTGACCTTCACGATCCGCCAGCCGGGCTATCCCGACCTTCCCGCAGCCAACTGGGCCGACGCCTCTCACCTCCACTGCCGGCGCCGCGAGCGATCCGGCCTCGGCGCGAGTGGATTCCCGGAGGGGCATGTGCTCGTCGACGACGTACCGATCGCACGCATCAGCTACAATGGCTGTATCTGGCCGCTCGGCGCCTGGTCCGCCGATATGCAGCCCATCTACGACAATCGGAATACTGGCATCTGAACTCTCCTCGCCGCCGACGTGGGAGCAGAGCGGGGGGTAATGGGCGGTGTCCCGGAAAGCCTCCCGGACTGACGCCTTTCCCAATCCTCCCTGACCGCTGCGGCAAGTGCCCGGCCAGCTCCGGCCGGTCCCGCGGCGTGCCGGCCCACCCGGGAACATGCCATGCCCTCCCACCAAAGCCATGTCGCGGCGATCAGCAAGCTATTCCGGTCCTGTCAGTATCGCTACGACCTCCATAATCTCTTCGCAGATTGCATGGAGGCGATCGCGATCGCCCTTTCCAATGCTGTCGATCTCAAGCACCGCGAGAAGCGCGAGAAGCGCTATCTGGAAATCGTCGGCCGCTATGACCGCGACATCGTCGAGACTTTCCCCAAGATACTAGCTGAGGTCGTTTCCGCCCTTGAAGCGGAACCCGGTGATGTTCTCGGGACGGTCTATGGTGAGCTTGAACTGCACAATGTGGCACGCGGCCAGTTCTTCACGCCTTATATCCTCTGCCAAACCATGGCGCAGGCTATCATCGGCAGCCGTGAATCGCTGCTCGAACTCATAGAGCGCAACGGTTTCGTCAGCGCGATGGAACCAGCCTGTGGCGCCGGCTCCCTGATCATCGCCCTTGCCGAGGCCATGCGCCAGGAGGGTGTCAACTATCAGCAGCATCTGCACGTGACGGCCATCGATATCGACACGCGCGCCGTTCACATGGCCTATGTCCAGTTCACCCTGATGCATATCCCCGCGGTGGTGGTCGTCGGCAACTCACTGTCGATGGAAATGCGCGACCATTGGTATACGCCGGCTCATATTCTCGGCGGCTGGAGCGCCCGGCTGTCGCGCCGCGACGCCGAAGCCGCCGCCCAACGGCTCTTGAATCCGCCGGCAACGCCTGAGACGGCATTTGAACCGGCCGATCCCCGCCGGGCCGACACCACCGGCACCCCGAGGCAATTGAGCCTCTTCTAATTCCCTCGGTCACGCGCGTTTGCCTGGTCGCTCCGGGCGAGCAGCCTGATCGTCCAGCCCTAAGGAGCTTCTCATGACCGAACCCGACGACGATATGTGGCGCGCCCTTGTCGATTTCCGCGCGCGCCATGGCCGCCGCTGGAAAGACCAGCTGTCGATGAAATGGATGAACGGCCAGGACGAGTCCGAGCCGCTCGGCGGTTCGCTCCGTCGCGTCCGCAACCATCTCGGTCCGTCCTGGCTTTGCGACCTCGAAAAGTCGATCCTCGATGCGGCCGAACGGCGTCTCGCCAATCTCGCCAAGCTTCCCGAAATGTGCGCCGCCCATCTACCGGGCACTGACGAACCCATCGTCATCAAGCGCGGTGAGAAGGGGTATTGGCCCATGCCTGACGGAATGACGATCGAAGCCATCAACGCGACATTCGACGCGACTCCGGCCCAGATCACCGCCATGCAGGCCGGTTCCATGTTCGGTTGGGATGTCCCCGGCGCCGACCCCGATCGATATGATGCCGATGGGAACCTCCTTCATTCGGCCAGGCGGTAGCTTCCCGACGACCGCACATGGATTGTTTCGTTGAATTATTCTCGAAAGCTCTCTATATGAAACTCACTAAACGAGGGCCTGATATGCCGCGCCACGCAACCACCGCTACCGTCGATATCGATCGCGTCCTGCGCGATCGCATCATGGCCAGCGCCGACCGCATCATCAAGATGATGCCGCTCGCTGCCAAGACCGCCGCCATCAGCAGCGTCGACGTGACCGCGCTCGTGCTCAACATCGCGCGCGGCATTCCCGCGGTTGAAGCCGATGACCCGGATGAGGCCGAGGAGATCACCAACGCGATCGCCTTCAAGCGCCGCATGATCGAGCAGGCCGGAGGCGTTTTCGATGCCGAGGCTGTCCGCAAGCTTCTGAGGCACAAGACCGTTCAGGCCGTCTACAAAGCCGCGCGGGACCGCAGGCTGCTGATGATCGAGGACAACGGCGCAAAGCTGTTCCCCGCGTTCCAGTTCGATGGCGATACCATTCGATCCGCGATCCCGCGCCTCCTGGCTGCTGTTCCCGGCGTGAGCGGCTGGACGCTCCTTCAGTTTCTCGTGAGCGGCGATGAGGGGCTCGGCGAGGAACGGCCCATCGATCTCATCAAAGCGGACGAGGCGGATGTTGCTCGCGTTATTCGCTTTGCCCAGACGCTGAACGACTGAGCATGACCAGCCGAGGCGCAATGCCGGTAGCAACCATCGCTGCCGGCCAGGTCCTGCATCGCGTTCACGACGCCACCGTCGCGGCACGCTGGTATGGGCGCAAGGACGGGACATGGCGCTGGGACGATCCCGCCGGAACCTATGGTGTCCTCTATCTCGGCAAGACCCAAGTCGGTCCCTTCGTGGAAAGTCTGTTGCGAAACCCCGGCGATCCCGATGTTCTGCTGGACCGCGTGCAGCGCAAGCGCGCCGCGACCTTCACCACGACCAGAACCCTGCGGCTCGCGAAGCTGCACGGCCCCGGCCTCGCATGGTTCAGGACGACGGCCGCCGGCGTAGCCGCCGACTTCGATCCTGCCGCGAACCCCGGCGGCTACGACACCTCGCAGCGCATTTCGGCGATGGTCCACGCCGACACCCATCTCGACGGCATCCAATACCGCTCCCGCTTCGATTCCGACCAGCTCTGCGTGGCCCTCTTCGAACGTGCCGACGCCGCGATACGAAGCACGAGTGAAGGGACGCCCATCGACAAGGCATGGGTCAAGGCGCTGCTCAAGCCCAGGGGCTACCGCCTGATCGAATTCTGAGCGTTATCAGGGCCGCGAGACCATGCACCATGGTCCCGGCAACCTCGCCATTCTTCCCGTGGAGGGGAGGGGGGCGGGAGGGGGTGAGGCGCGCGGCTGAGGACCGGCACGCGCACAGCCAGCCTCCCGGAGAACCTCCATGAACATGATCGCAAATGCCCCGCGTCCGGCCTCCGCCGGCTACAAGGTCGACATCAGCCGCGGGCACAATATCAGCCGCGTCTCCTCCGAATGGTTCAAGCGTCCTGACGACGAACGCTTCCTTTCGCTCGACAGCCTCTATGACCGCGTCCGCGCTCGCGCCGAAACCGCCCGCACCGAGATCGTCGAGAGCCGCGCAATCCGTGTCGAGGCACGCACCGACACCCCGGATCGCCTCGCCCTCCACGTTCCGGGTGGTCGCGACCCCATCATGCCGACCAACTGGTCCTTCGGCCAGCTCTGCAGCCTGGTCGGAGCACCTGCCTCCTACCTGCGCGATCTGCCCAGCCCGATTGCCGGCATCAACCTTCAGCACGGGCTGATCCAGCATCGCGGCGAACAGGTGAAGATGCTCCAGACTCATGATGGCCGCACCGAACTGCGCGCGGTCACCGGCCCGGATTACGGGCGAATCTGGGACCATGAGCTGGTCGAGGCGATCATGCGCTTCGCCGGCACCGGCACCGGCGACACGCGTTGGAAGGTGCCTGGCCTGCTCAACTGGAGCACGATGGTCTACAATCCGCTGGTCGATATCAGCCTGGAGACCACGACCCTCTACGCGTCCGACCGCGACGTGTTCATCTTTTTGGTCGACGATCTCAATCCGATCGAGGCTGGCAAGCTCCCCAATGGCGACCCCGACATCTACTTCCGGGGCTTCTACGCCTGGAATAGCGAGGTCGGCTCGACCACGCTCGGTGTCGCCACCTTCTTCCTGCGCGCGGTGTGCATGAACCGCAATATCTGGGGCGCCGAGAATTTCCAGGAGATCAAGATCCGGCATTCCAAGTTCGCTGCCAACCGCTTCGCCGGCGAGGCGGCGCCCGCGCTCACGCACTTTGCCGACTCCTCTCCTCGCACCTTCATCGATGGTATCAAAACGGCGCGCGAGCGGATCGTCGCCCGTAATGACGAGGATCGCGAGACCTTCCTGCGCGGACGCGGTTTCTCCAAGCCCGAGAGCGCGAAGATCATCGCGACCGTACTCGCCGAGGAGGGGCATCCTGCGGCGTCCATCTACGATTTCGTCCAGGGCATCACGGCGGTCGCCCGCTCGAAAACCCACCAGGACAGCCGCCTCACGCTCGAGGGCAAGGCCCGCACCCTTCTCGCAAGCGTCCATTGAACCCGAGCGCTGCCGGGACCTCCGTGCTCCCGGCAGCACGTCAACCCAGGAATCCGCCATGACCTCGAACACTGCGCGCAAAGAGATGCTCGATTCCATCCACGATCTCATGTCGGGCTATCTCGCCGACGAATGCCCCGAAGACGAAAACTGGGAGGATTTCGACCCCGACATCGACCGGCTGCGCGGCGAAGCGGGCGATCTCCTCGATGCCGAAAACGAAATCCTCGCAACCGCGTCGACCGAGCCGACCCGGTTCATGGTCGATATCGAATTCTTCAGCGGCTTCGACCGTTTTGCCACGGAGACCTACGTCGTGGACGCGATCGACTGGGTAGGCGCCAAAAACCGTGCGTTCAATCTGGCCGACGAAAGCCCCTACAGCAACGATCGCGTCCCGGATCTCACTCGGCGGGCATTCGACCGCACCGGCTATCCGCAGGGGTAACCGTCCGATCGCCAACTCTCCTGCAAGGAACCCAGAAATGAACCAGCCCACCAGGCGCGATCACGCGCAATTGCTCGCGCGTGCCCGCGCCGCCATCGAAACCCCCAGCGACCTCGACGCGGACGCCATCCACCATCTCATCGAAGATCTGTCGATCGCCGAGGCTCTCGTGAACCGTCATGTCGTGCCGTGGCCGGTCGAGATCCATGTCGGCCATATCGATCACCGGCACGGGACCAATTTTTACGCCACTTTTTGCCACGACGCGCTGATCGCCGATCTAGCCGAATATTGTCGCGACAACTGGTCGGAGATCGATGATCCCCGAGACCCTCAGGCGCTGACGGACGAAGAAGTCCTGTCCATCTATTTCGACAATGAGGGCGACGAATTCTACTCGACCGAGAGCATCTACTGGGAACCCACGACCGAAGGGGAGAGGGAGGGGGACTGATGATCCAAAGGAGGTCGTAATGCTCGTCACCTATATCATCGAGGGATCCTGCTCGGTTCCCGACGACACGCAACCGCTCGAAGGCGTCGCCAATCAATTCCGCCTCCCGACAGGCGAGATTTTCTCGATCCACCCCGTCATCGAGATGGCGACCGGCCCCAACGCCGACGACCATCGCGACCTGACCTATTGGGAGGCCGCAGCACGCGGAATCAGCCTCGAATTCTACGAGCGCACCTGTGATCTGCTGCCCGACGAGGACGATGCTGAGCCTGGCTCGGCCAGCCCGGATGCGGCTTGAGCAACCATGCTTACGACCCGCTCCCAACGCTGGCGCGACCGGCGTAGCCGCTTCGTCCCGTCCGCAAGCGAAATCGATCCGAGAACACTCTCGGTCGACGTCATCGACACCATCCGGGTAGCAGGCCCCTTCATAGCGATGCACCATTATGCCGGATCGATGCCGGTCACCCGGCTATCGGTCGGCCTTTTTCGCAACGGCGCCGGCGGCCGCTCCGAACTGGTCGGCGTCTGCGCTTTCGCCCATCCAATAAACGATGCCTCGGTCCCCAAAAGCGCGGGCCTTCCCAACCCGCGCACCGCTTGCGATCTAGGGCGCCTCGCGCTCCTCGACGATGTCGGCGGTAACGGCGAGACCTTCCTCGTGTCTCGGGCGTTCAAGCTGCTACGGCAAGCCAAGCCGGAGATCATTTCCGTCATCTCCTATGCCGACCCGATCCGACGCGTCGACGAGAACGGCCATGTCTATCTCCCCGGTCATGTCGGCCAACTCTATGCGGTGATGGGCAGCCGGTATGTCGGTCGCTCGTCACCGCGCACGGATCTGGTGATGCCCGATGGTCGCCCCTTGTCTTCGCGCGCATTGTCCAAGATCCGCAACGGCGAAACCGGGCAACGCTATGCGATCGACGGATTGGTCGCAACCGGTGCCCGACCGCCGCGCCATGGAGAAGACCGTCGCGACTGGCTCGCCGCTCTCGAGCGGTCCGGTTTCTTGACCCGCCGCAGGCATCCCGGGAATCACGTTTACGTCTTTCCCTTGACCAAGGCTGCGCGGATAGCGGCCGGCAAGGTCCCGAGCCTGCCTTATCCCGCGCTCGACCGCACCACGACCCGCGGCGATGTCACCGCGTTGCCGCTGCTCCGCCTCGCAGCGTGAGCCATCCTCGCGGGCCAACCCAATCTGGTTTCCGCTGCGCCGGTAAAACCCTCAGGAGAATGTCATGGCAGACTGCATCACCGACAACGGCTGGACGCTCCATTACACCATCGGTCACAAGCTCGCCGCCAAGGTCAAGTCCGGTGACCTGGTTCACCTGCCTGGTGATCGCGGCGACTTGCTCGTTCTCGGGGGGCGAGCACCGCTGCGCGCCGAGGACAGTGGATGCGTGATCGTCCGCAACGCAGTCAACGGAGCCGCCGACACGTTCGAAGCCCGCCCAGGCGCGTTGGGTCTGGTCTGGATCAGTGCCGCCGGCGGCTGGTCAGAGTCACCGGAGGATGCCCAACTTCCCACCCGCTACAACCAGGAGGCCGTCCAACGGCAAATCGAGCGCGACCGCCGCCGCCACCGGATCAGCAAGAAGGAAGAGCGGCTGATCCATGCCTTACTGAAAGGTCGTGGGGGTTGATCGCCTGCTAATCGTTCGCCTCAGCCGGGACCATGATCGACAAGCTCCAGGAACAGCAGCGAATGCAAAGCGAGAGGAGCCCCGATCACACAATCTCGAAAGCTCTCAGGACGCTGAAACACCAAGGCAAAGCCACGGTTCTCAGTCCCCATGTCGGTAATCACGCGCACAATATCCCGCTGATCATGCGCATGGGTCTCGTCGATTGCAAACAATCCCGACGGCACGTCCTCAGGCGGAACAGGCGCCGTGCGCGCCGATCCCGACCGCGAGTTATCGATGATCCGAAGCGGGGTCAGCCGCTCCAGCAAACAGGTCTTACCGGCACGCGACGGCCCGATGATAACGAGGATGCCGCCCCGATCCATATACTTACGCAACTGGCCGTGGAGTTCCAACCAGTCGGGACAGCCCTGGCGATGACCGGGCGCTCTGACTCTATGCCACCACCAATGGCTGAATGGGACGGGCACACTCCTGATTTCCATCCAGGCACCATATACCCGCGCAACGGCGTCGTTGCTGACATAGGGACCGGAAGCGATCAAGCGTCTCGGGCGTGCCGCCATAATCTGCCAACCATGCCGGCGCTGCCAATGCCACGTGCGATGCTCCTTCCGGCCCGGTCGAATATATGTCCCAATAGACGGGGCCAAACGGATTTCATGGATACCGATCGAGTTAGCCTCGTGCCGGTTCTGCTCATGTCCGACCGGGCCGCTCAACTCCGGCCTTCCGAGCCGCCGCCAAAAGATCTGCATACGGTAGCCGGATCCGGTCGGGCTGCCCTTTCCTGCAAGGACTATCACCATGACCAGCTATCCCGAGTTTCGCAAGATCCTCGACGGCGTCGCCACGCGCCAGCAGATGTTCGAGCTATTCAACGCGTGCCCCGAGGGGTGCGATGAGGATTGTATTCGCGGCACCCATTACACCGGCCGTTGGTTCGAGATCACGGAAGACGATTACGAATCCATGTTTGAGGTTCTGCCGCCGATTTTCCTCGGCACAATGATGTTCGCGATGTCGGAAGCCAAAGCCGGCACGATCCGGTATGTCTTCTTCGCGATCACCATCCTGGGCCGGCAGCGCTGGTTCCACGGTTATTGCGACATGGCAGATCGCAACAGCCCCCATCTGATGCGCGCCGCTATCCTCGCTTCCGAAACCAACGCGCATGACGGCTTCATGACCCGCGAGGAAAAACTGGAAGCCATATGGGAGAATACCGATCCAGACTTCCGCGGGATCGCCTCCGATTCGCCCGCTGATGCTTGGCCCTCCGAGTATCATGGCAGGAAAACCATCGTGATCTACGAGGCAGCCCGCGGCACCGTCCTCAAGCTGCTCGACCATCTTACCGACTTCGAGATCGAGGAGCGCCTGTATCTCACCCGGCCAAAGCGCCTTGGGACGTGCGCCGCTTCTGCCGACGTTCTCCCACGCTGACGCGCCCTGCGCCATCCATTCGCCAGAGAACCGCTGTTCGCGCTTTCAGTCAAGCGATGCCACCTCAAGAAAGGCACCCGAACGAGATGGAAAAGTATTTGATCTGCTACGGCGCCGAGAACGAATTCTGGCTCTGCGATGCCGATGACAAGAACCACGCTCTCGAACAATTCGAAGCTGCCCAACTCGACGGCGAGGTCAACCACGTCTTTCTGTGCGAGGAGATCTGAGGGTTTGAGCGCACGGTCTCGCCCCTCGCATTCCCCGAATTGACGGAGGATCCCATGAACGATGACGAATTCGACGAACTGGTCGATGACGCCACCCACGCCGTCAACGACCTCATTCCCGATCGATATCTCGACAGCCTCTCGCCCGACGAGCGCTCGAACCTGCTCGTCCAGATCAACGATGCCCTGACCCCGATCCTGCGTGACCTGATCGGCTGGGAGCCGGAGGACTAACCCATGAAAATCAGAAAGATCACGCTCGAAGTGACGATCTTGCTTGAACGGTGCGACGAGGCTCGTTTCAGCACATTATCGCTCGCTGAGATCGCCCAGGAGATGGACGACGGCGCCTTCATCGGCGCCATGCCCTCCCACCTGTCCGAAGACGTCCCGCTGGACCGGCTCGAAGAAGAACTCCTCGCGCTCGGAAACGACGGCAGCTTTTTCGACTATCTCAGGGAGGACTGACCCATGGGCAAGCGCCATCACGTCCATGTCTACGCCACAGTGCGTGTCAAGGTCGCCGTCGATGCCGACGACCATGCCCAGGCTATGCGGCGGGCGGACCACCTGCTCTTCGACAACGGCTTCGCGGTCCGCCTGACCCCCAATGCCGATGCCGTCGTCGACGCTGAATATGCGGACGAGGTCACCGGCTATCTGGTCGATGAGGCAGACGATCCCGAACACCTCCGTTCGCGGTCCTACGGCCCCGACTATGAACCTCAAGCGGGCGGGAGGTGACCGCTCAAAAGGTCAGGATCGTGCAGACATTTCGCGTCGGGCGCTAGAATATCGTCGACGTGGAAACGCCTGATCAGGCGGACGTGGCCGACCTTCAACGGGGACGCGAGGCTCCCAGCTTCGGCGCCCCTCTCTGGCAATCCCGATGGGGCCTGGAACAAGAAGAAGTCCTCCCTGGCTAAAGCGCCTCGCCCGGCAGCACGGAAGCTATGTCCAGCGAAGGGGAGGAGGGGCGGGAGCAATGGTCCCGCATCGGGGCATTCGGAGGCCCTCCCATGATCCCTGCACACCCAAATCCCCTTTCACCGGCCGTCGATCAGCTCGTGCTCGATGCCGTGCGGCGCGAAGCCTGGTTCGCCTTCAACCTTTCCGGCGGCAAGGATTCATCGATGGCCGCCCTCGCGGCGATGCTGCTGCTCGACCGCTTGGGCCATCCACGCGAGCGGCGCATTGCCGTCCACGCCGATCTCGGCCGCGCGGAGTGGGACTCCACCCCGGATATGGTCGCCGCGATCGCAGAATTTCTTGGGCTGCCGCTGATCTTTCTCCGTCGCAAGGCCGGCGACATGGTCGCCCGCTGGGAACAGCGCTTCTACAGCGGCAAGCTGCGCTACCAGGCCCTCGAAACCTACAATCTAATCGGTCCGTGGTCCTCGTCGTCCCTGCGCTTCTGCACCTCGGAACTGAAGGTCCAGGTCATCGGTCCCGATCTTGCGCGGCGCTTCCGTGGCGAGACCATCGTCTCGGTCATCGGGCTTCGCCGCGACGAGAGCACCAGCCGTCGCGACACCCCTGTCTCCTGCCTGGACCACCGCTTCGCTAAGCCGGGCAACCCGGCCGGGACCCGGATGATCCGCTGGCACCCCGGCGTCGACTGGACGGCCAAGGATGTATTCGACGCCCACGCCGCCTACGGCCTGCCGCTGCATGAGGCCTATCGGGTCTATGGTGCCACCCGGCTCAGCTGCCGCTTCTGCGTCCTCGCGTCCCTCCATGATCTGACCGCTTCGACCTGCGCGGAGTCGAACCACGATCACTATCGCCAACTCGTAGCCATGGAGGCGAATTCGACCTTCTCCTTCCAGCCGGGCCGCTGGCTCGCTGATGTCGCGCCCGATCGACTTCCCGTCGCCATGCGACCCGCAATCGCAGCCGCCAAACAGGACGCCGCCCTTCGACGCCGTATCGAGGCAGACATGCCGGCGGGCCTACGCTTCGTCAAAGGCTGGCCACCCCGGCTTCCAACCCTCGCCGAGGCACACGAGATCGCAACCGCCAGAGCCCCTATTCTCGCGCGCCACAGTCTCGCCAACCACTACCCAACCGCATCTGCGGTCCGCGAACGCTTCGCCCAGCTCCTGGCCGCCCAGGAAAGGCGACGGTCCTGTTCGGCGAAGGGGAGCGGGCGGGATGCAGCGAGCATCGAAAGGAGGCTCGCCACATGAAGATCGAACTTCGCAAGCTCCGGATCGCCAAGCAGCTGTCCGAGGAATCCACCGCTTATTCCGCCGAGATCTGGATCGACGGGGAGCGCGCCTTCCTGGCGAGCAACCGCGGCACCGGCGGCTGCGATTTCTACCAGCCCGTCGGACGCCACACGGTCCAGGACGTCGATGCCTGGCTTCTCCAGAATCGGTCCACCGTCGCCTATCGCGGACTCGGCGTTCCGAACGACCTCGAAACCGAGGTCGCCATGCTCATGGATGGCATCGAGGTGACCAAGCGCCTCAAACGGCTGATGCGGACCAACATCGTCGCCATCAAGGACAATGAGGTCGTCTCCTATCCGCTGAAGGGCCAGGATCCCGAAAAGCTCAAGGCCGCGCTTCTGGCCCGGAATCCGGCGCTCGCCATCCTCGACACCGCGGACTCCGAACGCATGGACCTCGCGGTGAGCCTGATCGTGGCCGCCTGCTGACGACCCGGCGACCCGCCTTCGCAATCACCATCCATCCCGGCCGCTTCCGGCGGGCGGGCCCGCTCCACCAACGGGGAGGTTCCTGCCATGGACTTCTATCTCGTCAACGGGACGCATTTTGCAAATCCCGCGCAGCCGCGCCGCCTCTTCGCCCATCCACTGCGGGCGGCCGAAGCTGCGATGGACCTGGTCAACTGCTTGCGCGCCGATCTCGATCCCGTCGCGCTGCCACCTGCTGTCGCCGGCAGCTGGTTCGAGGCTCTCTCCGAGGCGCAACGCTATCGCCTGGCCTCCCAAGGCATTCCGGTCGCCGGCATCGCCGAGTGCGATCTTCCCGATCTCGCGGAATTCGACGTCTGGATCGAGGTCCATAGCGTCGATATCTCAACCGGACGACAAATCACCGCTCAGGCGACCTTCGACGAGGTCGAGCGCGACGCCATTCTCGCAGCGCTTCGTCTATTGCAGGCGCGCGGCTGTCCGACCGAGCTGCTCGACATCGCAACCAACGGCGAAAGCCACGCGATCCTGTCGGACGATGCGATCGACATCCTCTGCGAGCGCCTCAACACCGCGGGCTACGGCCGACTTCCTCGGGTCGTCGTGACACTCGAGGGTGGCCTCGTCTCCGGCGCCGTCGCGGACCAGCCGGTGAATCTCCTCGTCATCGACTATGACGTCGAAGGCGCTACCGACGATGAGATATCGGAGATCCCCCAGGACAATGGCCGAACAGCCGGAGCAATCGCGAGCTTCTGGACCGGCGCCGCGATCACCAACGACCCGGCCTGGATCGACGCGGCGATTGCGGCGCTCGACGGTGCGGGGGACGCTTGACCATGCAACGCTTCTTCGTGACCGCCCGGTTCTGCACGCGCAGCGGCCGCGCCGCCCAATGGTCCGGCACCATCTCCGCTCCTGATATCGGCGCAGCCCTCAAAGCTGCCCGGGAACGCGTTGAGCGGCGCCACCGCGGCGCGACCAAGCTCGACATCCGAGCCGTGGCTGGCCCTGTCGTGCCGAGTCCCGACCCCGCGCAGGGCAGGACGGACTGATCTCCTTCCCGCCTCAGCCCTTGTCCTCATCCCATCCGCCGAGAGCCGCCATGACTCAAGCCGATATGCTCGCGCTCCTCCGGGAGGCACTCGAATTTCTGAACGACCACCCCAACTTCGGCCTTCGCCGCGATCCGCGCCGAACCAGCTATAAGCTGGCAGCACGCATCGACCGTTATCTCACCGTAACGGCCGCAACCAACACCAACCATGCCGCCGTGGCCGTCGCCCGGGTCCGCTGGGCCGAGAGCGCCTCGGTCCGTATCGACGCCGATGAGCTGGAAACCCGAAGCGATGTCGAGGGCCACTGGGTCCGGGGCTGGGTCCATGTTGCGGCCGACTGGCTCCCGATCGACAGCGAACCACCCATCGCCATCGATCCCGCCGTCTATCGGGCCGCAGTGATGAAACTGCCGCCCATCACCCGCACCATATTCCTCCTCCACCGGGCTGACGGACTTTCCTATCGCGCCATCGCCGATCGGACCGGCCTCCCGATTGAGACCGTTGAGCAGCAGATCGCCCGCGCGCTGATCCTGCTCGAACGTAACCTCCGGCCCGATGAACCCATCTCCTGAGGATCCTCGACCGCCTTCCCAACATCCTGCAGCAAGGAGGCCCCTATGATCAAAGCAGCTGAACTGAAGCGCTGGCTGGAAAGCCTTTCCGAGGATGCCGACATCGCCATCGACGACGGCGGCCTCGCACTCGTCGAGCTGGACGAACACGGGAATGACACTGGCGCCTATCTGGAGGTCGGCGGCATCCCCGACGAATCCGACTAGCCGAGCCGGTTCGGCCGCGATCGGCGAACCCAATCCACTCTTCATATTCCGCACGATCGAACGCGCCGTCGCCGAATGCCGCGTGGATCGCAATGAGATCATGCCGCGGTCTGAGTCAGCTCACTCCAATTTCCGAGACGTGCTCGATCCCCTTCGGGCGAAACAGGAGGGCTAAAATGAAACACCGAATCAAAGTGGTGCAGGTTCTTCGGGTTGAAAAGTCCACCATCGTCGAAGTCGATGCCGATAGCGTCACGGACGCGATCGAGGCGATCGGTTTGGGCAAGGTAGACTTGCCTTCTGCCTCTGACGACATCGGCAACGTCTGGGCTGTCGAATGTGAAAGCCTTGAGAACGAGGAATATTTCCCCGCCTAACGGGCGCCGCTTCGGCGCGTCACAAGACAGGAGGCTGCTCATGCTAGCGCGAGAATTGTTTGAAGTCGTCGCATCGGATGAAGGCTGGACCGACGCCACGCAAGTCGAAGTTCTCCTTCAATACATCGAAAATCAACAGTCGTGCGCTGCGTTCGAGGACTTCCTCGCGCAGCTCCGCACAGAATAATGGAGGCAACTCCAATGAGCGCACGTATCTGCCGTGGCCTTGTGCTGAACGTCCCTGAGATCTTCGCCGACAGCCGCTTCCAGGAGTGGCTCAATAATGACGAACGCAAGTTCACATGGCACCGAGGAGGACCGGTCGACGAGTGGTCGGATGTCATCGTTCTCATCGATCCCAGCCTAACCGGCGAAGGCAGCGACTCCGACATGCCCGCCGAAATATGGAATCGGATAGTCGACGAATGCCGACGGGTTTTCAGCCCGGAACTATCCCCGGCCCATCACTATATGGTCCGATTAACCAACCTCGAACGGTAAACTGACAGACACGCCTCCAGGCCAACCGCATCCAAGCGGAGCGGGGAGGGGGAACGGATCGCGCGAACCGCAGTGGGAGCGCATCCGTGGCCCAATATCCGATCGACCTTCGCCAACTCGGGCCGCTGACGCCCGACCCAGCCCTGCACGGCCAGCTAACAGAGCGCCCACCGGTGCTCGCAGCCTGGGGAGGTGGCGTGAACTCCACCGCCATGATCATCGAACTGGTTGCTCGCGGAGAGCCCCCCGATGCAGCCCTGCTTGCGGAGATGCCCGAGCGGCCGGAAACCCTGGAATATATCCCGATGTTCCGGCGCTGGATGGACGACCATGGCGTCCCCAACGAGACTGTCAGTTATACCCCCAAACGCTTCAAACATTGGCCGCCCTACTATAATCTGCTGGAAAATCTGCTGACCAACGGCACGCTGCCGTCGATCAGCTTCGGCCGGCACTCTTGCTCCCAAAAATGGAAAATCGCCCCGCAGGATCGCTGGACCGAGAATTGGCCTCCCGCTCAAGCAGCTTGGGCACGCGGCGATCCAGTCGTGAAGCTCATCGGCTATGACTGTTCGCCGGCCGACAACCGCCGCTACGCGCATCGCGAAGGCCATGTCGATCCGCGCTTCCTGTTCCGCTACCCCTTGCGTGAATGGGGCTGGACGCGCGAGGATTGCATCGCACGTATCCAGGCAGCCGGACTTCCGGTCCCGGTAAAATCCTCCTGCTTCTTCTTATGTTTGCAGATGGTGTCTCGTCTCACGGTAAGTCTCTGTTTCGAGGCGTATAAAATTATTCGACGTTTGAGACGATTCCCGACCATCGAAGCGCTCGGGGCAGTTGCAAAGCGCTACTGCACTTTGCAACTGCCCCGAGCGCAACCGCCGAAGGCGGACCGACTCGCTCGCATCACGAACTTGCCTCCTGCATTTTTGGCAGCATTGAGCGCAGTTGCCGGATTTCGGCGTCCTTTCCTTCCAGCGCCGCCTCCAGCATGACGATCCGATTGAGCAACCGATTGACCGCGTCGCGCAACTCGGCATTGCCGCTTACAGTTTTTGGCTTGGCCTTCGCTGGCCTTGGATGCTCACCGAACCGGGCGAGGAGTTCGGGGCAGCGATATGCCGTCGCCCGGCTGACGGCGGCTTCGCGCGCGACGTTGGTTACACTCAGCTTGCCATCGGTGGCGCTGCCTTTGCCTTCGCGCAACCGGTCATAGGCATCGAGCAGTGCGACGGTGCTTTTCGATCTCTGCATTGGGTTCGATTCCGCCGTCATCGCTCGACCTGTTCCAGTAACTGCCTGTAGATATCGAGCTGCGCCTCGATGGCGTGCTTTTGGATCGGGCTCACATTCTTGCCACTCTTCATGCTCTCCGCATCTGCAATGCATGACCGCAGGGCTGGCACATGGCGCTTCGCCACCACGCTGTTTGGGCATCGGGAGGGCTGGCATTTCGTAAATGCCGGCTGTGCGTCGGCTCCTTTGACCTTCAGGCAGAGGGCATGGTCAGCATAGAAGAAGCAGTCGTTGATGAAGCCCGGATGAAGCGTCACCGCGGTATTCGAGAGCATTTTCGCGTGTCGTCGATCACCGACGACCGCGCCGGGCAGATCACCGATCTTGTTCCTGATCCTTGTAAAATCGGCGACAAGCTTGGATCGCATGGGGCCGCCGGGATCGATCCCCGCTTTCCAGTCCTCATACATCTCGACGATATCACCGAGCTGCGCGAGGCGACGTTCCTCTTCGATCTCTGAGCGGAAGCCTGACGCCGAGGTGCCCGCATAGCCTTCGAACATGATGGCGCTGGCGTGACCATATTGCAGCATGCCTGCGATCACCCCGAAGGGCTGGCTGGCGATATACCATGCGAGCGTGCGGCGGAGCTGGCGCGTTTGCCATCGCCAGGGTTCACCGTCATGGTCGGGGATATGATACAGTGCCGTTATAGGCCCGGCCTCGTCTGGCGCCATCGCCACCATCTCGTTGGCGAGTTTGCTGCACTCCTTGACGAAGTAATTCAGGTACTTCGTCGATTGGTTGGCCGTCAGCCGCTCGTTGCCAACTCCCTTGGTCTGGACCGTCATGAACAACGGGTCATCATCTTTCGGCGATGATCCGGCATCGATAACCCTGCGAAGGTGATCCTGCAGCCGTATTGCTGCTGAGACGGCGCGCGCTACCGGCTCAACGACCGTCCAGTGGTGTTCGGCGCCATCAACGTTGTCCCGGCCCTTGAAGATTCTACCGACAAGTTCGTACCGGACGATGCGGGCATGTTCGTCGCGGATGAGGCGCAGGCAGCCACGCCTGAGCGCGGCCACTTCCTCGCCGCGCATTCCCGACAAGAGCCCGATCACCAGATAACAGGCGGCCATGCCGGGTATGAAGGCGTAACGACTACTGAAGCTTGGAAGATGGGACCTCCAAGCGACGTTCGTCCCGGGCATCGAGGTCCAGCGACTGCTGGCGCCGGGGCGTTCGGTTCCAAGCCGCAACATCGCTTCCTCAATGACGGTAGACCGCGCCTTCAGCACTGCGACGCCGAGGCCGCTCGCCTTGCAGATTTCCGGCCAGGCGGGTTGCGCCTGGGGAGTGACCGGTACTCCAGACCCTGCCGTGTCGAGTGCATCCAGATAGGCCCGGAGTCGCTGGTCGCTTACCTTCGGCGATACTCGTTGCCGACGTGCTTCCATGTCGACCGCCGCTATATCACGTCGCGCGATGATATCGTCGATGCCGTAATCGACGTAGAACATGGCCCAGCGCAATGCTGGTGCGGTGATGGCCTCCGGTACTCTCGGTGTAACATTCTCTCCGCCGCGGCGGTATCCCGCGACCCGTGTCGCTGTGCGGTTGCCCCAAGGTGTTATTTCTAGGCCCCGGAACGACATCAATGGGGCGTAGAGCGCTAGCCGCCGTATTCCGACGATCTTGTAAACCAGCGTTGCCGGCGTGAGATGGCGCTTTTTCGAGAGCCAGTGATCCAGCCACGGCTGATCGATCTCATGCAGTTGGAGCCCGGTTTCGCGCACCTCGCGCAAAAATTGCCGCGCAATAATGCTCATATGCATCAGCGAGCCAGGCTTGAGGGTGCCGAGACGGCAACGCACCTCGTCGCGGGGCTCGTAGTGCAACGACAGGAACAGATATTCCCGGATCAGTTCCCGCTCATCGATATCAGCGATGCGGTAGAAGCGGATTCGCGATTCATGGCCCTTTGCTGGCCTCGCGATGGCGCATTCCAGCAACCATTCATCGTCCCCGACGAGCGAGACGTTCTGCTCCGCGCGGCCGCTCACGACCATGTGGGGCGGGATCACCAGCGCCGAACGATCGATCCGCCAGGATGCCTCGGTGCGCTCCAGCAGCGGCCGCACGCTCAACTTCGGAGGAGATGTGGGGGCAGCGCCGGCGCGACAGCTGTGCTTCCCAGAACGGATCGCGCCTGTTCGATATCACCGGGAGCGAACACTGGGAGTATTTGCGCCGTGATGCGGTCGTGGTCGGCGCCATGCCGTTCGCGCCACTCCGTTTCGGTCATGACCGCGCGGTGGTTATCGAGCCATGTCAGATAGCTCAACAACGCTGGCAGCTTTCGCGCCGTGAACACCGCGTTCGAGCAATGAAGGCAGCCTGTGAACGCGATGGCGCAGGAGCCGTCATCGTTACGCCCCATTGGACTCGACCAGAAGCCGGAGCATATGCCGAGGAACGTATCGGTATCGCCCGACACCAACGATGCCACCGCGCCCGGATCGAGCTTTCGGTCTGCGATCGAGAGGCCGGATGCGAGCGCACCCGCTTCCTCTGCCGGCGGAAGCACCAGTGGCGCCATCGCCATGTCGAACAGCTGTGTTTCGGCAACCTCAACCGAACGCGCATGCTCTTCTCGCAACCCGTCCACCGCGGCATAGTGCCGAGCGGCAACAACTGGTGAGTGATCGCTCGCGAAGCGGCGAAGGTGACCAGCGTGCCGCAAATAATTATCGCGCTTGACCGTTTTCCTCAGCCGGGCAGGTACGATCCTGCTTATCGGCTGGCCGGCGTCGTCAACGAGGCCTAGACTCCGGATGGCGGCGTAGAAGTTCTGGGTGCAAAGTCTGAACCGGCGCCAGCTTGGCAGGCCGGCCGCTACGAAGCCGATCCATAGGTAATCCGCATCCGGGTCACCTCGTTGGGTCATTCGCTCGGCGGCGGGTCGGGATAGTTCCAGAGCGAGGCGGACAAGCCCGCCAGGTGTATTGATCCCGCCGTCTCGCACACGCTCCCGCTTTATCTTGGGGCCAACGCCACCCCGGCCTTTCGTGTATTCGATCGAGACATAGCCACGCGCAGGATTTCTAAGGCAGTCGCGGCGAAGCGTTCGCAAGCATTCTATCGGCATTTCGACGCGAAGCGCGATCGCGATGATGAAGTAGATCGCGTCGGGCAGCGTCAGAACGAGAAGATCGCTCGCAGCGGAGACGGCAACCTTTCGATATTTGAACAGGTCGAACTCGCTTCGAGCGGGACGCGCACCGTCTGCGACATGCAGGAACACATCCTCAAAGCGATTTCTGTCCAGCTTGTTTCGCAAAGCCTCGACCTGATCGCATCCCGCAGCGATCCTGTCGCGTGCGGCTACCACCCTGCGATCGACCGCCTCTTTCAGGACGCGAGCAACGAACGGCGTTAACGGCTCGCGAGGCCGCAATGCCTTCCCGTTGTGACGGCTCGTGAAGTTGATCCGCGCCTTCAGATCTGGACGCAGCAGATCGGGGTTGTGCTCGTCGATCACGCGAAGGCCGTAAATAAGACACCGGAACCGCGAGTATTGGCCCAGCACGTCACAAGCGTCGATGTCGGCGGCAGTGACCACGCGAAGCCCACCGTCAATGCGTCCGGTGGACGTCAGGCGCTTCCCAAGCGGTATCCAGCTCTGCCGATACTGCTCGACGCTCGGGACGGCCAGTCCCGAGAACAGCTCCTTCATCATCGGTCCAAGATGCAAGGCGAGATCTCGACCAAGCCCCTTGTTTCCGACGTCGTGCAGCAACCAGGTCATTTCGCGGCCGACGCCGTCACGATGATGATAGGCAACGATCGCATCGGATTCCGGCTCCTGCGCCTCCGGGGGTAACCGGTCGAACAAGAGGCGAGACCGGCCCACGGTTAAAAGAAGCCCAACAGACGAGTGTCCAACGCTTCGGCAGCCTGATCGATGATCTCAAAGGCCTCATCGACATAGGTCAGATATTTCTGCGTCGTCATGATGCTGGAGTGGCCAAGCCATCGCTGGACCCGCCGCAGCGGATCGCTGACGATCTTCATATATATTTCTTCCGTTCGATCGGGGAGAGATCGCCCGTCGAGCCTCATCACCTCCGCCTTGATGAGGTGTGTGAGCCAGTAAACCGCAAAGGTATGCCGCAGAGTGTGAGGAGATACGTGGAGTTCCCAGCCCTTGGCCTTCGACAGCTTCTCGCTCGCGCGGCGGAAGATCGACTGCCAGGCCGCCGGCGTCAAAGCATTTCCGTCCTGCGCGAGCCACAATGCTGCTGGTTGCGCGATTTCCAGCGGAGCATCCGGTTCAGGCAGCAATATGAGATTACGTCGCTCATCGATGCGCAGGCTTGCCAATGGTCGGAGGCGCTGTTCGCCCTGGATCAGGATGCGTCGCCCGCCCGCGAGGCTCCCAATAAGCGGCTGTCGCATCGTCCGGACGCCGCCGGCGCGACGCCAGCGATCAACCAACTGACTCCGTTCTTCGCGGACATAGGCGTCGATGAAGCTGCCGGCGACCCGCTTCGGGAATGGCACTGATCGGGGTTTGCGCCCTTTGGTGATTGTCGCAGGAAGGTCGATCATGGCACTGCGACAGCCCTCGAAGACACGGGCGCTCGCCATGGGAAGCTCGCCGATCAGAAGGCTGGCGCCTTCCTCAAGCCTGATACCCGTCGTCACGAGCAGCTCGGCGAACGCAGCATCGCGCAGCGGATTCCGCCGATGAGCCACGTTGTTCGCTTGACACCGACCCAACAGGCCTTGGTCCCGGAACACGACGTAATCCTCAAGTGGGATCATACGGATCGTGTCTTCGGCAACCGCGCCATCACGACGGAACTTGGTTTTCGGTGCCGACGATATGAGGCTCGCTTCCTCACCGGCTGCCCATTGATAGAAGCGCGTCAGCGCGGCAGAAGTGCGCTTCCATGACGATCCCGACAGTCGGAGGTCGCCCGGCCCCTCGAGCCGAACGGCGCGGTATTTCCCGACATCCGC
>NZ_JARFNJ010000027.1:0-18442 GCF_029167165.1 Sphingomonas pollutisoli
ATGCGCTGAAAGGTGCACGTCCGGTTCGGAGGGGGGCCGAGCAATGTTCTCTCTGAGACCTTGCCGGCCTACCCTACCCGACCAGATCGATGGCCTGCCCGCCCATTACTACCCGGCGATCGAAGAGCCAACGCCGATGGACCCTTCCGCGCATCAAGCCGAGATCGACCGCTTCTTCGAGGCGATCCCCGCCGATGTCCGGCACGGCGGGGACCAAGCCTATTTCGCACCGACCCTCGATATCATTCAAATGCCGCACCAGCGGACGTTCCGCACCATGGATCACTATGCGTCGGTCCGCGCGCACGAGACGACCCACTGGGCCGGCGGCAGCCGCCGGCTCGCGCGGACCTTTGGGAAGCGTTTCGGCGACAAAGCCTACAGTTTCGAAGAGCTGGTCGCCGAGATCGGCAGTGGGCTCGTCTGCGCGCATCTTGGTCTGCCCAACGAACTGCACGACAGCCACGCCAGCTACGTAGGGCATTGGCTCGGCATCCTGCGCGGTGACAAGACTGCCATCATCCACGCCGCGTCCAAGGCGGAGCAGGCGTTCAACTACATGCTGGCGTTCGGCGCCGACCCGGCATTGGCACCGCAGGCTATGTCATCGGCCGAGGCCGACGTGCTACTGGCGGAAGCTGCCTGAAGGAGGAGCACCATGGCACTCGAAACCCAAATCCTCGCCTGTCTCTCGACCGGCCATGTCGACGAACAGACCGCAAGGGAGCTCGATGCACTCATTCAACACCCACTTCCGATCGCGGCCCGCGATGTCCCTGCCATCTGGCAGGGACAGATCGTCGCCGAGCGCTGGCAGGACTATGGCTGGTTCATCTGGGTTCAATCCCCCGGTCGCGATACCATGCCGTCCTCGCTGCAGGCCTGTCTCGCCCTGGCCGAAGGCGCGGGCGCCGCGTGGATTCAGTTCGACCGTGACTGCCCGCCGATCGGTGAGCTTCCCGTCCACGACTGGTAAAATCACCCAAATCTGAGGAGACCCCGCATGGGCTGGCTCACAATGTCTCGCTATCACATGGGCGGTCACGCGACCGCCAAGGCGTATCTCGACGCGCAGTTCACTTACAGCCGGGACGTCGATGGGATCGTCAAAGGGCTCAAGCTGCTCGCTTCGTCCTGTCCGCAGAACCGCACCTATTACGCAGCTGCCCAAGTGATGGTGGATGGCGTTGGCAAAGAGGTTTTCGCCATCGTCTGCAAGGTGATGTGGAACCCCAGGAGCAAGACCGGGGAAAATTTTGGATATAAGGATATGGACGAATCCGTCGGTCCATATGAGGATAATTGTCCCGCCCACATCCTGGATCTTCTCACTCCTACCGATAAGGAATATGCGCTCGACTGGCGCCGCCGTTGCCGCGCCAATCTCACGCGGCGCGCTCGCAAGATCGAGGATGGCGATCGCATCAAGCTTGCCTCAGCGCTCACCTTCTCGGACGGCCATGTCGGTGATGAGTTCATCGTCGTCAAACGTGGCCGCCGACTTAGTTTCAGGGATCCTGAGACCCGCCACGGCTATGCGATCAGCCGCTTCATGGAGCGGGACTGGACGGTCGTACCGGTGACCAAGGTTCACAAGACAATATTTGCATGAGCCGGAGCGCCCGGACCATGATCTCCGCTAAGAGGATCTGTCATGTCTGCCCTAGCCACCCACTTTTCGCCCAAGCGCTATCTCTTGTGCAGCCGCGAGAACGCCCACCGCGTCGCCTCTCGGCTTTTCGACGCGCAGTCGGGGCGCGTCAGCATTGTTCGGACAGGCAATCCACTGCAGCCGTTCTGCGTTTCGACATCGCCCTCGCAGGGTGCTCACGTCGAAGTCGAGATCGTTTCCTGATGCGGGCGATTCTTCTCGCCGCATTCGCGGTCGCTTCGGGCGGTGCTTCGTCCCAGGCGCCGGCCGACCGGACCTTCGAAGCCAGGGCGCGCGCGCTCGATGGCGACACCGTGGCCGTCGATTTCCGCCTTCTCGGCGTCGACGCATTCGAGCGGCGGCAAATGTGCGAACGCCGTGGCGGTTGCTGGCAGTGCGGGAAGGCTGCCCAAGATCTTGCCGCAAACATGCTCCGCGGTAAAACCGCGGACGTCAAACTCACGCCGTCGAGCACCTATGGGCGCCCAGTCGCGATCGTGACCGTAGACGGCGAGGATCTCGGCGAAACTTTGATCCGCGCCGGCCTGGCGATCCCGGATGCCCAATATCTTCGCGGCGATCCTCAGCGTGCCAAGCGATACGCGGCGGCGTTTTCGCAGGCGAAGGCGAGCAGGGCAGGGGCCTTGTCCGGACGCTGGATCGAGCCCTTGAATTGGCGGCGAGGCGAGCGCCTACAGTGCGAGCGATGATAGTAGCAGCGCAAGGACAAGGCTTGCGCTGCTACCGCTTTAGACGGTGAGGGAAGGATCGGCCCACCATGAAGGACCTTGCTCGAAGTCACCATCCAGCTTGACCAACGGCCCGTCCGGGGCGTCCGCAACATAGGGATTCGTCAGCGGCATCCGCCGGGCTTTCATCCGGCGAACCTCGCCGGCAACACGCCCGCGACGCTCCAGCAGATCTTCGAGCCACTCGAGATCATCGAGCATGTCGACCACCCCCCGGCCCGCAAGACAGAAGTAGATGCAGCGCTGGAAATCGTCCGCGCCGTCATTGGCGAGGATCTCCGCCAGCTTGCGCTTGGCGGCTACGTCGCCCTCATGGGTCCATGCGACCGCCTCGCGAAGCTCCCTGACCGAATAATAGGCATCTTCGACATCCATGCCGATCGCCGCGTTCGCGATCATGCGGCGTGTGGGCCGGTTTTCAGCGTCCAAAGCTGCGTCGCGCAGCGTGATGTCGAGATCAAATCGATCGTGAAAAGCGGTCTTCTTCATTGCACGTCTCCAGCACTCGGAACGTACCGTGAACACGCGCGACGGTCAAGCGCACCACCACATACGTTGGAAGGTGATATCGATGCCGATCGACATCATTGTGGGATTACCTCACCTCAATGAAGGCGCGCTTCTCGCGCGCGCTCGGTCCCTTCAGCAGACAGCGCTCATTTCCGCGAACGGGCTCTCGCGCTGGTCGACCAAGCGAGGCTGGCGGGAGTGGGCGGGCTGGCGGACCCATCAGTTGCAGAATGCGCGCGGGCTGTCCGCTCTCTGCCTGGATTCGGCCGGCTTCGTCGCTGCCGCGCGGTACGGTGGCTTTCCCTGGTCGATCGCCGACTATGTCGCGCTCGCCTCGGCCTATCCCTTCCGCTGGTGGGCCAGCGCCGATTATTGCGTCGAATCCGAAATCGCCCGCGACCGAGAAGAAGTCATCGACCGTCTCTCACGGACGATCCGCGCCAATCGCGACTGCCGGAAATTGGCGGAGGATTACGGCATTGCCGACACGTTGATGCCAGTGATCCAGGGCCGCCGACCAGACGATTATGAGCGCTGTGTCGATGCCCTGTGGCACTCGCTCCGCCCCGGTATGCCTGTCGGTGTCGGCAGTATGTGCCGCCGGGAGATTCATGGTCCCGAGGGCCTGATTGCCGTCATCGATCATCTCGATCAAATATTGCCCTCCGGCGTCGGCCTGCATCTCTTCGGCGTCAAAGGCACGGCTCTGCCTTTCCTTCTCCCCTACGGCCGCCGTGTCGCGTCGATCGACAGTCAGGCCTACGGCATCAGCGCGCGCCGGACCGCGTTCCGCCGCGGCGTACCGAAGACCGATATGTTGGTCGCGGATCACATGGAGGGCTGGATCGACGCGCAGCGCGCGCGCCTCGCCGGTCGACCGTTGCAGCTTCCCCAATCCCTGCCTCCGCCCACCGATTGCACGCCGTTCGACCCCTGGGAACAGGCGATCGCCCAGGCACGCGCAGAGATACGCGACCTTATCGAGGCCGGAGAGCTCGACCACGACGAACTGACCGCTCCGTGGATCGAGCAATGGGCGGCCGACATCTACCGGGACAGCCTCGCCGGCTGAGTGAGGGGAGGGGGATCGGAGGGGGTGAGCATCAGGCTCGCCGGAAAGAAGGTCCGCGACCGTGAAGGGAGCGCCTCGCACACCCCACAAGGAGATTCGCCTTGACCGCATCGCATCCCACCGGGACCACCATCGTCCCGCTCGCCCGGATCGCCCCCGGATATAATCCGCGCCGCTATTTCGACCGGAAAAAGCACGACGAGCTTGTCGAGTCCCTTCGTCTGCGGGGCATGCTCCAGCCCATATTGGTGCGTCCGGCACCGGACACCGACGACAGCTACACCATTATTGCCGGTGGGCGACGGTACAGGGCCGCCGTCGAAGCCTTTGGCCTCGAGGCGCAAGTGCCGGTCATCATCCGCGAGATGACCGATCAAGAGGCCCTCGAAGCTGCCATCGACGAAAATGATGTCCGCGACGACGCATCCGAGACCGAACAGGCGGACGCTGCCGTTCGCGTTCTCGCAGCATGCCAGAATGATCGTGCTGAAGCCGTCCGGCGTCTAGGCTGGTCGCGGGCCAAGCTCGATCGCCGTCTGGCGCTTGCCAGCCTCTCCGAGACCGTCAAATTCGCTCTCGACGAACGCCGGATCAAGGTCGGGCATGCTGAGTTGCTCGCTGCTGTTCCCGCAGACAAGCAGGACAAGGCCCTCGAGACGATCCTCGCCGCCGGTCTCGACATCGGAAAAACGCGCGATCTGCTCATGCGCGTCACGCAGAGCCTCGCCAATGCCTGCTTCGACAAGACGGAGTGCATCACTTGCCCGTTCAACTCGGCAACACAGCGCGCCCTGTTCGAGACCCACGTCGACGACGGCCACTGTACCAATCCGGGATGCTTCCAGCTCAAAACCGAGGCGGTCGAAAAGACTCGCCTCGAAGAGCAGGAGCGCGCCGCGGCTGCCGCGCAGGTCGAAGCCGAAACCTCGGAAGCGGACGATGACGAACTCGATGATTCCACCGACGAGGACACCGCGTCGGCTGCTCACCATGATCGACCGGTAGACGAGTCCACGTCTTCCGCCGGACGAACCGCGATCATCCCCCGACCTTTATCCGCCGGCGCGACCGTGAAGACGACTGCCCGCACGAATGGCCCGGCCGTCACCGTCAAATCGATCGCCGGCCGCACCTCTGATCTTCGTGAATCGACGTGGCGAACCGCGCTGGCCCGGGATCTCGCGGACAATGCGGCGCACGCCCATACCGTGATCCTCGTCGCCGCACTGACCGGCACGCTCTCGCAGATCAAGGCGAGCACGCTGACCTCCCGCGCCGGGCTCCTGGTCAACCCGTCCTTCCCGGACCTGAGCTTCACGGCGAAGATCGAGGACATCCGCGCGCTGTCAAACGCACAGGCCGCAACCGCGCTTTCTGCGATCGGGGCGGCTTATGCGCGGGACGTGCAGTCCTTCGGGCATGTCGCAGACCTTGCCCAAGCGTTCGAAATCGACATCCGCCAAGGCTGGCAAGTCGATCGTTCCTTTCTCGAACGATACACCAAGGACGAGCTGAAATTCATCGCCCAGGAATGCGGTCTCGTCGCGCACATCGGTGAAAAGGCGTTCGCAAAGCTGCTCGGTTCCAAAAAAACCGAACTCATCGCGGGCATGCTCAACGCGGTCGGCTTCGATTGGGCCGGCCGTCTGCCAAGCTCCATGACGCTCGACGGAAAATATGGCCCGCCCTCGATCGCCGTCCCCCCGGCCTTCGAAACTCGCGCCACCGAACTCGCCGCCTGACCGACGCTTCACCCACTCGAATAAGGACTGAAAGCCATGCTGATCGCCAGCCTTCTCCCGCTTCTCGACCGCTACTCACTCGGCTTCGACCTCGTCGCCGGCCCTGACGGCACGGTCACCCTGACCGTCATTCCGCGCAATGCAGAAGGCAAAGCCCATAGCCTTGAGTCCGGCGAAACCCGGCCAATCTCGATCACCGCGGCCGCCGCAGAGATCGATGCGGAACTCGCCAAGGGGGCGGACGGGGCGCTCGGCCAACTGATCACGACGCGCAAGACGCTCGCCGACCAGATCGCAGAGCAGCGCGAAACCGCCGAGGCAGCGCGGGTGGCGTCTGCGGAAGTGGCCAAGGCAAAAGCCGCCTCTGCGACAACCAGATCGTCCACTTCGGCCAGCGCGCCCACCGCTCCTGCGCCGAGCGCTCTCCCGGCCGAGGCTAAATCGGATGAACCGGCAAGCCTGTGGTGATCAGGTCGGCTCCACGCGCTCTCCAACCATCAACGAGGAACCCCCGATGCAGATCAACCATCTCGCCCGAACCTATCGATATGACGGCATCGATCTTCCGATCCCGCCGCATCTCGCCAACGACCCCCAGGGTCTCCGCGCCTACCACGCGACGCTCTATCCGGCGATCCTCAACGCCGAACTGGTCGATGCCGGTGTGACCGGCGGCGTTCATGTCACCGAATACCGCCGCGCTGTCGGCACGAAGGGCTGAACGTGGCGCGCCGCAACGGCGCGGCCATCCCTGCCGCACCTCGCAAGACTCTCCTCGCATGGATCGAGATCGACGATGGCAACACAACCGGTCCTCCCCAGCCCTCCTGCAGCAAGCAGGCCCAGGCCATCCATGTCCAGATCAGCCTCGACCCGGGTTCGCAGCGAGACGAAGCCGTCGAACCTCTTCAATCGCCCGCCAGTCTGCGACTTCCCCCGCTCGGCTGACCTTGCCGGCCGATCCGTCAAAATCTCACCTGACATCCCCATCGCCTTCGACCAGCCGCTTGCGCCCCATCACAAGCTGATCGGGAGTTGGGTAGCGTCGCGGCATCAGTCGGCAAGGCGGTACACCCGCGGCGAAGCGCGCCGGCGCATCGAGCGTGCCTTCAACGATGCGGTTCTGGAAGCCCTGGACCCGCTTGCGCTTGCGGACCTGCGGATCGTCGTCCTCAATGGCGAGGCCGTCGGCCCCCCCGCGATCGCCCTCATCTGCGACAGCATGGGCCAACTGGATCTCGGATGGATCGAGAGCAGCGATACGCCCATTCCCTGGCGCGCGGCCGCCTATGCGGCGCTCGAACAGACCCTGGGCAGTGCCTTGCCGATCTTCAACTACCAGGACCTCTTCGACGAATTCTCGATGTACTATTGGGACGGCGAAACCGACGATGAGGGCGCGCGTCAAAGCCTCATCAATTACCAGGGCGCCGACCCCGACGATCTCGACGAGCTCACCCTGCCGTCGACCATGAACGCCAAGAAGCCCGAATGGATGAATTCGGCCAGTTCAGCGCCGCTTGGCGACCTCCCCGCCGCCCTGCGGAAAGCCTTGCGCAGGCTACGGCAGACCCACGGCGCTCTCCGGCGCCTGCCAGAGGATCGCAACGCCTGGCACTTCGATTCCGAGACCCTCTACGCATATGTCCCCGGCATCGAGGAATGTTCGGCATTGCCGCCGCTGACCCTCGTTCCCGTCGAACTCTTCGCAGCCGAAGTCGACGATGTCGGGCGCCACGGCATGGAATACGGCTTCATGGACGTCGCCGGGATTTGCCCGCTGCCGGACGCCGATCATATCGCCGACTGGTTCGCGTCGCTGCAGGTCGGCACGCAATTCCTGCTGGCTGCCCAGCACCTGATCGATCTCGATCCCGACAAACTGTGAGGCCCTTATGTCCCACCATAGCGCTCATTTCGAAGCAACCGCCGGCGGCATGGTGCTCACCAGCGCCATCCTCCTCTACCAGAACGACACCCCTCGAAATCCCAGCCACTATGCCGCGCCGCGACCCGACGGGCACGCATTCGCCAGCCTTCATCGCATCGAGCACAATGACGAAGGCGGGCCGACGATCGCCGCTGGCACCCCTCTGACACGCGCGCACCTGCGTCAATGGACCGAAGCCCTCGGCAGGGCAGCACCACCCGAGATCCTGCCCCACAACGTGCTGGTGGCCCATCCCGACATGCTCGCCTGGTGGACGTCGGAACAGGTCCGCCCCGCTTATTTCAATCTGACCACCCCACCCGCCGGGCTCGGCGCTCTCCGCGAACGGACAATCGTGCCAGTCCCATATCCAGCACATCTGTTCGTCGCCACCAGACGCACTCTCAGCGTCTACGCACTTCCCGAAAACCAGCGACCTACCGCTGCAACCCGGCTGCTCCACTCACCCGTCCTCAACGTCTTCGTCGATGGGTCGCTGTGCTGGGGCAATATCGCCAGGCCGAAAACACTGGGCGTATCGGCGATCCCGGATTTCGAGCGCGCCCTGTTCGACTCCTGGTCCACCCACCCCAATCCGGGCCAGGAGTTGACCGTCACGGGCAAAGGCGGCTTGGTGAAGCTCTGGGACGACCTTGCCGCGCGCGAAGCGACGCGCTTCCCGGTGAAGCGCCTCAAGCCCTTTGCCAACAATCGCCGGCAGCTCAATTCGCGCAACGCCAGGCCGGCAGCCGAACCGATGACCTTGGGGCAACGCATTGCGGGAAGCACAAGGTGATGGCCATGCTCGCCGATGATCCGACGTCGGCCGCGATCCTAGCGGCGGCACCCTGCTTCCCGGTTCCGCCAAGCGGCAGGTCTCCTGCCATCGACGCGGTGCGCGCCTCTCGCACGGGCCATTGCCTCACCGTGGGACGTGACGGCGTCAGCCTCATCGTGCGACGTCCATGGCTCGAGCTCGACGTGCCCGTCACGCCCCCCATTCCAGCATATCTCCCTTATGGCAGCATCGGCGAACGCCGGGCGAACCTTCGCTGCGGCCTGATACCGCGGGAGATCCTCGATCGGATTCTCGATCATTTCCTCTCGGCATTGCCCAACGAAGCTGCTGCCTTCGTCATCTGGGACGAAGACGATCGGGAATTCTCCCTGCATTTCCCTCAGATCGACGAGGCTACCCCCTCCCGACTGATCTATCGCACCCTAGTCCTGCCGGCGCAGCGGCACATGATCTGCGACATCCACAGCCATGGGCATGGCGCGGCATTCTTTAGCGCCACAGACGACCGCGACGACGCACACGCAACCAAGATCTCGCTCGTGATCGGGCGTCTGGGTCATCCGGACGGTCCTGTCATCGCCTCGCGCTTATGCGCGGGAGGCATGTTCCTGCCCATGCCGCGCAATCCCTTCTCAGGAGATGACAATGCAGCCTGAACCCCCCGATCGCCATTATCTTCCCGCCGGCTTCGACAATAGGGCGATCAAAATCGTCCTTGTCGGCTGCGGTGGAAACGGCGCGCAGATGCTGATGGGACTTGCTTCGCTCGACGCGGCGCTGCGTGCCATTTCGTCACGGTCGCTTCATGTCACCGTCGTCGATGACGACGTCGTCAGCGAAGCCAATCTCGGCCGACAGCCATTCTACCGATGCGATCTCGGCAGCTCGAAAGCCCATACTCTCACCGAACGGATCAACCTCGCCCATGGTCTTAACTGGAGGGCTGTTCATGGCCGCGCACCCGGCGCGGTCGATGTCGCGAAAGCCGATGTCCTCATCACCTGCGTCGACACCGCTTCCGCGCGCCTTGCGCTTGGCGCCGAACTGACGAAGGGATCCACGCAACCGACCTATTGGATGGATCTCGGCAACCGGGCCAGCGACGGACAGTTCATCATCGGCTGCCCGCGCCGCGAGAACGGACAGGCCCATCGACGCCTTCCCACCGTGCTCGAATATTTCCCGGAAATCGCCGACGAAAGCCGGCCTGACGACAATGCCCCATCCTGCTCGGTCGCCGAGGCACTCGAACGGCAATCCCTATTCGTAAACCGCGTTCTGGCGAGCCACGCTCTCGCCCTGCTCTTCGATCTGCTCGGTCGCGGCTCCATCGGCCACGCCGGGGCTTTCATAAACCTGGCCAGCGGACAATGCGTCCCGATCCCGCTGCCAGTGACCGATGGAGCAACCGACAGCCGTCGATCCGCCGTTGGGCTGGACGACAGCGCTGCAGGACGCCTGATCGGAGCCCAGCAATGAGCGAGCGTTCCTCCAAGGCCGAGGTCCGCAATCCCATCCTGACCCTGCCGTCCGTGGCCCGGCTTCGCGCGCTCAGTCCCGAAGCCCGCCTTGCCCTCCAGGATATCCTGCTCGACATCCAGACGGATGCTCGATTGCGCGCGGAACGCAGCTGGCGAAGCCGTAAGCCCCCAGTCGCGGCCTATTGGGCGGCTTGCGGCGTCTATGCGGGGCACATTGCTCGCGCGATCGGCCCTGGGCCAGGCCGCCGACAACGAGGCAGGGTTCCGAAGATGCCTCCGGCGCGTGCGGTAACGCCCACCCGGGAGATCACGCGATGTTGATCGAACTCCGCAAACTGAAGATCATCAAGCAACTGTCCCAGGATTGCGCCTGCTATACGGCGGAGCTGTGGATCGATGGGCATTTGGCCTTCCTTGCGAGCAATCGCGGCCAGGGCGGCGCCGATGACTATCGCCAGGTTGGCGTCATCACCGAGGCCGAGGTTGACACCTGGTTGAAGGCCAACCGTGCTGTCCGGACATTCCACGGCATCGTGCTGCCGCCGACGCTCGAACATGAAGTAGCCTTCCTCATGGACGAGGCCGAGAACATCGCGTTGCTGCGCCGCCGGCTGCGGACCAATGTCATCACGATCGAAGACGGCCAAGTCTACACCTATCCGCTGAAGAAGCGTCCGGTCGCGGCCGTCATCGCCGCCATCCGCACGAAGAAACCGCAAATCGAAATACTCAACGATACCGGTGAGCCCGGTCTGAGGCGGGCCGTTCAAATCCTCAGCGAGCAGAGTTCCGAGCCCAAGTGAAGGCGCTGGAATCGCCGATCGGCTGCCAGACCCGCCGTCATGGAGGCCGACTACTGGCCATCGAACGGCACCCTGCCGCCAGTCCTGAGCAATGCCGCGAGCGCCTGCCACCGGACCCTGCGCCTCGTACGAGGACGGGGATTACTCGTCCTTTCAACCCCAAATGCCCCGACAACCCGGAGGTCTTCATGAATGCCTCTCATTCCGATTATCCTGTTGCCGAGTGCGGCGCCGACGGCGCCCCACCGGCTCTCCACGAGCTGCCGGTCCAGCCCCTGTGCCGAAACTGCGGCAGCGAGAACCTTGCCCGCGACGCGGCCGCGCGCTGGGACATCGCCGTCCAGGACTGGATCATAACCGGCCTGTTCGATTCGACCTCCTGCGACGATTGCGGCGGCGAGAGCGATGACCTCGCCCAATGGGCTCCGCTCGAACCCAGGATCGGCGCCCGCGTGCGCATCCTCGAGCGTCCGCGTGTCGGCGTCGACCGTTTCCGGAACCGCGAGGGCACGATCGTTCGTGCGCATTTCGCCGGCTTCTACGTCAAGCTCGACATGACCTCCCGTGAGCGGACCCAGAAGACCGAACTTGTCGAGACCCGCTATCTCGAGGTGCTTGCACTTCCTGCTCCTGCTCCTGCTCCTGCATCGGCCGAGCGGCCATGATTTCATTCGAAGAGCGTCGCGACCAGCTTCGTCGCGAACGCAAGCCGACCAGAATCGACAATCCCATGGAGTTCGATCGGCTTGCCCATCATCTGCGCCAGTCGACCATCAATTGCGGCGTCGATCACGCACGATGCGTGGCTGAAGGCTTCTCGGCCGATTTTGGTTGGGATGCGACGGAACTCCTGCGCGCCGCCGGTGTCGCGGATGACGGGGCAGCCCAACCGTGACTAGCGGTACCGCGATCGACCACATCGAGACAGCCGACGATCCGCCACGCCAAGGACGGTCAATATACATCCGGCGAAAAAGGAAAGGGGGGCAGGGGCTCCGAGCGTGATGAGCGCTCCAAGCCGGAGGTCCCCATGCACTACGACGTCGCGTTCCGACACCAGCAGGCCTTGGATCCCAGTGCCCTTACGACCATTGCCACGACGCTTCACGCAGTCGAGGCCGCGATCACCGATTGCCGCAATGCGGGTAAGGATCTGGAGGACGATCCCGCCGTCGTGCTGCTCGTGCGCCACCTCGGCGCGGTCACCCTGTCGCGGCCCGGCGACATGCATTTGCGTCACGCCTGCATGGATCAAATCGCGGAGATCAGACGCCATCCGACGCTGCTGACGCTCGCTCGCCGGGGGGTCGGCCATGACGACGACGCGAAACGCGCATTCCACAGCGAAGGCCGAACCGCGATGCGCCGCCTGGCCGAGGCCCTGCACCTCGCCGAGAACAGTTTCGAGGTTCGCTCCCAAAAAGCCGGACCGGCCTGCTCGGGCGAAATCACCCTTCACGGTGAGGAGGTCTGGGTTCAGCTCAGCCTGGGCTATCTCGGGCCCGATCATGAAGTGCTGTTTCGCCGGGTGCGCGGTCGCGCAGATCACATCGGCGATCGCAACCGCTGGGCGTCTGTTCGCGATCTGCTCTCGCCGGACCGCTTCGCCGATCGGCTCCGCCGCGAGCTTCAGCTCAGCGCCGCTCCGGCGTCGGCTACCCGCCTGTTCGCCTGATCGAGGCCGCCATGGACATCGTCGCCTTCCGCACCCGCATTGGTCAGGATCAGCCGATCTATTCCTACCGCCTCTATGTGCCCATGTCCGAGCTGTCGCCCGAGCGCCAGCGCCTCATCCCCTATCGATCGAACTTCGGCATCGGCGCACGCGACGTCTATCTCGCTAGGACCGATGACGTCATCGCGCCGATGGCGCATCTCGACACGCCTCCTGGCCCCGAGCGCTACGCCCAAGCCAAGGCGATCGAGGACATCGCATCGCGGCTATCGGCGATCATATTGCGCGCGCTGTTTCCCGAAATGACGGCCGAGACGCTGCCGTTCCGGTTTTTTGTCCCTTCCGCACCGCCTAATGCCGTCGTGCGGGCGAGCATCCAAGATCTCACGGCGCGGTATGAAACGCTCCGGACACGGCTTGCCACCTTCACTCCGGAGCTGATCGGCGCCCGGATCGACAGGAGCGGCGCATGACGGCCGCGTTCGATCCTGCCGATCCGCAGACCTGGGTCTCTCGCGGACGCCGGCCCGACCACGCCGCCATCATGGCGACCGCATGGCAGACATTTCCCGACTTACCCAACGATGCACCCGCGGAGCAACGCATGGCGCGGACACGCGAACGTGTTCAGGCGATGCGGCCCGTGATGGAGGCGATCCATGCCGAGCAGGAGCGCCAAAGGCAGGCGCGCAATTTCGCCTTCACCGAGGACCGCATCGCCAGGTCCGAGGGGGACGAACGCGAGGCCGCGATCCTGCGCGGCCGCGACAACCACCGCTATGATTGGGACGCCGCAGTCCAGTTCGCGAACGGCTCGTATGCCGCGCGGGCCGGTTGGGTCTGTCGACCTCCCGAGGCCGGAAGCGGCAGTCCAACCGACATCCGCCTCAACGCCGCCTATATGACGGGCTTTCATGACGGTGGCGGTGATGCCGACGACCTGTTCGACGTCGCCCGGCGCGCGTTCATCGCCGCGGATCGACCGACTCCGTCTCCGCGGTCGATCGCGCCACCGGATCGTGGGCGTCCGCTTCCCAGCGCCTGGCCTCAACCCTCGGATACGCCGAGGCCGACAAACTGGAGCCGGCGCCTGTTGATCCTCGGCGCGCCTGAGGCGGGCATATTGTCCCCTGCATTGGCGGCCGACAGCAAAGCTCGTGCGGCACTCATGCCGCTACTGGTCGAGCGCACCGGGGCCGAGCAAGCAACGATCATTGTCGTCTGCGCAGCCGGGTTTCTCTCCGTCACCGAGGTGGCCGCCGGCGCTGCGGCATTGCGAACCGCGGACGACGTACAACGCCTGGCAGCCGATCCCGTCCAGCCGGTGAAGCTCAGGGCTTTGCTTGCGGGCAGCGACTTCGATGAGATTCTGGTCGCGGCTCAGGGCCTCTATCTCGATGCTATCGATGCCCATGCGAAGCATCTGCCCCTCTGCCGCGTCATGGAGCGGACCCGCAACTCCCTGATCCAGCAAAAGGCGCATTTCAGGATTTGGCTCGATCGCGGCGTTCGCTCCGGAGAAACCCTGGGCGCAGGCCATATCCGCTGGGGCAAGGTGGCCAAGGGTCTTACCGCTCGCCTCGGCGAATTTACCGCGCGATATGTCGGCAAAGCGCCGGGACGCGGTCATTGCATCGTCGTTCAATTGCAAAATGGCGAACCGGCTGAAGGTTTCGTCACGGTGCGCGGTGATCGCCTGCAGCCGGAGATCCTGATCACCAATCAGAAACATCTCCGCTCGTCGATGGCTGCAAGCTTGCGCGCTTTTGGCGGTGCGACGCGGTTGTCGCGCGCACTGTAGGGCCCACGCATCGCCATCGCCGCTGTCCTCAAAATCGCTCTCCCCGGACAGATCCATTCTGGATCGAATCTCGAGATTTGGAGCGATTCACGCCCAGAAACCCGGAAAATGACCGAGATTCGAACGAAAATCGCCGGTTCCGACATATCGGTGCGCGTCGATCGGACGGCCCCACTGGGATGGCGCTTCTGGACCCTCGCCGGATCTCCGAAGGATCCGATCGACCCGAGGCCGTATGGTGGATCGCGCTGTCTTTCGCTCGCCATGCTCGACATCGAGGGCAATTCCCGCTGGCTATGTGCGATGGAGCTTGACCACTCCTTCCGCCTGTTTTGCAGCCACGACCTCTTTCCCTGCGCATCGCAGTATGGCGCCGATCGCTTCGCCCACGAGATCATCGAGCGCTTCGCCCGGCAGCCCAGGCTGCTCTGACCAAACGGACATCGACCATGGAAACGACCCGCAGCCAGCGCTGGCGGGAGCGTCGCGCCCTCTGGGCGCGCGACCTCACCGTTATTGATCCCAAGGCCTATGCCGTCGACATCATCGATCACGGCCCGGCGCGCGCCTTCATTGCGCAGCACCACTATCTGCCGAGCTATCCCGCAGCCCGGATCGCTATCGGCCTGTTCGGCCGAAACGCCATTCTGGAAGGTGTCGCCGTGTTTGCCGTTCCGACGACGAACGCCGTCATCACCAGGCACACGGGGTTCGACGATCCCGAATGCGGTTGCGTTCTTGCACGCCTCATCCTTACCGATGCAGTGCCGCAGAACGGCGAGAGCTTCTTCGTCGCCCGCGCCTTCCGTCATCTGCGCCGCGAGCGGCCGAACATCGAGGCCGTGGTCTCTTACAGCGATCCCGGCGCCGGGCACATCGGCCGCGTCTACTGCGCTTTATCCGCCGCCCATCGCACTGTCACCAAGCCGAGGATCGTGTTGCGCGCCGGCGGCGTCACCATCTCTGGCCGCACCCTCTCCAAGATACGATTAGGGGAGCAGGGCCACGCCGGCGCGATCGACCAATTGGTGGCCCTCGGCCTCCCGAGGCCGGCTACACTGGAGCAACCTGCTGCCTGGCTCTGGCGGCTCGAGCGCGAACGGCTCCTCGTCCGTCACCGGCGAGCGGGGCTCTACGCCTACTGTTTCGAGCTTACCCGCGAGGCGCGCCGCCGAGGCCGCGCACTTCCGCGCTTGCCGTACCCGAAGGCGCTTCCGGCCGCGCACCCGACACTTCCGCTCTTTGCGCCACAGGAGATCTGACATGGCCGACATTGCCACCTTGCCCGTCATGACCGCGGCCGATGCCGAAAGCATCGGCTTCGCGCGGTTCAACGACGTCCCAACCCTCCCGATCGATATCCCGGACGGGAACTTCACAATCAGCGCCCGGACGACCGATGGCCGGCGTATTACCTTCTTCTTCGGCGAATATCGGCGAGGCAAGCCACCAAGCTTCGTCGACATCCAGTATCACGACCATGGCGCGACCATCCCGAACGCGAATGGCGGCCGTTCGCCGGTGTTCGACATGCTGACCATCGGTCTGGGCGGTCGCCAGGTCTTCGACAGCCGCCAGCGCGCCGACGACGACAAGCCGTCGATCACCGTCATCCTCCTAGGCGAGCCGCAGGCAGCGGCCCGATCAGATCGAAAAGCCTAGCCATGTCCATCTATGTCGCCCGCTACACGCGCCTGCATCCCCGGCTCTGGGCGCCCTATTCGATCACTGCCTATCCGCACGGCTTTCACAATTGGCCGGAAGGACTGGCGAATCCAGTCTGGACGCCAAACGCGCGGGTCATCACGCCGAGCGGCGCCGCATCTCTGCCACTCGCCGATTGCGCCACACTCGATGCGGCGATCGAGACGTGCTGGGCACATTTCGCAACCCTCGACGAGGAGACCCGGCCATGCTGAACCCGTTCCAACGCGCTTGCGCTGACAGCTATGGCGGCGGCGACTTCGCGCATGTCAAGAATCTCGAGCAGGCCCGCGAGGCCGGGGACACGCTCTTCACCTTTCTCATGATCGAGCTCGCCTCGAGCGAGGGGTGCGACAGTGCTGAGGAGGCGGTGCGCAGGCTCGATATGGCGGCCGCCGACATCCAGGGCGTCGCCGAGGCCGTCCAGCGCGGCGGATCCGCCGCGCCCTGACGAGGGGAGGGGGGCTGAAGGGGCGGCGACTTGCCGCCTTGAAGCCCGAGGCCCCCTGATGTCACTCCTCTCGTCCATCCAGTCTGCCGACGCGCCGAGGCCGATCGACTACCTCACCGCTGGCGCCCGCCGCCGATCGTTCTTGCCTATGGCATCGGGGTCGATTCCACGGCGCTCCTCGTCGAGCTGCACGCGCGCGGCGAGGGGCCGAATCCCGTTCTCACCGCCGATCTCGGTGCCGGGAAGCCGGCGACCTACGAATATCAGCAGCCGATCGCCGCCTTACTATTCGATCCTGGCGAACGTGCTGACCAACGCAGCGCTCCCAAGCATCAGTCTGGGGCGGCGCAGCTGCTCGCTCAAATGGAAACCCGCAGCCAGCGCTGGCGGGAGCGACAAGCCCTGCGGCCACACGATCTCACCGTCATCGGTCCCACGGCCTGCGCCGTCGAGGTCATCGAACACCCGCACCGCAGCCCATCGCAGGAGACCACCATGTCCCGCACCGATGGACGCGCCTATGCGCGTCACCTAATCGACACAGCCCAACATTTCCTACAGTCCGCAGGTACCGACGCTGGGCCCATGACGACCGAGCAACGCTACTACTGGACGGCCATTTCGATTGAGCTGGCGCTCAAAGCGTGGCTCAGCTTGCATGGCTTCACCGACGACCGACTGCGCCGCACCGTCGGGCATGATCTCGCCATCGCGCGTAATCTGGCGAACAACGAGGGGCTTGCTTTTCCTGACGCCGCCGGACCGGTGCTGGCCTTGGTCCATCCCTTCTACATGCAGGGTGGTTTCCGGCGACCAAACGATGTTGAGTGGCCTGCGGCGCTCCTCGCCCAGACGCTGCCAATTCTCACGACCTTCTACGGCGCGATCTCCGACACCATCGCCACAACGCCTTGACCGCCGCTGTCGCTGAAATCCTCGCTTCCCGAGTCGGCATATGCTATTGTCATATGCAAGGAGCCACCATGAACCTCGAGCGTCACGTCAAACTCTTCAAGAACGGCCGCAGCCAGGCGGTGCGAATCCCGCGTGAGTTCGAACTGCCGGGCGACGAAGCCGTCATGCGCAAAGAAGGCAGTCGCCTCATCATCGAGCCCGCGGCGAAACGTTCGCTTCTGTCCGTACTGAAAACATGGGAGCCGCTCGACGAGGACATTGGTCCAATTGACGATCTCCCGGCCGAGCCCGTCGATCTCTAACCATGTTCCTGCTCGACACCAACATCCTGTCGGACCTGATCCGGCAGCCTCATGGCGCGGTCGCCAGCAAAATCGCCGAATCTGGCGAAGATGCTATCGCGACCAGCATCATTGTTGCCGGCGAACTGCGCTATGGTGCCGAAAAGCGCGGATCGCAGCGCCTCACCAACAAGGTTGAGGAATTGCTTTCCCTCGTTCCCGTCCTGCCCTTCAAGGATGATGCCGACGCTCATTATGGGCGCTTGCGCGCTGATCTCGAGCGCCGCGGGACGTTGATCGGTGCCAACGACATGCTGATCGCAGCGCACGCCCTCGCCATCGGTGCCACGCTCGTCACCGATAATCTTCGCGAGTTCGAGCGCGTCGACGGACTCGAGGTCGTGAATTGGCTTCGCCCAGCCTGACGCCCGGCGAATGAAGCGGAGCGGACCTCGCGTGCCAGGGATGCCGCCGATCCCATCTCGATAGTCTAGCGGACCGCCAAATCGCCTCGGGCGAAGGGTGCGGCGACGCTGACGAGGCGGTGCGCAGGCTCGATATGGCGGTCGCAGATATCCAGGGCGTCGCCGAGGCCGTCCAGCGCGGCGGATCCGCGCGCTGACGAGGTGAGGGGGGCCGAAGAGGTGGCGATTTGCCGCCTTTCGAGCCCGAGGCCCTCCGATGTCATCCCTACCGACCAATCAGCCCGCCGGCGCACCGAGGCCGGTCGACTATCTCACCGTTGGCGCACCGCCGCCGATCGTTCTTGCCTATGGCATTGGGGTCGATTCCACTGCGCTCCTCTGTGGAGAATCGATAATCTCATTTGGCGCCTGCGGTTGCAGGCGGCATCTGGTGACCGTCGAGAACCATTAATC
>NZ_JARFNJ010000028.1:0-15497 GCF_029167165.1 Sphingomonas pollutisoli
ACTTGAAATCCGTCATCGTTCCGTCCGTCCAATCTCCGCCAAGCATGCTCAAGCTTCACGATTTTTGCAACAGAGCCGGGCTGAGACGGAGGGGCTGGCGAGGGACGGCACGGTGCTGGGAAACAGATAGATGCAGGCGGGCGGAACCCGGAAAGGGCCAATGTCGGTGAGCCTCGATCCGTCCTCGCCAGCCACCTTGGGGCATGGGCGTCCGATCGTGCCGCACACCATGTCCCAGACAATCAGCCCATCCACCCGCTGATTGCGTGAGATCACCTCGGCGCTGAGGCGAGTGTGGATCCCCGACCAGGCATTGCGCCGTGGATCGGCGCCAAGGTTGGTGCAGATGCTCCAGATCACGAACTCATCGGCATCGGCCGGGCGCTCGAATATGTTGGTGTTGTTGCCGTCCAGGCAGCCTTTCAGGTCAATGACGGCTCTGCGCCCGCTTGGGAGCCGGACGGCATAATCGTTGCGGCTGGAGTCCTCCGTCAGGTCCCATCCTGCGATGAAGCCTTCATCCTCCATGTGGTTCAGGACGTGCTGAACGAACTCGCGCTTGGCGCGCATCGTCGCGGAGAACTGCCCTCTCACCCGCTCGACCGCGCCCCGGAAGAGGCCCGAATTGTAGAAGTCGCGTTCGTCCAAGCCATGATCGCCGAGCCGGTGCGCCTCGGTCTTCAAGACCTCCGCGAACCGCTCGATTTGCGCGCGCAGATCACTGTTCTGCTCGCAGGGGATGACGCTCATGCAGCCGCCCGCTCGGCCGCCTCCGCCATTCCGAGCAAGGGCTCCAGGATATGATGGGCCAAGTGCCGAACCACCGGCACCGCCACCCCGTCTCCGGTGAGGTGGTAAGCCTCATTGTAGTTGCGGGGCAGCTTGTAGTCGTCCTCCAGGCCCATCAGGCGGGCCGTCTCGCGCGCGGAGATCAGGCGCGATCGGACCTTGGCGCCGTCGATGACGACGATAACCTGCCGACTGGACCCGCCTGCGGGCGTTCGCAGGCAGCCCGAAATGTCATCGAAACGCACTTCCGCGCGCTGCACCTTCACGCCCTTTTCGTTGAGCCGCGTGCGCTTGTAGACGCCGCCCACCACGCGATGCCCGGCCCGCTTGGCCGCGTTCACCTTGGCGAGGTTGAGCGGCGACATCATGCCTAGGAGTTGCTGGGTTTCGGCCGGCGTGTGCCACGGCACGCTCGATGGGTTCTCCTCGATCATGTCGGCGAACGTCGTATTGCGGCGGTTCGGCGTCGGCATGTTCCACCACAGCATTGCCTCGCGCAACGCCGCCGGCAGCCGTTCTACGGCGCTTTGCAGCCCGCGAGTGTGGAAGGGCTCAATGGGACCAGGCGCGAGCAATGCCGGATCGACCTGCACGTCGCCATGAACGCCGATCACGAACAGCCGAGGACGGGATTGCGGGAGGAACAGGGCCGCATTGATGACGAGGGCGCCGCAGCGATAACCAGCGTCGGCGAAGGTCTGGCAGATCGCCTCGAAATCCTTGCCCCCATGCGAAGTCAGCGTCCCGCAGACATTCTCGAGCGCGATCAGTTGGGGCGCGCGATCGTCCGCGATCAGCCCCCTGATCACGTCCCAGAACGGGTAGAAGGTTCCAGACCTCTCGCCGCGTAAGCCGGCGCCGCCGCCTGCGAGCGACAGGTCCTGGCAGGGGAACGACCCCCAGACCAGATCAGCGACGCCGGGCAAATCCGCAGCGGTGATTTGCTTCACGTCGCCAACCTTCAGCTCGCCTCCCGTCCCCCAATTGGCTTGGTAGGTGAGCCCCTTCTTATGATCGAAGTCGTTGGCGAACAGGCAGGTCCAACCCGCTCCCAGCCCGGCGCGGGCCATGCCGCCTCCGGCGAAGAACTCATAAAACTCAGCCATTGGCGACCCGACCTTCCTCACGGCGGTCATTGGCGCCCGTCTCGCGCGCCAGCTTCTCCGCGATGGCTTCGGTGATCCAGGTGTTGCGCGAGACGTTGCCGGGACGGCCGGCGCGCGCAGCGTCGATCAGCGCGAACGTCTCAGCAGAGAGACGCAGGTTTATGCGATCAAGGTCGCGCACCGTGGCGGGCTTGGAGTTCGTGGTCATGGCGCCATTGTGGCGCCACAATCATCTTCTGTCTAGTATGTTCTGCGTCTGTTCTAAAAAATGAGCAAGCCCCCTACTCTTCTCCAGGATCAGACTCGCCCGTCAGGCCCAGCAGCTCGGCATGGTAGCTCGCCAGTCGATTGAAGTGAGCATCCATAGCCCGAGCTACTTGGGGTGAGTTTTTCACCGCCAGGAAATGGCCGACGATCTGAGTGTAGTGGCCTGCCTGGCGCGGAAGCCGCTGCACCGGATCGATCTTGTCGGCGATCTCCTCATCCGACATGACCTGAATCACCTGGGCTGGCTCCGGCACCGGCGCGCCTTCCGGAGAAGCCGCAGGAATCGACCCGTTCATCAGTTGAGACTTTGGGTTGAAGTGGTGGAACAGCACGCCTTCCAGCGGCGTGATCTCTTCCTTCGTTTCCACTGGATAGGCGAGCACCCAAGCGATTTCCCAAACGTCGATCTGACGATTGGCAATAATGTCGGAGCGGGCGGAAGTCAGATGCCGCGCAACGCGGCTGCGAATGCCATCTTTGGACTGGCCAACGTAGATCGGCACTTGGTCCAGATCGCAAAGGACGTAGACGCCAATCTGGTTGGTAAGGGTGCGGACCGCCTTCTTCCTGAATGTAAAATCGATCGCCACCGCTTACTCCGCCTGAATATCTAGCGGCACGATAGCCTTGGTAAGTTGCAGGCGCCAAGTCGGCGCGTCCTTCTGGACCGCGCTCTATCTCCGCTTCGCTCCGACCGAGCCGCCGATCGGCGTCTCGTCCCACACGGGTGACGATCGCTCGCGCGAGGGACGGGCGCGCCCGTCCAGGGTGGCGCCGGCGACGCCGGCGGCGTTGCATTTGATCGGAGGGAAAGTGGGGCGCCGCCCCCCTCTCCCAGCAACGGCAATCAGCCGGACCGTGGCTCGGCTACGCCTGCGCCCGCACCACACCGGCAGATTCCCGCTGCCCCCTCACCCCCCGCTGTTCGCCACGAGGCAGAGCCGATGGCCAAGGCCATCGCCCCGAGGGCGATTTGAAGGGAGCAGGACATGGAGCAGGATAATCGCGAAAGCTGGCTGAACCGGGTGGCGATCGGCATGGGGCCGCTATTCAAGGCGCTGGACGCCCCCCTTCCCTCCCGCGTGCGGGTGGCGATCGGCTTCACCAGCAGGGGAGCCAAGGGCAAGGCGATCGGCGAGTGCTGGGACAACCGGCGCAGCGGCGACGGGCATTTCGAGATATTCATCCGGCCCGACCTTGCCCACGCCCCTGATGCGATGCCAGCGCAGATCGCCGCGATCCTCGCGCACGAGCTGGTCCACGCGGCGGTCGGGATCGCGGCCGGACACGGGAGAGCGTTTAAACGGGTCGCAGTCGGGCTGGGGCTGGTCGGGCCAATGCGCGCCACCACCCCCGGGGGCGCCTTCCTTTCCGCCATTGCACCGATCCTCGCTGCGGCAGGCCCCCTGCCCCATGCTCGGCTCGACACTGACGGGGAGACCACCCGGCCCAAGAAGCAAGCGGCGCGGATGCTGAAATGCGAATGCGCGACGTGCGGCTATACCGTCAGGACGGCACGCAAATGGCTGGAGACAGCGGGCGCGCCCTTGTGCCCGGTCGACGGCCACGGACCCATGCGCCACGATGCGCTCGACAGCGACGATGAGGCGGCGGGCTAATCTAGATCGCAAAAGTCAGGCTAACGGCAGGTGGCGGAACTCCAATGGGTTGTGCCATCCTTCCAATCTGCATAATATCACACCAACAAGATTGAAGGTGTGCACACGTGCAAATAATCACACTAGCAGCTCAAAAGGGCGGGGTTGGAAAAACCACGTTGGCCGTCAATCTGGCGGTTGCTGCCCAATCCATCGGTATCAAGACCGCGCTGTTCGACCTCGACCCGCAGGAGAGCGCCACAGCATGGAGTGAGCGCCGTGAGGCCGAACTGCCGCATGTCGAGCCGATCAGCGCCCGGCGGCTGGATCAGGCGATCGATGCCGCCGGAGCGAATGGCTTTGCGCTCACCATCATCGACACACCACCTGCCGCTGGCGCTGAAGCCGTTGCCGCCGCGCAACGCGCCGACCTTGTTCTGATTCCGTGCCGCCCTTCCCTCATCGATTTGGACGCGATCAAACGCACCGCCCAGCTCATCAGCAGCACCGGCAAGAGCGGCTATGTCGTGCTCAATGCTGCACCCCCGACGGCCACGGCGCTGTTGGAAGATGCCCGGACCTTGGTTGAGGCCTCGGGGCTGAAAGTCGCACGCGCGGTGCTGCGCGAGCGCAGCGTCTATCGCGCAGCATGGCCTTACGGGCTTGGCGTCATCGAGCATGAGCCGGCGGGAAAAGCCGCTCAGGAGATTGCATCCCTGCGTGAGTTCCTGTTTGAAGTCTTGCAGGACTGCACACCTGCAAATGTGAAGGTTTGATATGGCACGTCGTTCATCTCTTCTCGCGCCGGCGATCCCGGAGAAGCCAGCGCAAGACGCTGCGGCGGAGGCGCGGCCTTCCCCCGCACCGGAACAGCCGGCAGCACGATCCGGCGGGCGACGACCCGGCAAGTATCATCTCGGAGCCTATTTCGATCCGGCAGACCCGACTGCGGAGGCCTTCCGAGTGTTGGCAGCGCGGACGCGGCGCAGCCATCAGGACTTGCTGGCCGAAGCGATTGCCGAGTTGGTGGCCAAGTATGACGCTAAGCAGCAGTTTGGCCGGTGATGGTGTGCAATATTGCACACTTGCAAGCGTGCAAGGTTGAAACGTGAAGAAGCGGCAGGATCCTAATCCGGAGTTTGATCTCTTTCTGCCGATCATGGGCGACCTTCCGCTCAAGGATCAGCGGGAGACGATGGAACGACCATTCTTCTCCTTGCAGAAGCGCAAGCGGGTCAAGCCGATCGAATATACCAGCCCCGATGGGGCGACCTGGGTGAAGATCGAAGCGATCCCGGCTTATGGCATGGCGACGATCTGGGATGCCGATATCATCATCTGGGCCACCTCGACGCTGAACCGAATGCGTGAGCAGGGGATCAACGACCTTCCGAGGACGCTCAATACAACATCTTACGACCTTTTGCGGGCGATCAAGCGCGACACCAGCGGGAGGGCCTACCAGGAGCTGCAAGCGGCCCTCCAGCGACTACAAACCACTTCCATCTCTACGTCCATCCGCGCGCCCAAGCGGCGCAGCAAGGCAGGCTTCAACTGGCTGGATAAATGGACCTTGGAGGTGGACCCCGACACTGACCAGCCCCGTGGTTTGACCATCACTCTGTCTGATTGGGTCTATGAAGGCATCATGGCGGAGCGCTCGCTGCTCACCATGCACCCCGACTATTTCCTGCTCTCCGGAGGACTGGAGCGAGCACTTTACCGCATCGCCCGCAAGCACGCCGGCAACCAGCGAGGCGGGTGGACGTGCCGGGTTGAGGTGTTGCGCGACAAGACCGGTAGCGACAGCAAGCCCAAAGAGTTCAACCGGATGCTGCGCAAGATCATCGAGGCAAACCAGCTTCCTGATTACGCGGTGGAAATGGCTACGACCGTAGATGGCAGCCCGGCCGTGACGTTTCGGTTGAGAGGGGAGGCGGAGGCCTTGGCGCTGTCCGAGCAACTCCAGGCCGAGCAGGAACGGCGTGCTCGCTTGGAGGCCGATCGCCGGAGAACCTCCGAGGTTGATGACCTCATGGACCGGCTTGCACGCCGCTCCTGACTATCGTGGTTTCACACACCGCAGCTTTGGACGGGCGGGCAACGAGACCTGGATGATGAGTCAAAAGCCGCCCCGAGAAGGGAAATATGGAGCCACTTACTATCGTGGGATCACACACCTTCCGTTCGTGGTTTCACACACCCTGCTATCGTGGGATCACACACCGAATAACGTGGTTTCACCCACCGGGTGATGTGGCAAGTGATTGTACCGAAAGCGATATTTTCGCTTATCCACAGGCTTAACTTGTTTAACGATTCCTATTTAACAGAATCTCTTAACGTCAGGACGCACCCAGAGCCGTGACCTGAGAAGAGCAATGCGGAATTGGCCTACCGGCCAATGCGCCTTCGTTCCGTGACGGCTATCGCCGTCACCAGAGCGGCCTAACGGCCGCAGGGCTTCCGAAAGAAGCCAAGCGAAACTGGCGATGCGTACCTTCAGCGTCCCGCCGGTGGAGAGGGCGGCGAAGGCGATACCCCAAAGCTCACCGTTCGATCTTCCAGAACGGGTGTGTGCGATCACGCCGGATCGAACAGGCCGGCGAACTCGCGCTGCTCATAGTAGCGGACCTTGCTGGCCCAGAGCGGGGGTTCGCCCTGGCGCAGCAACAGGAGCGTGTCGGCCGGCATCCGCATGATTTCGTCGGGCGTGACGAGCCGCCGCGCCGTGACGTGCGTGCTGACGCTTTCCGAAGGAGCGGCGCGATTTTCACCCCAGCCCGTGCCGCGCGATGTGCTGAGGGTTGCGTATTCCAGCGTCGTGTCGCCGATCGTGCGCGAGAGCATGTCGGCGGTGGCATGATCGTTGACCCCGAACGTCTGGATCACGCCGGCGTTGGACAAGAAGGTGCCGGCGCGCTCGCCATAGAGCGCGCGCAGCTGGTGCATGTCCTGGAGGATCGGCCAGAGCTGGAGGCCGTAGCCAGCCATCAGCCCCATCGCGCGCTCTACCGGCTCCAGTCGGCCGAGGGCGGCGAACTCATCGAGCAGGAACAGCACCGGGCGTTCCGGCCGGGCAGGGGAGCGCGCCATGTCGGTGACGGCCTGCGCGACCAGGAGCCGCAGCCACCGCGCATAAGTATCGAGCCGGTCGGGCGGCAGGCACAGGAACACGGTGCCGGGCCGCTCCTTGAGGTCCGCGAAGCGGAAATCGGAGGCGGACGTGCTTTCGACCAGGCGTGGGCTGTCGAGAAAGTGGGTGTGGCGCTGCGCCGAGGACAGCACGCCTGCGGCCTCGCGATCGGATTTGCCGAGCTGGCGATTGGCGGCGCGCGCGATCAGGCCGTGCGCGCCGGGGCTGCCCTGCATGTCGGCAAGCAATGCGGCGAAGCCGGTGGGATCGCGGGTGAGCTTGTCGCGCACATTCGCGAGCGTGGCTTGGGACACAGGCTCGTGGACGACGGTGTGCAGGATCACGCCGGCGATCAGCGCTTTGGCTTCCTCGTTCCAGTGCGCCTCGCCCGATTGCCCCGGCGCATCATGCACCAGCGCGTCGGCGATCGTCTGCGCATCTTCCGCCAGATCAGGGCTGGCGGGATCAAGCTGCGCCAGCGGGTTGTAGCGGGCCGCAGGACGCCCGGAGACGCCGAAGGGGTCCAGACACCACACAAGGCCCTTGCTGGCCCTCGCACGGGCCGTGACGCGGGCATTCTCGCCCTTGGGGTCGATGCAGACCACCGAGCGGTCAAGCAGGAGCAGGTTGGGGATTATCGTACCCACGCCCTTGCCCGAGCGGGTGGGCGCGATCGTCAGCAGGTGCGCTGCGCCGTCATAGCGCAGCAGCTTGCCAGATTCCTTGGCGCGGCCGATCAGGAGATCCCCACTCGCTTCCAGCTTGCGCACGTCAGCACGGTTGCCGAAGCGGGCGGAGCCCAGCAGCTCATTCCTGCGGTTGCCGGCCCGGCTATTGATCCACCAGGTCGCGCCGATCAGGCCGACCAGGACCAGGAACGACACGGTGCCGGAAATCTGCCCGACGCCGAAGATGCCTTCCAGCCATCGCGCGGTCGCATAGGCCGCGACGAACGAGACGACGATCGCGAGCCGCCAGCTGATCGGCCGACGTCCGCCGATGAGCGGCCCCGGCATCAGCAGACCCGTTCCAGCGGCGTGATCGCCAGCGAGGGATCGGCGTCGGGATGATCTAGCAGCTTGAGAATGATTTGCGTGGCGAGGGGAGGGGGCACCGCCTCGTCGCGCAGCATGTCGAACAGCGCCTCGTCATCCGCGCTCAGCGTCATGCCCTCGATCGCGAGGTTGGCGCGGGATTCGGCATCGGCTTCGCGCCATTCCGCCACGTCAGCCGGCGTGCCGCGTTCGAAATCCAGTGCGCGGACTTCCCGGCGGATCGCATCGAGGTCGAGAGCGGTCATGGTGCCTCCTTGTGCGTCACCAGCGCGGCTGCGCGGCGCAAGGGTTCCTCCAGCCCGTTCCAGGCATCCCGCAGGCGCTGGAGCTTCGACAGGGCATCGAGGATCACCGTTTCCTGTCCGGCGACAGGGCGCATGTTGTCGAGCCGCTTGGTATCGAGGACGAGCGCCAGGCTGCGCCCGGCAGCTCGCAGGTAGATGCCGGAGGCGCGCAGCGAAGGGGCAAGGACAGGTGAAACGATCGGGAGGTGCTGCGCCCACCCGTCGAGCATGGCCTTCACGCTCGGGTTCGGTGCGCCGGAATCCCAACATTGATGGGAAACGCGCAGGCTCGCCGGCCGGCCTTCCTTCAGGAGAAAATCATAGCCGGCGAAGCCGCTGCGCCGCGCATCGAAATAGATCGTCCGCGATGCTTCCGGGCGTGCGCCGGCGCTGTTCGGATTGCGCTTCAGCACCAGGTCCGGCGCGGCGCTCCGCGCCAGCTCCGCATAGCCGATGAAGAAGTCCATCACCTCCGGCACCGGCACCGGCTCATAGGGGCTTTCGGCGCGTTCGATGGCAGTGGCGATCAGCTCGCGGTCCGGGCCCGACGCCAGCGGCAGCAGGCGTTCGTAAGGCGCAGCAGCATCAAAGCCGGACGCAAGTCTGGAGCCGGCGAGATAAACGTCAGGCGCGAGGAGCAGGGTAGCGATAGCGGGCACCGAGGAGCGCTGCGCGTCACGGCTGATCGCATAGCGGGCGGGCTGGTCGGGCGTGAAACCGGCGTCGATCTTGTTCTCCACCAGCAGCATCGCAGTGCAGGCGGGGCCCAGCCAATAGCGGACGACCAGATCGGCCGTGCCGGACGCACCGACATGGCGGACCTGCCGCGCGATCGTCACCCGGTCGAAACCGGCTTCCAGCGCCGCAGCATCGAGCAGCAGCGCCGCAACCTTCCAGTCTGCCAGCAGCAGCCGTTCAATCACGCCATCGAGCGCGTATTCGGTGACGGCAGGCTTCATACCGATCCTTCCGATCGGGCAGGGGAAGCATCGCCGGCTTCCATGTCGAATGCGCGTTTGCCACGCCGTTTCCAGAGCGCGAGCGTGTCGCCGACATCGTCGCCCCGTGCCTTGGCGGCCAGCTCCAGCAGCGCACCGTAGATCGTCGCGCGATCGTCGTCGGCGAGTTCGACCAGGCCGGCTTTCTGGACGAGCCCGCCCAGCTCGATCAGGTGGCGGGTGCGTTCGCGGCGTTGCACGACCCAGCCTCGCGTATCGCTACGACGCCGCGCCGCTTCCAGACGCTGGATCAGCGCCCGGTTGCGCGTTCCCGCCGTCGCCGTTGCCGCCAGCAGTCCGGCTACCTTTGCGCCCGCGCCGCTGAAAGAAGGCGGCGCCTTTCGCGCGCCACACCTCCTTCGCTTCCGCATCCTTCATGGCGACGGCATCGAGCAGCGCGCCAGCGAGCGTTTCCATGTCGAGCGCGTCGGCGCAGGTTGCGGTGACGAGCTGGCCGAGCTGTTCGATGCGGCGCGCCTTGATCGCCTTCGCGCGGCTCTCCAGCGCTTTCAGCTCCGCGTCATAGTCGCGCACCTTTCGCATGGTGCTTTCTCCTTTCGCGCCAGATTTACCGCAGCCTAGCAAACGAGAGCGGACAGGCAACCCACAACGGGAACGGACGAAAGTCAATCAACAGGAGCGGAGCGAGTGGTGAGTGCGCGCTTATACGTCGTTGCCGACGTGGGCTAAGTAAGGCAGGATGTGCAGCGTCATGGCGATCTACCACTTCTCGGCTAAGGTCATCAGCCGCAACACCGGCGCGAGCGCGGTTGCCAGCGCGGCCTACCGCTCGGCTGACCGGCTGTTTGATGAGGGCAAGAATCGCCACCACGATTTTAGTAACAAGGCGGGTGTGATTCACCGGGAAGTGATGCTGCCCGAGGGAGCACCGGAGCGTTTAAACGACCGCGCGATCTTGTGGAACGAGGTAGAGGCAGGCGAGAAACGCAAGGATGCGCAGCTTGCCCGCGAAGTAGAGTTCTCAATTCCGCGCGAAATGAACGAGAAGCAGGGCGTCCAGCTCACGCGCGATTTCGTGAAGAACCAGTTTGTCGATCGCGGCATGGTCGCGGACCTGAATGTGCATTGGGACAAGGCGAAGGACGGCACCCCGAAGCCGCACGCGCACGTCATGCTGGCAATGCGCGACGTTGGGCCGGAGGGCTTTGGTAAGAAGAACCGCGACTGGAACAGCACCGAGCTGTTGAAGGACTGGCGCGAGGCGTGGAGCACGCACGTCAACGAGCGCATGGCCGAACTCGGACTTGAGGGACGGATCGATCATCGCTCCTACGAGGTCCAGGGCATCGCGCTGGAGCCGCAGCACAAGATCGGCCCGGCTGCGTCGCGCAGGCCGGAGCAGGGACTTGAGGCCGAGCGGATCGAGGATCACACGCGCATCGCCCGCGAGAACGGCGAGAAGATTATCGCCAATCCCGATATCGCACTGGACGCGATCACGCGGCAGCAGGCCACCTTCACCACCCGCGACCTTGCGACGTTCGCGTTCCGGCATAGCGACGGCAAGGAGCAGTTCGACCAGGTGATGGGGGCGGTACGCGCATCGCCCGAGCTGGTCGCATTGGGGAAGGATGGCCGCGACCAGGAGCGGTTCACCAGCCGCGACATGATCGCGGTGGAGAACCGGCTTGAGCGGGCCAGCGACGAGCTGGCGGGCACCGCCGGGCATGGCGTTGCCGATCGGCATCGTGACGCGGCGATCGGCGCGGCCGCGGGGCGTGGCCTTGTCCTGTCGGGCGAGCAGCGCGACGCCTTCGATCACGTCACTGGCGACGCCGGGCTGGCGTCCGTCGTCGGCTATGCCGGTTCAGGCAAATCGGCGATGCTTGGCATCGCGCGCGAGGCTTGGGAGGGGCAGGGCTACACGGTTCGTGGCGCGGCCTTGTCGGGCATCGCGGCCGAGAACCTTGAGGGCGGGTCCGGTATCCAGTCCCGCACCATCGCCAGCCTTGAGCACGCATGGGGGCAGGGCCGCGAGCAGCTAGGCCCGAAGGACGTGCTGGTGGTGGACGAGGCCGGCATGATCGGCTCGCGCCAGATGGAGCGGGTGCTGTCCCAAGCCCGTGACGCTGGGGCCAAGGTGGTTATGGTAGGCGATCCTGAGCAGTTGCAGGCGATCGAGGCCGGCGCGGCGTTCCGCAGCGTCGCCGAGCGCCACGGCGCGGCCGAGATCACCGAGATACGCCGGCAGCGCGAGGACTGGCAGCGTGACGCCACGCGCGCGCTGGCGACAGGGCGCACCGGCGAGGCGATCCACGCTTATGACGGCAAGGGCATGGTCCACGCGGCCGACACCCGCGAGGCGGCGCGGCGCGAGCTGGTGGATGGGTGGGATCGCGCGCGTCAGGCCGAACCCGGAAGCACCCGGATCATCCTCACCCACACCAACGCCGAGGTGCAGAGCCTCAATGGCGAGGCGCGCGACCGGTTGCGCGCGAGCGGCGACCTTGGCGACGACGTGACGGTGAAGGCCGAGCGCGGCGAGCGACAGTTCGCGACCGGCGACCGCATCATGTTCCTTCGCAACGAGCGCGGCATGGGGGTCAAGAACGGCACGCTGGCGACGATCGAGCGGGTATCGCCCGAGGGCATGGCGGTCCGCCTCGATGACGGGCGCGGGGTCTCATTCGACACTAAGGACTATGCCCATGTCGATCATGGCTATGCGGCGACGTTCCACAAATCGCAGGGGGTGACGGTGGATCGCGCGCATGTCCTCGCCACCCCCGGCATGGACCGGCACAGCGCCTATGTCGGCCTGTCGCGGCATCGTGACGACGTGCAGCTCCACTATGGCCGCGACGACTTCATCGATCAGCGCCAGCTCGTCCGCGCCCTGTCGCGCGACCGGGGCAAGGACATGGCGGGCGATTACGCCAAGCCCGAGCAGGACCAGGCCCGCGCGTTCGCCGATCGGCGCGAGATCCGGTTCCCGGAACTCGCGCGCCAGGTGGTGGAGAAGGTCCGCGACAAGGCCAGGGGCATGTTCGACGGGTTCCGGCCGAAGCCGGCAGCGGAGCGGGCGACGTCGGCCGAGCGCGTCGTAGCCGATCGGCCGCTTGCGCCCTCGCAGGCGAAGGCGATCGAACGCTATGGCCGCGCCGCTGCTGATATGGAGCGGATGCGGGCGAAGGGATTGCCGGTGCTGGCGCACCAGGAACAGGCGCTGGCGAAGGCCGGCGACGCGCTCGACCAGGTGCGGCCGCATGGCGCGCGTGACCTTGCCAGCGCGATCGAGCGCGACCCCCGGCTCGCGCGCGACGCGGCCGAGGGCAACACGGGCGGCGCGGCCAAGGCGATGGAGACGGAGCGTCAGGTCCGCATCGACCCGGAGAAGCGCGCGGGCCGGTTCGTGGAGCAGTGGCAGGGTATGAAGGAGGCGCGGGCCAGCATGGAGCGTGCTGGCGACCGTGCGGGCGCGGAGAAGCTGGGCAAGCGGATGGAGGGCATCGCGGGCGGGTTGCACCGCGACCCGCAGCTCGAATCCGCGTTGCACCGTCGCGCGCCTGAGCTGGAACTGAAAATGGAGCGCGGCCGGTCGATCGCAAACGAGCTGGCGCAGTCGGTTACGATTGGGCGCGACCGCGATCATGGCATGAGCCGGTAAGGGAAGTGATGGACGACGATATTCAGGACGGCGACGATCCGGCGGAGGCGTTCGACCAGTTGCGCGCCGTGATCGAAGGCCAGGACCGCGAGCTGGCGCTGCTACGCCGTGCCTTGGAGGGCTTGGCGGCCGAGCGGGCGCATATCGACGTTCCCGACTATACCGAGACGCTGGGGCGGATGCAGCAAAGCGTGGACGCCACAGCCGACCGGATCGCGGTGATCAACGACGTGATCGCGCGGAGTCCGGCGTTGGCTATGACGCCCGAGCAGATGGCGCAGCGCATCGCCGCAGCGGGCAACGCCGCCCGGCGTGAGGATCAGGCGGCGCTCGTTAAAGCCGGCGAGGACAAGGCCCGCGTCATGGCCGAACTTCGCGCCATCGCCGGATCGGCATGGACACGGGCCGACCAGAAGAACCGGCAACTATGGTTCGGCCTGGGCGGGGCGGCGATCGGCATCCTCGCATGGACGATCCTGCCCGGCTTGGTCGCGCGCGATATCGGGGTCACTGCACGAAAGTGATGTTTACGTACGCTAGGATCGAACGAACGGTGAACGGCGTCTCTGCTAACGCCGAAAAGGGATGACGACAGCCTGGTCGAGGAAGGCGCGCATACCTTCTTCATCGACGGTCTGGCGGAAAGCGGCATGCGCGGCATCATCAGTCGCGAACAGGTCGTCCCAGACCGTAGACGTTCCATGCTCGTTTTCGACTTCGAGCGACCAGCCCGGCTCATTTTCCAACCGGATGATGTTCACTTTCACGGTGACGCCCTGCTCGGTGACGACACCAGACAGGCTCGAGGCGACGATGTTGGGATCGCGTTCGTGCATCACTCTTTCCTCATACTTTGACTGCGGTTTTGGCAGCGGTGCCTTCGAGCGCCTTGTAGAGCGCGGTTTTGCCAACCTTGAGCCGCGTGGCCGCCTCGCGGACAGTCAGCCCTGCCGCGATATGAGCGCGTGCCTTGCGCAATTTGTCAGGCGTGATGACGGGGCGCCGCCCACCAAGGCTCCCCCGCTCCCGTGCGGCCTTCAGCCCGGCGTTGGTGCGTTCGCGGATTAGATCGCGCTCGAACTGAGCGAGCGAGCCGAAGATGTTGAACACCAGCATGCCACCCGACGTGGTGGTGTCGATCTGCTCGGTCAACGAACGGAAGCCCACGCCGTGCGCGGCAAGCTCGCCAACCTTCTCGATCAGATGGCTCATCGAGCGACCGAGCCGGTCGAGCTTCCACACGACCAGCGTGTCGCCATCACGTAGGTAGGCCAACGTCTCGGCCAGTCCTGGTCGATCGGTCTTCGCGCCGGACGCATGGTCATCGAAGATGCGCTCGCATCCGGCTGCATTCAGCGCGTCATGCTGGAGCGCCAGCTTCTGGTCGCCGGTAGAGACTCGTGCATAGCCGATCAGCGCCAAGGCCGGTCCCGATCTGTCCGTTTTCCCATCGATTTGCATTCTTGTCCGAATCGCCATCGTAGGTCCAGAGTTGACGGACATATTCATGCTGACCGCCAGAGGACCGTCTGACGGACAGGGCGGGAAAGGTCGTAGCGCATGGCAAGGCGGCGGTTGCTGACACGCGAGGCGCTCGTGCAGCATTACGATCCTCTGACCGACGAACGGGAGGTCGCCCGTCACTTCACCCTTAGCCGCGAGGATCTCGATCTTGTCGGCGAGCGCCGAGGAGCGTCGAGCCGGCTCGGGTTCGCAATGCTGCTGCTCTATATGCGCTGGCCGGGCCGCGTGCTGGAGGCGGGTGAGAAACCACCTGGTGCCATCCTTGCCTTCGTCGCCGATCAGATCGACGTGCCGGCGACGGCGTTCGACGATTACGCGCGTCGCGATGAAACCCGCCGCGCACATCTGGCCGAACTTATGCAGCGGTTCGGGTATGCCGCGTTCGACCGAAACCACTTTCGTGGGATCGTGGCCTTAGCGATGCCAGTTGCGCAGACCGTCACCGAGCCTCTCCTGCTCGCCGGCACCGTCGTCGATGAACTGCGTCGGCGACGGGTGCTGCTGCCACCGCCCGCGGTCATCGAGGCGATCGTCAGGCACGCGCGTCAGCAGGCCGAACAACTCACCCATGAAATCCTGACCAGGGGCATCGAGCCTGACAAGCTCGCGATGCTCGATGCCTTGCTGACCCGGCGATCGGATCAGGGAACGACATGGCTGGCCTGGCTGCGCAACGCGCCGCAATCGCCGGCACCGCGGAACATCTTGCGGTTGCTCGAGCGGCTCGATCATATCCGGATGCTCGGCCTTGATCCCGCGCGTGCTGGCATGATCCCATCGGTGACATTCGACCGACTGGCCGACGAGGCAGTTCGGATCACGCCACAGCACCTCGGTGAACTCGCTCCGCTGCGTCGTCATGCGACGCTAGTGGCCGCAACCATTCGCCTCGAGGAAATCTTGACCGATGCCGCGCTCACGATGTTCGACAAGCTGTTAGGCAGCATGGTGCGGCGCGCGGAAAACCGGACGCGCGACAAGGCGATCAGGACGGTGCGCGAGATGCAGGGGCATCTGCGTGCCCTGACCGATAGCTGTAGCGGCTTGCAATAATGATCGCCCGGAACTGCAATAAAGGGCGGTTTCCGGCTCACATTGCGTGAGACGTTCAG
>NZ_JARFNJ010000029.1:0-13766 GCF_029167165.1 Sphingomonas pollutisoli
CGCAGCAACTGCGCACACTATCATGGGAATTCGCCGGTTACGCCGCGCTCCTCCGCATTACCGCTTCCTCGCGATAATCAATCATCCATCAGAACATGGAGAAGGCACTCGAGCTGACAGCCGTCGTTGACGGCTTGGAGAACGCGACGCTCAACAGTGGTGCCAAAGCCTCGGCACGCTCGCGGTTCGAGTCGACCAAGCAGCGCTTCTTCGGACAGGTCCTGCTGTCGATGAAACTGCCGACCGTCATCGCTGCGGCCCAGCAACATCTCGAGGGCGGACAATCCGTCGTGATGCAGTTGGTGACCACGGCCGAATCCATCCTCGATCGCCGTCTTGGCGCGCTCAGCCCCGACGAGCGCGCCGATCTCGAGATCGACCTGTCGCCGCGCGAATATGTCTAATGTGGACCTCAGCATTACAGGAATTCCTTGCAGTCCGCCATTATCTCGAGCGGAGCGGCAGGAGGCTCGGATTTGCGTCGCTTTGTCATGATTTCACTCCAGATAATTATCGTTCCTTCGACCTCAACAAGTCGAAGGAACCACCATGCCAAGAAGTTCTTTTTTGTCGTTTCGGCCTGCGCCGAGCAGGTTCGAAGATCCGCCCAGTCCCGACGCCCTACTCGCCGCATTCCTCTCCTCTCTTTCAGTTGACGAGGGATCGGCTCGTGCGATCCTGTACGGCGCAGCGGTCCGCCATTTCCTGCACTGGCTGGAGCTGAGGGGGATTGTAGTCGGGGAGATCGACGATGGGGTTGCGCACCGGTTTGAGAAGCATCGATGCCGATGCTCAGGCTACTGCGCGCAAGAACCTGCCTACAAAGCCGATCTTGCAGCGCGCGTCCGGCGTTTCATTCGGTTTCTTGAAGACCAGGGCCACATCGTTGTCGCTGACGGGATCGACGAGCTGGGGCGCCAATTCGCCGACTATTCGGATAGCATCGACGATCTCCAACTCGCTCCGGGAGTGTCGCAAAGCTACCGGTCGGAGGCCGAGCACTTTGCCGCGTGGCTCCGCATATCCAGGCGGCGCTGGGATGATGTCGACGACAAGATTATCGGCCAGTACGCGGTGCATGATTGTCGCTGTCCGGTCTGGCGCAAGCGAGGCAAGCTAGTTCCATCGGGGGCGAAGCGGCGGCGGCGATGTGCTCGGCATTTCGTCGAGTTTCTGCGCCACAAGGGTGCCATCCGTTCGATTCAGCCAGTGACCGATGCTGACCCGCATATGTCGGCATACCTCGCCTGGCTTCTACAGCACCGCGGCGCCAGCGAAGAGACGATCCGCCGCTACAAGGCTGAGATCGCTCGGCTCATGCCCATGTTGGGCGAGCCGTCACAATGGGATGCGGCCACTCTCAGGCGCGCGTTCGAACGACGAAGCAAGGAGACGCCTGGTTCCGCGTCTCTGCTCGTCACGATCATAAGGAGCTTCATTCGGTTTTTGATCGTACAGGGCGATTGTCAGCCCGCGCTGTTGCACGCGATCCCCTCGGTCCAGCGATACCGCCTTTCGGCGCTACCCCGCCACGTCGACCCGGCAACGATCGAGAAGATCATTGCGGCTTGTCCGACAGGTCGTCCGGTGGAAGTCCGCGACAAGGCCATCATTCTCCTGCTCGCCAGGCTTGGCCTGCGTGCCAGTGATATCCGGGATTTGCGCCTCGACGACATCGACTGGCGCTCCGGTCATCTGACAGTGAAGGGCAAGACGCGGCGGCCAGACCGGCTGCCTTTGCAGCAAGACGTTGGCGACGCGATCCTGGATTATATTGTCGCGGCCCGCCCCAAGTCCGTCGATCAGCACGTGTTCTTGCGCTCGCAAGCCCCGTTCCGTTCGTTCCGCTCGCCCTCCGAGATTGCTGGGATCGTCGCACGCACGCGAGAGCGCGGCGGAATCGATGGGGTGCCGACCGGGTCGCACATATTCCGGCATTCGCTTGCTACCAACTTGCTGCGCGCGGGCGCAGGCCTGGAGTCCGTCGGGACCATCCTGCGCCACAGCACGCCCGAGACCACTGCCATCTACGCCAAGGTCGATCTGCCGATGCTCATGAAGATCGCGCAGCCCTGGCCAGGAGACCTGCCATGTTGAACACCCACATTGCCAGATACGTGGCGCTGCACCGGAGCCTGGGACGGAAGTTTGCGGAACAGGAGCGATTGCTGCGCCTTTACGCGGCTTTCGCCGAAGGGGTCGGTGACCGATATACTAAGATCCAGCGGATCTACGACTGGTGTCACACATCGACATCGCAGTACGTGGCCCAGACCCGGTTCAACACCGTTCGCAACTTCAGCCTGTTCGCTCACGCCGAGGATTTGCAACACGAAGTCCCGCCTGCAGGCGTATTCGGCCGGGGCAAAAGACCGCGGCCAACGCCGACGATAATTGAAGCCCAACAGGTTCAAGCGATCATGACGGCGGCGTTGGACTTGCCGCCACGGGGCACCATCAGCCCATTCACGTACCACTACCTCTTTGGGTTGCTGGCGGCGACAGGGCTCCGGATATCCGAAGCGCTGGCTCTGCAGTGCACTGATCTGGTCGAGGATGGCTTGATCATCCGCAATGGCAAGTTTGGCAAGCAGCGGCTCATTGCCTTGCAGCCGTCGACCCGGCAGGCACTCGAAGCCTATCTTTCCACCCGGGCAAGGCTCGGTGCTACCGGCAACGACCTCTTCGTCACGATCCGAGGACGAGCACCCCACAAGGTGCGCGCCCATGTCGTGTTCGTGAGGTTGGCACGGCAGCTCGGATATCGTGGACCAACCGGAACAGCCGGCATGCGGCTGCACGATTTGCGGCATACTTTCGCCGTGCGCTCCCTGGAGTCGTGTTCGCCGGACAGGGAAGCCGTGGCGCATCACATGGCGGGGCTCAGCGTTTATCTGGGACACGCCTCGGTCGCCAACACCTATTGGTATCTCGAAGCCACTCCGGTGCTGCTGCGCGACATTGCTGCCTCGAGCGAACAACTTTTTCTGGGAGAAGCGGCATGACGGCCCTTGCACCCCATCTCTCGGCATATCTGCGCGAACATCTTCCGCGGGAGCGCGCAGTCAGCCCGCACACGGTGAAGACCTATGCCAACTGCTTTGTTCTGCTGGTAAAGTTCGCCGCCGATCGATTGAAGCGTCGCCCGACGGATCTCGAGATCGAAGACTTCGGCACAGACATGATCATGGCCTTCCTGGACCATGTCGAGACCGGACGTGGCAGTTGCGTGCGCACGCGCAATGGCAGACTCGCCGCGATCCGATCCTTCTTCCGGTACATCGAGTATCGGCTTCCAGCCTGTCTGGACCAAGCCCTTCGCGTTCGAGCTATTCCGACCAAGAAGACCGACAAGGCGCTGATCGACTACCTCGACCGGGTCGAGATTAAGGCATTGCTCGATGCTCCTGATCCCCGGACACGCCTCGGCACCCGTGACCGCGCGATGCTGCATCTGACCTATGCAGGCGGGCTCAGGGTGTCGGAACTGGTGTCGCTGCAGTTGCGCGATTTCCCCGACCGCTCGCTGTCCACCGTGCACATCATGGGCAAGGGCCGCCGCGAACGGGTCTTGCCGCTATGGAAGGAGACACAGTTCGCATTGCGCGCCTGGCTGGCGATCCGCCCGCAAGTGCAGGCAACCGAGATATTCCTCAATGCGAACGGGCAGCCATTGACCCGCGATGGCTTCGCATTCCGCTTGGCCGAACACGTCAAGACTGCCGCAGCAAAACAGCCGTCGATCCATAGCAAGCGGGTCACGCCCCACGTGCTGCGTCATTCCTGCGCAATGCACACGCTCGCGGCGACCGGGGACATCCGCAAGGTCGCGTTGTGGCTTGGCCATGCCAGCATCCAAAGCACCGAGACCTATTTGCGAGCTGATCCCGAGGAGAAGCTACAGATTCTTGCTACCCACAGCGCCCCAGCCATCAAGCCCGGGCACTTTAAGCCACCAACTGATGCCTTGATCACCATGCTCACCGACGTTCGCCGTCAGTGCGGGAGCCGCAATGCATGATTGCATCGCAAGATACTTTCATGACCGTGCCATATAGGATAGGGGGGTATCCTATATGGCACACATCAAGTCCCACAAGGATGCCCTCCTCGCAAGGGTGCGGCGGATTTCCGGTCAGGTCGCCGCTATCGAGAGGGCGATTACCAACGAGACCACATGCGGTGAGATCCTGCATCAAGTCGCGGGGGTCCGCGGAGCCGTAGGCGGACTAATGGACGAACTGCTCAGTGATCACATCGAGCAACATTTGGCTCGGCCCGGTCTCAGCGATGCCGCGCGCGCTGAAGCGGCCGACGAACTGATCGCGGCGATCCGCCGTTACGCAAAATAGGAACTCAGAATATGTCCCTTGACGCTGAGCTCGACGAGCTAACCCACGATCACGTCTTCTTGGGCGAGGCCCACGACACCAACGCTCGACGCACCATTTGGGTCGTAGTCCTGACGGCAGGGATGATGGTAATCGAGATACTCGCAGGAGCCGTTTACAACTCGATGGCATTGCTTGCCGACGGTTTTCATATGGCAACACATGCTGGCGCGCTGGGCGTGGCTGCGATTGCCTATTCATATGCTCGCAAGCACGCGAACAGCCGTCGATATTCGTTCGGCACGGGCAAAGTTGGCGATCTCGCCGGTTTCGCTTCCGCGCTTGTTCTGGGCCTGGTCGCATTCGGCATTGCAGTGGAATCCGTTCAGCGTCTGCTTGACCCCCGTCCCGTTGCATTTTCCGAAGCTACGATCATCGCGGTCGTTGGCCTTTTGGTAAATCGTATCCCTCCGGTGGAGGCCGCCTTGTGAGGATGGGGTGATCGGCTGACGTTAGCCTTGGTGCAGGCGCGGGTGTTTGCATTGGTGTTAGCGGCGGTGCGATGAGCCAGATGACGATAATTTCCGGCGTCGAGCGTCGCCGGATGTGGCCGGAAGAGCGGAAGCTGGCGATCTTGGCGGAGGCGTTTTCGCCGGGCATGTGCGTCAGCGAGGTTGCGCGGCGGCATGATGTAGATCCGAGCTTGCTCTATCGCTGGCGGCGACGGCTGTGCGCGGAGGCTGCGTCGGCGGGCTTCGCCCCGCTTCTTGTCGGCCCCGAGGCTGACTCGGCTCCGGCGCCGGCCACGGCGTCGTCGGAGCGACCCGCAGCGATGACGGTGGAGCTTGAGGGTGTGATGATCAGGATCGCATCGGATGCGCCACCGGCGCTGGTCGAGCGTGCGTTGCGCGCGCTTCGGCGATGATCCCGGTTCCCGGCGGTGTCCGGATCTGGATCGCGACCGGAGTGACTGATATGCGTCGCGGCATGCACGGCCTGGCGTTGCAGGTGCAGCAGAGCCTCAAGCGCGATCCCCACGCTGGCGATCTCTACATATTCCGGGGCCGCAAGGGCGACCTTTGCAAGATTCTCTGGCACGACGGCGTCGGGCTGTCGCTCTACGCCAAGCGGCTCGACCGCGGGCGGTTCATCTGGCCATTTTTGGGCGACGGCGTGATCGCGATATCGCCCTCGCAGATGGCCTGCATGCTCGAAGGGATCGACTGGCGTAATCCGCAGATGACGTGGCGTCCGCGCGCGGCGGGGTGAGTCATTTCCGCGACGTAATTACTCCCGGATTCTAGCGTTTTGTGCTATCCACGCAGGCGTGGAGAAGGGGGCTGATCCGACCACCCTGGAGGGTATGCGCGAGGCGCTCGCCACAGCGCGTGACGAGGCGGCGATAGCGATGGCAGAAGCGGCCCGCGCGAAGGCGACCGCCGCCGACCTTGAAGCCCGCAATGCGCTGCTCGAGCTTCAGAACGCGCAGATGCGCCGCGCACTCTACGGCCAGCGATCCGAACGCGGCAGCCGGCTCATCGACCAGTTCGAGCTCGCCTTCATCGACGCCGAGGCGACCGCCGCCGAAGACGAGGCCTTGGCTGCACGCGCCGCTGAAGGGACCAACGTCGAGGCGTTCGTGCGCCGACGCTCGTCGCCCCGAGCATTCCCCGACCATCTGCCGCGCGAGCGGGTCGTGATTCCCGCACCCGCCAACTGCCCGTGCTGTGGCTCGGATCGGCTGTCGAAGCTGGGCGAGGATATCACCGAGACGCTCGAGGTGATCCCCAGGCAGTGGAAGGTCGTCCAGACCGTGCGCGAGCGCTTCTCGTGCCGGGCCTGCGAGCGCATCACCCAGCCGCCGGCGCCGTTCCACGTCACGCCGAGAGGCATGTTCGGGCCGAGCCTGCTCGCCATGATCCTGTTCGAGAAGTTCGGCCAGCACCAGCCGCTCAACCGCCAGCGCGACCGCTATGCCCGCGAAGGCGTCGAGCTCAGCCTGTCGACGCTCGCCGATCAGGTCGGCGCCTGCGCCGCGGTGCTCCGCCCGCTCTACCTGATGATCGAAGCGCATGTGCTTGCCGCCGAGCGGCTGCATGGCGACGACACGACGATCCCGGTGCTGGCGCCGGTCAAGACCGATGTCGCCCGCTTGTGGACCTATGTCCGCGACGATCGGCCGTTCGGCGGTCGCGCCCCACCGGCCGCGCTGTTCCGCTATTCGCGCGACCGCCGCAGTGTGCATCCTCGGGACCATCTCGCAGGGTACACCGGCATCCTCCAAGCCGACGCCTATGCCGGTTACAACGAGCTGTTCCGCGCGCCCCGTGAGCCGGCGCCGGTCACGCGCGCGCTGTGCTGGGCGCATGCGCGCCGTAAGTTCTTCGATCTCGCCGACGTCGCCGGGCAGCTCAAGCGGCGCAAGAAGCCTATCGTCTCGCCGATCGCGGCCGAGGCGGTCCGCCGCATCGATGCGATCTTCGATGTCGAGCGCGGCATTGTCGGCGCCGATGTCGATCGTCGCCTCGCGCAGCGCCAGATCACGACGGTGCCGCTCGTCGCCGACCTCGAACGCTGGATGCGCGACCAGCGCGCCGCGCTGGCCCGCCACAACCCCGTCGCTGGTGCGATCGATTACATGCTCAAAGACTGGGCCGCGTTCGCCCGCTTCCTCGACGATGGCCGCATCTGTCTGACCAACAATGCCGCGGAACGGGCTTTAAGAGGCGTCGCACTCGGCAGGAAGTCGTGGTTGTTCGCCGGGTCCGATCGCGGCGGCGAGCGCGCTGCGCTGATGTACTCGCTCATCGCCACCGCGCGCCTCAACGATGTCGATCCGCAGGCCTGGCTCACCGACGTGCTCACCCGCATCGCCGCCATCCCGCAAGGCCGGCTCGACGAGCTGCTCCCGTGGAACTGGGCCGCCACCGCCGCGCCGATCGCCAAGGCTGCCTGATGCCTTACGTCTCGATGGTGTTCACCGCCCGCTTCGTCGCGCAAAAGCTCGGCGTCGAACAGGTGATCATCGAGGAGCTCGCCGAGACTATGCGCCCGAAGGACGGCTGCCTCTCGGTCATCGACAGCGCCGATGACAATGATCCCTCGATCCACGCCTTCACCGACGACGGCATCGAGTTCATCCAAGAACGCCTAGCCGAACTCGGTCAACCGTGATCCCCGCGGCCTTCGGCGGATGCTTACGGTAAATCTGGCAAGTGCGATGCTTCTTGGCGGTGGACATCATCACGGGCACGATCATGGTCACGTGCATGAACACGATGATCACCACGGCCATGGCCATGGCCATCATCACGACAACAACCTGCGGTCAGCATATGTCCACGTTCTCGCCGATGCGCTGACCTCGGTGCTTGCCATTGCTGCTTTGCTGGGTGGGCGTTATCTCGGTTGGACTTGGCTCGATCCGGTGATGGGCATTGTCGGTGCAATCGTAATTGCTGCATGGTCCTGGTCGCTTATGCGCGATACTGCCAGCGTGCTTCTAGATGCCCATGAGACCGAGATTGAAGTCGAGATTCGCGAGATCCTTGAAGAATCCGGAGGGGCACGGATCACTGATCTGCACGTTTGGCGAGTTGGACCCGGTGCCCACGCTGCCATCGTGTCGATTGCGGGGATGACCGGTGAAGCGGTACGATCACGCTTGTCTGTCGTTCACGAGATTGCTCATCTGACTGTCGAGCAGCGCTAAGGCATCCGCATTTCAAGGTTGTGCGGTGGGATGCATGCGTCTAGATCGCCGCTGTCATCTGGGGAGTAGCCAGTCGCTCGATCGAGCGGGCCCCCGCGTCAACATACTCGGTCGAGAGGCCGTGGCGCGAGGGAAGCGGGAGACCGCTTGGGCGAGACCAATGGCATCGATTCTCCGCTCAGGGCTGGGCGGCGAGATCGATGTCTGTTGGTTCGTTACTGCCGCCTGGCCCGGAGACTATACATGGAAGCATTACTCACTTCGACAGCGGTCGTGGCGTTGGCCGAGATCGGCGATAAGACACAGTTGCTGGCAATCGTATTGGCAACCCGGTTTCGTAAACCACTGCCAATTGTCGGTGGCATATTTGCCGCGACCGTTGCCAATCATTTCTTGGCGGCACTGGTCGGATCAGAAGTTGCATCAATCCTGGATGGGCAATGGTTCCGCTATGCCATTGCAGCTTCCTTTATCGCGATGGCCGCGTGGACGCTGATCCCGGACAAGCTCGATGAAGATCAGGAGAAGCCTGCTCGGTTCGGCGCCTTCTTGACGACGCTGATTGCCTTCTTTCTCGTGGAGATGGGGGACAAGACCCAGGTTGCGACCATCGCTCTGGGCGCTCGGTTCCATGATGTCATCGCCGTTACGACCGGTACGACTTTGGGAATGATGTTGGCGAATGTCCCCGCTGTGTTCCTTGGCCACGAAGTGCTGAAATATGTACCTTTGAAGATCGTGCGCATGATCGCCGCAGCATTGTTCCTAGTGATCGGTGTATGGCTTCTCATCCAGACCGCAGGTTGGTCATTTTGATCTCACTGAACAATCCGGCGATTCGCCCCGATCATCTCCTCCCAGAGTGATGGCAGCGAGAGTGGAGGGGGCGCTTCAGAAGTAGCGCATTCGGTGCCGAATGCGCCGCGATGCACTGACGATGGCCACCAAGTCATCGGCACTGTCGAATACGGCTCCTTCGACCAGTTTGGTTGGAGGAGCCGTAATTATCTGGAGTGAAATCATGACAAAGCGACGCAAATCCGAGCCTCCTGCCGCTCCGCTCGAGATAATGGCGGACTGCAAGGAATATGTCATCGACTATCTGGAGCGGGCTTTCCCAACCCGGCAGATGCGCGTCTTCACCGACGATACCGGCACCCCGCGCTCGGTTCCGATGGAAGACGAGGACGGCAATCCGGTCTACAATCCGGAAGCCGAAGCCGCACGCGACCACCTCATCGAGCAGCTATGCGCCCTGCCGCCGATCATGTCGGCACTGGATGGACTTCTCGAGCACTTCGGACATGATCGCGTCGCCGAAGTGACGGGGCGCACCAAGCGTCTGATCTCGGCGGGCGACGGTCGCCAGAAGCTCGAGACCCGGTCGACCCGAACAAGCCAGGCCGAGGCGGCGGCATTCATGGAGGGCCGCAAGCGCATGCTGGTTTTCTCGGATGCCGGCGGAACAGGACGATCGTACCACGCCTCCCGCGACGTCGCGAACCAGGAGCAGCGGGTCCACCTGTTGCTCGAGCCAGGTTGGCGCGCCGATCGCGCTATCCAGGGCCTTGGCCGGACGCACCGGACCCACCAAGCCAGCACCCCGTTGTTCAGGCCGGTTACGACCGACTGCAAAGGCGAACTCCGCTTCACCAGCACAATCGCGCGGCGGCTCGACAGTCTCGGCGCGCTCACGCGCGGCCAGCGGCAGACAGGCGGGCAAAATCTGTTCGATCCGGCTGACAATCTCGAAAGCGAATATGCCTGCGCGGCTCTTGTGAGCTGGTTCCATCTGCTGGTCGGCGGCAAGCTCACCAGCGTCAGCCATGCCGAATTCGAGAGCCGAACCGGTCTTGAGCTCTGCGACAAGGACGGCGTGATGAAGGATGAGCTGCCGCCTATCCAGCGGTGGCTCAATCGCATCCTCGCCCTGCCGATCGGCCTGCAGAACAAGATCTTCGACGAATTCCTCTCGCTCGTGGAGACCCGCGTCTCGGCCGCGCGCGAAGCGGGGCGTCTCGATGTCGGTGTCGAGACCATCCTCGTCGACAAGGCGGCGCTGATCGAAGACACGCTGCTGCGCACCGATGCGGTCAGCGGGGCGACATCGCATCTCCTGACGATCGAGATCGAGCATCGGCGCGTCCCCGTGTCGCTGGAGCGCATCCTTCATATCGCCGACAGCGATGCGACTGCCGAGTTCTTGACCAACACCAAATCCGGCAAGGTCGCGCTTCAGACACGGGCGCGCGCCCTCATGGAGGAGAAGGAGGGAACGCCCATTCCGCGCATCGAGCTGATGCGGCCGACGCGGCGCGAATATATGCGGGAGCAGGAACTGTTCGAGAGCGCCTGGACCTTGATCGACCGTGAAGCCTTCTCCGCCAAATGGCGCGAGGAAGCCGAGGAAGCCGCCAACAAAGTCGATACAGAAACCGTGCGCCTCGCGACCGGGCTGCTGCTCCCGATCTGGTCCGCGCTTCCGAGCGACCATCTTGTCGTCAATCGCATCGCCGACAAGGCGGGCAATAGCTGGCTCGGCCGCCTCGTCTTCGACGAGCATATCGTCCAGCTTTTTACCAAGCTTGGCATCGACCGTGCCGAGAACATGCCGCCGCAGGACATCGTCAAGTCCGCATTCTCGGGCCGGGCCGTCGACCTGTCGCGGCCATTCCCAATGACGATCCGGCGGGCGCGGGTGAACGGAAGCCCACGCATCGAGCTGGTCGGCGCGCCCTCAGAGCAACTCGCGTGGCTCAAGTCGATCGGCTGCTTCACCGAGGTGATCCAATACCGGACCCGCGTCTTCCTGCCGGTGCCGACTGCTGCGGAAACGCTCGATCGGATCCTGCTTGGCAGCGGTTGATCAGCGCGGACAGCCTTGCCCAAACGGCCCGAAGGCGACCCTGGGAGAGAGGTGAGGGGGAGCGGGGATGGTGTCCGGGATGCGCCGGATGCCAGAAGGAGTTACCCCAGTGATCCAGACCATCAAGCTCAGCAAGCTCCGGCTCTCGCCGATCAACGTTCGCCGTCTCCCTGAGGAGAAGCTGCAGATCCCGCAGATGGCGGCCGACATTGAGGCGCGCGGCGTTCTCCAGAACCTGCTCGTCACGCCCGCGAAAAAACCCCGCGGTGCCTTCGAGGTGTTCGACGGCGGGCGGCGCCTTCGCGCACTGCAGCGCCTCGCCGATGCCGGCACGATCAAGGCCGACGATTATGACGTGCCAGTGATGGTGCTTCAGGCAGACGAGGCGACGCTTTCCGAAACCTCGACCGCGACCAACTTTCAACAGCTCAAGATGACGCCTGCCGAGGAGTGCCGTGCGTTCCAGCACTTTATCGGTACCAGCGGCGACATCGATGCCGTTGCCAAGCGTTTCGGCGTCACGCGGCGGTTCGTGGAAGGCCGTCTCCGGCTCGCCTCGCTCGCCGAACCGATCTTCGAAGCACTGAGCGCCGGCGAGATCACCCTCGATGTCGCCAAGGCCTACGCATCGACCGAGAATCAGGAGAAGCAGCTGCTGGTCTGGAACAGCTACCAGAACAACCATGTTAACGCCGACACCATTCGCCGTGTCATCGCTAACGAGACGCTGAAGGCGAATGATCCGATCGCCATCCTGGTGGGCGAGGCCCGCTATATCGAAGCCGGCGGCAAGGTCGATGGCGACCTGTTCACCGACGGCAACGATCGCTGGATCAACCCAGAAATCGCGCACCGTCTGGCCGGCGAGATCATGGAAGCCGAGGCCAAACGGATCGGCGAGGAAATGGGCCTGGCCTGGATCCGCCCGATCGCCAGCAACTATGCGCACAATGCCGCGCACGGCCTCTATCGCGCCATCCTCCAGCCACCGGCGCTGACCGACGAACAAGCTGCCCGCCTGCACGAAATCGAGCAACGCCGCAGCGAACTCGAGGCTGAGATGCAGGACGAGTCGGTCTCCGAAGAGGATTTCAAGCTGCTCGACCAGGAAGACGACCGGCTGATCGCTGAAGCCGAAGTGATCGAAAACCGGGCGCCCGCTCTTCCCGAGCAGCTCAAGGCGCACGTCGGGGCGTTCCTGCTCCTGACGCCGCAGGGCGAAATGCGGCTCGACACCCAATATTACAGCGAGCAGCAGATCCTCATCGACGAGCCGACCGGAGGTGACAGCGAAGACGGTGGGGACGGCGAGAGCGGCGAATGCGGTGACCGCTCGGCGACCCGTTTCCGCATCGGCGGAAGCGAACCGCTGGAGCCGAAGTACAAGCCGGAGGCCGTTGCGCCGGGGGGCAAGTCGCTCAGCGCCCGGCTCTACGATGAACTGGCGATGCAGCGTCGGGACATTCTCGCGTCCTGCCTTTTGGCTCAGCCGGCTCTCGCTCTCGATTACGCGCTTTTCACGATGATCGACTCGCGCAGTCACCCATCGAGCCCGTCCAGCGACAACTCGGTCAAATATGGGACGACGGTCAGCGCTAGCAGGCCGCAAGATCCGGCGATAAGCGACGTGCCGGTATCCCGGGCGCGCGACTATCTGGCAGAGGCGCATGAAGGTCTCGATGCCGCGTGGACCGAGTACGAGAGCGAAGTCGATCGATTCGAAGGGTTCCGCGCTCTGGACGACGACAGCAAGGCGAACTGGCTCGCCTACATTGTTGCAACGTCGCTCCAGGCCAAACACGGCATGCGCAACGAACAGATTCCGCTGCAGAACCGTTTGGCGTCGATCCTCGATATCGACGTCGCGAGCTGGTGGCGCCCGACGTCGGAGAACTTCTTCGACCGGGTGAACAAGGGCAGCATCCTCAGCCTGCTCGACGAGGTTGGCGGACCGGCGCTCAGCGGCCGCCACGCATCGCTTAAGAAGACGGAAATCTCGGCGAGCTGCCAGAAGCTCTTCGCCGGCGACACTATCGTCGAACCCGAGACCAAGGAAGCAGCGCTTGCCTGGGTGCCCAACGCGATGCGGTTCCTCGACGGCCAGCCCGAGGAGACCATCGTCGACGTCGAGGATAACGGTCTCGACGAAGCCAACGAGCAGGCTATCGCCCAGGACGGCATCGACCAGGATGGTTCGCCCGAAGGCGAGGCGGTCACTGAGGCCGGATCGGATATACCCGAGGCCGACGACATGGCGCTCGAACCAGTCGCTGTCTGATCACCACCGTGACGGGGTCGGCGTCGCGCTGCCGGTCCCCGTCCGCCACTCACTATCATCCCGGGCAACTACCGCCGGTGCTTGTTCATCGGCGGTCCTCCTTGCTCGCTCGCCGGAGCCAATCGTCATGTCCTCCACTGCAAGGCCGAGCCGCGACGTCGCCGCGGAGATCACCAATCTCATCATCAAAAAGCTCGAGGAAGGGGTCCCGCCGTGGAGCCGGCCCTGGCGCGTCCAAGGGAGTGGCGGACGTCCGCTGCGGCATTGCGGCACGCCGTACACGGGCATCAACACCTTCTACCTCTGGGCGATCGGCGACGCGCAAGGGTATCGCTCTCGCTACTGGATGACGTACCGGCAGGCCGAGGCGCTTGGCGGCAATGTTCGGCGCGGCGAGAGTGGCTCGCTGTCGGTCTACTATTCCAACTTCAAGAAGACCGAATCCAACCCGGTAACTGGTGCGGAAAAGGAGCGGAGCGTCCGCTTTCTCCGGCATTACATCGTGTTCAACGGTGCGCCGTAACGGCGGAAGTATAAAGGAGCTCTACCATGAGTAGATGATCTTGCTGGCTATAGATC
>NZ_JARFNJ010000003.1:0-646173 GCF_029167165.1 Sphingomonas pollutisoli
GAGGATGAGCTACGCGCGATCCTTGCTTCGCCAACCTACCCTGCCGCCACACGGTGAAACCTCGCCCGGCTCGCTTGGACGGCGGGCCGGGCCTTCATCAGTCGCCGAAATCCATATCCTCATGCGCCGCGATTGCGAACATCTGGTTCAGCGCTTCGTCCAAATCGCTGCGTAGCGCGATCGCAGATCCCTTACGTCCTTTGAGCAGGAACCGCACGATTCCGTGCTTGCGCCACTCCCTCATCTGCGCCTCGCTGACGCCGGTATATGCGATCGCCTCAGCTTCGGTGAGTGCGGCGGGCCAGTATGGCAGGCCTTGCAGGCGATAGAGCTTGGACATCGACATACCTCCAGGCAGCCAACGAATGTTGCACCGAGCCTCATACAACCGCAATCAGGTTGATGGCTGGCATGATGGGTGATGATCCAAATGTCAGAAAATATCGCGTGATTTCAGCGATATCTGGCGGAGACGGAGGGATTCGAACCCTCGATACGGTTTCCCGTATGACGCTTTAGCAAAGCGTTGGTTTCAGCCACTCACCCACGTCTCCGGCGCACGGCAGAGCGGGGCTATAGCGGCGGTTTCGCGGCGGATCAACCGCATGTGTCACGCCCGCTCGGCTTGATTTCGACTCGACTCGCCGCTTGGTTCATTGCGGGTAAAGCATATCGGGCGCTACGTTCCGCGATCGAAGTCGGGGGAGTGCGCGATGCGCGGACGGATTGTGCAATGTTCGATGGTCGCGGCGGCGCTGGCGTTGCTCGCCACGCCGCTGGTCGCGCCGGGGCTCGCGCAGGTGCGCACGGTCGATCCCAACGAGACGATCGATAGCGACCTGCGCGCGCCGGCGACCCCGACGATGGCGCGGCCGAGCGCCCCGCCGCCTGCCGCGAGCAGCGCCCCGCGCTACCCGGACACGGCCGTACCCGCCGAGGCCGATCCGCAGGTCTCGGGTGCGCGCTACGACGCGCCCGACCAGACCCCGCAGGGTTCGCCGGCCGCCGCCGCCACCCCCGCGCAAGGCGGCTTCGACACGCGCGAGCAGGCCGAGGCGACCGCCAGCCGGGGCAGCGACACCTTCACGTCCAAGGAGTTGCTCGGCGCCGCCGAGGGCACCTTCGGCAAGGGCGCCGCCGGCCTCTCGGGCATCCTCGAACGCACGCTCAAGGAACAGGGCGAGCCCAACGCCTATATCGCCGGCAGCGAAGGATCGGGCGCGTTCGTCCTCGGGCTGCGCTATGGCAAGGGCACGATGTTCCACAAGGTCGAGGGGCAGCAGCCGGTGTTCTGGACCGGGCCGTCGGTCGGGTTCGATCTCGGCGGCGATGCCGCCAAGGTGTTCGTGCTGGTCTACAACCTCTATGACAGCGAGGAGCTGTACCATCGCTTCCCCGCCGCCGAGGGCCGCGTCTATTTCGTCGGCGGGTTCGCCGCGACCTATCTGCGCTGGGGCAAGGTGGTGCTGATCCCGATCCGGCTCGGCGTCGGCTGGCGGCAGGGCGTCAACCTCGGCTATATGAAGTTCAGCCATAAACAGAATTGGTTCCCGCTATAAGCCGCACCCCGCTCTCGCGGCGGGCGGAGCGCTGGCGCGCCGGGCTGCGCTGGGTGTTGGCCGGCGTCTTTATGGTGGCGGGGGTGCTGCACCTGCGCTTCCCCGCGCCGTTCCTGGCGATCACCCCCGCCTGGGTGCCCGATCCGCGCGCCGTGATCGCCGCGACCGGCGCGTGCGAGATCGCCGGCGCGGTCGGGCTGTCGGTGCCGCGGTTCCGCCGCGCCGCCGCGATCATGCTCGCGCTCTATGCGGTGTGCGTGTTTCCCGCCAATGTGAAGCACGCGCTCGATTACATCACGCTCGGGCGCGGCGGGCTGACGCTATGGTATCACGTGCCGCGCCTGCTGATGCAGCCGGTGATCGTGTGGTGGGCGCTGTTCGCGGGCGGCGTGATCGACTGGCCGCTGCGCCGCCACAGCTATCCGCGCGCCTCGCTGCGCTGAGCACACCGCCCGATTAGACGTGGACCGGCGCGCCCCCGCACAGTAGGGATGCGCGCTTTGTTGCGGAAATGTGGGACGGACCTTGGCGAACGTAGCGGTAATCGGCGCCCAATGGGGTGATGAGGGCAAGGGCAAGATCGTCGACTGGCTGGCGGAGCGCGCCGACGTCGTCGTGCGCTTCCAGGGCGGCCATAACGCCGGCCACACGCTCGTCGTCGGCGAGGCGGTGTACAAATTGTCGCTGCTGCCCTCGGGCATCGTGCGCGGCACGCCCTCGGTGATCGGCAACGGCGTGGTGCTCGATCCCTGGGCGCTCAAGGCCGAGGTCGAGAAGCTGCGCGGCCAGGGCGTGGCGATCTCGCCCGAGACGTTGATGGTGGCGGACACCTGCGCGCTGATCCTGCCGCTGCATCGCGATCTCGATGGGCTGCGCGAGGATGCGAGCGGCGCGGGCAAGATCGGCACCACCCGGCGCGGCATCGGTCCCGCTTATGAGGACAAGGTCGGCCGCCGTGCGATCCGCGTGTGCGATCTCGCCCATCTCGACGATCTCGGCCCGCAGCTCGACCGGCTGACCGCGCACCACGATGCGCTGCGCGCCGGCTTCGGCGAGCCGCCGATCGACCGCGATGCGTTGCTCGCCGAGCTGCGCGAGATCGCCGGCTTCGTGCTGCCGTTCGCACGGCCCGCCTGGCGCGATCTCAACGCCGCGCGCGAGCGTGGCCGGCGCATCCTGTTCGAAGGCGCGCAGGGCGTGCTGCTCGATGTCGATCACGGCACCTATCCGTTCGTCACCTCGTCGAACACGATCGCGGGCACGGCAGCGGGCGGGTCGGGGCTGGGGCCGGGCGCGGTCGGCTTCGTGCTCGGCATCGCCAAGGCCTATACGACGCGCGTCGGCTCCGGCCCCTTCCCGACCGAGCTGGACGACGCGACCGGCGAGTTGATCGGCCAGCGCGGCCATGAGTTCGGCACCGTCACCGGGCGCAAGCGGCGCTGCGGCTGGTTCGATGCGGTGCTGCTGCGCCAATCGGCGGCGGTGGGCGGGATCACCGGCATCGCGCTGACCAAGATCGACGTGCTCGACGGCTTCGACGAGGTGAAGATCTGCACCGGATACCGGCTCGGCGACCAGACGCTCGACTATTTCCCGGCGCATGCCGCCGATCAGGCACGCGTCGAACCGATCTACGAGACCATGCCCGGCTGGAGCGAATCGACGGCGGGCGCCCGCAGTTGGGCGGAACTGCCCGCGCAGGCGATCAAATACATCCGCCGTATCGAGGAACTGATCCGCTGCCCGGTCGCGCTGGTCTCCACCAGCCCAGAACGCGAGGACACGATCCTCGTGCGCGATCCGTTCGCGGATTGATCTGAGCGGCACCGCCCGCCCCACCGCCGTTCGCACTGAGCGAAGTCGAAGTGCGTGCCCCGAGCGTGGCGCTCGCGACACGTCCTTCGACACGCTCAGGACGAACGGGGTTGGAACGGTATTTGGCTTAACGCCGCTTTTTCTTGACCGGGGTACCGTCGGGCGCGCTGTCGACCGGTGAGGGCGTGCTCGGCGTCGCGGTCGTGGTCGAGCCTGTCGGATCGGCTGGTGTCGCGCTCGTCGTATCGGTTGGCGCCGGCGTGGTCGGCATCGTGCCCGAAGGCGTCGGCGGGCTGGCCGGCACGGTCGGCGCCGTCGTGGTCGTCCCCGGCGCGGGATAGCCGTTGGGCGACGTCTGGCCGGTGCCGGTCTGCGCCAGCGCCGCGGTCGACAGGCCGAACGCCGCCGCCGCGAAAATCATGCTCTTTCGCATCGCTCTCTCCATATTAGCCCGGTCTTGCCGGGTATGGAGGTTCAACGTTTCGCCGCCGCTTTCGGGGCTCGCCCGGCCGCGCGATTCGGGCGATTCAGCCGTCCCGCCCGCCGCATTGCGCGCGGTGGAGCAATTTCTGGTCGGCGAGCACCAGCGCCACCATCGCCTCGACCACCGGCACGCCGCGAATGCCGACACACGGATCGTGCCGCCCCTTGGTGCGAAGCTCGGTCGCCTCGCCATCGCGCGTGATCGTCGGGATCGGCGTCAAGATCGAACTGGTCGGCTTGAACGCGACGCGCAGGCGCACCGGCTGGCCGGTCGCGATGCCGCCGGCGATCCCGCCGGCATGGTTGGCGGTGAAGATCGGGCCGTCGTTGCCCGGGCGCATCGGGTCGGCGTTCTGCTCGCCGGTGAGCGCGGCGGCGGCGAACCCGTCGCCGATCTCGACGCCTTTGACCGCGTTGATGCTCATGCACGCGGCGGCCAGTTCCGCATCGAGCTTGGCATAGAGCGGCGCCCCCCAGCCCGCCGGCACGCCGATCGCCTCGCACGCCACCACCGCGCCGAGCGACGAGCCCGCCTTGCGCGCATTGTCGACCAAGACCTCCCAGCGCGCGGCGGCGGCCGGATCGGGACAGAAGAACGGGTTGTTGGCGATCTCGGCCGCATCAAACGCGGCATAGTCGATCGCGTCCCCGCCAATCGCCTCGACCCAGGCGAGGATCGTCACCTCGGGGATCACCGCGCGCGCGACCGCACCGGCGGCGACGCGCGACGCGGTCTCGCGCGCCGAGGAACGCCCGCCGCCGCGATAGTCGCGAAAGCCGTATTTGGCGTCATAGGCGTAATCGGCATGGCCCGGGCGATAGGCGAGCGCGACCTCCGAATAATCCTTCGACCGCTGGTCGACATTGTCGATGTGCAGCGCGATCGGCGTGCCGGTGGTGCGCCCCTCGAACACGCCGGAGAGAATGCGGACCTGGTCCGGCTCCTGCCGCTGCGTGGTGAAGCGCGAGGTGCCGGGGCGCCGGCGGTCGAGGAACGGCTGGATGTCGGCTTCGCTGAGCGGGATGCCCGGCGGGCAGCCGTCCACCACCGCGCCGATCGCGGGCCCGTGCGATTCGCCCCAGGTGGTGAACCGCAAAACGCGTCCGAAGGTGTTGAAGCTCAAATCCCCTCTCCCCCTTGGGGGAGAGGGAGGGGCCCGCTCGGCGAAGCCGAGTGGGAGGGTGAGGGCGCGAGCGCTGCGCGGATCGCATCCGCCACACCTTCGAGATTGGTCATGACCTCGTTATTTGAAAACCGGATCACCCTGAAACCTTCCGCCTCAAGCCAGCTTGTCCGCCGCTCGTCGTAAACCTGCTGATGAGCGTGGCTGTCGCCGTCAACCTCAACCGCGAGCTTCGCCTCTGCGCAGTAAAAATCGACGAGGAATTCACCAAGCCAAGTCTGCTTGCGAAACTTGGCATTGGCGAGTTTGCGGTTGCGGATCGCGCTCCACAGCCGCTTTTCGGATTCGGTCATGTCGCGCCGCGCCGCACGCTGGAATTTCAGTGGTTCCTCGCCAGGCGGACGCTTCATCCCCTCACCCTCCCACCGCCTGCGGCGGCGGGCCCCTCCCTCTCCCCTTCAGGGAGAGGGCCATCACACCAGCGCGATATCCGGCGCGTCCTCGGCCTTCATCCCGATCACATTGTAGCCGGCATCGACATGGTGCGTCTCGCCGGTCACGCCGCTCGCGAGGTCGCTGAGCAGGTACAGCCCGGCGCCGCCGACATCCTCGATCGTCACGTTGCGCTTCAAGGGCGAGTTGAGCTCGTTCCACTTGAGGATCAGCCGGAAGTCGCCGATCCCGCTCGCCGCCAGCGTCTTGATCGGCCCGGCCGAGATCGCGTTGACGCGGATGTTGTCGCGGCCGAGATCGACCGCGAGATATTGCACGCTGGTCTCGAGCGCGGCCTTGGCGACGCCCATCACGTTGTAATGCGGGATCACCTTCTCGGCGCCGTAATAGCTGAGCGTCAGCAGCGCGCCGCCGTTCGGCATCATCGCCGCGGCCCTTTGCGCGACCGCGACGAAAGAATAGACCGAGACGTTCATGGTCAGCAGGAAATTGTCGAGGCTGGTGTCCATGAAGCGGCCGCGCAGCTCGTTCTTGTCCGAAAAGCCGATCGCGTGGACGACGAAGTCGATCGTCGGCCATTCGACGGCAAGCGCCGCGAACGTCGCGTCGAGCGCGGCCATGTCGCTCACGTCGCAATCGAACAGCCGCGCCACGCCGAGCTGTTCGGCGAGCGGGCGCACCCGCTTCTCCATCGCCTCGCCCTGATAGCTGAACGCCAGTTCCGCGCCGGCCTCGCTCAACTTCTTCGCGATCCCCCAGGCAAGCGAGCGATCATTGGCCAGCCCCATGATGAGCCCGCGTTTGCCCTTCATCAATTCGTTCACGCTTGTGCAGTCCCCGTTGTCACGCCTCTTGCGGTGTCTCTACTCCCGTCGGGGGCGGTTCCGCCAGTGCCGCGTTGAGGTGCGCGCCGAACACGATGCCGAGGCCGACCAAAAAGAAGAACAACAAGGTGATGATGACCCCGGCGAGGCTGCCGTAGGTGAGATCGTAATCGGCGAGCCGCGACAGCACGATCGGCAGCAGCGCGGTGATCGACAGCCACCAGCCGGCGGTGAACAGCGCGCCCGGCCATTCCGGCGCCCGGCTGTGGAAGCGGTATTTCGACGGCGTCACCGACAGGAACAGCATGTAGAGCGCGATGAACATCACCACGCCCGGAATCGCGCGCGACAGTCCCACCCAGCCGGCGACATCCCGCGAGAAGGGCAGCACGGTGTAGATGAACTGCTCGGCGGCGACGAGCACGCCCTGCACGATGAACGAGAACACCGCGAGGACCACCGAGGCGATGATGACCGCCATCGAACTCAGCCGGTAATGCCAGAACGGCTTGGTCGATTTGACGCCATAGGCGCGGCGGAAGATGTCGCGAATCGTCTCGACGAAGCTGGCGACGCTCCACAGCGCGACCAGCGCGCCGAGCCAGGCGAGCGAACTGCCCCGCCGCGCCGCCAGCACATGCTGGATCGGATCGCGCAGCAGATCGGCGACCGAGGGCGGCAGCACGTGCAGGAACGAGGCCACCGCCCGCTGCGTCTCGGCGCTCTGCCCGAGCGCGGACGCGATCACCGCCGCCAGGATGAAGAACGGAAACACCGTCAGCAGCGCCAGATAGGCGAGATTGCCGGCGTGGATGAACCCGTCCGAGAACACGCCCATCAGCACGCGCTTCAACACCAGCCACGCATAAGCGAGCGGCTTGAGCCCGCCGCTCCGCGCTTTGAGGCCGTCCCCCCCCTCGCCGTGCCGTCCGCGTTCCTCGGGCGAGTAGGGGGAAATGTGCGACATGCGCCCCTAGACGCCCAGATTGCCGCGCGGGTTCCTCTTGTCCTGGTCTTTCCAGCCCTGCACGAACTCCACCAGCGCATCGTCGCCGACCGGCAGATCGACCATCAGCGTGACGAGCTGGTCGCCGCGCCCGCTGCCGTCCGCCTTGTGGAAACCGCGCCCGCGCAGCCGCAGCGTCTTGCCCGACGTCGAGTTCTTGGGGACGGTCAGCATCACCGCGCCCTCCACGGTCGGCACGCGCACCGACGCGCCGAGCACCGCTTCGGACAGGCTCACCGGCAGATCGAGCCGGACGTTGTCGCCGTCGCGCGTGAAGAAGCGGTGCGGCTGGATCTCGATCTTGACGATGCCGTCACCGGCGCCGCCCGGCCCCGGCTGCCCGCGCCCGGCGAGCCGCATCTGCGTGCCGTTCTCCAGATTGGCGGGCAATTTGAGGTCGATCGTCTTGCCATCGGCGAGCCGCAGCCGCTGCGGCGCGAGCGTCGCGGCATCCTCGAAGGGGACGGCGAGGGTGTAGAGGACGTTGCTGCCCTTGGGCTGCTGCTGACGCCGCCCGAAGCCGCCGAACCCGCCCGCGAACCCGCCGCGTCCGCCGAACAGCCCTTCGAACAGGTCGCTGGGGTCACCGCCCGCGCCGAAATCGAACGACTGCTCGCCGTGGCGAAAGCCGCCGGGCGCGCCGCCGCCGAAGCCGAACGGCGCGGTCGGATTGCCATCGGCGTCGATCTCGCCGCGATCGAACCGCGCGCGCTTGTCCTTGTCGTTGAGCAGGTCATAGGCCTGCGTCACCTGGCTGAACCGCTCCGCCGCCTTCGGATTGTCCGTGTTGCGGTCGGGATGCAGTTCCTTCGCGAGCTTGCGATAGGCTTTCTTGATGTCGGCCTCGCCGGCGTCTCGCGCCACGCCGAGCGTCTGATATGGATCGGCCACGGTCTTCCCCGGTTGATACTACAGGTTCATTTGGTGTCTTGGAGCGCCAAACGCAATTGCGTGCAGCGCGCCGGCTTTTCAACCGTTCGTGCCGAGCCCGTCGAAGCACGTGCCCGGAACACGCCCTTCGACAAGCCCAGGGCGAACGGGGGCCAGAGAGCGTTACGCCGCCGCTTCCTCCGTCCGCGGCGCGACATCCACGCTCACGTCGAGCTTCTGCGCGCCCGCGCCGAGCACGATGCCGTCGATCGGCGCGATGTCGCCGTAATCGCGGCCGATCGCCATGACGATATGGTCGTTCGCCATCCAGATGCCGTTGGTGGGGTCGAGCCCGACCCAGCCGATCCGCGCGCCGCACCACAAGAGCACCCAGGCGTGGGTCGCGTCGGCGCCGACCAGCCGCGCCTTGCCCGGCGGCGGGATCGTGCGGATATAGCCGGAGGCGTAAGCGGCGGGCAGCCCGGCGGTGCGCAGCCCGGTTATCATGATCTGCGCCAGATCCTGGCACACGCCTGCGCGCTTGACGAAGGCCTCGTGCGGGCTGGTGTCGATCAGCGTCGCCTCGGGATCGAACCGGAACTCGCGGCGGATGCGCCGCGCGAGCGCCATGCCGGCTTCGAGCACCCCGCGATCGGGATCGAGATCGACCGCGCACCAGTCGCCGATGTCGCGGTCGAGCGCGATCCGGGGGGACGGGAACAGATAGGCCGCCGGCCCCGCCGCCGAAGGATCGCGGCTGGCGCGCGCGGCGGCGGCGACCTCCGCGAGCGTGGGGTCGTCGGGCGACGGCACCGGCACGGGCCGATCGACCGCGATACGCGAGATGCTCTCGATCGACAGGAACTTGACCGGGTCTTCGACCACCAATCGCATGACGTGCGCGAGCCCCGCCTCCGCGCGCGCCGGGAAGGTGCGGCCCGAGGGCGAGATCGCCAGCGTATAATCGAGCAGCGTCTGCCCCGGCCAGCCGATCGGCTTCAGCCGCAGGTTGCAGCGCGCGAACCGCACCGATCCCTGATAATCGAACCGGGTGATGTGGCGGATATCATAGATCATCCGCGCCGCCTCTCGCGCCCGCTCACGCCAGCGTCATCCCCGCCGCGCGCAGCGGCTCGGCGCCCTGCAGGAAGTAGCGGCGGGCGATCGCGTCGGACAGGCCGTACAGCCGCCGCTCGACCTGCTTGAGCACCGGCTCGCTCAGCCGCGCGGCGTTGGCGGTGAGCACGCCGGCGAGCAGCGTGTTGGCCTGCGCCTGCTGGTCCTCCTCCATCCCGTCGTCGCCCAGCAACGGCAGCGCGCGCAGATGCTCGACGATCCGCTCGATCTGATAGGCGAGGCTGCGCGGGTTGCCGGGGTCGAGCGCGACGAGATCGACCACCGGCACGCGCGCGATTCCGGTCAGATAGCGCTGGCGATAGCTGATCTGGCTGTCGGCGAGGTCGAGCAGCGTCGAAAGATCGTCGCTGCCGGTGCCCGCCATGCCGAACGCCGGCACCGCGCGCGCCATCGTCAGCGCGCGTTCGATCCGCCGGCCGAGATCGTGGAACCGCCACGCGGCCGTGCGCCCCATATGCTCCGCCGAAAGCCCGGCGAGCGCGGCATAGCGGCGCTGGAGCGATCCGGTGCGATCGAGCATGCCGCCGCGCGTCGGGTAAGGCGCGTCGAGCAGCCGCACGAAATCCGCCGCGAGCCGGTCGCGCGAACCCTTGCCGATCCCGCGCGCGAGCCGGTTGATCGCGCGGACGCTATGCGTCTCCTCGCTCTCCAGCGCGGTGCGGACGAACTGCATCAGGTCGCCGCGCTTGAGGCTGGCGGGCGCGGTCGCGCCGCCACCGTTGACGACCAGCGCGACCAGCCGTCCGATCGTCTCGGGTCCGAGCGCACCACCGGCATCGGCGTCGATCGAATTGCCGAGCATCACGCGGATGATGTTGAGCAACGCCTCGCCGCGTTCGAGATAGCGGCCCAGCCAGAAGAAATTGTCCGCGACGCGGCTCGGCAGCGTGCCGGGGTTGCGGCGGATATGGACGGTGTCGGCGGGCGGCAGCAGCGAGACCGCGTCGACCGGCTCGGGCCCGTGGATCGCGACATCGGCGGACCAGGTGCCCTCCCCCATCACCGAGGCGCGCACGTCGGGCGCCGCGCCGATCCGCGCGAAACCGCCCGGCATCACCGTCCAGTGTCCGTCGGCCCCGCGCGCCGCGAACACGCGCAGCGTGAACGGGCGCGGCACCAGCCCCGCCTCGGTGACGACCGGCATGGTCGAGAGCCGCACGATCTCCTGCCCGACATAATCCTGCGGGCGCAGCGCCATGTCGGCGAACAGCCGATCGCGCGCCGCGCCGGTGATCTCGGCGCCGGGCACCGGAGCGAGGCTGTCGAGCCCGAGCGGCCGGACGCCGAACGCGGGGCCGATCAGCAGATTGTCGATATCCTCGATCACGGTGGCGCGCGCGCGGTCCTGCCCGCACCACCAGGTCGCGATGTTGGGGAGGATCAGGTCGCGTCCGGTCTCGCGCGCGCAGATGCGCGGCAGGAACGCCGCGAACGCCGCCGATTCGGGCACGCCCGCGCCCGGCGCGTTGGCGACGACGGCGTTGCCCGCCGCCATCGCATCGACCAGCCCGGGCACGCCGATCTGCGAATGCGAATCGAGCGCGAGCGGATCGAGGAAGCGCGGGTCGATCCGGTGCCAGATCGCGTCGATGCGCTTGAGCCCGCCGATCGTGCGGACATATAATTTGTCCTCCAGCGCCGCGAGATCGGCGCCCTCGACGAACAGGAAGCCGAGATAGCGCGCGAGATGCGCCTGTTCGGCATAGGAGATGCTGTAGCGCCCCGGCGTCAGCAGCCCGATGCGCGGCTCGCTGCGCCGGCACGCGGCGGCGAGGCCATCGCGGAACGCGGCGAAGAAGGGCGCGTGCCGCTCGATGTTGAGCTTGGCCTGAAGCCCGCCGAACGCGCGGCTGATGGCGAGCCGGTTTTCCAGCGCATAGCCCGCGCCGGCGGGCGCGCGCAGATGATCGGCGAGCACGCGCCACTCGCCGGTCGGCCCGCGGCCGAGATCGAAGGCGACGAAATAGAGATGGTGGTCGCCGGGTGGGCGCAGCCCCGCCATCGGCCGCAGGTAGAACGGGCTGCCGGCAGTGAGCGTCGCGGGGATCAGCCCCTTTTCGACCAGCTTGGCCCCGCCGTAGAGATCGGCGACGACGTGTTCGAGCAGCTCGGCGCGCTGGACCACCCCGGCGGAGATGTGCGCCCATTCCGCGCTCCCGATCAGCAGCGGCACCGGCGAGAGCGGCCAGGGCCGCTCCTCGGTGTCGCCGGGGATGCTGAAACCGGTGCCGATATCCTCGGCATGATGCTGGACGCGTTCGCGCGCCTGGCCGAGATCGTCGCCGGCGACGGTGGCGACTTCCTCGAACATCGCCGCCCACGCCGCGCTTTCGCGCGTGTCGCACAGCACGTCGCCGGCGCGACGCCGCGCGCAATAGTCGTCGATCCAGCGCCTGGCGTGGATCGACGGATCGAACAGGCTCGTCGCGCTCAGCGGCGCCACGACTCAGGCTTTCGCGTCGGCACTGTCACGCCCCTCGTCATCGCCCTTGGCATCGCAGCGCGGCGTCCCACAAAGCCGCCGCGCGCGCAACCGCGTTCACAGATCGGGCAGCACCTGATCGGCGAAGCCCCAGCCGGCGAGCGCGCGTGACCGCGCGCGGGCGATCAGCTCGGCCGCGTCGCGCACGCCCCAGCGATTGGCGCGGTCGATGTCGCGCAATTCGGCCCAGCTCACCGGCGCCGCCACCGGCGCGCCGGCGCGCGCCCGCGCGACATAGGGGAGCACGGCGGTCGCGCCGCGCTGGTTGCGCAGCCAGTCGATGAAGATGCGGTCCTTGCGCTTGGCCTTGGACATGGTCGCGACGAACCGTTCGGGCTCGGCCGCGCTGAGCGCGCGCGAGAAGCGGTCGGCGAAATCCTTCACCGCCGGCCACTCGGCCTGCGGCGTCAGCGGCACGATGACATGCACGCCTTTGCCGCCCGACAGCATCGCGAAGCTGGTGAGGCCGATGTCGGCGAGATGATCCTTGAGGTCTTCCGCCGCCTTGCGCACCACGTCGAAACCGAGCCCCTCGTCGGGGTCGAGATCGAACACCATCCGGTCGGGCTGTTCGAGCGTAGCGACCGACGATCCCCAGCCGTGGAATTCGATCGTGCCCATCTGCACGCAGGCGACGAGGCCGTCGGCGTCATCGACATAAAGGTAATTCTCGGTCGATCCGTCCTTTTCGCGGATCGGCACCTGATGGACGTGATCGCCGAAACTGCCCGCGTCATGCTTCTGGAAGAAGCACGCCTTGCCGCGCCCCTGCGGGCAGCGCACCAGGCTGACCGGGCGGTTCGCGGCCCACGGCAGCATGATCGGCGAGACCTGCGCGTAATAGTCGGCGAGGTCGCCCTTGGTCACGTCCGAATCGGGGAAGATCAGCCGGTCGCGGCTGCTCACCGTGACATGGATCTCAGGGGTCGCCGCCGCATTGGAGGCGGGCACCGCGACCGGCACCTCGGCCACCACATCCTTCGCCGCCTTGTCCTCGCGAAGCCCGATGAAGCTCGAATGGCGCAGCACGTCGTCGGGCGTCGTCTCGGCGAAGGCGACCTCGGCGACCAATTTGGGGCTGACCCAATGCGCGCCGCGCACCGCCGCGCGCGGTGCGGAGACCGTCGGCGTCTTGCGTTCGATCCGGGCGAGCTTGGCCGAGAGCGCGTCGATCAACGCCGCATCGAAGCCGGTGCCGACCTTGCCCGCATAGACCAGCCCATCCGCGCCGTTCACCCCGAGCAGCAATGAACGAAACCCGCGCCCCTTGTCCGAGGGCAGCCAGCCGACGATGACGAACTCCTGCCGGCGGATGCATTTGGTCTTGAGCCAGTCGGTCGTGCGGCGCCCGCGATAGGGCGCGTCGGCACGCTTCGAGACGACGCCCTCGAACCCCTCGTGGCACATCGTCTCGAACAATTGCTCGCCGCTGCCGGTGATATGTTCGGCGAACTGGATCCGCGCGTCGTCGCCGCTGATGAGCGGGCGCAGCCGCTCCTTGCGATCGAGATTGGGCAGCTTGGTGAGATCCTCGCCGTTGAGCGCGAGTAGATCGAAGGCGAAGAAGGTCATGTCGCCGCCGGCCGAGATCGCATCCTTGAGCGTCGAGAAATCGGGGCGCCCGTCCTTGAACGCGACGATCTCGCCGTCGATCAGCGCATCGTCCACGTCGAGCGCGGCGGCGGCTTCGGCGATGCCCGTGAATTTGTCGGTCCAGTCGAGCCCCGAACGGGTGAACACCTTCGCCTTGCCCCCCGCGATGGCGAGGAGCGCGCGATACCCGTCATACTTCACCTCATGCAGCCAGCCCGAACCGGCAGGGACCGAATCGACGAGCGTGGCGAGTTGAAGCGGCTGGAACCCGACGTCGCCCCGGCGCAGGCCGGGGCCGCTGGGTTTGGCGCGGGACTTCGGTTGCGCATCGCCCTCGGCCGGCCCCGGCCTGCGGGCACCCCGCAAAGTAATACTTTGCGGGGTGCCCTTGCGCCGGGGCGACGCTTTTGGCTTCACCCCCTCGGCAATCTCCGCCATCGTTCGCCCGGTCGTCACGCTGGTCAGCGCGCCTTCCACCAGCGCATCGGTCGCGCCGGCCTCGGCGTCGTCGATCTTGCGCAGCAGCCAGTTCTCGCCCTTCTCCTTGCCGCGCGGCTTCAGCCGGATCAGCAGCCATTCGCCCTTCATCCGTTCGCCATCGAGGACGAAATGAAGGTGGCCCTTCTCCAAGTCCTTCGCCGATTTCCCCTTGATCGGCGCCCAGGTGCCGCTGTCCCACAGCATCACCGTGCCGCCGCCATATTCGCCCGCCGGAATCGTCCCCTCGAAATCGGCATAGGAGAGCGGATGGTCCTCGGTCCGCACCGCGAGCCGTTTCTCGTTGGGGTCGAGGCTCGGCCCGCGCGTCACCGCCCAGCTTTTGAGCACGCCGTCGATCTCGAGCCGGAAATCCCAATGCAGCCGCGTCGCGTCGTGCTTCTGGACGATGAAGCGGTTGCCGTGGCCGGGTTCGAGCGTCCCGGCGGGTTCGGCGGTCTTCGCGAAATCGCGCTTGGCGTTGTAGCGGGCGAGGGGATCGGTGCTCACTCTCCCCTCCCTGGAAGGGAGGGGGCGGGGGTGGGTTGCTCTCGGTGGAGCGCGACACCCGCCACGGGCCGACCCACCCCCAGCCCCTCCCTTTCAGGGAGGGGAGCAGGTTGGCGCGCGCCGCCGCCCTCAAGCACGCTTCTTCGCCGGAGCTTTGCGCGCCGGCGCCTTCTTGGCCGGCGCAGCCGCCGCGCCGCCGCCCTTCTCGACCGATTTCTTGAGCGCCGCCATCAGATCGACCACGTTCGATCCGCCCTTCCTCGGCGCATCGCCTTCGGCATCCTCGATGATCTTGCCGCCCTTGGCCTTGCGCTTGCGCTCGACCAGCTCCTTGAGCGCATCGACATAGCGGTCGTGGAATTCCTGCGGGTGGAACGGCCCGGATTTCTTCGCGATCAACGTCTCGGCGAGATCGAGCAGATCCTCGTCGGGCTTGCTGTCCGGAATGTCGCGGAAATAGCCCTGCGCCTTGTTGACCTCGTCGGCATAGCGCAGCGTCTCCAGCACCATGCCGCGCCCGCACGGCTTCAGGCTGACGACATATTCGCGCCCGCGCATCGCGAGCTGCCCCAGCCCGACCTTCCTGGTGCGCCGCAACGCCTCGCGCAGCACGATGAACGCCTCTTCGGCGAGATCGTCGGCGGGGACGACGAAATAGGGCTTTTCGTAATAGAGCACGTCGATCTCGTCGGCATCGACGAACTGGGTCAACTCGAGCGTCTTCTTCGATTCGAGCTTCACCGCGTCGATCTCGTCCTGGTCGAGCAGCACGTAATTGCCCTTCTCGAACTCGAAGCCCTTCATGATCTCGTCGGTATCGACCGGCCCCACGCCGGTGACGACCTTCTCGTAATGGATCGGCTTGCCGGTCGGCTCGTGGATCTGCTTGAAGCTGATCGCCGCGCCCGATTTGGTCGCGCTGTAGATCTCGACCGGGATCGAGACCAGCGCGAGCCGGATCTGCCCCTGCCAATATGCGCGTGCCGGCATCCGATGGTTCCCTTAGTTGCGAGACCGATTCAATGTGTGGCACGCGGAGTCGTTCCGCGCGCGCGACGCGGCCCGACCGCAACGAAAGCGTCACGGATCGCGCCTAGGGCGAAAGGATAATAATCGGGGGCCTTAACGATGATCCGCAAGACGTTCCACGCGTTCGCCAGCCTGTCCGCGATCGCCGCCGCGACGGCCGCCGCCCACGCCGCGCCCGCCGCCCCCGCGCCCGCCCCCGAGACAACGCCCGCGCAGGATGCCGACACCGGCAACGACATCATCGTCACCGCGCAGCTCGCGCCCCAGACCGCGATGACGGTCCCCTTCGCGCTCACCGCGTACAAGGGCGAATTCCTCGACGAACTCGGCATCACCGAGCTCGACAAGCTCTCGCGCTACGTGCCGGGCTTCGTCGTGCAGAACCAGTCGCCCAACAACCCCGGCTTCGTGATGCGCGGCATCACCTCGGACGACGGCAGCTCCTATGTCGAGCCACGCGTGTCGGTATTCCAGGACGGCGTCTCGATCTCCAAGTCGCGGGGCTCCTATGTCGAACTGTTCGATCTCGAGCGCATCGAGATCGCCAAGGGGCCGCAATCGACGCTGTACGGGCGCGGCGCGCTGATCGGCGCGGTCAACATCGTCACCGCCAAGGCCGATCCGGCCGCGCCCTACGGCTATTTCTATGGCTCCTACGGCAATTACGCCGCCTACCGGCTCGACGCGACCGTCAACGTGCCGCTCACCGACACGCTCGCGGTGCGCGTCGCGGCGCGCAGCAAGAAGCGCAACGGCTATGTCGAGAACCTGCTCGGCGGCGGCGAAAGCGACAATTTCAATTCCAACCAGGGCGACGCCATCCGCGGCTCGCTCCACTGGGCGCCGGGCCGGCTCACCGTCGACCTGATCGGCAATTACGAGCAGGATTCGGCGACCGGCACGTCGTTCAAGTCGATCGCCTTCCTGCCCACCAACCCCACGACCGGCGCGATCCTGGGCGACACCGGCCGCAATTCGGGCGCGGCGCTCGCCACGCCGAGCGGGTTCGAAGGCGGCAAGCCGCTCGGCCTCGAACGCCATGTCTGGAGCGCGACCGGCATCGCCAATTACGATTTCGACGACCATTGGTCGCTCAACGCGACGGGATCGTACCGGCGTTTCGCGGGCGAGGAAGTGTTCGACGCGGACGGCATCTCGCTACCGCTGCTCACCGCCGCCGAGGATGCGCGCGGCAACCAGACGATGGCGACGCTGCGCCTCGCCTATAAGGGCGATACGCTCGACGCCTTCGTCGGCGGCACCTATTTCCACGAGGACGGCTCGCAGCGCGCGCCCGCCCAGTTCGACGAACGCGCGGTGCTGGCGCGGCTCGCCGATGCGAGCACGCCGGGGGTGCTCGCCGGCGGCGGGCTGATCCCGGGCCGCGCCGCCAACGCCCCCGCGCCGATCGCGATCATCGACAGCGCCGCCTTCGCGGCGAACATCCTGCAACGCGGCTTCGGGCTGCCCGCGCCCGTCGCCGCCGGCATCGCCAACAACCTGCAGACCGCGCATCTCGAAACCAACACCAACACCGCGCGCACCAACAGCATCGACGTGTTCGGCGACGTGACGCTGCACGTCACCGACAAGCTCGATCTCGGCGGCGGCATCCGCTATTCGCATGACGACAAGCGCACCGGCATCAGCGTCGCGCTCAACAACCGCTCGATCCTCGGCGGCGTCATCGCCGCCCAGTCGCTCCAGGCCGCCGCGCAGGCGACCGCCGCCGCCGGCGGCAACCCGACCCCGCAATTGCTCGCGCTCAACGCCCTGCTGACCGGGCTGGCCACGCCGGGCGCAGCCAACGCGCCGGTCTCCGCCGCCTTCCCGCTGTTCGGCCTCGGCGCACAGCCGACCGCCGGCAACGGATCGCGCGTCACGCAAGGCTCGAAGGACGACGGCCTGACCTGGCGCGCGACCGCGCGTTACGCCGCGACCCACGATCTCAACCTCTACGCGACCTATGCGCGCGGCCGCCGCCCCGAGGTGCTGAGCGTCTCCGCGCCGAGCACGCCGTACGGCGCGCCCAACTTCAGGCTGCTCCCCGCCGAGACGGTCGACAGCTTCGAAGTCGGCGCCAAATCCGCGCTGCTCGGCCGCACCCTGTTCGCCGACGGATCGGTATTCTATTACAAGTACAACAATTTCCAGACGACCGAGCAGGTCGGCACGCAGTTCATCACCACCAACGCCGGCAAGGCCGAAAGCTACGGCTTCGAAGGCCAGATCCGCTACGTGCCGGTGAAGGCGCTGACGCTGTTCGGCACCTATTCGTACAGCCACGGCCGCTTCAAGGAAGGCGCGCGCAAGGGCAACCGCTTCCGCCTCTCGCCCGACAACGCGCTGTCGGCGGGCTTCATCGCCAAGCTGCCCGCCGGCCCGGTCACGGTCGATTTCACGCCGAGCGTCACCTATCAGTCGAGCATCTTCTTCGACGACGACAACGACAAGCCCGCGCTCCAGGCCAGGAACCTGATCCCCGATCTGATCCAGGACGAATATCAGAAGGGCTATGCGCTCGTCGACGCGCGGCTCGGCATCGAACCCAAGGGCGGCGTGTGGCGGCTCGAGGCGTTCGTCACCAACCTGTTCGACAAGAAATACATCAAGGATGCCGGCAACACCGGCGATTCGCTCGGCCTGCCGACCTTCATCGGCGGCGAGCCGCGCTTCTACGGCCTCGCGATCAGCTTCAAGACCGATCGCAGGTGATCGGAACGGATTGCATGCGAGACGGTTGGCGTTAAGCCTGACGGGTCAGCGCGAACAGGAGAGACGGACATGCGGATCGCGATCATCGCCGGCGGCCTCGCCGCCACGCTCGCCTTGGCGGCGTGCCATGACGACAAGGCCGCGCTCGGCGCACCGACGCCGCAGGGCGCGCGCGCGGTCGCGATGCTGCGCACCGCCGACGGCGCCGACGTCGGCCGCGCCACCGCGAGCGAGGTCTCGGGGGGCCTGCGCATCACCATCGACGCCAACGCGCTGCCGCCCGGCACCCACGGCGCGCACGTCCACACCACCGGCAAATGCGACACCCCCGATTTCGCGAGCGCCGGCGGCCACTGGAACCCCACGGCCATGAAGCACGGTTCGATGAACCCGCAAGGCCCCCACGAAGGCGACCTCCCCAACCTCGTGATCGGCGCCGACGGCCGCGGCACGATCGGCGTGACCGTACCCGGCGCGACGATGGCCGGCCTGCTCGACGCCGACGGCTCGGCGCTGGTGGTGCACGCCAAGCCCGATGATCTGATGACCGATCCCTCGGGCAACAGCGGCGGCCGCATCGCGTGTGGCGTGTTCGCGGCGAGCTGAACGGGCGCCGTGCATAGGTGAGAGCGTGCGCGGACGAGCGTGAGTGGGTGAGCGGAGCGCGCCGCCTCTCCACCCCGTTCGTCCTGAGCGAAGTCGAAGGACGTGCCCCGAGCGCGTCGCCCGACGCCCGTGCTTCGACAAGCTCGGCACGAACGGTAAGGCAGATCCGGTTCGTTCCCCATATCGTTCGCCCTGAGTAGCTGCCGAGTAGCCCGCAGGGCGTAGCGAGGTAGCGTATCGAAGGGCAGGCCCCAGGCGAAACACCGAAGTGAGCCACTCCCCACCCGTTCGTCCCGAGCGAAGTCGAGGGACGTGCCCCGAGCGCGTCGCCCGACGCCCGTGCTTCGACAAGCTCAGCACGAACGGTAAGGCAAGGTCCGGTTCGCCCAACACACCGTTCGCCCTGAGTAGCTGCCGAGTAGCCCGCAGGCGTAGCGAGGTAGCGTATCGAAGGGCGGGCCCCGCCCGGAACGCCGGAGTGGGCCACCCCCAGCCGTTCGTCCCGAGCGAAGTCGAGGGACACGCCCGACGCACAATGTCCGGGAGCATAAACCCGCCGCGGCAAAGCCGCGTCGTCGGTCGGCGCTGTAGCGCCGCCGGCCGGGCTGGCCTCCGGCTCCGCCGGGCGCGCGATTAGCTTCGCTAATCGCTGGCTCGGCTCAGCCAGAATTCCTCAACGCCGTCGCGATCGCGTTGATCGACAGCAGAATCCCCACCCCGACCCGCTCGTCCTCCTCGCCCGCACGCCGCCGCTTGATCAGCTCGATCTGCAACATGTTGAGCGGCTCGATATACGGCAGCCGCAGCCGGATCGACGCATCCAGCGCGGGATGCTTCTCCAGCAGGTGCGACTGCCCCGTCGCCGCCAGCAAAGCATCATAGGTCACCTGCCAGCCGTCGCGAATGCGCGGGAAGATCGCCTGCGCGAGCGCGCGGTCCTCAACCAAAGCGGCATAACGTTCGGCGATGCCCATGTCGGACTTGGCGATCACCTGCTCCATGTTGCCGAGCATCGCCGCGAAGAACGGCCAGCTCTGCGCCATCTCGGCGATCAGCCCCTTGTCCTCGAAACGGTTGAGCGCCTGCCCGACCCCGTACCAGCCCGGCAGCATCACGCGCGCCTGCGCCCAACTGAACACCCAGGGGATCGCGCGCAGATCCTCGATCTTGTCCGATTTGGTGCGGCTCGCCGGGCGCGAGCCGATCTTGAGGCCGGCGATTTCGGTCAGCGGCGTCATCTGGCGGAAGAAGGTGCGGAACCCCTCGGTGCCATAGACGAGATCGCGATAGGCGGTGAACGCATCCTGCGAGATCCGCTCCATCGCCGCCGAGAAGCGCGCCTGATCCGCCGTCGAGACGGAAACGGGTTCGAGCGTGGCGAGCAGCGTCGCCGCCGTCATCGCCTCGAGATTGACCATCGCGCTCTCGCGCGTGCCGTATTTGCCCGCGATCACCTCGCCCTGTTCGGTGATGCGGATGCGGCCCTGCACAGTGCCGTCGGGCTGCGCGCGGATCGCCGCGAACGACGAGCCGCCGCCACGCCCGACCGCGCCGCCGCGCCCGTGGAAGAGCTGCATGCCGACCCCGGCCTTCTCGAACACCGCCTTCAGCGCGGTCGAGGCCTTGGAGAGCGACCAGGTCGAGGTGAGATAGCCGCCGTCCTTGTTCGAATCGGAATAGCCGATCATCACTTCCTGGAAGCCGCGCGCGCGCGCGATCGCCCCGGCCTCGGGCAGCGCGAACCATTCGGTCATGATCGCGGGCGCCGCCTCGAGATCGCCGATCGTCTCGAACAGCGGCACCGCCATGATCGCCGCGCTCGGGCTCTCGCCCGGCCGGTACAGCCCGACCTCCTTGAGCAGCACGTTGATCTCGAGCAGGTCGGACACCGACTGCGCCATCGAGACGATATAGTTGGTGATGCAGCCCGGCCCGTATTTGGCGTGCGCCTCGGCCGCCGCGCGCACGATCGCCAGTTCGCTTTGCGTCTCGTCCGAATAGTCGGCGAACGGGCTGGTCAGCGGCCGCGCGTTGGACAGTTCGTGGCGCAGCAGCGACACGCGCTGCGATTCGCCCAAGGCCAGGTAATCGTCCTCGACCCCCGCCACCTTGAGCAACTCGGCGACCACGCGCTCGTGCACCGCGCTGTTCTGGCGCATGTCGAGCGTGGCGAGGTGGAAGCCGAACGTCTCCACCGCGCGGATCAGCCGCCCGAGCGCGCCGCCGCTCGACAGCGCCCCCCCGCCGTGGTCGCGCAGCCCGCGCGCGATCGCGACGAGATCGCCGCGCAGCGCCTGCGGATCGGGATAGGGTTCGCCCTTCACCGACGCGGGCCGCGCCGCGGGCTTGCCGGTCAGCTTGAGGTGCGTCGCCGCCAGCCGCGCGTAGATGCCGGTCAGCGCGCGCCGGTAGGGTTCGTCGCTGCGGCTCGGCCCGGTGTCGCCGCTCGCCTCGGCCAGCGCCAGCACCGATTCATCGACGCTCGCCAGCCCGCTCGAGATCGACAGTTCGGCGCCGAGTTCGCTCAGCGCCTCCAGATAGAAACCGATCACCGCCTCGCACGAGCGCCCCAGCGCGGTGCGCAGCGAGTCGGCGGTGACGAACGGATTGCCGTCGCGGTCGCCGCCGATCCAGCTTCCCGGCCGCAGGAAGCTCGGCGCGCGCGCGCCCAGCGCCCGGTCCCAACGCTGGTACAAGGCGGGCAGCGTCGGCAGGAACACGTCGCGCAGATAGCTGAGCGCGGTCTCGACCTCGTCGGTGACGTACAGCCGCTCGCGCCGCAGCACGCGGGTTTGCCACAGCAGCGCGATCTGGCGGTAGATCGCCTCGTCGACATCGTCGCCGTCCGGGGTTTCGGTGAGGCCCTTGTCCTTCAGTGCCATCAGCTCGGCGATGCGGTTGCGGTGGTCGATCATCGACTTGCGCCGCACCTCGGTCGGGTGCGCGGTCAGCACCGGCACGATCAGCGCGTGGTCGAGCAGCGCCATCACCGCGACCTTGTCGATCCCCGCCTCGTCCAGCCGCGCGAGCGCCGAGGCGACATCGGCGCCCTTCTCGGCGGCGACGCCGTGGCGATCCTCGGCGAGATTGGCGAGCATCGAGAACAGCATGAAGCCGCGCACGAAATCGAGCGTCTCGTCGAGGCTGAGGCTGCCGAGCCCGAGATCGACCTCGCCCCCCGCGACGCCGCGATGCCGGTCGACCGAGGCGGCGCGGATATACTCCGTCCGCTTGAACAGCATCTCGCCGCCATAGGCGCGGATGACGTCGCCGAGCAGCTTGCCCAGGAAACGCACGTCGGGATTGTTCGCGATCGAGGGAAGCTCTGCCATGCGGCGATGCTGCATCGCGGTGGGGGGGTTGGTCAAGGACAACCCATCCTCTCCGGCAAAGAGAGGATCACCATCTTGCCGCCATGTTCGGGGACGATGCTGCGGACCGCACCATGCGAGGGCAAGCGATGCTCGGACTGATGGCGATGTTCCTGCAAGCCACGCCCGGATCGGCCGACCCGCCGCCGCTCGCGACCGGCCGCACCGCGCCCTGCCCGACCGACAGCGACGGCGATATCGTCGTCTGCGGCCGGCAGGATCGCGACGATCGCTTCCGCCTTCGCCCGCTCCCCGAACGCTATGTCGAGGATCGCCAGTTCCGCCTGAAGCTACCCGGCGGCAGCACGGTCTCGCCGCATGCCGATCAAGGTCGCTTGGGCGACCTGCAAGCCAAGGTGACGCTCAAAATCCCATTCTGACCAGATCGTCGCCCCGGCGCAGGCCGGGGCCGCTGGATAATTTGGCGAGCGGCTCGAACCAAACGCAACGGCCCCGGCCTCCGGGCCCCATCAAAGTAGGACTTTGATGGGATGCCCTGCGCCGGGGCGACGCCTCACGCCTCCAGCTCGACGTCCCAATACAGCCAGTCCCGCCAGGTCGCGTGCAGGAAGTTGGGCGGGAAACGCCGACCGTGCTCCTGCAACTGCCAACTCGTCGGGCGGATCGCCTCGATGTGGAGCGGCATGCCCGCCTGCTTGGGCGTCCGCCCGCCCTTCTTGAGGTTGCACGGCGCGCAGGCGGTGGCGACATTCTCCCAGGTCGTGCGGCCACCCTGCGCGCGCGGGATGATATGGTCGAAGGTCAGGTCGCGCCCGCAGCCGCAATATTGGCATTCGAACTTGTCGCGCAGGAACAGGTTGAAGCGCGTGAACGCCGGGAAGGCGCTCGGCTTCACATATTGCTTGAGCGCGATCACCGAGGGCAATTTGATCTTCGCGGTCGGGCTGCGCACCTCGCGCTCATATTCGGCGACGATGTCGACCCGGTCGAGGAACACCGCCTTGATCGCGGTCTGCCACGGCCAGATGCTCAAGGGATAATAGCTGAGCGGCGTATAGTCCGCGTTCAGCACCAGCGCCGGGCAGCTATCCGGGTGGCGGATCAAGTCGGGATGATACACTTACGCGTTCCCCTCGCTTCCTTGCGCGGCATTCGCCCACTAGGATGACGTGGTGATGACAGCACAGCGTGCGACTCGCGGTCAAGGGCCGGTGTGAACTTCGTGATCGTCACGCGCTTCGCCCCCAGCCCGACCGGGCGGCTCCACATCGGCCACGCCGCCTCGGCGATCCGCGCGCACGATCATGCGCGCACGCGCGGCGGGCGCTTCCTGCTGCGGATCGAGGATATCGACGGCACGCGCAGCCGGCCAGAGTTCATCGCCGGGATCGAGGAAGACCTCCGCTGGCTCGGCCTGACATGGGATGGCCCGGCGCTGCGCCAGTCGGCGCGGCTCGACGCCTATACGACGGCGCTCGACCGGCTGCGCGGCATGGGGCTGCTCTATCGCTGCTTCTGCACCCGCGCCGAGATCGCCGCGAGCCTCTCCGCCCCGCACGGCGGCCCCGATGGTCCGCTCTACCCCGGCACCTGCCGCCGGCTGTCGGCGGCGGAGGCCGCCGCGCGCGCCGCCGAACCGCATTGCTGGCGGATCGACATGGCGGCGGCGGTCGCGCGCACCGGCCCGCTCGGCTGGCACGACGCGCAGGCCGGCGACATCACCACCGATCCGCTGGCGCACGGCGATGTCGTGCTCGCGCGCAAGGATGCTCCGGCGAGCTATCACCTCGCGGTGACGCTCGACGATGCGTGGCAGGGCGTGACCGATGTGGTGCGCGGGGCCGATCTGTTCGCCGCGACCGACGTCCACCGGCTGCTCCAGGCGCTGCTCGGCCTGCCGACGCCGCGCTACCACCACCACCCGCTGCTGACCGACGCCGCCGGCAAACGCCTCGCCAAGCGCGACGGCGCCCCGACGCTGGCGGCCCTGCGCGACCGCGGCACCGACGGCATCGCGCTCGCCGACGCCTTGCGCGCGGGCCGCCTCCCCGACGGCACCGCCGCCGCGAGCGCCTGAACACGACGCCACGCAACGCCCCCCTCCCCCGTTCGTCCCGAGCGAAGTCGAGGGACGTGCCCCACACACTCCACCAAGTGTCTCGACTGCGCTCGACACGAACGGTGGGGAGCGGTTGCACCCAGCCGCATCACACCCGCCGACCAAGCCCGCGCCCGGCGCCCATTGGCATCGCCGCCGCGAGCGCCTACATAAGTCCGCACGCAACGGGTGCGCCCTCCCGTTCGTCCCGGGCGAAGTCGAGGGACATGCCACACGCGCTCGCGCGAGGGCATCCCGATCTCGCCCGACACGAACGATCGGGAACGCTCGCATCCGGAACTCGAGTCTAGGCGCGCATGATGACTTTCCTCACCATCTTGCTGATCGCGGCGATGATCGCGGTGGTGGTCGTGCTGATCCGGGGCCTCGCCACCTTCCTGCTCAATGCGAGCGCCGATGCCCGCAGCGGCGAGAGCGGCCCCAGCGAATCCGCGCTCAAATCGAACCGGATGATGCAATATCGCATCTTCTTCCAGGCGATCGCGATCTTCATCATCGTGCTGATCCTGGTCCTCGGCGGCACGCGAAGCTGATCGCGCCACCCCCTTGGTAAAGCTCAACAAGATCTACACGCGCACCGGCGACGACGGCACCACCGGGCTGGTCGATGGCTCGCGCGTGTCCAAGGCCGATCCGCGCATGGCCGCGATCGGTGATGTCGATGAGGCGAACAGCGCGATCGGCCTCGCCGTGGTCGCGCTGGGCGGTGCCGATGCGGCGGGCGCGCTCACCCGCATCCAGAACGACCTGTTCGATCTCGGCGCGGATCTCGCCACGCCGGGCGAGGATTTCGCGCCCTCCGAGATGACGCTGCGGATCGTACCCGTGCAGGTCGCGCGGCTCGAAGCCGAGATCGACGCGATGAACGACACGCTCGCCCCGCTCACCAGCTTCATCCTGCCCGGCGGGAGCGCGCCCGGCGCGGCGCTGCACCTCGCGCGCGCGATCGTCCGCCGTGCCGAACGCACCGCGATCGCGGCGGCGGCGCAGGTGCCGCTCAACCCGGCGGCGCTCGCCTATCTCAACCGCCTGTCGGATTATCTGTTCGTCGCCAGCCGGTACGTGAACCAAACGGCCGGTGGCGACGTTTTGTGGGTTCCGGGCGGCTCGCGCCAATAGCCACGCGGCCGCGCGCGGCCGGTTGACACTCCGGACGACGCGCCGATATGGAGAACATCATGAGAACGCGGCTTGGCCTGTCTCCGTCTCCCGAGGCGCTTTCGGCGCGGTTCGCGGCCGTGCGGGATCTCACCGTCGCGCTCGTCGCGCCGTTGTCGGATGCCGATGCGACCGTCCAGTCGATGGAGGATGCCTCCCCCGCCAAATGGCACCTCGCGCACACCACCTGGTTCTTCGAAACCTTCGTGCTGCGCGATTTCGTGCCCAGCTACCGCCGTTTCGACGAGCGCTTTCCGTTCCTGTTCAACAGCTATTACGAGGCGGAGGGCAAGCGCCACAGCCGGGCGCGGCGCGGCATGGTCACGCGCCCGACGCTCGATGAAGTGCTCGCCTACCGCGCGCATGTCGATGCCGAGCTGGTCGCCGCGCTGACGCACCTGCCGCACGACGCGCGCGAGCTGGTGCGGCTGGGCTGCCACCATGAGGAGCAGCATCAGGAATTGCTGCTCACCGACATCCTGCATCTGATGTCGGAAAACCCGCTCGAACCCGCGATCTGGGCGGGCGCGCGCAAGGTGCCGGTCGAGATGCCCGGACCGGTCGGCTGGATCGAAAACGGCGGCGGTGTGGTCGAGATCGGGCATGACGATCCGCATTTCGCCTTCGACAGCGAAGGGCCGCGCCACAAGTCGCTGCTGACCCCACACGCGATCGCCGATCGCACCGTCACCAACGGCGAATGGGCCGCGTTCATCGCCGACGGCGGCTATGCCGAGCCGCGCCACTGGCTGTCGGACGGTTGGGCGTGGGTCAAGGCCGAGGGTATCGCCGCGCCGCTCTATTGGGAACAGCGGGATGGCGTGTGGACGCGCTTCGGTCTCGACGGGCGCCGCCCGATCGACCCCGCCGCGCCCGTCACCCATGTCAGCCTCTACGAAGCCGACGCATATGCGACCTGGGCGGGCGCGCGCCTGCCGACCGAGTTCGAGTGGGAAGCCGCCGCCGCGTCGCACGATGCCGATGGCGGCAACCAGCTCGACGCCGCCGGCCCGGTCGAGCCGCGCCCGTCGCCGGGCGGCCCGGCATTCTTCGGCGACGTGTGGGAATGGACCGGCAGCGCGTTCCGCCCCTATCCCGGCTTCCGCCCCGTCGAGGGCGCGGTCGGCGAATACAACGGCAAGTTCATGAGCGGCCAGTTCGTGCTGCGCGGTGGCTCGTGCGCCACCCCGCGCGGCCATGCGCGCGCGAGCTACCGCAACTTCTTCTATCCCCACCAGCGCTGGCAGTTCACCGGCGTGCGTCTGGCCAAGGATCTCTGATGCTGAAGCAGGAAATCGAAGACGGCCAGGCGAGCCTGGCGGACCCGGCGTTCCGCGCCGACGTGCTGCGCGGGTTCGAGATGCGCCCGCGCGCGATTCCGGCGCGCTGGTTCTACGATCGGCGCGGCTCGGAACTGTTCGAAGCGATCACCGATCTCCCCGAATATTACCCCACCCGCACCGAAACCGCGATCCTGCGCCGCATCGCGCCCGAGGTCGCCGCGCTCGCCGGGCCGGGCCGCGCGCTGGTCGAATTCGGCTCGGGATCGTCGATGAAGACGCCGATCGTGCTGCGCGCGCTCGATCCGTCCGCCTATGTGCCGATCGACATTTCGGGCGATTTCCTGCGCGAATCCTCGGCGGTCATCGCCGGCGCCTTCCCCGGGCTGACCGTGCTGCCGGTCGAAGGTGATTTCCTCCGCCCGATCAGCTTGCCCGCGCAGATCGCCGACGCGCCCAAGCTCGGCTTCTTCCCCGGCTCGACGATCGGCAACATGGTCCCCCCCTCGTCGGTCGATCTCCTGCGCGCGATGAAGCAGTCGCTAGGAGAGGGTGCGATGCTGCTGATCGGCATGGACCGGATCAAGGACGCGGGCGTGCTCACCGCCGCCTATGACGACGCCGCCGGCGTCACCGCCGCCTTCAACCGCAACCTGTTGGATCGCATCAACCGCGAACTCGCCGCCACGCTTCCTGTGGACGACTTTCGCCACGTTGCCCGCTGGAACGACGATCGCGCCCGCATCGAAATGCATCTCGAAGCGCAAGCCGATCTCGCCTTCACGATCGACGGCCACGCGTTCACGATGGCCGCCGGCGAGACGATCCACACCGAGAACAGCCACAAATACGGCCCGCGCGACGCGCGCGTCCTGCTCCACGCCGGCGGCTGGACCCCGATCGCCGAATGGACCGATCCCGACGATCTCTTCGCCGTGATCCTCGCCGAAGCCCAGCCGAACCGGCTCGCGCCGTGACCGCTATTTCGTCTGCAGCCGCACCCGCCAGGTGTTGAGAAACGTCGTGTTGCCCCGGCACACATCCATCTGCGCCTGCTCGATCAGCCGGAACAGATGCCCGTCCCAAAGGAAGTGCTGCGACACGCCGCAATCGCCATCCCGCGCCTTGCGGGCGTAACTATAGAGCGAACCGTTCGAATAGCTCCCGTTGGTGACGCGCGGCACACGCGTCCATCCATCGAGCCCCGGCGTCGCATCGAGCCGGGCGGGACGGGCGACGCCCTTGTCGAGCAGGAACACCGCCTCGGTTGGGTTGTCGCCGGTCGTGCGGCACGGCACCAGCACGACGTTGCGCACATGATCGAGCGAATACACCTGCGCCTTCGCGGTGCCGCGCATGACGGGGCATTTGGCGCGCCGCCGCAACGCCTTGATCCGGGCCTGCGTCAGCACCGGCGTATGGCCGACCGGCCGCGCCACCGGGACGATCGGCAGGGCGGGCGCCGGCGGAACCGAGCGCTCCGGCTTGCGGCCGCGCGCGATCGCCGCCGTCACCGTGCCCGCGCGACCTTGCACGCCGTCCATGTAGCGCAGCGCCGCATCGAGTCCGTCCGGCGAGATCCGCGCCAGCTCGCGCCCCGTCCCGTCGACCACGGCGATGCGCCGCGCGCCCGGCAGCGCGGCGGCGATCTCGCGCGCGGTCGCGCCTTCGATGGTCGCGCCGTCGGGCGTGGCGCGGAACGGCCCGCCGACCTGCTCGCCGCCGATCTCGATCGCGAACGGATCCTCGTCGGTGCGCGCGGTCAGCCACAGTTTCCAGCGGCCCGGCGACCCCGCCTCGCGCATCACCGTGAACACCTCGCTCGGCGGCGCGCCTTCCTCGGGATCGAGCGTGCTGAGCGTGCAGCGGTTGGCGTTGTCGCACGCCACCGCCCAATCGCCGAAGGTCGCGAACGGACCGGGCTTGACCGGCGCCGCGGTCACGGGAAGCGCCACCGTCAGCAGGAGCGCGAGAGCAGACATCGGTACACGGCCCCTTCATAGCGGCTGGCAGGTCGGCGAAATGCCGCTAAAGCTTGCGCGAGGATTTCTTAGGCGAAGGGCCGGACGATGCAAGCAGTGGGTGTGATCGGCGCAGGCCAGATGGGCGCGGGAATCGCGCAGGTGTCCGCACAGGCCGGCTACCGCGTGCTGCTGAGCGACGTCTCGCGCGAGCGCGCCGAGGCCGGCAAGGCGGGCATCGCCAAGGCGCTGGACCGGCTCGTTACCAAGGAAAAGCTCACGAGCGAAGCGCGCGACGCGGCGCTTGCGCTGATCGAACCGGTCGAGAGCGTCGCCGCGATGGGCGCGTGCGCGCTGGTGATCGAGGCGGCGACCGAGCGCGAGGAGATCAAGCGCGCGATCTTCGCCGAGGTTGGCACGGTGCTGGGTGCCGACGCGATCCTCGCGTCGAACACCTCGTCGATCCCGATCACGCGGCTGGCGCAGGCCTCGCCCGATCCGGCGCGCTTCGTCGGCGTGCATTTCTTCAATCCGGTGCCGGTGATGGGGCTGATCGAGCTGATCCGCGGCCTCGCCACCTCGGATGCCACCGTCGCCACGGTGGAAGCCTATGCGCAATCGCTCGGCAAGCAGGTCGTGCGGGCCAATGACGCGCCGGGCTTCATCGTCAACCGCGTGCTGATGCCGATGCTCAACGAGGCGTGCTTCGCGCTCGGCGAGGGCGTGGCGAGCGTGCGCGACATCGATCTCGGCTGCCAGCTCGGGCTCAACCATCCGATGGGGCCGCTGACGCTCGCCGATTTCATCGGGCTCGACACCTGCCTCGAGATCTGCCGCGTGCTCTTCACGAGCACCGGCGACCCCAAGTTCCGCCCGGCACCGCTGCTGGTGAAATATGTCGAGGCCGGCTGGTTCGGCCGCAAGACCAAGCGCGGCTTCTACGACTATACCGGCCCCGAACCGGTGCCGACGCGCTGAGCGCGCTCGCGCCGCGCGGCGCGCGGTGATAGGGACGGGCGATGCACCGGGCCGCCGCAACCTTGCCAGACGTGTTATATTTATATAATACACGCGCCGGCCTTATCACGGGCCGCGCGGAGTGAGCATGCGGCATTTTCCCTTCGGGGCGGCGAATGACGGCGAGCCGCCGTTCGAACTGACCGGCGGCATGCCGCCGCCGCGCGACCTGCGCGATCTGTACGGCCACCGCGCGCCGGAGCCGGATCAGGACGACGATTTCGATGACGACGACGACGCGCCGCCGCGTCGCCGCGTCGCGTGGGGGCGGTGGATCATGCGCGGCCTCGGCGCGCTGGTCATCCTGTTCGTGCTGCTGGTCGGGTGGCTCGCGATCACCGCGCCGCTCTCCAAATCGCTCCAGCCGCCGCTGCCGCCGAGCGTCACCTTGCTCGCCGAGGATGGCACGCCGATCGCGCGGCGCGGCGCGATCATCGGCGCGCCGGTCGATGCGGCCAAGCTGCCGAAAAACGTCACCAACGCCTTCATCGCGATCGAGGACCGGCGTTTCCGCACGCATTGGGGGATCGACCCGCGCGGCATCCTGCGCGCGATGTTCCACAATATCGGTCGTGGCGGCGTGCGCGAAGGCGGCAGCACGATCACGCAGCAGCTCGCCAAAAACGCCTTCCTCGATTCGGATCGGACCGCCGCGCGCAAGGTCCGCGAAGTGATGATCGCCTTCTGGCTGGAGGCGTGGCTGAGCAAGGACCAGATCCTCTCGCGCTATCTCTCCAACGTGTATTTCGGCGACAATGTCTATGGTCTGCGCGCCGCCGCCCGGCATTATTTCAATCGCGATCCGGAAAGACTGTCGATCGGCCAGGCGGCGATGCTGGCCGGGCTGGTCAAGGCGCCGTCGCGGCTGGCGCCCACCGGCAACCTAAAAGGCGCGCGGGACCGGCAGAAGCTCGTCGTCCGCGCGATGGCCGATGCCGGCTTCATCGACAAGGCGACCGCCGCCGATGTCGGCCCGGCGCGCCTCTCCGCCAGCCGGATCAAGCCGCTCCCCGACGGCACCTACTTCGCCGATTGGGTGCTGCCCGACGCGCGGGACCGCGCGGGAGAGATCGTCACCGAAACGACGGTACGCACCACATTGGATCGCCGGCTGCAACGCATGGCCGAACGTGCGGTCGCGCATGCCGGCCTCAGGACCGCGCAGGTCGCGCTGGTGGCGATGCGGCCCGACGGGCGCGTCGTCGCGATGGTCGGTGGCAAGAATTACGCGGCCAGCCCGTTCAACCGCGCGACCCAGGCGCGGCGGCAGCCGGGATCCGCATTCAAGCTGTTCGTATATCTGGCGGCGATGCGCGCCGGCATGACGCCGGACACGATGATCGACGACGAACCCGTCACGATCGGCGACTGGAGTCCGAAAAACAGCGACGGCCGTTACGAGGGGCAGATCACGCTGCGCCGTGCCTTCGCCAAATCGAGCAACGTCGCGGCCGCGCGGCTGATCCAGAAAGTCGGCGTCGCCAACGTCATCAAGGCGGCGCGCGACCTCGGCATCTCGACGCCGATCCCCAACGAGGCGACGATCGCGCTCGGCACGTCGACCGTGTCGCTGCTCGAACTGACCGCAGCCTATGCCGGCATCGCCGCGGAAAGCTATCCGGTACGCCCGCATGGTCTGGAGGCGGTGCCAGAGGAGCGCCACTGGTATGACGCGCTGACCGGCGGCACGCACGCGCTCACCCGCGCCGAGCGCGACGGGATGCTCGACCTGCTCTCCGCCTCCGCCGAAACCGGCACCGGGCGGCGCGCGGCGCTGTCGATCAAGACCTATGGCAAGACCGGCACCACGCAGGACAATCGCGACGCGCTGTTCATGGGCTTCGCCGACGATCTCGTCGTCGGCGTGTGGGTCGGCAATGACGACAACACCCCCAACCCGGGCCTGTCGGGCGGCGGCGTGCCGGCGCGCGTCTGGCGCGAGTTCATGACCCAGGCGCTCGGCGTCGGCGCGGCGGTCCCGCCCGACGCGATCCCGGCGTCGGTCGACCCCGACGCGCTCGATGACGGCGACAATGCGGTGCTGCCGGTGGGGGGCGACATCGACGGCATGGGGCTGCACCTCCACGTCGGTCAGGATGGCAGCATTTCGCTTGGCGCCGCGGATCGCGATGATCGCAGGCGGCCGCCGCCCGAACCGCCCCATTTCGACGAACGCGACCGCGGCGACGAGGAGTGAGCCGGCTTGACGCTCGCCAGCGTTAGACCGCAATGGCGACCATGCGCTTCTTCTCCGACAATGCCGCCCCGGTCCATCCCGCCGTGTTTGCCGCGATGGCGGCGCACGACACGCTCGACACCGCCTATGACGGCGACGCGCTGAGCCGCAGCCTCGACGCGCGCTTTTCCGATCTGTTCGAGACCGAGGTGCGCGCGCTGTGGGTGCCATCGGGCACGGCGGCCAACTGCCTCGCGCTGGCGGCACTATGTCCGCCGTTCGGCGGCGTGGTCTGCCACCGCGACTCGCATATCCAAAATGACGAATGCGGCGCGCCCGAATTCTACACGCATGGCGCCAAGCTGATGATCGGCGAGGGCGACGGCGCCAAGCTGACCCCGGACAGCATCCGCGGGGTGATCGACATCATCGCCGACGACGTTCACCGCGTCCAGCCGCACGCCATCTCGATCACCAACGCGACCGAATATGGCATGGTCTATACGCCGGCCGAGGTCGCCGCGATCGGCGAGCTCGCCCGCGCGCGCGGGCTCGGGTTGCACATGGATGGCGCGCGCTTCGCCAATGCGGTCGCGCATCTCGGCTGTTCGCCGGCGGATCTGACGTGGCGCGCGGGGGTGGATGCGCTGAGCTTCGGCTTCATCAAGAACGGCGGGATGACCGCCGAGGCGCTGATCTTCTTCAAGCCCGGCCTCGCCGCCGACACGCTGCGCCGCCGCAAGCGCGCCGGGCTGCTGCTGTCGAAGGGGCGCTATCTCGCCGCGCAGATCGTCGCGCTGCTCGAGGACGACCGGTGGATCGCCAACGGCGCCGCCGCCAACGCCGCCGCGCGGCTGCTCGCCGATGCGGGCGGCGCGCGGCTGGTCTATCCGGTCGAGGCGAACGAAGTGTTTCTCCGCGTCACGCCCGAGGAAGCGGCCGGACTGCGCGCGCTCGGCTTCGACTTCTATGATTGGGCGCCGGGCGAGATCCGGCTGGTGACTTCGTGGAACCACGGCGCGGAACAGGTGCGTCCGCTCGCGGAGGCGATCGCCGCGCTTCCATAAAGACGCCTTGTGACGCGATAAGCAGATCGGGCTTGCCGGCACCGGCATCCGCGATACTGCCGGCTTATGACATCCGCCCCGCCAGCCGCCCGCGTGTCCGTGCTGATCCCGTTCGCGATCGTCACGCTGATCTGGGGATCGACCTGGCTGGTTATTCGCGGCCAATTGGGTGTGGTTCCGCCGGGCTGGTCGGTCTGCTACCGCTTCACGATCGCGGGGCTGACGATGCTGGCCTATACGCTCGCGCGCGGGGAGCCGATCCGGCTCAATGCGCGCGGCTGGGGGTTCGCCGCGGTGCTGGGGCTGTTCCAGTTCTGCCTCAACTTCAACTTCATCTACCATGCCGAGCAACACGCCACCTCGGGGCTGGTCGCGGTGGTGTTCGCGCTGCTGCTGCTGCCCAACGCGCTGTTCGGGCGACTCCTGCTCGGGCACCGGCTCGGGCGGCAATTGCTGCTCGGATCGGAGGTGGCGATCGGCGGGATCGCCTTGCTGTTCCTCCACGAAGCGCAGGTCGATCCGCACGGGCCGATGCAGGCGCTGACGGGGATCGCGCTGACGCTGGGCGGCACGCTCGCCGCCTCGGTCGGCAACGTGATGCAGGGCACGCGATCGGCCAAGCGCTATCCGATGCTGCCGATGGTCGCCGCGTCGATGCTGCTCGGCGCGGTCATCAACGGCGCGCTCGCCTGGGCGACCTACGGGCCGCCGGTGATCACGCCGACCCCGGCCTATCTGGCGGCAACGCTGTATCTCGGCATGGTCGCATCGGCGCTCGCCTTCCCGCTCTATTACGGCGTGATCCGCGCGATCGGGCCAGCCAAGGCGGCCTATTCGAGCGTGCTGGTGCCGGTGATCGCGATGACGCTATCGACGCTGTTCGAAAGCTATCGCTGGTCGACGCTGTCGATGGTGGGCGGCGCGCTGGTGATCGTCGGACTGCTGATCGCGCTGACCGAGCGCAAGCCGGCGCGGTAATCGGGGTAGCGCGGGCGCCAGCCGAGCAGCCGCTTCGCCTTGGTGGTCGCGATCCGCCGGTTCTCCGCATAGAAGCCGCGCGCCATCGGCGAGAGGCGCTCGAGCGGGGCCAGCGGTGGTAGCGGCAGTCCGAGCAAGCGCGCGGCGAAGCCAACGACGTCGTCGTGGCTCGCCGGACGATCGTCGGCGAGGTTGTAGGCCCCCGGCGGCGCATCGAACCCCGCGATCACGCCGGTGACGATATCATCGACATGCACGCGGCTGAACACCTGGCCGGCGAGGCCGGTGCGGTGCGCGGTGCCGGCGGCGACGCGGTCCAACGCCGAGCGGCCGGGGCCGTAGATTCCCGGCAAGCGGAACACCCGCGCGCCGCGCGCCAGCCACGCCGCATCCGCCTCGCTGCGGGCGACACGCCGGCCTGTCCCGGTGGGCGCGGTCTCGTCGACCCATGCGCCGGCGGCGTCGCCGTAAACACCGGTGGACGACAGGTAGCCCAGCCACGCGGCGCTTCGGGCCAGCACGTCACCATGCCGCTCCAGCACCGGATCACGCTCGTCCGCCGGCGGCACCGAGGATAGGATGTGCGTCGCGGCCGCCAGCGCGCGGCGCACCGCATCGGCATCGTCGAAATTGACCGCACCGCCGCGCCCGGTCCCGGCGACATGCCACCCCGCGTCGCGCAGGCGCCGTGCGAGTGCCTGCGCCGTGTAGCCGAGCCCGAAGACGAACAGCCGCACGCGCTATTTCGCGCCCGGGCCGTCGTAGAGCAGCCCGAAGAAATCGCCCTTGGTCCAGCGTGGCCGCTCGGGCGCGTCGGCGATCGCGCGGGTGATGGCCGTATTGGCCGCGACGAAACGCAACCCCTGCGCCCAGTCGATCGGTTGCGAGAGGTCGTCGGAGGGCTGGTGATACCGGTGTTTCATGAAGTCCTCGAACGCCGCCTTGCCCGGCCCCGCCTGGCCCGGCCACAGGAATACCGATGGGATGCCCTGCTGGACGAACCGGTAATGGTCGGACCGCACGAAGAACCCCTCCCCCGGATCGGGATCGGTCGACATGGTGACGCCGAGCGCCGCCACCGCCTGCGCCACGATCGGCCCGAGCGTCGAGCGATCCGCGCCGAACACCGTCATGTCCTGGAACGGATAGGACAGGATCGGCATGTCGAAATTCACGTCGGCGACGATCCGCGACGCGGGCACCGGCGGGTGGCGCGCGAAGAAGTCGGAACCGACCAGCCCTTCCTCTTCGGCCGTCGTCGCGAGGAACAGGATCGAACGCCGCGTCGGCATGTCGCTGTTGCGGAAGCGCTTCGCCGCCTCGATCAGCGCGGCGATGCCGACCGCATTGTCCTGCGCGCCGTTGTAGATCGCATCACCGTTGACCGGCAGGCCCACGCCGAGATGATCGAGATGCGCCGACAGCACCACCACCTCGCGCGACAGCGACGGGTCGGTGCCCGGCAGCAGCCCGCCGACATTGTAGCTTTCGAGCGGCTCGGACAGCGTCTTGAGCGCCGCCGTCAGGATCACGGGGAGTTGCTCGGCCTTGAACGTCGCGGTCGGATCGTCGGCACGCGGCGCGATCTTGTCCCACGGCGTGCGCGCGTGCGCGAACAGCTTGGCCGCGCCGGCGCCGCTGACGGTCGCGATGAGCGGCACGCCGGCGATCTGCCCGGTGCCGTCCGGGTAGGCCCAGGTCATGCGCGCGCGGTCCCACCGCGCCTCGCTGACGCTGCCGGGTTCGATCATGATCGCCCCGACCGCACCGCGATCGGCGGCGATCGCGGTGCGGCTCGCCGGGCTGGCGAAATGCGCGCGCTCCTCGCTCTGGAAGTTCGCCGGCGTCTCCGCGAGGAAGGCGACGATCTTGCCGCGCACATCGACGCCGGCATAATCGTTGCGCTTGTATTTGGGTGCGACGATGCCCTGGCCGACGAACACGACCGGGGCGTCGAGCGCGAACACCGGCTTGCCGGGCACCGCGCCGGGCACGAAGTCCTTGCCGAACAGCAACGGCACCGGCGCGCCGCCCTTCGCCGTCACCACCAGATCGCCGTGATCGGCAGGTTGGTACCGCAGCAGCGGCACGCTCTGGAGATACCCCCCCTTGTCCCCCGCTGGCCGCAGCCCGGCGGCGAAGAAGCGCGCGGCGACATATTCGGCGGCGATCCGATACTCGGGGGTGCCCGCCTCGCGCCCGCGCAGCGCGTCGGAGGCGAGAAACATAACATGCGCCTTCATCGCCGCCTGATCGTCGGGAAGCTGGACCGGGGACGGCGCGACGGCCTGCGGGGCGTTGTCAGCCCGCGCCACGCCCGCCGCGACGAGCGCCAGCGCCACCCCCGCCATCCATCTGCCCGCCACGCCGATACCCATGTCACGCGCGGTATCACGCCCGCAGACCCGCGCAAAGGGCGGCGATTTGTGTGGCACGGCGCGATACGCCCCCTTACATCGCTTGGCATGCTCGATATTCAGACCGCCACCGCCCAGCCGCATGTCACCCGCCGCGCCGACTACACGCCGCCCGAGTGGCGCGTGCCGGACATCGCGCTCGATTTCGACCTTGCGCCCGAGGCGACGCGCGTGCGCGCGACGCTCTCGGTCGAGCGCGATGCCGGATCGGGTCCGCTGCGGCTCGACGGCGCCGGCCAAGCCTTGCTGTCGGTGAGGGTGGATGGGGTCGCGGTCAACGACTGGATGCTGGAAAACGACACTCTCGTCCTCCCGCTCACCGGAGACGCGCATGTGGTCGAAACCGAAGTCGAGATCGCGCCCGACCGCAACACGCAATTGATGGGGCTGTACGCCTCGGGCGGCATCCTGTGCACGCAATGCGAGGCGGAGGGCTTTCGCCGCATCACCTATTTCCCCGACCGGCCCGACGTGCTGAGCCGCTACAGCGTGCGGATGACGGCGGACAAGGCGCGGTACCCGGTGCTGCTCGCCAATGGCGATCCGGTCGCACAGGGCGATCTCGAAGGCGGGCGGCACTGGGCCGAGTGGAACGATCCGTTCCCCAAGCCTTGCTATTTGTTCGCGCTGGTGGCCGGCGATCTCGCCTGCAATTCGGGCACCTTCGTCACGCAATCGGGCCGCACCGTCCAGCTCGGCATCTGGGTGCGCGCCGCCGATCTCCCCAAGACGCACCATGCGCTGGAGGCGCTCAAGACCTCGATGGCGTGGGACGAGCGCGTCTATGGCCGCGAGTACGACCTCGACGTGTTCAACATCGTCGCGGTCGATGATTTCAACTTCGGCGCGATGGAGAACAAGGGGCTCAACGTCTTCAACAGCCGCTACATCCTCGCCGACCCCGACACCGCGACCGATTACGATTTCGACGCGATCGCCGCCGTGGTCGCGCACGAATATTTCCACAATTGGTCGGGCAATCGGGTGACCTGCCGCGACTGGTTCCAGCTCAGCCTGAAGGAAGGCTTCACCGTTTATCGCGACCAGGGCTTTTCGGCGGATCAAGGCTCGGCTGCGGTCAAGCGGATCGAGGATGTGCGGGGGCTTCGCGCCGCGCAATTCCCCGAGGACGCCGGCCCGCTCGCGCACCCGATCCGGCCCGACGAATATCAGGAAATCTCCAACTTCTACACCGCGACGATCTACAACAAGGGCGCGGAAGTCATCCGCATGCTCGCGACGATCCTCGGGGAACGGGCGTTCCGCGCGGGCACCGACCTGTATTTCGAGCGGTTCGACGGAACGGCGGCGACCTGCGAGGACTTCGTCGCCTCGCTTGAGGAGGCGAGCGGGATCGACCTGACCCGCTTCCGCCGCTGGTATGCGCAGGCCGGCACCCCGCGCGTGAAGGCGGCGCTGGCGCATGATGTCGGCGGCGGCCGCGCGACACTGACGCTGAGCCAGACGGTGCCGCCCACGCCCGGCCAGCCGACCAAGGCGCCGATGGTGTTGCCGCTCCGGCTGAAGCTGTTCGGGGCCGACACCGCGCGCGCGCTCAGCGACGAGCGATTGCTGCTGCTGGAGGACGACACCGCCGAGATCGTGTTCGAGACCGTCACCGAGCGGCCGGTGCTGTCGATCAACCGCGGCTTCTCCGCCCCCGTCATCATCGAGACCGATCGCAGCGCGGCCGACCTCGCCTTCCTGTCGGCGCACGATGACGACCCGTTCGCGCGCTACGAGGCGATGCAACAGCTCATGCTCGACACGCTCGTCGCGGCCGCGGGCGGTATGCGCGGCGATCAGGCGGCGGTGATCGCCGCGATCGAGACCACGCTCGACAATGCCGCGCTCGACCCCGCCTTCGTCGCCGAGGCGGTGTTGCTGCCGTCGGAAAGCTTCATCGGCGATCAGATGGCGGTGGTCGACCCCGAGGCGATCTTCGGCGCGCGCGAGGCGCTGCGCCGCGAGATCGGCCGCGCGCTGGAGCCGAAATGGCGCGCTGCCTATGCGGAAGCCACGGCGGAGGGCGGCTATGTCTATTCGCCGGCGGCGAAGGGGCTGCGGCGGATCAAGACGGTCGCGCTCGGCTATATCGCCGCGAGCGGCGCGACGGACGCGGGGGCGCTCGCCTTCGCGCAGTTCGAGGCGGCCGACAATATGACCGACCGACAGGGCGCGCTCACCACGCTCGTCAGCAGCGATGCGCCCGAGCGGGTCGCGGCGCTCGACATTTTCTACAACCGCTACAGCGACAATCCGCTGGTGCTCGACAAATGGTTCCAGACGCAGGCACTGGCGCAGCGCGACGACACGCTCGCGGCGGTCGAAGCGTTGGCCGGACACCGCGACTTCACGCTCGCCAACCCCAATCGCGCGCGGTCGCTGGTGGGGGCGTTCAGCGTCAACCAGCGCGCGTTCAACGCCGCGTCGGGCGACGGCTACCGCTTCGTCGCCGATCAATTGATCGCGCTCGACAAACTGAACCCGCAGACCGCCGCCAAGCTGCTGCCGCCGCTCGGCCGGTGGCGGCGCTACGATGCCGGCCGCGCGGCGCTGATGCGGGCGGAGCTGGAGCGTATTCTCGCCACGCCGGGCTTGTCGAAGGACATGTTTGAGCAGGCATCGAAGAGCCTCGCGCAATAGGGGCGCAGGCACTTCGCGCGAAGCGCCCGATCAAACTCTGCGCCTCCGCGCCTCCGCGTGAACACAAGAAGATTTCACGCGGAGGCGCGGAGGCGCGACGAGGGCGTATAGGAAGGCCGCGTCACGAACGTCACGAGAGGACCGTAGCGGCGCCTCTGCGCGAATTAAAACAGCCGTCCGCCGTTGGGCACGCCCGCGCTCGGCGTGACCAGCACCACTTTCCCCTCCGCATCGGGAAAGCCCAGCGTCAGCACTTCGGACATGACCTTGCCGATCTGACGCGGCGGGAAGTTGACGACCGCGGCGACCTGCTGGCCGGGGAGATCGGCCAGCGTGTAATGTTCGGTGATCTGCGCGGAAGATTTTTTAAGGCCGATCACTGGCCCGAAATCGATCACCAGTTTGAAGGCCGGCTTGCGCGCCTCGGGGAAGGGCAGCGCCTCGACGATGGTGCCGACGCGGATATCGACCTTGAGGAAATCGTCGAAGCCGATGACCGGTGATGCCCCGGCGGCGAGATCATGGGTTACGTGCATGGCGCGCTCGCCCTTCTAGAAATCCGGATCGTCGTAATGCGAGGTCGGCTGGATGCCGTCCATCCGCTCGGACAGAAGCGGGCGGAAGCTCGGGCGGCTCTTCAATCCGCGATACCAGCGCGCGGTCTGCTCATGGTTCTTCCAGTCGATCCCGCCGAGATAATCGACCACCGAGATATGCGCCGCCGCCGCGAGATCGGCGAGCGTCATCGTCGATCCCGCCATCCAGTTGTTATGGTCGAGCAGGTAATCGGTATAGTCGAGATGCCGCACCGCCGCGCGCATCGCCTCGCGCAATACCTTCGAATCGGGCGCGGCGCGCGTGACGAGCCGCTTCTCCATCCGCTCATGCAGCAGCGGCGCCGTCACGTCGGCGAAGAATTGCGCATCGAACCACGCGACCTGCCGGCGAATCTCGGCGCGATACGCGGCCGAGCCGGAGATCATCGCGCTCTTGTCGATCGTCTCCTCGAAATATTCGCAGATCGCCATCGAATCGATCAGCAGCAGATTTCGCGTCTGGTCGGTCATCACCGGCACCTGGCCGGCGGGGTTCATGTCGATGAATTCGTCACGCCGGGCCCATGGCGCTTCGCGCACCAGTTCGTAACCGACGCCCTTCTCGCCCAGCAACAGACGGACCTTGCGCGAGAACGGACAGAGCGGAAATTGGTAGAGTTGCCACATGGCGCCGGTGTAGCCGCGCGCTCGCCGGGCGCAAGACCGGTTATTCCCCGGCGCGTTGCGGCGGATCCTCGTCCGGCAAAGTCGCCGGTTCGGGATCGGGCGGGCGCGTGGAGGTCTCGCGGCCAAGCAGATATCCGACGATCGTGCCGAGCAGCCCCAGCGGCGCGGCGATCTGCTTGTCGTCATAGCCGGCGACGACGAGGAAGGTCGCCATCGTGATGATCATGATCGTGCCGAAGAAGCGCAGCCGCCCTTCGACCGAGGTTTCCTTAGGGGCCGTGAACGCCGCCAAAGCGATCACCACGACGCCGAACAGCAGCACCGCGCTGCTGATCGTCATCGCGTTCTGGGTGTTCCACCAGACCTTGGGCGGGGCCTGAGTGTGGCCGGACGTCGCCGTCACGGCCGCCGCCTCGAGCGCATTGGTGGCGTTATCGACGCTCGCCTGCAGCGCTACTATGTCCGGATCGGCAGGGTCAGCCCCGGCGTTCACCGGCATTTCCGCTTCGCGGCGGCCAGCTTGGATTTCAGCGCGGCGATCAGCGCCTTCTGGTTGTCGATCAACACGCCTTGCCGCGCGATCGTGCGCTGAAGGGCGTCCCGCTCCGCATCGCCCGCCGTGACGGGAACGGGCGGATCCGCTTCGACCGGCGCGGCGCCGGCCGCAGACGCCGAGGCTTGCGAGTCGCTCTGGGGATAAGCCGGCGCCGATTGCGCCGCAACGCCGTTGCCGGCAAACAATAGAGCCAGAGACATGGCAAGCAACACGAAGAGCCAGCGCATGAAATCATCCCCCAGAGATGATGAAGGGAGGATGATCTCATGCGATCTGCCGGTCAATGACTTTTATTCGGCTGCTTCCAGGGCCTCCCGGTCATCGAGCGGATGGCTGAGGCGCGACAGCATCTCCTTGGGCACGACCTGCCAGAAGTGCTCGATCACCCGCCCCCAATCGTCGAGCAAAGCGCCCGACCATTTGCTGTCGGTCGCGGCGTGGTGCGCCCGCACGTGGCTCAGCAAAATCGATTCCCAATGCGAGGAGGACAGGCGGTTCCAGGTGATGTTTTCCGGGTTGGCGCGGCGCGCGAAGCTTGCATCGGGATCATAGACGAACGCCATGCCGCCGGTCATGCCGGCACCGAAATTGGCACCCACCGGCCCGAGCACGACCGCCATGCCGCCGGTCATATATTCGCAGCCGTTCGCGCCGCAGCCTTCCACCACCACGGTGGCGCCCGAATTGCGCACCGCGAAGCGCTCGCCCGCCTGACCCGCCGCGTAGAGCTTGCCGGAGGTCGCGCCGTACAGAACGGTGTTGCCGATGATCGTGTTCTCGTTCGATTTGAGCGGCGAGGACACGACCGGGCGCAGCGCGATGATCCCGCCCGACAACCCCTTGCCGACATAATCATTGGCGTCGCCGAACACTTCGAGCGTGATGCCCTTGCACAAGAAGGCACCAAGGCTCTGCCCCGCCGATCCGCGCAGCCGGATATGAACGTGCCCGTCCGCGAGCGCGTCCATGCCATAGGCGCGGGTGATCTCGCTCGACAGCCTCGTGCCGACCGCGCGGTGCGTGTTGCGCACCGAATAGGTGAGTTGCATCTTCTCGCGGCGCGAGAAGACCGCGCCGGCATCCTTGATGATCTGCGCGTCGAGGCTGTCGGGCACCTCGTTGCGGAAGGTGTTGAGGCTGAAACGCCGCTCATAGTCCGACGCATCGACCTTGGCGAGAATCGGGTTGAGATCGAGGTCGTCGAGATGTTCGGCACCACGGCTGACCTGGCGGAGCAGCTCGGTGCGGCCGATCACCTCGTCGAGGCTCTTGACGCCGAGCCGGGCGAGGATGTCGCGCACCTCCTCGGCGATGAAGGTCATCAGGTTGATGACCTTCTCGGGCGTGCCGGTGAACTTGGCGCGCAGCCGCTCGTCCTGAACGCAGACGCCGACCGGGCAGGTGTTCGAATGGCATTGCCGCACCATGATGCAGCCCATCGCCACCAGCGACAGCGTGCCGATGCCGAACTCCTCCGCGCCGAGGATCGCGGCGATGACGATGTCGCGCCCGGTCTTGAGCCCGCCGTCGGCGCGCAGCTTGATGCGGCCGCGCAAGCCGTTGAGCGTGAGCGTCTGGTTGACCTCGCTGAGCCCCATCTCCCACGGCGTACCGGCATATTTGATGCTGGTCTGCGGGGAGGCGCCGGTGCCGCCGACATGCCCCGAAACGAGGATGACGTCGGCATGCGCCTTGGCGACGCCCGCCGCTACGGTGCCGATGCCCGCCGAGGAGACGAGCTTCACGCACACCCGCGCGATCGGGTTGATCTGCTTTAGATCGTAGATGAGCTGCGCGAGATCCTCGATCGAATAGATGTCATGGTGCGGCGGCGGCGAGATCAGCATCACGCCCGGCGTCGCATGGCGCAGCTTGGCGATGAACTCGGTCACCTTGAAGCCGGGCAACTGCCCGCCCTCACCGGGTTTCGCACCTTGCGCGACCTTGATCTCGATCTCGTCGCAGGCGTTGAGATATTCGGCGGTCACGCCGAACCGGCCCGAGGCGATCTGCTTGACGCCGGAATTGGCGTTGTCGCCGTTCGCATAGGGCGTGTAGCGCGACTTGTCCTCGCCGCCCTCGCCCGACACCGCCTTGGCGCCAATCCGGTTCATCGCGATCGCCAGCGTCTCGTGCGCCTCGGGGCTGAGCGCGCCGAGCGACATGCCCGGCGTGACGAAGCGCTTGCGGATCTCGGTGATCGCCTCGACCTGATCGACCGGAACGCCCTCGTCCGGGTAGTTGAACTGGAGCAGATCGCGCAGATAGACCGGCGGCAGCGCCTCGACCCCACGCGAGAATTGCAGATAGGTCGAATAGCTGTCTGACCCGACCGCCGATTGCAGCAGGTGCATCAACTGCGCCGAATAGGCGTGCGTCTCGCCGGTGTGGCGCTGGCGGTAGAAGCCGCCGATCGGCAGCGTGACGACCGCGCTATCGAACGCGGCCTCATGCCGCAGCTTCGCATTGAGATGGAGCGACGCATAGCCTTCGCCCGAGATCTTCGCAGGCATGCCGGGGAAGAAATCGTTGACGAGGCTGCGCGACAGTCCAACCGCCTCGAAATTATAGCCGCCGCGATAGCTGGAGATCACCGCGATCCCCATCTTCGACATGATCTTGAGCAGCCCCTCGTTGATCGCATGGACGTGGTTGGCGAGGCAGTCGGCGAGCGTGAGATCGCCGAACAGCCCGCGTTCGAACCGGTCGACGATCGCCGCTTCGGCGAGATAGGCATGCACCGTGGTCGCGCCGACGCCGATCAGCACCGCGTAATAATGCGTGTCGAGGCATTCGGCGGTCTGGATGTTGATGCTCGCATAGGAGCGCAGACCGCGCCGGACCAGATGCGTATGCACCGCCGCCGCCGCCAGCACGCCCGCGATGCCGACGCGATCGGGTCCGATGTTGCGGTCGCTGAGGAACAGTTCGCTCTTGCCCTCGCGCACCGCCTGTTCGGCCTCGGCACGAATGCGGGTGATCGCCGCGCGCAGCGTCTCGGGGCCGCCGCCGGTCGCGAAGGTGCAGTCGATTTCGGCCGCCTGCGCGCCGAAATGCGCCTTCAGCCGCGCCCAGTCCTCCCCGGTCAGCACCGGCGATTCGAGCACGAGCACGCCGTCCCGACGATCCTCGGTGTCGAGGATGTTGGCGAGATTGCCGAACCGCGTCTTGAGCGACATGACGTGGCGCTCGCGCAACGGATCGATCGGCGGGTTGGTGACCTGGCTGAAATTCTGCCGGAAGAACTGGCTGATGAGACGTGGCTTGTCCGAAATGACCGCAAGCGGCGTATCGTCGCCCATCGAGCCGATCGCTTCCTTGCCGCCCTCGACCATCGGCGACAGGATCAGTTCCATATCCTCGAGCGTCTGCCCGGCGGCTACTTGCCGGCGGGTGAGGTCGGCGCGATCGAACCGCGTCGTCGCCTCGGGCGGGGCGGGCGGCAGATCGGCGACCGCAATGAAATTGCCGATCATCGCGCCATAATCGGCCTCGCTTGCGATCTGGTCCTTGATCGCGTGATCGGTGAACACCTTGCCTTCATCGAGATCGACCGCGATCATCTGGCCCGGCCCCATCCGGCCCTTCTCGACCACGGTCGATTCGGGCACGACCACCATGCCGCTCTCCGACCCGACGATCAGCAGACCGTCCGAGGTGCGCGTGTAGCGCAAGGGGCGCAGCGCGTTGCGGTCGACGCCGGCCACCGCCCAGCGGCCGTCGGTCATCGCCAGCGCGGCCGGGCCGTCCCACGGCTCCATCACGCTCGCGAAATATTTGTACATGTCGAGATGCGCGCGCGGCATCTCGCCCTTCGGCCCCCACGCCTCCGGCACCAGCATCAGCTTGGCGGTCGGCGCGTCGCGGCCCGAGCGCACGATCGCCTCGAAGGTCGCGTCGAGCGCGGCGGTGTCGGAGGCGCCGGCCGGGATCACCGGCTTGATGTCCTCCGAATGCTCGCCGAACGCGTTGGCGGCCATCTTGATCTCGTGGCTCTTCATCCAGTTCTTGTTGCCGCGGATCGTGTTGATCTCGCCGTTATGCGCCAGACACCGGAACGGCTGCGCCAGCCACCATTGCGGGAAGGTGTTGGTCGAATACCGCTGGTGGAAGATCGCGACGCGGCTCTCGAAGCGCTGGTCGGTCAGATCGGGGTAGAACACCGACAGGCTTTCGGCGAGGAACAGCCCCTTGTAGATGATCGAGCGGCACGACAGCGAGCAGATGTAGAAGCCGTTGATCTGCGCTTCGATCACGCGCTTCTCGATCCGCCGGCGGACGAGATACAGATCCTTCTCGAAATCGGCGGCGCTCTGCGCATCGGGCATCGGCCCGGCGATCATGATCTGCTCGATCTCGGGGCGCGTTGCCTGCGCCTTGACGCCGATCACCGAGACATCGACCGGCACCTGCCGCCAGCCGTAGATCGTATAGCCCTGCTCGATGATCGCGCTCTCGACGATCGTGCGGCACGCCTCCTGCGCGCCGAGATCGGTGCGCGGCAGGAAGATCATGCCGACGCCGAGCCGGTTGGGGCGCATCCGGTGCCCCGAAGCCGTCACGGCATCGTCGAAGAACTTGGCGGGCAGATCGACGTGCAGCCCGGCACCGTCGCCGGTCTTGCCATCGGCATCGACCGCACCGCGATGCCACACCGCCTTGAGGGCATCGATCGCGGACTGGACGACCCGACGCGACGGCTTGCCGTCGGTCGCCGCGACGAGACCGACGCCGCAGGCGTCGCCCTCGAACTCGGGACGGTACATGCCGTGTTCGGCGAGATAGGTGCGCTGGTCCTGGATCATGGCAAAAGTCCTTGAGCCGTAAGATGTCCCTCGGCCGCCTTCAGAATCGCGTGGAGCCGCGACATGCCGCTCCAGCTCTGACCTGCCCGGGTCACGTGTTCGTTTTCTTCGATCGGGTACTCACTCGCGATCCGGTCGCGCGGATCGCCGGGGGCGATCGCCGTCCGGTTCGCACCATCACAGCGCACGACCGCGTCCGATCGCGTCGGCGGCGCGCTGCTTCCGCGTCACGCCGCTTGCCTTCCCGCGCCCGCCTTCGCCTTGAGGTACGCGTGCATCGTCGCCGCGACATCGCGGCCGTCGCGGATCGCCCACACCACGAGGCTGGCGCCGCGCACGATGTCGCCCGCCGCGAACACGCCGTCGAGCGAGGTCATCAGCGTCTTGTTGTCGACCAACACGGTGCCCCAGCGCGTCACGCCGAGTTCGGGCGAGCCGAACAGGCCCGGCAAATCCTCGGGATCGAACCCCAACGCCTTGATTACGAGATCGGCGGGCACATCGAAGCCCCCGGCGGGATCGATCTCGGGCGCGCGCCGGCCGCTCGCGTCGGGTTGGCCAAGGCGCATGCGGCTCGCCGTCACGCCGGTCACACGCTCGCCGGCCCGGAAGGCTTCGGGGGCGGACAGCCAGACGAACTCGACGCCCTCCTCCTCGGCGTTCGCCACCTCGCGCTGCGAACCGGGCATGTTGGCGCGGTCGCGCCGGTAGAGACACTTCACGCTCGCCGCGCCTTGGCGGATCGCGGTGCGGACGCAGTCCATCGCGGTATCGCCGCCCCCGATCACGACGACATGCTTGCCCTCGGCATCGAGGCTGCCGTCGTCGAACGCCGGCACCGCATCGCCGAAGCTCTTGCGGTTGGAAGCGGTCAGATAGTCGAGCGCATCGACGATCCCGTCGCTGGCGACGCCGGGCGCCTTGATCGCACGCGGCTTGTAGACGCCGGTGGCAATCAGCACCGCATCGTGGCGCTCGCGCAGATCGTCGAGACTGGCATCGCGGCCGACTTCGAAATCATTGTGGAAGACGATGCCGCCCGCCGCCAGCCGCTCGACCCGCCGCGTGACGACGTACTTCTCCAGCTTGAAGCCGGGAATGCCGTAGGTCAGCAAGCCGCCCGAGCGATCGTAGCGATCATAGACATGCACGTCATAGCCGAACCCACGCAGATATTCGGCCGCGCTCAGCCCCGCCGGACCGGCGCCGATCACCGCGACCGACTGGCCGCGCGCCAGCCCCGGCACGAGCGGCTCGACCCAGCCTTCCTCCCAGGCGGTGTCGGTGATGAACTTTTCGACCGAACCGATCGTGACCGCGCCGTGGCCGGAGAATTCGATCACGCAATTGCCTTCGCACAGCCGGTCCTGCGGACAGATGCGGCCGCAGATCTCCGGCATCGTCGAGGTGCTGTTCGATAGCTCGTACGCCTCGCGCAGCCGCCCTTCGGCGGTGAGACGCAGCCAGTCCGGGATGTGATTGTGGAGCGGGCAATGCACCGAACAATAAGGCACCCCGCATTGCGAGCAGCGCCCCGCCTGATCTTCGGCGGCCGGCGCGGAATACCGGTTCGCGATCTCGCGGAAATCCTCGGCGCGATCCGCTGCGTCGCGCTTCGCCGGGTAGCTCTGCGCCCGCTCGACAAATTTCAGGAGTTGATCGTTCGCCATCTTCGCCCGCCGTGGTTTGCGATGCGGTCTTTACATCTGAATATGACGCATGTCACGAACTTTTGCGCTAATAGGTAATCATATCTTACCTATTAGCGCACTCACATGAAATCGACGGTCGGTTCTGGAGATTTAGATCAACCTATTAGTTACGTATCGGACCTATTTCGATAGGAGCCAAACTAGAGCGGCAGCGCCGGCGACGATCCGGTACCACGCGAACGGCGAGAAGCCGCGCTTGGTGACGATGCCGACAAACCAGCGGACCACCAGCAACGCGACGATGAAGGCAACCACGAAGCCGATCGCGATCCCACCGAAGCCAACCCCGCCGCCCGCGGCGAGTTCATGCCGATTCTTGAACAACTCCAAAGCGGTAGCGCCCAGCATCGTCGGGATGGCGAGGAAGAAGCTGAACTCCGCCGCGGTGCGCCGCTCCACCCCGAGCGTGAGAGCGCCGAGGATCGTCGCGCCGGAGCGGCTGACGCCCGGAACCATCGCCAGGCACTGGATGAAGCCGATACCCACCACCTTGGGCAGCGGGATATCCGCGACACCCGCGATATCGCCTTCCTTCACCGTACGCTCGATGAACAGAATCGCGACACCGCCGACGATCAACGCGACGCAAACCGTTACCGGCGATCCGAGCAGCGCCTCGATATATTTGTGCAGAGCCAACCCGATCACCGCCGCGGGCATGAACGCGACGAGCAGGTTGCGGACGAATCGCACCGATACGGGATCAAGGCGCAACAACCCCGAGATCACCGCCCAGAACGTGCGCCAATACAGCACGACGATCGCCAGGATCGCGCCGAGCTGGATGACGATGTTGAACACTTCCCAATAGGCCGAATCATAGCCGAGCAGCGCCGAGGCGAGGATGAGGTGCCCGGTCGAGGACACGGGCAGAAACTCGGTCACGCCTTCGACAATGCCGAGCAGGATGATGGTCAATAGATCGGTCACAAAAGTCCCCCATAGCGCGCGGCGCTCCTGCGCCGCCGCGCGTCCACGCCACCGTGCTCCGCCGTTTAGGCGGCCGCGCGGGCGCCGAATCTCCCGTTGCGACGATAGCGGACCAGCCACGTCGGGGCGACAGCGGCGAGGGGGGTCGGGGCGATTTTAAGATCGGCGAAGCCGACCGCCGCGCTCCCCACGACGTTGTCGTGCTGGAGCATCTTCCATTGATCCTGCGTGATCGGGGCGCCGGGCAGCGCGCCGCCCGCCGCGATCAGCCCGCCGATCGCATCGGGCAATTCCAGGAACATCGGCTTGCGGCCGATCGCCTGAGCGATCCAGCGCAGCAGCGCGCCCATCGTCAGCACGTCCGGACCACCGAGTTCGAAGGTCTTGCCCGCGGCCAGTTCCGGGTCGGCGATCGCGGCGGCGACCGCGTCCGCCACGTCACCGACGAACACCGGCTGGAACCGCGTCTGCGCGCGCAGCACCGGCACCAGCGGCGCGCTCGCGATCATGCCCGCGAACCGGTTGAGGAACTGGTCCTCACGCCCGAACACGATCGAGGGACGCAGGATCGTCGCGTGGGGGAAGGCCGCGCGCACCGCCGCCTCGCCCTCGCCCTTGGTGCGGCCATAGGCCGACGGGCTCGCGGGATCGGCGCCGATCGCCGAGACATGGACGAGGGTCTCAACACCCGCCGCGCGCGCCGCCTCGGCGACCACGCGGGCGCCGGCGACATGCACGCGCGCGAAATCGCCCGAAAGGATGCCGACCAGGTTGACCACCGCGTCGCTGCCCGCGACCGCATGCGCCACCGTCTCGGGCTTGGTGACGTCGGCGCCGACGAACTGCGTTTGCCCCAGGCTGCCGAGCGACTTCAGGAACCAGGCCGCGCGCGGATCACGCTGCGCGATCCGAACCCGCGCGCCGCGCGCCATCAGCGCCTGCGCCACATAGCGGCCGAGAAAGCCGCCGCCGCCGATCACCGTCACTAGCGTGTTGTTCATGCCGTCCATTCCTCATGCCGATCGCGTGATTTCGCCTCTGCCCCAGCAACAGGCGTGTTGACAAGGCCGCACCGCCTCCCCTAAAGGCGCGCCCCTACCCCGTGCCCAGATGGCGGAATTGGTAGACGCACCAGCTTCAGGTGCTGGCGATCGCAAGGTCGTGGAGGTTCGAGTCCTCTTCTGGGCACCAGTTTCTCTCAAAGCATTGAAAATGCACGGGGATCGTCGGAGAGACGGTCCCCGGAGGGCGTTTGCTGCGGACAGACTGCGACGGATTGACCGGGCGCCCAGCCTGAGAGCCCGATCGCCCTCGGCGAAGCGTATCGCAGGACGGTTTCTCCTCGCGCCGGACGTTCACCGCTGTTCGCCTGCCCCAGATCGACGCGAGGCGTCCAGGCATGCCAAGACCGTCAAACACGCAAGCGCACCGATCAAAGGGGGTATCCACGCCATCGCCAGAAGATCGCGCTGCGCACGCGGCCCGATCGGCGCTCCCGCGCTCCAACCGATCATGGTGAGGCCGTGGCCAAGCAATGCCCCGCTCAGCCCGCCGCCGATCTTCAGGGCCAGCAATAATAACGCGACAGGCAACCCTTCGCACCTGATACCGGTTCGCCGCTCGCCGTGATCGACGGCGTCGGCGAGCAGCACCCAGATCATCATCTGCAAACCCGCGTTGCCGACGCCGAACAGTGCGATCCCCGCCATCGCGAGGGTCGGCTCGATCGCGAACACGGCGAGCCCCGCGGCAACCGCGACCAACGCCAAGCCCAAGGCGGCGCGCCGTTCCAGGCGCCGGGCGATCGTCATCCAAATCGGAAGCGCGACCAACTGGGCGGCGGCCAGCATCGTCAATGCGGTTCCGGTCCAGGACGCATCCTGGAGCACGCCTTTTCCGATATATGCGAAGCACCGGGCGAAGACGGGAAGCGTAAGCGCCTGCGCGAAACCGAGCGCCAGCAGAAGCAGCAACGGCCGATTCGCGATGATCCAACCCGGTGACGCAGGCGGCGCAACGGCCGCGCGCGCCGGCATCCGTTGCGGGGCGGAGGACGCCGAGATCCACAGCGTGCCGACATAAGAGATGGCAGCAAGCCCGGTTACCGCGACCAGATCATAGCCGCTCTCGCGCGGCGTGGCGACAAACGCGCTGGCGAAGTGCGCGACGGCCAACGCGCCAAGGCAACTGAACATGTAACGCAGACCGGACACGGTCGTGGCGCTCCCCGGCGTCGTGGTCAGGCGCATCATGAGTGCATTATGCGCGACGTCGCACGCGGAATACGCGGTTCGGAACAGCATCACGGCCGCGACCGCCCAGATCACAATGGAGTTCCCGCGCCATTTGGGATCGATGAAGAAGATCGCGAAGACCATTCCGACGACCGGCGCGCCGACGAACAATATGCGCCGATACACCGCGTTGCGATCCGCCGGACGGTCGAGCAGCATTCCCAGCAGGGGGTCGCAGATGCCGTCCCAGACCAGCCCGATCATCACGACGAGGCCCGCGATCGCGGGCGAAACGCCCCAACGTTCGGTGAGGATGAACAGCAGGAAGAAGTCCATCGTCGAAGCGAGGGCATTCTTGCCAAAATTGCCGCTGGCATAGCCCAGCATCCGCGCCGGATGGACCGGGCCGGGCTGGGAACAGAGATTTTGATCGGGCGCGCGGGGCTCCATCGGTCGGCGCCTTAGCGCCGATGTCTTGCAGTTGCAGGACATTTCGCCGCGCAGATCCTCGTCGAGATACCGATCCAGGTGCTGGATCGCGGCGGCACAGCCAAGCCCTGGACGCTTGCCCGCCGCAGCGAGGCGGGTACCGCGCGTCAACGCCAGGTGCGGTCTGTTCCGAAAGTGCCGAACCCGGGCGCCTGCGCCGCCGGAATGCTCTCCGGCCCGGCTGATGGTACCGGGGTGCCGCGCTCCAGAGCAGCGTCCCCGGCGGACTCCGTGATCAAGCGAGCACGTCTCCCGAAGGTGAGATAATCCCAAAGCCAACTGAACCCAACGGCGATCCGGTTACGCAGCCCGATCAAAAAGTAAACGTGCGCGACGCCCCAGAAGGCCCAGCCTAGAAACCCCTTCAGAGTGAGTCGGGAGAGCTTCACGACCGCGGCCTTTCGACCGATGGTCGCGAGGTCGCCCTGGTGCCGGTATTCGAATGCTCCCAGGGCGGGCGCCCCTGCGGCACGCGCGGCAATCGCCTTTCCGACATACTGGCCCATCTGCTTGGCGGCCGGTGCGATGCCAGGGACAGGCTTGCCCGACGGTGAGGACACCGCGGCCGTGTCGCCGATGACGAAGATTTCAGGACAGCCGGGAACGGTGAGGTCCGGTTCGACCTTCGCGCGGCCGGCGCGGTCCTTCTCCGCCCCGAGCCAGTCGGCGGCGGCCGAAGCGGCCACGCCCGCGGCCCAAATCGCGGCGCCGACCGCGATGCGGCGGTCACCCACGACGACATAGTCGGGGCCGATGTCCGTGACGGGCGTGCCCGTCTCGACTTCGACGCCGCGGCGCTCGAGCGCACGTTGTGCATAGGCGCTCAGATCCTCGGGGAAGGCGGCGAGCACGCGCGGACCTGCCTCGACGAGGAGGACGCGCGAGCGTGCGGGGTCGATGTTGCGGAAATCACGGGGCAATGCCTCGCGCGCCATGTCGGCGATCGCGCCGGCCATTTCGACCCCCGTGGGGCCGCCGCCGATGACGACAAAGGTGCAAAGCGCCTGGCGGGCGGCCGGATCGGGAGCGAGCTCCGCCCGCTCGAACGCAAGGAGAATGCGGCGCCGGATCTCCGTCGCATCTTCGATGCGCTTCAGCCCTGGCGCATGCGGCGCCCAATTCTCATGGCCGAAATAGGCATGCGTCGCGCCGGTCGCGATCACCAGTTGGTCGTAGCTGAAGTCGCCGCCGCTCGTGCGGACGAGGCAGCGGCGAATATCGACGCCGTTAACGTCAGCCATCAAGACGGTGAGGTTGCGCTGGCCCGAGAGGATGGAGCGAATCGGCCACGCAATGTCTGCGGGGCTGAGCGTCGCCGTCGCGACCTGATACAGCAGCGGCTGAAAGCAATGATGGTTCTGGCGGTCGATCAGGACGATCTCGACGGGCGAGCGCGCCAGTGTCTTGGCGGCCTCGATGCCACCGAAGCCCCCGCCGACGATAAGCACGCGCATCGGCGCCTTCGCAAACCCGTGCGTGTCGGTGTCGCCAACCCCATCGGGTTTGCCCTCGGCGCCGGAAGAACCGGCAGGCTCGGGCGGTTCTCGATCGCTCATCATGTCGCTCCTCGAAACCATGACTGGCGCTCAGCCAGACGACATTTCAAAGAATGAAGGTCCGCCTCGCGGTGAGACGCTCCACCCTAGGCCAGCAGCGCCTTCTGGACCAGAGCACGGTCGCGACGGGTCCGTCCGCTGTCCACGACGACAGTGCCGGAAGCCAGCGAACCACCCACAATATTGAACGTACAGAGTTCAATCCTGTCAGTTTACGATCATTGTTGATCGGTCCACATGCTCGTCCATGGCACATGCAACCCTGATCGTAACGTGCAGCGGCGGCACCTACTTCGATCGCGACCATTATGTCGATGTCCACCTCCCCTTGGCGCTCGCCTGCTGGCGGCACCACGGGCTGGAGAGCGCTTCCGCCTTCTTTCCGCGGAACGCCGACGCCCCGGAGGTGTCCGTGGGCCTCTACCGGTTCCGCGACGAGGACGCGCTGCACGCCGCGCTCGCATCGGCCGAGACGGCGGCGGTGATGGCCGACGTTCCCCGCTTCACGGACGCGACCGTGTCTCGGAGCGTGGGCACGCCCCTCTGAGCGCAACGGCCTTCCTCCACTTGAAGGAAAAGCAGGATGGAATTCTCCGATCGCCAGCTCGCGGACATGGCGGATCAGCCCGACGCGGTCATCGTCTATGTCACCTATCGAGGCACTGTCGGAACCCGGTTCGACAAGAACTATTACGTCGAGCGTCATCTGCCGCTGGTGATGCGATCCTGGGCGCGTTACGGGCTCGAAGGCGTCACCGCCTTCTTTCCTGGCGCTATGCAGAACGGGACCATAGCGATCTGCGAGTGCCGCTTCCGCGACGAGGCAGCGATCGCAGCCGCGTTCGCGTCACGGGAGGCCGATCCCGTCATGGCGGACCTGGAGCGCTTCACCGACGTCATACCGCGCCGGGTTCGCGGAATTGCTCTGTGATCGGCGCCGGCGAGACGATGAGCGTGGCACGCCGCGCCGCCTGCGCCCCATGCACATCACCCATCCGAGCACCAGGAGATAGACCATGCGGATCGGATGTATCGGCCTCGGCGCCATGGGCTCGGCAATGGCCCTGAACCTGGTGAAGGCGGGCCACGATGTTCGCGCCTGGAACCGGAGCAAGCTCGCCAAGGATAATGTCCCCGGAGTGGCGCTTGTCGAACGCGCGGCCGATGCGTTCGAGGCCGACGCCGTCTTCACGATGCTGTCCGACGACGCGGCCATTCGCGACGTGATTCTCGATGCTGGCCTGCTCGCGAGCGCGCCACCGGGGCTTACCCACGTCGTCACCTCGACGATCTCGGTCGCTTTCGCACGAGAATTGGAGCTGCTGCACGAAGAGGCGGGGCTCGGCTATGTGTCCGCACCCGTTCTCGGCCGGCCGAACGTGGCGGCGAATGGCCAGCTCAACATCCTGGCGGCGGGAAAGGTCGATACGGTTGCCACGATCGAGCCGCTGCTCGCGCCGCTCAGCAAGAAGGTCTGGAAGTTGGGGGAGAGCCCCGCTCGGGCGAACGCCGCGAAGCTCGCCTGCAATATGATGATCGCCATGGCTATCGAGGCGATGGCCGAGGGTGTCGTGCTGAGCGAGAGCGTCGGACTCGACCGTGCGGATTTCTTCGAGCTCATCCTCGGCACCCTGTTCTCGGGCCGCGCCTATGAGAGCTACAGCGCGCAAATCACGGAACGGTCCTTCGAGCCCGGTTTCAAAGCCAGGCTCGCACTCAAGGACATGCGCCTGGCGAGCGAGGCCAGTCACGAGATCGGACGCACGCTCCCGATGCTCGAAACTGTCCGCGAGGGACTCGGCAAAGCCGTCTCGGCGGGGCTCGGGGAGAAGGACTGGTCGATCATCGCCGATATGACCGTTCGCGGCGGCGACAGCGTCACGTCGTCAGAACACATCGCGGAGAAGCCGTGATGGAAACCTGGCTCATCACAGGCTGCTCGAGCGGCTTCGGCCAGCGGCTCGCGCTCGCGGCGGCCCAGCGCGGCGACCGGGTCATCGCGACCGCCCGGCGGTGCCCCGCTCCATCTACCGCTCGGCCCGGTCGGGCACGCGCTCGCCGAACGAAAGCTGGCGGCGTTCCGTAGCGATATCGACGCTGGCGCCACGTCACGATCGCCACCGATTTCGACCGGCCCTGCGCGCCGGCCCCAAGCTCCGTTTGAACGTCAACATCGACTGGAAAGCGATCATGATCGCGACTTTGAAGGGATTCACCCAGCAAATGGTGCCGGCAAACGGCATCAAGATCAACGCCGTCACGGGCGGCTCGGGTCCGCCGATCCTGCTACTGCACGGCTGGCCGGAGACATGGTGGGAATGGCACCATGTGATGCCGCTGCTGGCCGAGCATTTCAGCGTGGTCGCGATCGATCTGCGCGGCGCCGGCTTCTCCGACTGTCCGCAGGGCGGCTATGACAAGGCGACGATGGCGCGCGACGCGCACGACGTCATGGTCGCGCTCGGCCATGAACGCTACGCCGTGTGCGGACACGACATCGGCGGCATGGTGGCGTTGCCGCAGGCGGCACTCCATCGCGAGGCTGTCACGCATCTCGCCATCCTCGACGTTCCGCTTCCCGGCTGGAGCGGATGGGAGGCGACGACCGCGAGGCTGTGGCACTTCAGCTTTCATATGAACCGGGATCTCCCCGAGCGGCTGATCCACGGCCGTGAATATGACTATATTTCAACGTTCATGGCCGAGCGGTTCTACGATCACGGCACCTTCGATCCGGCGGACATCGAGATCTACGCGAAGGCGATGGTGCTTCCTGGCCGCACCCGTGGCGGCATGGAATGGTATCGCACGCTCGACGCCGACCATGCTGCCGCGCTCGAGTACAAGAAGCACCCGCTCGAGATACCCGTACTTGGCCTGGGTGGAGATCAGCGCTTCGGCCCGCAGATGGTGCCGATGCTCATGGAATTCGCCGGCAATGTGACGGGCGGCGCGATCGCGCGGTGCAGCCACTATGTCGCCGATGAACGACCGGAAGAAGTCGCGGCCGCTCTGATCGATTTCCTCAACGCCAAATGAAACTCCGCAATCGATTGAAAGAAAGGAAAACTACCATGACCGCACCCGTCATTCGCGGCGTCAATCATATCGGCATCACGGTGCCCGACATCGAAGCCGCAAAATCGTTCCTGGTGGAAGCCTTCGGCGGCCAGGTGATCTATCAATCCTTCGGACCGCAAGATCCGCCGCGGCAAGGCCCCGAATTCGAACGCGCCGTCGGCGCTTTCCCCGGAACGGTCGTGCGGGGGCAGGCGATGGTCAAGATCGGAACCGGGCCCGACATCGAACTCTTCGAAATGCACGGCCCCGAACAGGCCCAGCCGATCCGGGCGAGCGACTTTGGCATCACGCACTTCGCCCTGTACACCGACGACATCGACGCTTCGGTCGAGCGCTTCGAAAAGGCCGGAGGCACCCCGCTCACCGCGCCGCGCGCTATTCCCTATGCGACCGAGAAAGGGCCGGGGAACAAGGTCTGCTACTGCCGCATGCCGTGGGGCACGACGATGGAATTCATCACCACGCCGGACCGCATGCCCTACCATGACCAGACGGAACTGCGTAGGTGGCAGGACGAGGATTGAGCGAAGCGCGAACCGGCGCCGAGATAGGGATCGAGGTCACATCCAATGGACGACACATCGCCGGGCGTGCGGCTACCGGCCCGCACGCTTCCGTCTCCCACCTCCATCAGTTCGGAGGCGCGCGCCGGGCTCGACCGTCTTGTCGACGCCGACGGTACGCCGCTGAACGCGAAGCACCGGATGCCGGAACCCGAGGACTATGACGGCTGGGTCCGAATGAAGACGGCGGTCGATGCCCAATATGCCGCCAGCATGAAGGGTCTGGCCGGAACGTTGCACGCCAGCGTCGAGACCATCCAGGTCGGCGATGCCGCCGTCCACATCGCCACGCCCGAGACGGTGACCGCGACGCACGGCGCCTACCTCGATCTGCACGGTGGCGCGCTGGTGGTTGGAGGTGGAGATGCGTGCCGGGTCGGCGCGCAGATGCAGGCGGATCTTCACGGCCTGCGCTGCTACGGAGTCGACTATCGAACACCGCCCGAGTACCCCTATCCTGCGGCACTGGACGACACGCTCGCGGCCTATGCGCATGTGCTGAACCATCATGCGCCTTCGAACGTGATCGTCGGCGGCAGGTCGGCAGGAGGCAATCTCGCGGTCGCCATGCTCCTGCGGGCACGGGACGAAGGGCTGCCCATGCCGGCTGGCCTGGTCCTCCTGTCGCCAGAGGTGGACCTGACCGAATCCGGTGACAGCTTCGAAGTGAACCGCTTGGTGGACGTGATGCTGCCGTTGCCGCTGATGTCGGCGAACTTGCTGTATGCGAACGGAGCGGATCTCTCCCATCCCTATCTTTCCCCGCTGTTCGGCGACCTGACGGGTCTGCCGCCGACGCTGCTGCAGTCGGGCACCCGCGATCTCTTCCTCTCCAATACCGTGCGCATGCACCGCGCCCTGCGGAGCGCGGGCGTCAATGCCGAGCTTCACGTCTTCGAGGCGATGCCGCATGGCGGCTTCCTGGGCGGCACCCCGGAAGATCTCGAGCTCAGCAACGAACTTGCCCGCTTCGTGCGAACACGGTTGAGCGGCGGCTGAGGCGCTCAGGGGAGCACCTCGCGCAGGTGATTGTCCACAACCGTGATGAAAGCGCGCAGGCGTTGCAGGTGCCTCAAATCGCGGTGGTAGCCCATCCAGATGTCGCGGCTGGGCGGCTCTGACGGGAGACCGAGCAGGCGCAGTCCTGGGATCTGGGAGCCAACGGCGCGGGGCAGGACGGCGATGCCGACACCCTCTCTGCACATGCGCGCCTGCACGTTGCGGTTGTTCGAGCGCATGACCGGCCTCGCGTTGGGGAAATTTTCCGTCAGCCAGGCGATATCGGGGAACTGCCCCGTCGATGTATCGTGGGTAACCAGACGGAAGCCGGATCCGTCGCCGAACACCGGATCGGGTGCGCTGGCGGCGACGTACACGCCGTAGTTCAACCGGGTGAGCCGCCGTTGCACGATGTCCGAGGTGTCGAACGGCACGATCCGGAAGGCTATGTCCGATTCGCGCTGGGCGAGGCTGAAGAGGCGCGTCCCAGTGAGGATCTCGACATCGACGCCAGGATAGGCGTTCGTGTATTCCGCTATGATAGGGGGCAGGACGTAGGCGCCGAACCAGTCGGCCGAGGAGATACGCAGGCAGCCGCGAAGGTTCTGCTCCTGGCCGGCGAGCCGCCGCTCCATGGCGAGCGCGCCCTCCTCCATCTGCTCCGCGAGAGTAATGATGGCGCTCCCTTCCTCCGTCAGGACGAACCCATCGGCGGTTCTCTGGAACAGCGTTTGGCCGGTCGCTTCCTCAAGCGAGCGGAGGCGCCGGCCGATGGTGGGATGGCTGAGCCGCAGCGCGCGCGCGGCGCCGCCCAGCGTGCCGGCCCGCGCCACGGCCAGGAAGATACGGACGTCACTCCACTCCATCGCATGTCCTCACGCATCGCACTGGCGGGGCAGAGCCCGAACGCCCGGCGGTCGATCTTTCCGCCCCATCCTTGTGTGACACGTCAGGCCGGAACGGCAGCCACGCAAGCCGGCGTGACACAAAAAGTTCGACAAGGCGTGACCGGCATCGCGCGGCGCGCGAATAAGAGATCATGCGCCCGGACTTTCTATCGAGAATCATCTCAGGGTCGTCGCCGGGCGCGGCGCGGCTCGGTCGTGAGGGGCCGTCCCGGACCGCACCCGACGGTTGGAGCAGCCTGATGGAAGCTGCCCAGAATGGACATGGCGGCGCCTATCGGCGGCTGCTCGGGGAGACATCGGAATGGCTCAAGCGCTACTTCGAGCGGCGACTGCCGCCGGGCGACGTGGACGATGCCGTCCAGGAAACGTTGCTCGCCATTCATCGGCGGCGCCATACCTACGATCCGCAATATCCGTTTGGACCCTGGCTGGCGGCGATCGCCAAGAACAAGTGGGTCGACCAGTTGCGCAGCCTGGCGCGCCGGCCGGCAGACGAACTGCCCGACGAGATCGCTGTCGGCGACCACGAGGCGTCGGTGGTCAGCAGCTCGGTTCTCGCCAGCCTGCTTGACCAACTTCGCCCCGCTCAGGCGCAGGCGATCCTGCTGGTCAAAGTGCAGGGCTACAGCATCGAGGACGCGTCCGGCGAGATCGGCCTCTCCCCCTCGGCTGTGAAGATGAACATCCACCGCGGCCTCGCGCGCCTTACCGCAATCATCGAGAAGACCCCCGATGTCGAATGAAGCCTTGATCCTCGACCTGTCGTCCGACCTCACGCCGATCCAGCGCCGCAGCATGCTGCGTGAAGGCGCGCTCGTCTTCGCACTCGGCGGGGTGGAACTCGCGCTTTTTCTCGCCTTGGGTGTGATGCGGCCGGACATGCACCACATGGCCGGGTCGCCCTATCTGATGTGGCGCGTGGGAAGCCTGGGGCTGCTGGCCGTGGCGGCATGCGTGATGGCCATCCGCTCCTTCTCGCCAACCGCGCGGCCCCGGCAGGGGCTGATGATCGCCTGCGCTCTCGCGGTGATGGCGATCGCCGCAGGCGCGTTCGTCGCGCCGGAAGGCGTGAACCACCGCGCGCTGATGGAGCGCATCAACCCGGCCGGCGGCATGCTGTGCGCCACGTCGATCTTCGTGCTCTCGCTGCCGATCGTCGCCTTGCTCGGTGCCCTGATGCGCAGGGCCGCGCCGACCCAGCCCCGGCTCAGCGCGCTTGCCTCGGGGATTGCCGCAGGCGCCTGCGGAGCCTTCGTGTTCGCGTTCTGCTGCCCCTTCAACGATCCGCTCTACGTGGTGGTCTGGTATTCCCTCGGGTGCGCCGCCGTCGCGGCCGCGGCACGATGGCGCCTGCCACGACGCTTCCGCCTCTAACCTGATCGGGCGCGGCACCTAACGCCCCGCGCGCCGCCTCAATCACCTTCACCGACCCACCCGGCTTCCGGGACGGGAGACGTGCGCCTGCATCACAGAAAGGAATCATGCCATGAAAACCATCACCGACACGAAGGCCCCGGACCGAGACTGGCTCAAGAGCTATTATTACCTGCGCTTCGCGGTTGCCGCGATCTGGGTCGCGCTCGCCTTCACCGTCGCCAAGGCCATGCCGCCGCTGGCGGCGGTGATGCTCGTCGCCTATCCGGCGTGGGACGCGCTGGCGAACTATCTCGATGCCAGCCGGAGTGGCGGCTTGGGCAGCAACAAGAGCCAGATGCTCAACTTCGTCGTCAGCGTCGTGACCGCGGTCGCGGTCGCCGTGACGCTGCCGCACGGCATGCACGCGGTTCTTCAGATCTTCGGCGTGTGGGCCGTCCTCTCCGGCCTCTTCCAGCTCATCACCGGCGTGCGGCGTTGGAAGTCCTATGGAGCCCAGTGGGCGATGATCCTGAGCGGCGCCCAGTCCGGTCTCGCCGGGGCATTCATGCTCAGCAAGGCGGCCGGCCCCGCGCCCGTCGGTATTGCCGACATCGCGCCTTATGCGGGGTTCGGCGCCTTCTACTTCCTCGTCTCGGCCGTCTCGCTGACCATCAGCGACGCGCGCCGGCGCCCAAAAGCCGTCGCGGCCTGACGCGCTTCTCCATCACCTCCGGCGCAGGAACGGCCTGCGCCCCCCATGAAAGGAATGAATCATGTCCATCGACGTAAAATATCGCACCTCCGCCACCGCGAATGGCGGGCGTGACGGCCGTACCCGCACCGAGGACGGGACGCTCGACCTCCAGTTGTCCACGCCGAAGGAACTCGGCGGCCCCGGCGGCGAAGGGACCAACCCGGAGCAGTTGTTCGCGTCGGGATACGCCGCGTGTTTCCTCAGCGCGCTCAAGTTCGCCGCGCACCAACTGGCGCTCCCCGTCCCGGCCGGCGCGGCGGTCACCGCGACCGTCGGGATCGGCATGCGCAGCGATGGCGGCTTCGGTCTGGATGTCGAGCTCGCCGCGGCGCTGCCGGGGTTGGAACGCGCCGATGCCCAGCGACTGGTCGAGGCGGCGCACCAGATCTGCCCCTATTCCAACGCGACGCGCGGCAATATCGACGTGCGCCTGAGCATCATCTGATCTTGACGGGCCTGCCGGCTGCAGGCCCGTTGTCTTCCCCGGCGGCGCGTCGCGCCATGGCCAATATCGAGAGGTACCTCCCATGCGCAGCTTCGACGCGATCATCATCGGTGCCGGTCAGGCGGGGCCCGCGCTCGCCGGTCGTCTGAGCGAGGCGGGCCAATCGGTCGCCATCGTCGAACGCCATCATGTCGGCGGCACCTGCGTCAACACCGGCTGCCGGCCGACCAAGACGCTCGTTGCGAGCGCCTACGCCATGCATACCGCCCGACGGGGAGCGGAGTACGGGTTCACCGTCGCGGGGCCGATCGCCGCCGATATGAAGGCGGTGGCCGCCCGCGCCGACAAGATCATCCGCGAGGGCCGCGCCGGAAACGAAAATTGGCTGTTCGGCATGGCCAATGTCGAACTGGTTCGCGGTCATGCGCGCTTCGAGGCTTCCAACATCGTGGCGGTCGCAGGTGAACGGCTGACCGCGCCGCGTATCTTCATCAATGTCGGCGGTCGCGCGGTCGTACCCGACATGCCGGGCATTGGTGACGTTCCGATTCTCACCAATACCGACATCGTGGCGCTCGACACGCTTCCCCGGCACCTCGTGGTGATCGGCGGCAGCTACATCGGGCTGGAATTCGCGCAAATGTATCGCCGCTTCGGCGCGGCGGTCACGGTGGTCGAGCGGATGGGCCGGCTGATCGCGCGCGAGGACGAGGACGTGTCCCACGCCATGCGCGAGATCCTCGAGGCCGAGGGCATTTCGGTGCGAACGGACGCGGACTGTATCGGTTTCGCGCCCAAGGGTGATGATATCGAGGTGCGCGTGGACTGTGCCTATGATGCGCAGCCGGTTCTTGCCAGTCACGTGCTCATGGCCGTGGGACGACGGCCGAACACCGATGACCTCGGGCTGAACGCGACCGGCATCGCTCTCGACGCGCGCGGCTACATCACCGTGGACGACCAACTGCAGACCAACGTTCCGGGTGTCTGGGCACTCGGCGACTGCAACGGTCGTGGTGCCTTTACCCACACGGCCTACAATGATTTCGAGATCGTTGCCGCCAACCTGCTGGACCGGGAGGAGCGAGGCGTCAGCCAGCGGCTGCCGGGCTATGCGCTCTATACCGATCCGCCGCTCGCCCGCGCCGGCATGACCGATGCACAGGCGCTCGCGACGGGCCGGCCGCTTCTGCGCGCGACCCGGCCGATGAGCCGGGTCGGTCGAGCGGTCGAGAAGGGCGAGACGCAGGGGTTCATGAAGGTTGTGGCCGATGCGGAAACGCGCCGCATTCTGGGCGCGGCGATCCTCGGCACCGGCGGCGATGAGGCGATCCACGGGATCCTCGACATGATGAACGCCGACCAGCCGGTGGAGCAGCTTCGCTGGGCGGTGCCGATCCATCCCACCGTGTCGGAGCTGATCCCGACGGTGTTGCTCGATCTTCAGCCCTGGAAAGGAAACGCCTGATGCACATGATTGGCTTGATCGGGGGTATGAGCTGGGAAAGCTCGGCGGAATATTATCGCCTCCTCAACGAAGGCGCTCGCGCGCGCCTCGGTGCGACCGCCTCGGCGCGGTGTCTGCTCTGGTCGTTCGATTTCGCGGAAATCGAGGCGTTGCAACATGCCGGCGACTGGAGCCGCCTCACCGAGCGGATGGTGGACGCCGCCCGGCGGTTGGAGGCGGCCGGAACGGACCTGCTGCTGATCTGCACCAACACCATGCACCGGATGGCAAGCGACGTGCAAAGCGCCGTCGCCATCCCGCTGATCCACATCGCCGATCCGACGGCCGAGCGGATCGTGGCCGCCGGCTTCCGCAAGGTCGGGCTGCTCGGCACGGCGTTCACGATGGAGCACGACTTCTACAAGGGGCGGCTGACCGAACTTTACGGTCTGGAGGTGATCGTTCCCGACGCGGACGACCGGGCGACCGTGCATCGCATCATCTATGACGAACTGGTCGCAGGACGCATCGAACCCGCGTCGCGCGAGGCATACCGGGCGGTGATCGCGCGTCTCGTCGATGCGGGCGCCGAGGCGGTGATCCTTGGCTGCACCGAGATCATGCTGCTCGTGCGCCAGGAGGACAGCGCCGTGCCGATCTTCGACACCACCGCGATCCATGCGGACGCGGCGCTCGACCACGCGCTGGCGACCGACGCTCGCATTGATGCCGCGCAACGGACGATTACGTGAACAGCCAGAAGATGGTCGCGATGGACGGCCAACTCGGGGCGTTGCCGAAGGCGACGCGCCTCGTCCTGATGTCAGCATCAGCCTTGCTCCTCGTCGGTGCTGCGGCGCCTGAAGCGTGCTTCGCCGTCACGCTTCCGCCCGCTCTCGCGGAGGACGCCAGCGTCCGGCCGCCGGTGTTCGCCGCGCCGGCGACGCGCGAGAGCGCGACGAGCAGCGCAGTCGGCCTGGCGCCGACACGTCGCGTTTCCGTCGCGGCGCGCGATGTCGCCAGTTTCGGGGCGGGCCGCTCCGTGACGACCCAGGCCGCATCCGCACCAGCCGCGACCGTGCTGCCCGTCGATGCCGCCCTCGCGCGGTGGGACATGGCCGAGGCGCGCGCTCTTGCGGAAGCGATGCCCAAGGGAGCCGAGCGCTGCGCGGCGGAGGGCGCGATCGCCAGCCGCGACAATCGTCTCGATGAAGCGGCGAGATTGCTCCCGCCGTGCCTGGCGCTGCTCGAGCGAACCCGATCTCCTCGCGCGTACACAACTTTCGAGACGCTGCTCGACACATATCTCCGACGCGGTGCGTACAAAAAGGAATATGGGTTGATCGTGCGATGGCTCGACGCGCACGGCGACCGCACGGATCCCGACACGCTCGACGATCTGCGCAACCAACTCGGAACGGCGGCGCTGTTGCGCGACGTGCCCAGGCCCAGGGCGACGGGCAGCAGGACGGCAAGGTTGCACAGTTACCGCAACGTGTTGGGCACGCAGAATGTCGATCTGACGGTCGGCGGCGTCACGCTGCCGTGGATGATCGATACAGGCGCCAACTTCTCGGCCGTGTCCGAGAGCTCAGCCCGCCGGATGCACCTCACGGTTCGCGATACCCGCTACCATGTGGTCGGCGTGACGGGCCATTCGGTTTCTACCCGGATCGCCGTCATCGACAGATTTCCGGTCGGCGGCGTCATCCTTCGGAACGTGGTGGCGATCGTCATACCGGATGCAGCACTGCACATCCGGGCGCCGCGCGCCGACTATCAAATCGAGGCGATACTCGGCTGCCCTGCGCTGGCACAGCTCGGTCGGTTCCGGATCGACGCCGATGGCAGCTTCACGATTGATCGGAACGCGCCTCTGCTCCGCTCGGGAGCGAGGCTGTACATGAACGAGCTGACGCCGGTGGCCGAGGTGGAGATCGCGGGCCGTACGAGTCTGGTGAGCGTCGACACAGGCGCGAACCGAACCACGCTCCACGCGAGCTATGCTGCCCGGTTCGGGGATCGCGCCCGCCTTTGGTCAACGAAGCGGGAAACCTCGCTCGGCCTGGGCGGCGGCGGCGAAGGAACTGTGACGGTCGAGCCGCACCTAACGATGGGGGCAGGTACGGCAACAGTCACAGAGCACGATGTGGCCGTCACTCTGGAGGGGGACAAGGCGGCCCCCGTTCTCGGCAATCTTGGACAGGCGGCATTGACCGCGAACGGCAGCTATACCTTCGATTTCCGTTCGATGCGGCTGCTGCTAGGACGAGAGGCTGCGGATTGACACGTTGCTCGGCCGAAAGTCGCCCTGGCACCGAGGTCTTAGGCATTTCACGCGGCGCGCAGGCTGGTCGTGATCGTCAACTCCCCGCCGCGCAGAAGATCACCGTGCGTGAGCCGGAACTGCGGAAGGTCGCGCCCATTGAACCGGGCCTGCACGATGGCGCCGCCCTCTGGCCCGACGCGCCGGATCGTCAACCGCCGGCCGTTGCCGAGGTCGAGCCGGATGCGCTCGAACGCCGGAACCGTCAGCATATACCAAGGCTCGCCGGGCACCAGCGGATACAGGCCGAGCGTCGCGAACACGTACCATGCCGTCATGCCGCCGGCATCATCGTCCATCCCGTCGGCGAACCCCTGCGGCGATAACGCGAAGCTGCGCCCAACGAACGGCACCGGCAGCTTGCCGCTGTTGGTGTACGGGTGCGCGATCGGTTTGGTCAGGATCGTTCGGACCGAGTCCGCTGTGGCCTGCGGCTCACCCAGCGCGGCGAACATCCACGGCACCTGAATGTCGGGCTCGTTGGTCATGTTGAACAGGCCGGCATCGAAGAAATGGTGCAATTGCTTCAGGAGGCGGTCGCGGCCGACAGTCTCCGTCATCCACGGCAAGTCGAAGACCGGCGCCCAGCGATATTGCCACAGCGTCCCCTGATACAGGCCCCGCGCCTTGACGATGTCACCGTCCGCGCCGGGCACCTCGAACACGGATCGCCACATCGCACGATAGGAACGCGCTTTGGCGGTGAACGTCGTCGCGACATCGGCGCGACCGAGATCGCGCGCGAGTTCGGCGGTCGCCCAATCGTCGTAGGCGGCCTCGATCTGCTCGTCGGGTGTTCCGCGCTTGAGCCGGTCGCTATCGGCCACCATGCCGGCAAGCGCGGCGTTCGCATCGACAGCGACACCCTTGCGGTATAGGTCGAGCAGCGCGATGCCGGCATGCTCGGTTCTGACCGTCAGGAACGGTTCGTTCCGGGTCGACCATTGCGGCTTGCCGGCCGCGTAAAGCGCGACCAGGGATCGCGCGATGTCGGCGCTGCGCTCGGGCTGGACGAGCGCGAGCAGCGGCAGTTGCGTGCGGTAATTGTCCCAAAGCGACCAGTTGGTGAAATGAGTCTCCCCGGCGGGCGATGTCATCACCTGGCCGTTGCTGTCGCGGTAGCGGCCGTCCGGATCGGTGATCGCGACAGGCGTTTCCATGACGCGGTAGAGCGAGGTGTAGAACAGCGCGCGTCGCTCGCGCGGCCCGGACGGCACGATCCGCCGAAGGATGCGGTTCCACCTCGCGCGCGTGTCCGCCGCCACGGCGGCGAGCGACCGCCCACCGATTTCGCGGTCGCGGGTCATGGCGGCACCGGCGCCATCGACGCTCGACAAGCCGGTGCGCACCTCAACCGTGTCACCAGCTCTGGCGACGAGTTTCAGCGTCGCGAGGTCGGCCGGGCCCGCCGACAGCCGCTGGTGGATCAGGCGCCCGTTGACACGGATTTGGCTGGCGCTGTGCAGATGATACGCGCCGGCGTCGCAGACCGTTCCCGCGACCAGATCGGCACGAAGGTCGTCGCTGGTCAGGCTTTCCCATCGCGCGGCCAGCCGCTTCGAATAGCTGTGTCTGGGGTCAACCCGCAGATCGACGGTTCCCGCGCGCGGCAGCGTGAAGCGCAGCACGCCGGCGCCGCGCGTCGCCGCCATTTCGGCGAGGATGCCGCCGTCGTAGCGGACGCGGTAGGTGCCGGGGCGTGCGGCCTCGCTCGCCTTGTCGAGCGCGCTCGCGCCCGGCTGGTCGGCATAGCGTAGCGAAATAATCAGGTCGCCGCCAGCGCCGCCACAGCCGACCCCGACCCCGCGCGTGTGCGAGAAGCCGAGCAGCGCCGTCGCCGCATAATCGTAGCCCGCGTGATTGGCCGGGCTGGTATCGGGCCCGAGCTGGACCATGCCGAACGGCGCGACCGCGGCGGGCGAAAGCTGGCCGAAATCGGCGAGCGAACCGACGAAGGGATCGACCAGCTCCGCCGGTGTCTCGCGCGCGGCGGCTGGGTTCGCCACGGCGAGCAACCCACAGCTCAGGAGGTGTTTCGCGGTCATGGGTCGAGCGGGTCTCGCGGGTCTTGCCGCAGCGACAGGCGCGACGGACGGAATTCCAGATCATAGAGCGACAGGCGGCGCCCGACCGTTCCGGGCAGATACCCGAGCTCGGTACGGTTGCGGTCGGCGAAGAGCGCACTTTCGATATACGCGCTCTGCTCGGCGTCGGTCACGATCAGCGCCGGCCGGTCGATCGGAATGCCAAGCGCGACCATGCGCCGCGTCGCGTTGCGCAGGTTGGTCGTCGTGTGTCGGGCATAGGGTTCGAGGATGATGCGATCGGCGGGTATCCCGTAGCGTACGATCAGCGCGCGGCGCATCTCGACCGCTTCGACGAAGCGCGTCCCACGCGGATGGACCGCGCTGCCCGAAACGAGGATGAAAGGCGCGAGACCCTCGCGATAGCGCTGGGCGGCGAGCAGGAGGTGGAGCTTGCCGCGCGGACTGAGCATCGTCGCCTCATCCTCTGGGCCGACGCCCGGAACGATCAGCAACGGATAGCGGTATGCCGACCAGCGGGTACGCGCGGCGGCGGCGCGCACACCGGCGTTTTCGCGCCGATCGAGCGGCTCGAACCGGATCGCCGCCGTCGCATCGTTCGCGTCGAGCAGCGCGAGCGCCAGCCGCATCCCCGCCGCGAGGGTCTCCGGCGGCGCGTCCGATCCCGCGCGTGCGGTGTCGATCGCGACCTTGACGCTGTCGGTGAAGAACGGCGTTCCGGCGGCGAAGACCGGCGCGTCGATCTTCGGATACCGGCCCGCCGCACCAAGGCCGTACACCCGCAGAATGCCGTTCAGACCGGCCAGTTCCCGGTCGAGCGCGGCAGCGAGATCGGGGTCCGAGTCCGGCACGAGTGGCGGCAAGGCCCCGCTACGCGTCAGCCGATCGAGCGCGCGTCCGAACGTCTCGCGCTCCTGATCGGTCCAGAGCATCGCCTCGACGAGACATGCTGGCGCGGCGGCACAGGCGGCGATCCGAGCCGCGCGTGCCGCGCGTAACGCGGCGACACCAGCATCGCCGTCGAGCGCACGCGTCCGTGCCGGCGAACGCGTCACCGCGCCGAGCACCGGGAACAGCCGCGCCGACAAGCCATCGACAACCGTGTCGGTGACCGCTGCCGTTGTCGGCGGCTGCACATCCGCCGGCGGGGCGGCGGCGCCGGCCAGCGACATCCCCGCCACCGCGGCGAGCAACGCGCGCGGAACCGTCACCAGGACTTGCTGAGCACGAACCGAACGTTGCGGCCGAAGATCGGACGGCCATAGATCGCGTCGGCGGTACCCTGACCGCTCAACTGATCGGTCCGTGTATTGCCTTCCGTCAGGCCGTGCGCGTTGAAGATGTTGTCGCCGACCACCTGCATCTGCCAGGTGCCGCGCGTCAGCGTAACGCCCGCGCCGACGGTCTGATAAGCCGGCAGCGCCGTGTTGTTGAAGAAATCGACATAGCGTTTGCCGACATATTCGTAGCGTCCGTAAATCTGGACGTCGGTGCCCGCGAGATCGAAATCGACCGACGGACGCACGTTGCCATAAACCTTCGGCTCGCGAACGATCTGGTTGCCCTCCACGTCGCCGGGGCTCGCGCCGTTGGCATTGGTCAGGCTCTTGTACTTCGGATCGCTGATGGTCAGCGCGCCGGTCACGGCGAAGCCATAAGGCAGCGCGAGATTGCCGTCGATTTCGACGCCCTTGATGTCCGCCTTGCCGACGAACGGAACCGACTGATCGTTGCGGCCCGTCACCGGATCGAGCGCGACGAACGAAGCGTTGAGCGGATCGTAACGGGTATAGAAACCGATCAGGTACAGATAGGAGCGCCCGAACGCGGCCTTAAACCCGACCTCATATTGGTTCGCCTTGGAGGTGAGGATCGTCGGGTTGATCTGATAGGTGACCTGGGTCGATGGTGGCGTCTCGAGGTGCGAGGCGCGCGCATAGGCACCCAGATGCGGGGTGACATCATAGTTGATACCGGCGGTCCAGTTGGTGATGTCGGGCTTGAGCTTCGACGAGATGACCTGCCCGGTGAACGCGCGCACGCTGTTGTCGGCCAGCGTCGTGCGATCGCCGAGATCGACCGACGTCGTCGCGAATGCATAGCCGCTGAAGCTGTAGCGTTCGTGGCGGATGCCGCCGTCGATTGTCAGCCCCTTCAGCACCTCCCAGGTGTCGTTCGCATACAGCGCGTACATCGAGGCGTCGGTGTTGCCTCGGTTGAGCGTGGTCGTATAGCGCAGCACGCCCTTGTCTGTCACCGAGCCGAGCGCCTGGCCGGCAGCGTTGTAGGCGATCAGGTCGAGCGTGCGCGGCTTGCCGCGGACCTCGAGCAGATAGTCCTGATAGGCGACCTCGTTGGTTTCACCATATAGGCTGCCATACACGCCGACGCGCAGGTCGTGTGTACCGAACCCGGTCGTGATCGACCGCGTGACGCTCACATCGCCTTGCGTCGAATAGAATTTGGATACGACATCCCGGAACTGGCCGGGCACGACCAACCCCGAGGCCGCGTTGGGATCATAGACCTCGCTGCCGTTGGTACCCGCGATCGCATAGCCGAGCCGGCTGACACCGGCACCGAACGCGGTGCGCGCGGCGCTCAGATAGCTGCCGGCAAATGCGTTGGCGTCGGATGGATTCGAGGTCGAATATAGCGCGTCGAAATGCAGCTTGCCGACGCTGACTCCGCCCTTGGCGGCAATCTTCCAGCCGTCGATATCGGTGTCGTACTGCACGCCGAGATTGCCGAATTCGGTATGGCGACCGTTGCCGAGATCGGCGCCGACCGTACGCGTGGTGCCATCGGCCTGGCGATAGCGGATCGTCGCGTCGCGGAGCGCCGGCGAGTTCATCGTACCGCTGAAATAGTCGATATACTGGTTGAGCGATTTGCTCGGATCGCGCGGATCGGCGGTCGGGATCGGCAGATAAAAGACGTTGTGGTCGTTGAGATAATTGATCGAAACGCGCAGCGAGCCGGTCGCGAAGTCGTGTTTGATGTTCGCCCGGATCTGGCCGCCGCGATCGTTGGGGAAGCCGTTGTCACGATAGCCGTCGTGCTGGCGGATGAAACCGCCGATCGCATAATAGGTGGAATCGTCGATCGGGCCGGACTGATAGCCATCGAGCCGGTAGAGGCCGGTGTCGCCGAGCGTGATCTGGGCCTTGCCGCGCGGGGTGGAGGTGCCCGACACGGTGATGTTGTTGACGATCGCCGCAGCGTAGCTCGCATACACCGGCGCTGGGCCGCCGCGCACGACCTCGACCCGCTGCGTCATGAGATCAAAGCGGTTGAGATCGTCGCCGCGGAAGAAATTGCCGTCGTTTTCGTGGAACAGCGGCAACCCATCCTGCTGGAAGGTGACGAGGCCGCCGTCGCTTGGCAAGCCGCGCAGGCGGAAGATGTTCTGAACCTCGCCCCCGGTGTTCTCCACCGCAAAGCCCGGCAGCTTGCCGAGCAGGTCGGCGAAGTTGACCGGCGCAAGCTTCTGGATGTCCGCGTTGCTGAGCGAATTGACCGCGTAAGAAACGTCGAAGCGACGCTGCTGGCGGGCCGATCCGGTGACGATGATGTCCGCGGTCATCTCCGGGGTGGCGGTCGCACCGGGCGCCTGCGCGCCGTCTGCGGTCCCGCTTGCAACCGCGTCGCCGGGCACCACCGGCCCGGTCTGCGCCGACGCTGGAGAATAAGCCGCGATGCTCAGCGCCGCGAAGGCGCACCCCGTGCGCAAGCCGTATTTCGTCATAATCGTCCACCCTGTTCTCTTATGCGACAGCGGCTGGACGCCCAATGTGACAATTTTAATTAATTTCACGAAATATATTAATGCGCTACGCGGAATCGCGAAGGAGCGTGGCGGTGGTGGCATTCTCGGGATTGCGGCTCGACGAGGACGAACGGCGGATCGTGAATGTTCTGCGGTCCCATGGCCCACGGTCGCGCAAGGATCTCGCGACCAAGCTCGACATGAGTGCATCGAAACTCACGCGCCTGTCGGGCACCTTGCTCGCGCATGGCCTGATTGCGGAAAGTCCAGGTGCGGAGCCGATGACGCCGGGCCGGCCGGCGGTGCCGTTGTGCATCTCACCCGCCGCCGGCTATGCGGTCGGCGCGGTGGTGCATCGCGGGCTGATAGAAGTCGCGCTGGTCGATTATGCGGGCGGTGTGATCGCGCATTGCTCGCATCCGTTCGAGGATCCCGATCCGAAAGCGTTCGCGCTCCGGGTGATGGCGACGATGCACGAGTTGGCGATCGCGCACAGGCTGCTTGGCTGGCGATTGCTCGGCGTGGGCGTCGGCGTGCCGGGCGCCGCGCTGTCACCGGACGGCGCCCGGCGCTGGACCGTCGATAGCCTGGCGGCATGGCGCGGCGTCGATCTGAAGGCGCTGTTCGAGGAACAGATCGGTCACGATGTCTGGATCGAGAACGATGCCAACGCGGCCGCGCTGGCGGAATATTATGTCGGCGGGCTGATGAGGCGCTGTTCCACCGCCGTGGTGATCCTGCTCGGCCACGGGATCGGCGCGGGCATCATCGTCGATGGCCGCATCCTGCGCGGTGCGACCGCGAGTGCGGGCGAGGTCGGCAGCCTGTATCCGGTCGACCAACCGCGGCCGTCCACGCTCGATCTTCTTTCCACGCTGCGCAGCGAAGGGTGTCCGATCCATTCGCTACTGGATTTCGATGTCGTCACACGCGGCTATGAGGCGGTCGTTGCCCGGTGGGTCGAGCGGGCCGCACATCAGATCGCACCGATCATCAACTGGGGCCTGGCCTGGATCGACCCCGGCGAGTTCGTCATCTCCAGCCCTCTGCCCAACCGCATCCTGACCGCACTGGTCGACCGCATCGATTACGGCACAATGCGGATCGGCGACCATGTCGGCACGGCGCCGCGCATCTCGGTCTCGACGCTGGAGGGTAGCGCGGCGACGCTCGGCGCGGCGTTGCTACCGATCCATGCAACGACGATTGGGTAAGGAGGGCGCGCCCTTTAAGTTGCCGATTCTATCAGTATATCGACGCCCATACCGCTCGAGCAGATTGGAGAGCCGCACGAGGGTTGCGACGGGTCCGGCGGGTCAGGGAGTCGCAAGCGTGACGAAGGACATTTTGACCACGGCCGACGTCGCCAAATTGCTGGGCGTTTCGGTACGCACCGCGCAGGTGCTGATCGAGGGTGGGGCGATCCCCTCCTGGAAGACGCCGGGCGGCCACCGGCGGGTCTATCACGCGGATGTGCTGGCGCTGATCGACAGCAAGCAGTCGCCGGCGGAAACCGAAACCTCCGCGATCCTCGTCGTCGTTGCCGCGAACGACCGGCTGCCCGACTATCGCGCCGCCGCCGAGAACGCCGCCGACTTCTCGATCGACTATTTCGATGACGTGCTCGCCGCGCTGGTGACGATCGGCTCGGTGCGGCCCTTCGGCGTGCTGGTCGACTGCGTATCGGGACTGAACAGCGAGCCGCTGTTGCGGAGCCTGGCGGCGGACAAGACGATCTCGGCGACCCGCATCATTGCGGTCGGCAACGAAGCGGACGTGCCCGCAGATCTCGCCGCCCGCGTCAGCCACGCCGCGACGCCCGCGCAGGCGCTGGCGACGCTACGGGGATCGGCATTCGCCGCCGACGACGCCGGGCTCGCTGACTGGGGCGTCGCCTTCCCGGTCTCGCGGGACGAGCGGCGGCGGCTGATGGCGGTCGAGCGCTCGGGCCTGCTCAACTCCGAGAATGAAGAGGGTTTCGACCGGCTGACCTGGCTCGCCGCGCAGACCCTCGACACCCCGATCGCGCTGCTCACGCTGCTCACCCCCACCAAACAATGGTTCAAATCGAAGGTCGGTCTCGACATGGCAGACACGCCACGGAGCTGGGCTTTTTGCAACCACACGATCCTGCAGCGCGAGGTGTTCACCGTGCCGGATCTCTCCGCCGATCCGCGCTTCGCCGACAATCCGGCGGTGGCGGGGGAGCCTCGCTTCCGCTTCTATGCCGGCGCGCCGGTGGTGGATGATGACGGCTTCATCGTCGGCGCGCTGTGCGTGATCGACCGCAAGCCGCGCGTGATCGGCGAACGCGAGATGAAGACGATCCAGGCGCTGGCCGCCATCGCTTCGGACGAAGTGCGGCTCCGCGCGCTCGACCGGAAATTGCGTTCCGCGACGCACTCCAGGCGCTAACTTTCTCACCGCGCGGCTCGACGGTCGCACGCCGGCCGTCGTCGAGAACGGCCATCCCCCGCACCGATGGCCGCCGGGGCGCCGCAGGGCCGCGCTGTCGCGACGCCACCCCTCGCGACCGGCTGCTCCACGAGCACAGCCATAGCCGGATACGCTACTGTAACACGTCTGTAACCAAATTCACAATCCGCTAGTATTGCCATATTTGATAGAATTGATATTCCGATCGCACCGGAGGCGAAATCCCGAATCGAATCCCCTTCGGAACGCCGGGCGAGCGGGGGCGACAACCCCTCCGGTCGGCGGCGCGATCGAGTGAGAGCCACCTTCCCTTGGTGCGGCCGGCGGCGTGTCCCACGCCCTCACCGCGCTCGCGGACACGCGTGCCTCCTTCCTGATCGCGCATCAGCCATTCGAAGGAGTTGATGATGACCCAAGCCAATCCCGCCGAGCAGGCCGCGTTTCTCCGCCGCGCTGCTGAAAACCAAAGCCGCCTCACCGCCAACATCAAGCCGGCCTATGACTTCATCGTCTGCGGCGCCGGTTCCTCCGGCTCGGTCGTCGCGCGGCGCCTCGCCGAGAACGCGGCCGTTCAGGTTCTGCTGGTCGAAGCCGGCGGCAGCGACGAGGCCGAAGCCGTGCTCGACCCCGCGCTGTGGCCGACCAACCTCGGCACCGAACGCGACTGGGGCTTCACCGCCGAGCCGAACCCGCATCTAGGCGGCCGCGCGCTGTCGATGTCGATGGGCAAGGGGCTGGGCGGCGGCTCCAGCGTCAACGTGATGGTCTGGGCGCGTGGCCACCGCAACGACTGGGAGCATTTCGCCGCGGAGGCGGGCGATGCGCGCTGGAACTACCAGAACGTGCTCGACATCTATCGCCGCATCGAGAACTGGCAGGGCGCGCCCGACCCCAGCCATCGCGGCACGGGCGGTCCGGTCTGGGTGCAGCCCGCCGCCGATCCGAGCCCGGTCGCGCACGCGCTGCTCGACGCGGCGCGCGAACTCGGCATCCCCACCTATGACAGCCCCAATGGTCGCATGATGGAGAGCGAGGGCGGTGCGGCGATCACCGACATGATCGTGCGCGACGGCCGCCGCGAGTCTCTCTTCCGCGCCTATGTGCGGCCCTATCTCGACCGCCTCAACCTCACCGTGCTGACCGGCGCCACGGTCGAGCGGGTCGCGTTCGAAGGACACCGCGCCGTCGGCATCGACATCGTGCGCGGCGGCGAACGTCGGCGGATCGGGGCCGGGCACGAAGTGGTGCTCGCAATGGGCGCGATGCAGACGCCCAAGGTGCTGATGCATTCCGGCATCGGCGACGAGGCCGAGCTGCGCCGGGTGGGCATTCCCGTCCGCCAGCACCTGCCCGGCGTGGGCGCCAACCTGCAGGACCATGTCTCGTTCGGCTGCACCTGGGAATATGCCGAGCCGATCGCCCCGCGCAACAACGGCAGCGAGGCGACGATATACTGGAAGAGCCGCCCCGAGCTGACTGCGCCCGACCTGTTGTTCTGCCAGGTCGAGTTCCCGGTGCCGAGCGAGCGGAGCGCCGCGCGCGGGGTGCCTGAGCATGGCTGGACGATGTTCGCCGGACTCGCCCAGCCGCACAGCCGCGGGCGGCTGCGGCTGCGCAGCGACGATCCGGCCGCCGCGTTGCGGATCGACGCCAACATGATGTCGGATCCCGCCGACATGACCGCGGCGCTGGCGTGCATTGAACTCTGCCGCGCTCTCGGCAATGCCGAGGCGTTCCGACCGCTGGTGCGCGGCGAGGCGATGCCCGGCACCCTGCGGGGCGAGGCGCTGAAGGACTATGTGCGCGAATCGGCGGTGACCTATTGGCACCAGACCTGCACGGCGAAGATGGGCCGCGACAGCATGTCGGTGGTCGATGGCGAGCTGCGCGTCTACGGCATCGACGGGCTGCGCATCGCCGACGGCTCGATCATGCCGCGCGTGACGACGGGCAACACCCAGGCCCCGTGCGCGATCATCGGCGAGCAGGCCGCGGCCAGCCTGCGCGCGACGCATCGGATCTAGCCGTCCGGCCAAGATCGGTGTGCCCGCCGCCGGGCGGGCACACCGCCTCGCTCCCCACCCCGGCGCGAGCCTTTGCGGAGTCCTCCAATGTACCGCTTCCCGATGCATGCTTTCCCGGAACCGGCCTGTCGCGCGACCAGCGTCGGCCGGATCCTCGTCATCGACGAGGACGAGCGCGGCCGGGACCGCATTCTATCCTATCTGCGCGATCGTCGCTGGACGTCGATCGGTTCCGGCCCGCGCGATGTCGCGCATCAATTGCACAGCCGGCAACTGAGCCTCGTCGCGCTGAGCGCGCGGCTGAGCAGCCGCAACGCACTCGACGTGCTGCGCGAGATCCGAAGCCGCTCGAACGTGCCCGTGATCCTGTACGACGACGGCGCCGCCGATAGCGTGAGCACGATCGTGGGGCTGGAACTCGGCGCCGACGACGTCCTTTCGGGCGCGCTGAACCTCGCGGAACTGATGGCGCGCACCCGCGCGGTGCTGCGGCGGCAGGAACTGGGCCGCGTCATCGGCGCGCCCTTGCGCGGCGGCTATCGCTTCTCGGGCTGGGAGATGCGCCACGCCGAGCGCGCGCTGGTCGCGCCCGATGGCACCGCCGTCGATCTCACCAAAAGCGAGTACAGTCTGCTCGCCGCGCTGCTCGAAGCCCCCGGGCGGTCGCTGTCACGCGTCCATCTGATGCGCGCCACCCGTGCGCATGACGATATCTTCGATCGGAGCGTCGACGTGCAGGTGCTGCGCCTGCGCAAGAAGCTGGCGCGGGTGCCGGGCGGCGAGGGCCTCATCAAGACCGAGCGTGGCTTCGGCTATCGACTTGAGGCGGAGGTGGAGGCGCTGTTCTGACGACGCCCGCGTCAGGCCGCGCCATGCGTGTACAAAGTTACCGGAGTAACGCGTCGACGTTTGCCCGCGCCATCATCGCCCCGTATGCGCCGCGACGTGGAAATACAGCGTGGTGGGCACGATTGCGACGGGGGGCGGCAGTGACAACGAGGCGTGAGTTTCTGACGTACGGGGCCTTGGCCGGATTGGGCGCCGCGACGTGTTCGGTTCCGCTGCGGGCGGCAACCACGCCTGCCGATACCGGCGGGGTGCAGTGGATCCGGTTGTCCAATGGTCATCGGGTCTGGACGCAGCGGCTCGGACGCGGACCGAAGAAGATTCTGCTGCTGCATGGCGGCCCGGGTCTGTCGCACGATTACATGCAGTGCTTCGCGGATTATCTGCCGAAGGCCGGGTATGAATTGTATTTTTACGATCAGCTCGGTTGCGGGCGTTCGGACAAGCCGGACGATACCCGTCTATGGACGCTGCCCCGCTATCTCGATGAGGTGGAGCAGGTCCGCGCCGGGCTCGGCCTCGATCATATGATCCTCGCAGGGCATAGCTGGGGCGGCATCCTCGGCATCGAATATGCGCTCCGGCATCCCGAGCGGCTGCGCGGCTTCGTCCTGTCGGACATGGCGGCCAGCTTCGGCGACTACGGACGCTATACGCGTCAACTGCGCGATCAGCTTCCCGCCCCGGTCAAGGCGCGCTTGGAGACCCTGGAGAAGGCCGGCCAGCAGGGCGGCGACGAATATAGCGGCATCATCCAGCGCGAGCTTTACGCGCGCTATATCTGCCGGCTCGACCCCTGGCCCGAGCCGGTGCTCCGCAGCCTCGGCGGGATCAATCCGGTCATCTACAACCAGATGCAGGGGCCGGACGAGTTCACGTTGACCGGCAATCTGCGCGATTGGGATCGATGGGCGGATCTGCCCCGCATCCAGACGCCAACGCTCGTGATGGGCGCGCGCTACGATGAAATGGACCCGCAGAGCATTCGACGCGAGGCGCAGCTCATCCCGCATTCGTCGCTCTTCATCAGCGAGACCGGCAGCCACCTCGCCATGTGGGACGATCAAAAGGCGTATTTCGCGGCGCTGCTCGGCTTTTTGCGGACATTGCCTGCCTGACGGTCAGCCATCAGCGAATGTTACAGGCGTCGCCATGTTCCTGTGTCTCCGTTTGCTGAGTGCGCATAGAGCCGATGGGAGGATCCAAGGATACTCGGCGGATGCTTTGGCGGCAGATCGCCCCGCTCCGCCCCCTATATCTATCTGCCTGTGAGACCCGACCATGAAATTCGCTGAGCACGAGATCGAGCTGGAAGGCTCGACCATGAATGTCCTTGTCGCCGGCACCGGCCCCACCGTCCTGCTCGGCCACAGTTACCTGTTCGATTCGAGGATGTGGTCGCCCCAGCTCGAAGCGCTCAGCGCGCGCTATCGCGTGGTTGCTCCTGACATGTGGGGTCATGGTCGTTCGGGCAAGATGCCGGCCGACACGCGCGATATCGCTGATCTCGCTCGTCAGCACCTGTCGCTGATGGACTATCTCGCGATCGATCGATGCGCGGTGATCGGGCTGTCGCTGGGTGGCATGTGGGCGGCGGAACTGGCGTTGATGGCGCCGGAGCGGGTCAGCGCGCTCGTCATGATGGATACCTCGCTCGCCGCCGAACCGGCACCCTCGCGTGACGCCTACTTCGGCATGCTCGCCGCGGTCGAACAGGCGGGCGTGATCCCGCCGCCGGTCGTCGCGACCGCATTGGATATGTTCTTCTCACCAGCCATCGACACACACTCCCCCGGTTGCCGCGAGGATGTCGCCACGCGCCTGCGCACCTGGAATTCCGCGAGGCTGCTCGACAGCGTCGTCCCACTCGGACGGATGACCTTCGGCCGGCGCGAGGCGCTTGCGGCCTTGAGCACCCTGACCATGCCGACGCTCGTCGCCACGGGCGCCGATGACAAGGCCCGTCCAGCAGCCGAAGGGCGCGCCATGGCGGAGCAGATCGGCTGCCGCTTCAGCCTGATCCCCGACGCGGGACACATCGCCAACTTGGAAGCACCCGACTACGTGGAGCGATTGCTGCTCGATTTCCTCGCCGAAGCGCTCGCCTGACGGCGGATGTCCGGATTGACCGCTGCGGGTCGGTCCGGACATGCCGGCAGCTACTGACGGTAATCGGCGAATGCGTCCATCAACTGGTTGCGCCACCAGGCATGCGCCGGATCATGATGAAACCTGGGGTGCCACCACATATAGGCTTCCGCTCTTTCGAACTCGAGCGGCACATCGACGACCTTCAGACCCAAACGCTCTACGCCCCGCCGCGCCATCGAGACCGGCACCGTCGCGATCATGTCCGAGTTCGCGACGAACATTCCCGCGGCCGAAAAATTCGGAACCGTGACGACGACGCGACGGGTTCGCCCGACCGCCCGGAGCGCTGAATCGACGAGTCCCTCCCCCAGCCCGGCGGTGCTGACCAGTACGTGGGGAAAGGCGAGGAAATCCTCCAGCGTCCATAGGCTCTTCCCGCCGAGCGGGTGATGCGCGGCCACGACGCTGACGAGCGGTTCGGAAATGATCCGGCTGCGCATCAATTCGTCGTCGAGCGCCAGTCGGCCTTCCATCTCGGCGCCGGCCAGCACCAGATCCAGCCGCCCGCTCGCCAAATCCGCCTGAAGTCCGGAGCGAACGCCGCTGATCCTGAAGTCGAGATGTGGCCAAAGCCGCCGTGCGGTACCGATCAACCGGGGCATGGCGGTAATCAGCGGCAAGTCCGCACAGACGAGCGAGAACGTGCGGCGGGAGTCCTCCGGGTCGAATTCGACGGTCTGATTGAGGACGCCCGCCAGCGCGTTGAGCCCCGATTGAAGTGCGGGCCGTAACGCTTGCGCGAGCGGAGTCGGCTGCAGACTGCCACCGACGCGTACGAAGAGCGGGTCGGAAAAGCGTGTCCGAAGCGCTCTTAGCGAGTGGCTGACCGCCGATGGACTGACGGTGAGACGGCTGGCGGCGTGCTTGACGCTGCCCGTCTCCAAGAGAGCATGAAGCACCCGCAGAAGTCTCAGTTCGAACTCGTTCAACGTGTTATCTCACCCAATGGGCGGCCGGCACGGCGCGCCACCATCCTGGACTCATGCATCTGTATTCGAGCGCCATACTCCAGCGCCGGGCAGTGCGGACGAGCGACAGCACCAGCGGCGGGTCCGGTTTCGCCGGCTTGCAAGTGCTGTCAGCTCCACGAGAGACGAGAGATAGGTGCGCCCAGCCGGCACGGCGAACTTTCCGTTTCCGCATATTCGCTTCGATACGCTTCGAACCCGCTTTTCAGTCGTGACGATGTTGTGCCCGCCCCCCGAGCAACCCGAATAAGCCGCCTGCGCCACGGTGGCATCCGGGCGCGCGCAGCAATGCCGACCACCGCCCGCCGACCTCGCCCTCGATCTGGCCGCGATAGCGCCGGATCGGAAGCGTACCGTAATAGCCATAGGTCACGTCGCAATCGTTGGCGTAGACCCGCGCGACGCAAGCCCCGAACGATGTCTGTCCAAGATCCTGCCACCGCTGATCGGCGAACCGGCGGCACAGCGCGATCTTGCTCATCTCCGTCTCGTTCGTGGCGCTTCGACTTGGAACCGTCGGCGACTTTTGAGCGGCCGGGGTCGCACGCGGGCTCGGGCGCGCGTCCGGCAAGGAAGCGGTGCGCGGTGCCGCCACCGCTGCATCAACCCGGATCCACGCTGCCTGCGTCACCCAGCCATGACGTGCCGCCTGCCATTGGAACGCCTTGTAGAAATACCCGGCGGGTTCGATCGGTCGCCCGGACGTCATGCCCAGATCAAGCGGCGTGTCGGACTGGACGAGCAGGAACCCCACCGGCCCCGGGCGCGAAAGGCACATGCCGACGCGGTAGCTGCCATCGCCATGATCCTGGAAGAAATCGGGGTGGAGCCGTGCCTGCTGCTCGAACTCACCCCGGCTGCCGGCGATCTGCACGATCGCGCCTGAGGGCAGCAGCGCCAGCAGCGCGAACTCTCGCCTGCCGCCCTGCGACCAGCTTATCTCCGGCCGCGCGCGTGGATCGGCGGGGCAGCCCGGCGTCTGCGGCGCCAAGGCGAGCACCGGTTTCGCCGCCACCAACGTTTCGGGAAGGTCATGCAGCCCGGCAGCGCGCGGGCGCGCGACGGCGGTCATCTCGCACCCGGCGGGCGGCATCGGCAACACGGCCGAGCTATCCGTGCGGGCGGGCTTCAGCCCGTTTGCGACAAATGCGGCTTGTGCCTGGCTGGCCAGCGCGGCGGGATCGGCCGAGGCACCCGTCAGCACCGCCACATCGCCCGCGCGGAAGTTGGGCGCCGACACCCAACTGCACGGCAAGGCGGCAAGCGCAGCCTGCATCGGTGGCAAGGCCGCCGATTTGGCAGCGGCATGGCGTGTGGCAACCGGCGCCGGGGTGGCCGGGGTTCCATGCATCGGGCGCAGCACCGCCACGCCGCCCGCCAGGGCCAGCGCGGCGCCAACGCCGCCGATCACGCGCGCGCCAGCCGGGCGGCGCTTGCGCTTGGGTGTGCCGGTGGCCGGGTTGGCGACGGTCGGCTTGCTGTCCACCGGACCCTGCGGCGCCGCGATGAAGGTGGTCGGTGCCGGCGTGAACGACGCGGCCGATGCCGTCGCCACCGGCGCGCCCACCGCGTCCATGCCGTTCAGCGCTTCGAGCACCGCCGCCATCGAGGGCAGCCGTCCGGCCGGGTCCGGCACCAGCATCCGCGCCAGCACCGGAGCAAGTTCGGGCGGCACCTCGTCGAGCGCGGGCACGGCGCGACGACGTTCCACCGCTTCCGCCAAGGTCGTGCCCATGTCGGAGGGGCGTCCGCTCGCGAACGCGCGCAGCACCAGGGCGGTGCTGTACACATCCGTCCACGGGCCGATCTCGCGGCCGTGTTCGCCGAACTGTTCGGGCGCGACATAGCCGAGCTTGCCGGCGAAGCCGGTGCCGATCACCGTCTCCGCGCCGACTTCGAGGCTTTTGGCGATGCCGAAGTCGATGATCCGGGCCTTGCCGAGCGAGCCGCCCGGCAGCAGGATGTTGTCGGGCGAGACATCGCGGTGGACCACACCGAGCTGGTGCGCGGCATCCAAGCCCCCCGCCAGCCGGCGCGCGAGTCGCAGCACGCGCGACAGGCTCGGGCGCGTGCCGTCGAGATGCTCGGACAGCGCCTCGCCATCGACGAAATCGGTGACGATATACAGCAGGTCGAGCTGCGGCTCGCGCGCGAGCACGCGGTAGTGGACGATCGCGGGGTGCGACAATTGCGTCAGCACGCGCGCTTCCTTGCGGAACAGCGCGGCGATCTTGGGGTCGCTGGCGAGATGCCGGCGGATCGCCTTGATCGCGACGCGGTCGTCGGTCTCGACGTTCACGCCTTCGTACACGTCCCCCATGCCGCCGCGCGCGAGGAACCGATCGACCCGGTAGATGCCGTTGAGCAGATCGCCGGGTTCTATCCCACCGTCGGACCGGCGCACGCTCCCCGTCGCGGGTGGCGGCGATGCGTCGTCGGCGGTGATGATCGTCATCGGGTCCGCCGCATCCGCCGGCGTACCGTCCGCGCGATCAGGCGGCGGCGTTTCGTTCGGGTCGCTCATTCCGCCGCCTCTGCCAGCGCGGTCATGGCCGGCCCGGCGTCACCGAAGCGATATGCGAAGCGTGCATCCTCCACGCCGACGATAATCGACGGGGTGGTCTCGCCACGCAATTGCCGCTCCAGCAGCGCGGTCGACAGCTCGGGCAACAGCGTGTTGGTGAGGATCGCATCCACCATCCGGCCGCCCGAGGAGACTTCGAGGCAGCGCGACGCGATCAGGTCCACCGCCTCGGCATCATACGACAGGCGGATCGCATGATTCTCCGCCACGCGCGTCACCACGCGATCGAGTTGCAGCCCGATGATGCTGCGCAGCATCGCCGCCGAAAGCGGCAGATACGGAAGCGCGACGAGACGACCGAGCAAGGCGGGCGGGAACACCTTGAGCAGCTCGGCCTGGAGCACGCCCGCCAACGCCTCCGGCTCGGGCGCGAGGTCCGCATCCTCACACAAGGAGGCGATCAGATCGGTGCCGACGTTCGACGTCAGCAGGATCATCGTGTTGCGGAAGTCGATGAACCGGCCCTCCGCATCCTCCATATAGCCCTTGTCGAACACCTGGAAGAACATCTCATGCACGTCGGGGTGCGCCTTCTCGATCTCGTCGAGCAGCACCACCGAATATGGCCGGCGGCGTACCGCCTCGGTCAACACGCCGCCGCGACCGTAGCCGACGTAACCGGCGGGCGCGCCCTTCAGGGTGGAGACTGAATGCGCCTCCTGGAACTCGCTCATGTTGATGGTGATCAGGCTGTCGCCACCCGAATAGAGCAGCTCGGCGAGGACGTGCGCGGTTTCGGTCTTGCCGACGCCCGATGGCCCGCACAGCATGAACACGCCCACCGGCTTGCCCGGATCGTCGAGCTTGGCCCGGCTGGTGCGGATACGACGTGCGATCGCATCAATCGCATGATCCTGGCCAATCACCCGCGACTTCAACCGTGCTTCGATCGTCAGCGTGCCGGCGAGTTCATCACGAACCATGCGACCGACCGGTATTCCCGTCCAGTCGCCGACGACGGCGGCTATGGTATCGGCATCGACCTCCCCGAAAATCATCGGATCGTCGCCCTGCAGCGCCCGCGCCGCATCCACCGCCGCATCAAGCGCGGCCTCCGCTTCCGCGCTGTCATGCGCGATCAGCGCCGCTCGCGCGGCGGCGACCGCAGCGAGTGCATCGCGTTCGGCGTTCCAGCGCACTTCCAGTTCCGCCAGATCTTCGCGCCCGCTCGCCAGCGCCGCGTCCACGGCCGCCACACGATCGGAGCGGTCGTAGCGGCCCTGCGCCTCGCGCTCCGCGACGGCACGTTCGGTTTCGAGCAGTTCGACGCGTCGGCGCGCATCCTCCACCACCGCCGGCATGGCGTGACGCGACACGGCGACGCGCGCGGCGGCGGTATCGAGCAGGCTCACCGCCTTGTCGGGCAATTGCCGCGCAGGCACATAGCGTTGCGAGAGGCGTACCGCCGCCTCGATCGCCTCGTCCAGCACGACGACCTGATGGTGCGCCTCCATCACTCCGGTCAGCGACCGCAGCATCGCGATCGCGCGATCGGTATCCGGCTCGCCGATCGTGACGGGCTGGAAACGGCGCGTCAGCGCGGGGTCGCTCTCGAAATATTGCCGATATTCCGCCCATGTCGTCGCCGCGATCGTGCGCAGCAATCCGCGTGCCAGCGCCGGCTTCAACAGGTTGGCGGCATCGCCGGTACCGGCCGACCCGCCCGCGCCGATCAGCGTGTGCGCCTCGTCGATGAACAATATGATCGGGCGGGTGGAACGCTCGACTTCGTCGATGATCTGGCGCAACCGCTTCTCGAACTCACCTTTCACGCCCGCGCCGGCCTGTAGCAGGCCGAGATCGAGCGCATGGATCGCCACGTCGGCGAGCGGCGGCGGCACGTCACCGTCGGCGATTCGACGCGCCAGCCCCTCCACCACCGCCGTCTTGCCGACGCCCGCCTCGCCGGTCAGGATCGGGTTGTTCTGACGGCGGCGCAGCAGGATATCGACCATCTGCCGAATCTCGGCATCGCGGCCGATGATGCGGTCGATCGCGCCGCTGCGCGCCCGGGCCGTGAGGTCGACCGCGTACAGCGCCAGCGCGCTCTCGCCGGCGGAGGGGATCGGCGCGACGGGTTCGCCCCCGCCCGGCGCATCGATCGCGCTGGCGGTTTCAACCGAAGTGTCCGTGATCGCCGCGAAGTCGGCCGCCAGCCGGTCCGCGTCGATCTTGCGCCACTCGGCCGAAATGCCGTGTGCCAGCCGCCGCAGTCCGCTCGTCTTCAGCATCGCGAAGATCAGGTGGCCGGTGCGGATCTGCCGGTCGCCGAACAGCAGCGAGGCATAGAGCCACCCCCGCTCGATCAGTTCCTCGATCTGCGGCGCGAAGTCGGACACGGCGGTCGCTCCGCGCGGCAATTGATCGAGCGCCGCGACGAGATCGGCCGAAAGCCGTGCATCGTCGAGCCCGAAGGCGGCGCGGATGCCCGCCACATCGTTGCCTCCGTCGCGCGCCATGATGTGCAGCCAGTGCGCCAGCTCGACATAAGGGTTGCCGCGCTGGCGACACAGCCCCGTCGCGGTCTCGATCGCCTTGCGCGCGGAAGGATGAAGGCGCCCGAACAGGGCGGACCGGCTGATCTCCGTCACGATATATGCTCCTTGTTATGGTGATCGGCGATCCGGCGCGCGCTCGGCCCCAGCCGCGCGTCCGCGCGCGCCTCCTCGCCGCGGGGCTTGCCTGTCCAGGCGGACCAGCCGATCCGCATGCCACCACCCAGGCGCACCGGGGCGATCGCCGACGCGGGCAGTTCCAGCTCCACCTCCCATTCTAGATGCGGCGGTGCGAAGGAATTGAGCGCGGCGGTTGCCATCGCGAAGCGCTGCCCGCCGGGCAGGAATTCGGCGTAGGTGCGCGCATCCGGCAGCGTGAGCACCACGCGGAACGCATCCTGCGCGGTCTGCACGCGCCCCCCGGCGACGATATCCTGCCCCAGCCCGGCAAAACGATCGCCCAAGACCGTCCGGTCCTCCGGTTCGACGTCACGCCAGCGCACGACGTTCTCCACGATCCGCGCCGGCACGCGCAGCAGATCACTGACCGCGTCGGCGATCGCGGCGGCGCTGCGGGGCGAGACGTACAAGGCGGCGTACCGCAGGCGTGCGCGGGCCGGAAACGGAGAGCCGGCTGCCGCACCCTCCTCCGCGCCCGTCAACGCGGCGAGACGATCACCGAAATGATCGTCATCGGGCCGATCGACGCTGGCGGCCGGGCTGGCCGCGCTCCAGGCACGATAGAAGAATTGCAGCATCCGCGCCGCCGCCAGATCGACGAAGTTCCCGAACGGCTGGCTCCTGGCGTACCGGCGTTCGTAGGAGGCGAACTCCGTGAGGTGCAGCGGCAGCGGCCCCATCGGGCCGGTCAGGCCGAGCCAGTATCCTTCGATGCGCGGCCGCGCACCGTCCACGGTTATCGCGCTCAACGATGCCGCCGGGAACGCCATCATCGGCGTCTGCGCGAGTGTCGCCACATCGTCGGACGGCAATTTGGAATGGCCGATGCGCGGCAGTCCGGGCGCACGCGCTTCCACCGCGCGCAGCAGCGCGAGCGGCGCGAGCCGATCGACATGCGGCGCGGCGCGCGCCAGCAAGCTCAAATGGTCGGACGGTGGCCGAGACGTGCGGGCCATTGCGCAAATCCTCCCCGCTGAAGGCTGTCGAACGCCGTTTCGATGAAGCTGTTGACGGCGGCGAACTCGGCAAGGAACCGGTCGAGCACCGCGCTGAACAGAAACGCCCGGCCGTTTTCGAAGCCGCTTTCGTCCAGGGTGATATGCAGCCGTTGCCCGCGCAGGATCGCGCCCGATCCCTGACCGGGCGCACGCCGCGAGACGGGGCTCGAGCGGATCGCGCGCACACCCTCGACCTGACGGCGCACACCGGGATCATCGACCTGGCCGTAGAGCGCCAGATGGCGGCGCAGCAGCGCGGCATCGCCGTCCCGCGCGCCGGCGAACGCGGTGAAATTCGGGGTGAGGTGGCCGATGACCTGCCACGCCGCATCGCCGAGCGCGAGCGGCGGCCGCGGGCGGGTAGGCGCGCGCAATATCGTCGTCGTGCGGACCGGAAATCCTTCCTCCAGCCGCAGCGCATCCTCACCGGTGCGCATCCGCATCGGCAGTTCCCGGTTGGTCACCAGCGCGCGGATCGACAGTTCACGGATCTCCTCCAGCCGATCCGGGCGGCCAGGCGCGCTCATGCTGATCCAATGCTCGACGCCGACATAGTCGCCGCGCGCGCGCGCGCGCTGCTCGCGTGTCGACAGCCGGCGCGGACGCAGCCTGCTCACGTAGAACAAGGCATCATCCCAATCGTGCAGCAAGCCGGCAAAATCGTAGAGCGGTGCGACCGGGTGGACCTCGGTCGCCTCATGCCCGTGGGCGCGCACGTCGAGGATGCGATACACCTCGTAATCGAGCGGGCGCGTCCGGTCCGGGATGACCTGGCGTTCGTGGGTGAACGCATCCATCGCCATCCGGTCGAGCTGCTTTTCGAACAGGTTGATGGCCGGCGTCGCAAACAGCCGGAAGTTGCCGGGCGACACCGCGCGCGCCAGTGCATCGGCGGACTGGCCGAACAAGATGACCACGTCGCAGGCATCGTGCCCGGCACAGGCGGCGAAGGCATCGGCAAGGCCGTCCAGCCCGACGAAAAGGAAGCGTTCCGGGCAGGCGAAATACTCGCCAAGCAGGCGGTAGCCACGGTGTGAGCGCTTGTCGCCCGGCAGCAGCCCCTGATCCTCCGCGAAGCCATGCGGCACCGGCACCGGGAGGCGTTTGCCGGCGCTGACATCGTCGGCCGATCCCGCCGGCCGCGCCACCACGGCGACCGCATCGCCGATCATCTGCCGGTACAATTCGCCCGGCGTCGGGCCGGCGCCGTCGAGATAGAGCGGCACGCGGCCGGGGTGAAGCGTCTCCAGCTTCGCCCCGCCGGTGGCGGCGAAGCGCAGCCGCAGCCCGGCCTCGACCGGCACGCCGCGATGACCGGCGATGAACGGCGCGACTTCGGAGCGGCCGGGCAGATACTCCGCCTCGATCAACTGCAACGGCCACAACGTCACGGCCTGGCCGGTTCGGAATGTGACGGGCGTCTGGTCGCGATCGGCGGCCGTGCCGCGCATCGCCGTGTGGCGCGGCACGTCGATGCCGTGCGCCAATGCCACGTCGCCTTCGCGCGGCTCGAACGCCACGACGCACATCGAGGGCGTGGGGGCGAGGTAATGCGGCTGGATCGCGTTCAGCAGGTGCTGCGTGAAGTCCCCGAACTGATCCTGCAACTTGAGCTGCACGCGGGTGCCGAGGAAGGCGACCCCTTCCAGCAGCCGTTCGACATGGGGATCGACGTCGCCGACCGCGCCCAAGCCGAGCCGACCCGCCACGGAGGGATGCTCTGACGCGAACTCCTGCGACGTCTGCCGCAGATAGATCAGTTCGTCGTTATATGCCTGGAGCAGCCGGGGATCCATCACTCGCTCCAGAGTTCCACGGCGCCCGTGTCGATCTCGAAATCGCTGCGGAACACCACTGGCAGCGCCCGCGCGGCCGCGGTCAGATCGCCCCGGATGACGAAGCCGATCCGGTGCGGACGGCCCCGATCCGTATCGGGCTGCACGTCGAGACTGGCTCGCGCGACGCGCGGCTCGAACGCGGCGATGCACTGCCGCATCTCCCGTGCCCGCGCCTGTACGCCGGGGCGCGTCAGCAACCGACCGGTCAGGTCGCCCAACCCGTAGTTGAGCGTCGACGCCGCCACTTCGGGCACGCTCGAGAGATCCTGCACGGCGGCAAGGTTGGTCGTGTTGAGCAGCCAGTTCAGCTCACGCAACACGGTGGCGCGCAGGGCGGCTTCGTTGAAGCGCTCGATGCGCGGCACGGTATAGTAGCGCAGCGATGCCCGGTCGATTGCGCCGACCTCTTCCGCGTCCGAGCGCAGCCCATCGAGCTCGAGATCCGCGACGAGCTTGTCGAACAAGGTCGGGTTCGCGCGCGTCGGCGTCATGGCCGCACGAACGCGATGCGGCTGAACGACAGGATGCCGACGTCCTCGCCCGTGTCGGTGGTCCACATGCGTTGACCGGCGCCGTGTACCGCATAGGACGTCTCACGCCATTCGGTGCGCCGCGCCAGCCGCAGTTCGGCATCCGCCTCGCGCTCCACGCCCGGATAGCGAACCGGGAGGAGCGCCGCGAGCGCGGGCCCTTCGCGAAACCGGATCTCGGCCGGCAGCCACACCAGATCGCGCATGTCGATCGGGCCGGCCGTGATGATCTCCTCGATGGCAGAGAAGGGGATCAAACCCCAGCGGCCGGCGACGATCGCTTCCAAAGTCGGCCCAAAGCGCATGTCGCCATCGAACAGCGCCTCGAACGGCCGGCCATCGACGCTCCCGCCCGTCTGCGGACAACGATCGAACGCGTCGGAGCGCAATTGCACGCCCCGTGCGACGTCGCCTTGCGCTTCAGCCTCGATCGCCGTGACCAGATCGGATGCCCAACCGGTCGGATCAACCAGCAGGGATGCCTTGCCGCGACCGGCGAAACACGCAGCGCGCATCGTCTCGCCGGCGATCGCCTGGCCATAAGCGGCCGCCAGCATCTGCGCCTCGGGCGAGAGCTGGGCCAGCGCTCGCAGTTGCGCACCCGCCTTTTCCCATTGCCCTTCCACACAAAGCAACTGGAACAGGTACATGCGCGATTGCAGATCGGAAGGCTTTTCGCGGATGGCAGCGACCAAGGTAGCAAGCGTGGCGGTGACATCGGCTCCGGTCTTGATCGGCATGGCCGCGTGATTTTGCTGATTCATAGCCGCACCCTTTGATCTGGAGAAACCGCGTGTCGAAGCAGATCAGGCATCATGCGGGTGACATCGCCTCCTTGATGCTTTCCTTGAGCTCCTTGGCGCCGGCGTAGATTTCCTTGTACCCGTTGAAGTCTTCCTTGTAGTCGATCTTGATTTCCTCGATCAGATCGCTTCCCTGAAGATCGGCACCATCTTTCTTGAAAGCGTCGATGACGTCCTGGCAGCCGGCCTTCCACTCCATGAGGGTCATCTTCGCGTCGGCGATGCCCTTGAACTGGACGGCGCCGTCATCACTCAGGATCTTCATGGCCTGGCCGAACTCGACCAGAGAAGTGCTCGCGAGCGCTTCGCGATTATCGACGCACCATTTGGCAAGCGTGATCGCGAAGGTGATCGCCGCCTCGGAACCTCGCAACTGGTTCAACCCGGATGTTTCGAGCCGGCTGGCCATGTCGGTGCGCAGGCTGACGGCAAGCTCTTTGCCGCGTTCCGCATAGGCGACGAGCCACAGGATCGAGATCTTGCCTCGGAAGCCGTGCCGTGCGCGGCTGATGCCCCCGCCCGTTTCGGTTCCGATGATCTGCTGGACGCGCGCCTCGCCCGCCTTGAGCTTGTTCATGTCGCCAGGCGCCAAACTATGGGAGAGTTGCTCGTTCTGAACGAGAATCTCCATCAGTAGCTTGGTGAGGCTGTTGGCTTCGCTGACGAGATGGGCCAGCTTCACCTCATATTGCTGCATCGCCGACTTGAAGCGCGCCACCGACGGACCTGCGGAAATGCCGACGGCCGACATCGCCGGCCCGGCGCCCAGCGCGGTCGCGACGGTACCGGCGGCGTTTTTGCCGAAAGCGGCGGCCTTGGCCCAGCCGACCGGCGCGAGGCTCGGGCTTGCGGGACTGGCTGCTTGCGATGGAAAACTCGCCGGGTTGATCGGGCTGGCGCGCTTGATCCCGGGGGTCGGCTCAAGGTGATCGAGCGCGGAATTTTGCGATTTGAAATATTGGTCGATGGCGCGCGCCTCGGCCAACACCGCGGCCTCCGCCTCCGTCACGCTGCGCCACGCGACCTGAAGCGTCCCGACGAGTTCCGAAGTCGCCGACAACAGGGCATACACCGCCGGAATCGACGTCGCGCCGAAAGTGGGTGCAGCCGAAACGATGCCCGCCGTCGCGGTACCGACCGACAACAGGTTCTTGAGGACGGCAAGACTCTGGTCGCGCCGGCTCTTCCGCCACAGCGCGATTGCGGGGGCGTACTGGTTATAGACCTCCTCGACCCATTTCGGCGCGAGGCCGATCGCCTCCTGCAACGGCGTCGCTATCTCCGACACCCTGCCGTTGGCGCGGTAATATTGCGCCAGTTTGGGGGCGACATCGGTCACCATCTTCTTGCCGACGGATTCGATGATCGCGCTTTCGAGCAGCGGATTCTTCAATACCGTCATGTACGTGTTGGCGTCCAATGTGACCGCCAGCCGGAACTCGCCGGGCGTTTGAGTCTGCTCTCCAGCGGACCGGAGGAGCGACGCCAATGTGCCATGAAAGACGACCAACGTCTGTCGCTTGGCTGTCGATGACGAAAGAAGGGGCACGGCCGGTCTCACAGCTTGAGGTGGCGCGGCGCCGGCCGGAGCCGACGCGGCGCAAAACGGGTCAGGCCGCTTCGTTCTTGCGGATGTCCCAGTTGAACGGCGTGTCGCCGCCACCGCCGCCGGTCGCCGTCTGCGGCTTGTACTCGACCTTCACCTTCTCGAAGTTGAGCGTGACGTTTTCCGTGGTCCGTTCGTCGCCGAGGCTGCCGCCGTGCTGAACGCCGCTGATGAACACTTCCGTCATGGTGATGGTGAGATATTCCAGAGGCTTGTCCCCGCCGACCTTGCGCGCGGTCAGGGTGGCGGTGCTGAAATGCTTGCCCTTCGAACAGTTCGACAGAATCGTTGTCGTCGCCAGATCGACATATTTGGTTACGGTGAGGTCGTGAAAGCTGGCTTTGCCGGTGCCGGCGCCGCCGCCCATATGCGCCGAGCCCTGGTTGTTGACGCCCCAGTGCCATCCGATGACGTCGATTTCGTTCTCGTGTCCGGACGCGATCGCCTCGCCATTGCAACCATCAAGCTTCAGAAAGATTTCTACGGCCATAATCTTGCTCCGTGTGAAAAGGTGTAGGTTAAGGTGTTATTTGTTGCCTTTAGGTAGGCGCGAAACCATGCTGAGGCTGACGTCCATGCCCTCGAGCTGGTAGTGCGGCACCATGCGGAACAAGCCACGATAGTGTCCGGGGTTTTCGGGATCCGGGATGACTTCGACGGAAGCTTGCTTCAGCGGCTTCCTCGCCTTGGTTTTTTCATCCGAATGCTCTGGCTGAAGATCGACATATTGCATGATCCAGCTCTGGAGGTCACGGCTGAGTTGCGGCGCCTCACGCGTACCGCCGACCCAGTCGCGCACCATGCACTTGAGATAATGCGCGAAGCGGCAGCTCGCGAAGATGTAGGGGAGGCGCGCCGACAGGTTGGCGCTCGCGGTCGCGTCGGCATCCTCATAGGCTTTGGGTTCATGCAGCGTCTGCGCGCCGATGAAGGTCGCCTGATCGGTGTTCTTGCGGTGAACCAGCGCCATCAGTCCGGCCTTGGAGAGCTCCGCCTCGCGCCGGTCCGAAATGGCGATCTCCGTCGGGCACTTGGCGTCGAGGCCACCCTCGTCGGTCGGGAACAATGCGGTGGGCAGATCCTCCACCGTGCCGCCCGATTCCACGCCGCGAATGCGGGTGCACCAGCCATAGGTCTTGAACGCGTCCGTGATCCGCACGGCCAGCGCATAAGACGCATTGAGCCACAGGTATTTGTCGTGTTCGCCGTTCACCTCCTCCTCGAAAGCGAAGTCGGGCACGGGATCGGTCTCCGCGCCGTACAGCGGACGGCCGAGGAAGCGCGGCAGCGTCAGCGCCATGTAGCGACTGTCGTTCGAGGCGCGGAACGCACGCCATGCCATATAGTCGGTCGCGTCGAACTGCTTGGCGATATCACGCGGGTTGGAGAGCTGCCGCCAGCTATCCATGCCGATCAGATGCGGATCGGCCGCGGCGATGAACGGCGCGTGGGCGGCCGCGCCGATCTTGGCGAGGCCCTTCATGATCTCGAGATCAGGGCCGCTGTGATCGAAATAATAGTCGCAGACGATCGCGCCGTACGGCTGGCCGCCGAGCTGCCCGAACTCCGCCTCGTAAAGCTTCTTAAACAGCGGGCTCTGGTCCCATCCGGCGTCGCGATGCTGCCGCAACTGCCGCCGCGTCTCCTCCTTGGAGATGTTGAGCACCCGGATCTTGAGATCCTTGCCGGTAGAGGTGTTGTTGACGAGATAGGCGACACCCCGCCACGCGGACTCGAGCGTCTGGAACTCGGGGTGGTGGATGATCGCATTCACCTGCTCGGTGAGCTTGCGGTCAATCGCCGACTTGAGCGCATCGACCGTCAGATACACGTCCTCGCCGATCACGCTGGCGTCTTCCAGCGCCTGCTGCGCCAGGGTTTTCACCGCCTGCTCGATACGCGCCTGCTTGGCGTCGGTGTTGGGCTTGAACTCCTTGTTGAGGAGCATCGCGAAATCGCTCGTTTCGATAGGCGCGGCGAATGTCGCCGCCGCGTCCTGCTGGAAAGCTTCCTGGGCCATCAGTCTGTCCTTCTGGGAGATTCGGGTGCGGCGCCGCGCCGGCTCACTCGGCCTCGGGGGCCGGCTGCGGCGCGGGCGAGGCAGCGAGCGAACGCATCAGCTCAGGATCGCGCAGGACGCTGTCGAGCAGATCCTGTGCGCCAGCCTTGCCGTCCATGTAGAGCATGAGATCGTTGAGCTGCTCACGCGCCTCGAGCAGCTTGGCGAGCGCGGGCACGTTGCGGGCGATCTGGCCTGGGTTGAAATCCTCCATCGACGAAAAGGTCAGGTCGATGCCAAGACGCCCGTCGCCGGTCAGCGTGTTCTCGACCGCGAAGGCGACGCGCGGGGCGATCCGCTCCATCCGCTCCTCGAAATTATCCATGTCGAACTCGACGAAGTCGCGATCGGCGTGCGGCTTCTTCTCGATCAGCGACTTGCCCGAAAGATCGGACATCACGCCCATGACGAATGGAATCTCGATCTTCTGGCGCGAACCGTAGGTTTCCACCTCATATTCGATATGGACCCGGGGTGCCCGATTTTCCTTGATGAAGCGCTGCCCGCCTTTTGCCGATACCATTACGATCTCGTCCCACTTGAAGCGCCAGCGACGAACAGAAGCGCCGTCCAGCCGATGACGTCTAAAGTCTATCCTCTTGGCTTCAGCAGGATTACATCAACACGGGATCAGGTTACCGCTGCAACATACCGGAGCGGCACCCGTGTCGAGGCGAATATTACATGGTGTGACCATAACGTTTCGGTTGAAACACTAATCGAATGGGCAGCCATACACGCGCGACGTATTCAAGTCGCCATCATGTTCGACAGGAGAACGGGTTTGCCCGCCCGCATCATCAAGGCGTCCGGCGCCGCGCGCTCGCAGCGCCGGCCTCATGCCTCACGACCGCTCCCGAAGTTCCAGCAGCATCCGCACGTCCGGAACCGCGCCGGGCGCGATATCGCCGAGCACATCGAGGAAGCTGTAGTCCACCCACGCCTGCGCGCGCGTCAGCAGCAACGGCACCGGGCTGCATGGCTCGTGAATCCGGTAATAATCGGTGATGAGCGCAAGCGCGCGCCGGACCTCATCACGGTTGCGAACGCCCGTGATCGCGGCGCCGGCGGTGCCCTCACCTCCGCCGCTCGCCTCTGCAACACCCTCCACCGCACCGTCGTCCGTGGCGACGGGCGCTTGCGGCGCGAAAGTGTGGATAGCCGTGCGGATGGCGCCAAGCGCTTCGTACAGCGCGGCGAAGTTTGTGCCGCTTTCATTTCCGGCTTCGGCGACCAACACGGCATCGGTGCGGCGAACCGCCGCCTCCATCGCGTCAAGGCGCGGCATGACGAGGCGGAGTTCGGCCTCGCCTCCGTCGGCAAGCGCGGCACGGAACGCGCCATAGCCATCCTCGGCGTCGCCGCCACGGTGGAAGCGCTGGAGGTCGTTGCCGCTGAAGCTGCCGTGCCGGGGATGAGCGAACAGCGGAGCGGCCTGCAGCGGGCCGACGAACGCACGGAAATTGACCAGCGTGTCGCAGGCGCCCTTGCGGCCCTGAAACCCATATTCCTCGAGTTGCGGATGCACATTGGGCCAGTATCGTTCCACCAGGCCGGCGAGATAGTCGAGCCCCGCCTCCATCCAGTCGAAGCGCCCCGCGCGCGCGCCGGCGCGTGCGAGATACACCGCCAGCCAAACGTCCTTGGTACGCGTGCCCTGCTCTTGAATGGCCGCGACGATCGGGCGCCAATCGGCGGCGGCAGCCTCCTCGACCATGCCCGAGGCGTCGATGGAAACCGGCGCGTCGAACGCCGCTTCAATGGCATGGCGTTGCGGATCATAGGCGAGGTCCGGCCCCGTCCCGGCTTCGTCCTCGAGCGGAACGAGCAGCGCTTCGATGTCGATCGTCATGATGAACCGTCCTTGCCAGCGCGCGGCCCGACGGCGGACCCGGCGTTCGCGGCTCGCCTATGCGCGGGCCACATGCGTGACAATCGGCAGAATGGTCACATCTGTAACATGGCGGGGATCGTCGCATGAAGCGTCAGGCCGAGATCACCGCGGAGCTGGGCGCGCCGACAAAGCTGATCCGCTTCACCGCTCACGAGCGCATGGGCGAGTTGTTTACGATCAAGGCGGAGATCGTCACCGAGGAGCGCGTCGACATGCTCCCCAGCCTCGGCAAAACCGTCAAGATCGAGGTATTCGAACTGGAGGCGTCGGTCCGATTCTTCCACGGCGTATTGGTCGAAGCGCATTATATCGGCGGCGAGGATCAGGGGTACCATTATCAACTCGCGTTGCGTCCATGGCTTCACCTGCTCGGGCATAATCGCGCCTATCGCATCTTCGAGGACCGCACCGCTGTCGATATCGTGCGCGAGGTTCTGGAGGATTATGGCCGACACGTCGATTACAGCCGCCTGAGCGGCCGGTACCTCCCGATACCGTATTGCACGCAATACCGGGAGAGCGACCTTAATTTCGTGCTTCGGCTGCTTCAGCGCGAGGGCATCTATTTCTTCTTCCGCCATGAAGCGGGCGCACACATCCTCGTGTTGTGCGACAGCCCGGCCGCGCATCAGCCGTCGCCCGGCCGCGATACGGTGAAGTTGCGAGCGGATTATTCCGGGCGCGGCGGACTCGCCGAAGCCTTGTGGGCCTGGCGAGAGCATGCGACCACCCGCGGCGAGGCCGCAGTGGTGCTGCAAAGCTTCGACTACCAGACCACCCGCACCCGAACGGGCCGCATGGCAGGCGACGTACGCACGCAGGCCGATCGGCAAGAAATCCACGAATTTACCGGCGATTTCGTCGACGAGGCGCTGGGCAGCCACTGGGCGCAGGTGAAGCTGCAGGCGGCACAGGCGCGCCAGCGTTACTATACGGGCGAAGGCGACGCGATCGGGCTCGCCTGCGGCGGTCGCTTCACGCTCGATTCGGATGACGCCTTCGATCGCGGGCAGACGTTCGTCATCACAGCGCTCGCCTATGACATGTGGGCCGAACCGTATCGCACCGGCAATTCGGAGGAGCCGCGTCGCGTGGAGATCGAGGCCGTGACCGCCGACACGGCGTTTCGCGCGCCCATCGTGACGCCGCTACCGTTCGCGGGCCCCGAGACCGCCATCGTGATGGTAGGCGGAGCCGACGACAGCCACGCCGACCCGATGGGGCGTGTCCGGGTGCGGTTTCTTTGGGGCGACGGCGGGCCGCCGGACAAGGCGCGATCCTGCTGGCTGCGCGTCTCGCATCCCTCCGCCGGTGCGGGGTTCGGCCATGTGACGCTGCCCCGCAACAATGAGGAGGTGATTGTCGACTTTCTCGGTGGCAACCCCGATCGCCCGATCGTCACGGGCCGCGTGTACAATTCGGAGCATCGACACGCTTACCCGTTGCCGCAGAACCGTACCCGCTCACTGTATCGCTCGCACAGCATCGGCGCGATCGGCAGCTATCCCGGCGCGGAATCCGCGCCGAGCGGACCGGGCTTCAATGAAATGCGGTTCGAGGACAAGGGCGGCTCCGAGGAAATTTACCTGCGCGCGCAACGCAACCGGCTCGCAGAAGTGCTGCTTGATGACGAAGCGCGCATCAGTCGCGACCGTAAGACCCGCATCGGCCGAAATCGCTCCACCGCCGTGCGCGGCGACGAGGCCACCACCGTCGAGACCGGCGATTACCGGCTGAACGTCGAGATGGGGCAAGCCCGAATCGAGGCAAAACAGAGCATTACGCTGCAGGTCGGCATGAACATGCTGGTGATCGACAACAGCGGCATACACCTGAAATCCGGGAAGAGCGCAGTCGATCTGACGCCGATCAACATCTCGGCGGAAGCGATGATGATCAGAAGCCGGGGCGAGATCATGACGATGCTCACCGGCGAAGCGATCGTGATAGACGCGCAGGGCGGCGTGATCGTCGGCAGCAACGGCGTGTTCACCGGCACCCTCATCGGGCCACCGCTCTGATGGACCGGTCGGTGGCCCTGACATCCCCGCACGGGGATTGGCCGAACACTGTTTGGTCAGCGGCGTGGCAGATTACCGCGTTGCTGGACTGGCCGCGCGCGCCGGGGGACGGTGTCTCGCCGCCCCGGTTTTTCGCCGGGCTCCGCGCAGCCGGGCACGATATCGAGGCCGCGCAATTCCTCGGGCTCGCGTTGCCGCGCTACGAAGCTGTCGCATGGGCGGCCAGGGTCGTGACGAGCTATCCGCTGACCAGCTCGGCGGAAGCGCGCACCATGCGGGCGGTCGAGGATTGGCTACGCGAACCTTCCGACGCGCTGCGACGTTTGGCGGCCGAGGTCAGCACCGAAATCAGAAACGTCACGCCGGCCCGGCTTTGCGCCGCAGCGGCGTTCATGTCGGGCGGATCCGTTTACCCGGTCGGTGAGCGCCCCGTCCCCACGCCGCGTCAAACGACCGGCAAGCTTGTCGCGGGCGCCATACTGACTGCCGTTTACCAAACCGACGAACCGGCCGGCCATCTCGACGCCGCACTCAACCTGGGCGCCGCGATCGCGGCCCAAGCTACGGACCTCTCGCAATGACGCTCATTCTCTCGGTGCCGGGGCGGCGCAAGCTCGATAACGGCGAACCTGCGGAACTGCATCTCGACCGTCGGGGCGCGGTGATCGGGCGTTCCGCCCATGCCGATTGGTCGCTGCCCGACCCCAAAAACCATGTCTCCTCGCGGCATTGCGAGATCAGTTATCGCGACGGCACATATCTGCTCGCCGACCGCAGCACCAACGGCACGTTCCTCAACGGCTCGCGCGAACGGTTGGGAGCCTTGCACCCGATCCGGGACGGGGATCGCATCACCATCGGCGGCTATGAGCTGCTTGCCAGCCTGCCGGGCGAGCACCTCGAGGCGGCCCAGCCCGCGCCCGACACCGCACCGGATCTCGGGTGGGACGATTGGGAACATGCCGATCATAGCGAAGACGCCGACGCCGACGCGGCATGGGGCACGGCCGAAATAGCGGCGCCCAAAAAGCCCGGCGGCGCGCCTCTTCAGGATTATGCGTGGATCGAGCCAGCACCGGCGCTCGGCGTTTCGCCCTGGGCGAGCGCGCCGCGCGAAGCGGCACCCCCATCGGCCGTGGATGTCTGGGGCCAGCTTGCGCGCGATAACGACATCGCGTGGTCGCGCGGGGGGTTTGGTCCGGTCGAGGAGGTGATGGGCGCCTGGAGTCCTCCGGCGATCGCGAATCCGGCGGCGGAGGCGAGCGAACCGACCGAGACGCCACAGCCGCGAGCCGAGGCGGCACCTGTCACGCCGGCGACCACATCCGAGCTCTGGACGACGTTTGCACACGCGGCGGGGCTATCGCCCGAAGCGCTGCGCTCCGCGCCCCCCGCGCTGCTGGCGACGGCGGGCGCGATCTTGCGGCAGATGGTGACGGGTCTGGTGCTGATGGTCGAAGCGCGCGCCCGCGCCAAGGCGCAACTCGGCGTGGAAGGCACCAGCCTCGAACTCGACGGGAACAACCCGCTCAAGTTCATCCGCTCGCCCGAGCGGGCGCTCCTGCAGTTGCTCGAACCGCCGCAACCGGGCTTCATGCCCGCCGGCCGCGCGATCGAGGATGCTTTCCAGGATTTGCAGGCACACCAGATGGCGACGCTCGCCGCGATGCGCGGCGCGCTCGGCGATACACTGTCGCGTTTCTCTCCGGCCGCGATCCGGGACCGCCAGCAGACGCGCACGCTATGGCAGCGCTGGACCTCCGGCGCGCGGGACGCCGCCTTATGGCGCGCCTATGAGCAGGAGTTCGAAGGGGTGATCCGCGGCGCGGACGAAGCGTTCATGGACGTGTTCGCCAAGGAGTTCCGCACCGCCTACGAACAGCATGTGACGGACCTGAAGAACCGCCCGCGCGGCTGAGCCGCTACGCCTTCACCTGCGTGGCGGCGTCGCACCCAAGTACGATCAGGGTCACGTTATCCGGTGCGCCGCGGCTCAACACCAGGTCGAGCAACGCGGTCGCGGCGCGCTCGGGCCTTTCGCGCCCGAGCCAGCGCGCGATCTCGACATCGGCGACGGGCCGTGTCAGCCCGTCGCTGCACAGCAGGAAGATGTCGTCCGGCAGCACGTCGATCTCGACCCGATCGAGCATCACCGTGTCGCGCACGCCGACCGCGCGGGTCAGCACGTGTCCCATCGGATGACCGGCCGCCTCCGCCTGTGAGATCAGGCCCGCCGCCACAAGCTGCTCCACCTGCGAATGGTCGCGCGTCAACAGGCTCAACGATCCCGCGCGGTAGCGATAGACCCGACTGTCTCCTGCCCAGAGCACGGCGCCGCGCCCGCCACGGACCAGTAACGCCCCGACCGTGGAGCCGATCGATGCGCCATCGGCCCGAGCGGCCGCCAGCAACCGCTGGTTGGCATGCTCGATCGCGGCGGTCAGCTCGGCGCTGGCTTCGCGCAGATCCTCGGCGCGAACGCCATCGGCGACCGATGCCACGATCTGTGCCGACGCCCATTCGCCGCGTGCATGACCGCCCATCCCGTCGGCAACCAGCCACAAACCCTGTTCCGGCCGCGCCAGCCAGGCATCCTGATTGACCTTGCGGACACACCCGGTGTGGCTGGCGACGCCCTGCTCGTATCTCAGCATGGCACCCTCTTGCTCGAAGCACCGCCCCGGCGCAGCGCCGCACGGTCGTACGTCATCGGTCCCTCAGGCGTCACAAGCGGGCAGGACAGCGGAACGAGAACGGGCCGCCGCGCCCGAACGGATCGGTCGTGGACGGCAGATTGATGTCTAGCGACGCGGTCTGCGCGCCCTCTCCGAAGGTGGCGCGCAGGCGCGACGGACCGGCATTCCGCACGCGCGCGGCGTCGAGCAGGCGGAACAGCGCCCAAGGGCCGAGCATCTCGACCCGCTTCACTTCGCGGTTTCCGGCGAACAGCACGACATGTGCGGCCGGAAGGCTGGCCGGTGTCCAGATCGCGGGTGCCTGCTCGTGCGCGCCGATCTCGAAACGGTGCGTGGCGCCGCCTGTCGAGAATTCCACCGCGGTTATGCCGCCCGTCATGCCCGCGGCCGCGACGCCAAGCGAGACGCCACCGCTCGCAAGATCGCGGATCACGCCCGCCCGCTCGAACTGGGCCGCGCTGTCGGGGCTGAGGCCGGCGGCCAACGGATCGCCGCTACGCCAGCGCCACGGCGAATGGCCGGTATCGAGCAGCGGCTGGAGATGATCGCGCACCATCACGTCGATCTCGCCGCCGGCGCCGAACAGGCGTTGCAGATCGGCGGCGGCGAGATCGGTCGCGGCGCTTCGATCGAACGGATAATGGCCGCGTGTCGTCTTCAGGCAATCCGCCAGGACACCGGCATATTGCGCATCGACGGTGAGGCGCGCGGTGTGGACGGCGGCGCCCCGCCCCGTCCGCGCGGCACCCCCGACAAATGTCTGCAACTGCGGGGGCGCGACGACGCCGGCGGTGGAAAGCTCGCCCAACGCGGTGGCAAGCTGCCCCTGCACCGCGCCGCCGGTCAGCGCCGCGCCTGCGGTACCGGCGGCGGCGCTGGCGGCGGCGGCCTGACGCACGGCTTTGACCAGTTCGTCGACCGGCGCTGACGTGCCGCCCGCGCCGGCAAAGTCGCCAAGCTGGCGGAAATGGTCGCGGATCATCCCGCCGGCATCCCCGACGTTGGCGGCGCCACCGCCCGCGAGCGCGGTGTTACGGCGGACCTCCTGCAGCAGAACCTTCAGCGGCGACGGATCGCGGGTGAATGCGCCCAGCGCCGCACGATTGGTGAAATAATCGGCTGGCCGCACCATCGCCAGCATGCCGTCCCAGGCGGCGATGTAATCGCGCGCATAATCCTCAGCGACCGCGGCGCGGACCTCCGGCACCTGCGCGCGGATCGACTGTTTGGCGGCATCAGGGCCCAATACCCACAGATCGCGGTCGAGCTCGGCCTGAACACGCGCCATGCCCTGCTGATAGCCCCGCAAATACCCCTCGCGCGTGAAGAACCACGGGATCGTCGCGCCAAGCAACGCATCGCCTCCCTCGAACGCCTGCGCATCGCCAGTGGCGAGCAGATCGCCGGCGCGCCAGTCTGGACGGCCGGACGCCGCCGCGCGTTCGCGCAGCACGGCGTAGGCACGATCCGACAGCGACAGCGTCTGCACCGCCGCACGGGCCGACGCGATCAGCGCGCCGTCGAGCGGAGCGCGCCCTCCCGCCCAGACCTGGCCGATGTCGGAATCGGCGAGCAGCGCGTCGAGATGCCGACCCAGACGGGCCCGCACGTCTTCGCGGTCCGGCCCGGCCAGCGACGCGTCGCGCCAGTCCTGCACGACCCAGGCCCGGACGCCCTGCCGATCGAGCGGACCATAGCCGCCAAGCATCAGATACGCCTTGAGCGGTTCGTACAATTGCTGCGGGTTCTGTACGTTCGATCGTAGCACCTGTTCGAGCCGCAGGAGGATGCGCGGCAGCATCACGCGCTGCAACGCCTGCTGATATGACTCACGCGCGGAATCGGCCAGACCCGCCTGATAGAGGCCGAACCGCATCCGCAATGGCGGCGCGCCGGTGCCTGCGTCGAATCCGCGAGGCAGGGCGCGCAGCCGGTCGAGCAGCGGCAGTGCCTGCTCAAGATCGGGGTCGCTTGCGCGCACCTCCTGAAGATCGATCCCGCTGCTCTGCGCCTGCGCGCTCGCTTGCTGCGCGCTGGTCAGCAGCCGGCCCTGGAAATCGTGATTTGCCGCGAAGGAGCCGGTCAGCGCAGCGGCCGCCACCAGCCCGACGATGCCGACGCCGCAATAGCCCGCGGCGGACGCGCGGCGCGCGCGTCGCCGCGCGGCCGGGTCCGAACGCACCAGCCCGGCCTCCGGGAAGATCACGTCGGTCAGCAGGCGGTTGAGGAAGAAGGCGCGCGCGCTACGGTCCGATGGCGGCGCCTGCGGTTCGTCATACACCTCCGCCATCGCGCTCAGCACGCGATCCAGCGCGACGCCTTGCTGCACCCCGCTCGCCAGATAGACACCGCGCAGGATATGCGGCCGCAGCGGCTCGGCGATGAACGCGCCCTCGGCCAGCCGGGCGACGCGGCTGCGCAACTCGGCAAGCTGCGCGGGGAAGCCCAGCAGAAGGCTGCGGCGGCGCACGTCCGCCTCGTCGTGCAAGCGGCGCGGCAACCGCGCCCACATCGCCGCCGTCACCCGGTCGAACGCCGCGAGGATCGCCGCCTGATCGACCGGCGCGTCGAGATCGAGCGTATCCCCGAGCACCGCGCGGCGGCCCTGCGCGTCGAGATCGGCGAAGAACTCGGTGAAGCCGGACAGCAGATCGGCTTTGGTGAGCAGGAAGTAGATCGGCACCGAAATGCCCAGCATCCGCCGAAGCTCGGCAAGCCGGCGACGGATGGCGGCGGCGTGCGCGTCGATCTGCGCGAGATCGCTGGTCATCAGCGTCTCGATCGACAGCGCGACGATGATGCCGTTGATCGGCTGGCGCGGCCGGTGGCGGCGCAGCAGCTTGAGGAACTGCTCCCAGCCCGCGACGTCGGCGGCGTCGCCGGCATCCTGCGTGGTGTAGCGGCCGGCCGTGTCGATCAGGACCGCCGCGTCGGCGAACCAGAAGTCGAGATCGCGGGTGACGCCTGCGCCGCCCAGCGCGGCCTCCGACCAGGGGAAGCGCAGGCCGGAGTTGCGCAGCGCGGTCGTCTTGCCGGTGCCGGAGGGGCCGATGATCGCGTACCACGGGCGGCTGTAGAGATAGTCCCGTTGCCCGTCGGCGGCAGTCTTCAACCGCGTCATCGCGTCACGCATACGGGCCGTCAGCGCGCGCGCCTCGCTTTCGCTTGGATCGAGGGCGCCGTCGTCGCGGGTAAGCTCGCCCGCGATCGCCTGCGACGCGCGACGTGCGCGCCACAGCCGCCAGCCTGCCGCGCCGGCGAAGCCGATCAGGACCATCCCCACCAGCAGCGCGCGCACCCAGGGCGCCCGCAAGACCGGAAAGAGCGTCGGCAGGCCGACGGCGAAGATCAGCACGAGGATCGACGCGGCGGTACCGGCGACCGCCCACCAATTGCGGGTCAGACGGTCCATGTCACTGCTCGTTTCGGGGGATGACGATTTCGACGCGGCGGTTCGTCGCCTTGCCGGCGGCCGTATCGTTGGAGGTTAGCGGTCGGCTGGAACCGAACCCTTGCGCGCTGACCCGGTCGGGCTGACGCAACCCCGCGCGCAGGATCGTCGCCACCGTCTCAGCGCGCGCCGTCGAAAGCGCCATATTGTCAGGGAAGGTCAGGCTATGAACCTGGTCGCTGTCGGCATGGCCCTCGACCCGCACCGGGCCGGGCTCGCTTTGCAGCGCATGCGCGATCCGCTCGAAGATGGCGGCGCGGCCGGGTTCGAGCGCGTCGGACCCGGAGCGGAACAACGCGCCCACCGTGGTGCGCACGCGCAGACTGTTCGCATCCTCTTCCACGGTGACGAGACGCTGGGCAATCTCGTCATGCAGGAATCCCGCGACGCGCTGCTGCTGCGCGTCGGCGGTGGTGGGCGGCGGCGGGGCGGCGCGCGACAGCCGCAGCGGTCGCTCCGGATTGATCGCCAACACCGCGTTCGTCGCCGGTTGTCCGGTCTCGATCAGCAGGATGCGGTAGGCGAGCAGCATCAGCAGCACCAGCCCGAGTGCGATCGACGCGGCCAGCGTCAGCGGTGTCCATGCGCCATAGCCGGGTGGCGCCTTCGGGCTGCCCCGCCAATGCGGCACGAGATCCGCGTCCGACTGCCCGCGCGACTGCGGCAGGGCGGCGAAACTGCTGTTGAGAATCGCGCGCAGCTTGTTGCGACCATCGGGGCTGACACGGTGCCGCCCCTCGAACCCAACCGCTAGACAAGCATGGTACAGCTCAAGCAATTCGGCATGCTGCGCCGGCCGCGAAAGCATGTCGTCGAGCAACGCCCAGAACCGGTCCCCGCCGATATTCTCTCCGAACGCGCGCACCACCATGCTGCGCCGCGCCCATTCGGTACCGCTGCGGCCGCCGCTGGCGGGCAGGTTCTGCGCGATGTCGTCGATCGTGGCATACACAGCGTAGCGGGCGCGGCGGCGCGTCTCCGCATCATACTTGCCGGCAGAGAGGCATTCGTCGAAGCGCGTCGCCGCGGCGGTGGCGCGCTGATGCAGCCGGGGCAGGTCGATGGTGACGCGGCCCGAGCGTACCCCCGCGATCAATGAGAGCAGCGGCGTCGCACCGATCATCATCACACTGCCCACCGCCGCGCCGGCCGGCGGGCGGGGGACATCGTCGGAATCGCGGTCATAGCCCATCACCATCGCATGGCGCGCCAGCGGGCGGCTCGGCTCCCGCCGCTCCGTCTTGCCGGGATCGGGAATAAACACGGTCTGTTCGCCGACGGGCGGCTCCGGTCGATCACTCATCGCCCGACCTTCTTGACGCACCACAATTCGAGACGAAGCTCGGGCCAGTCGCCGGCGATGTGGAGACCCAGCGCGGGCGATTTGGCGAAGTCCGCCCACTCCGCGACCGAACGATCCAGTTCGAAATAGACGAAGCCCGGCAGCGCACGGATCTGCGGCGGCGGGGTCGGGCTGTGCTGTAGCGGAACGCCGCTCAGCGCCGAATCGACGATCTGCCGCATGTTCTGCACCGTCCCGATCTTCGCGACGGAGGGGAACCGCGCGCGCAAATCGTCGAGCGGCATGCGCGCGCTCACCGCCAAGTAGAAATAGCCCGTCTGGTACAAGGCCGGATCGGTGATGCGCGACGTATAGGCGCCCGGCCCCGCCCGCTGGAGCGGCAATTGGATCGCGGCACGATCATACACCGCCGACAGCGCCGCCTGGATCGCCTCCACCACCGGCTCGAATATCGCCTGCAACGTGGCATGATCGTAGCTTGGCAAGGCCGGGGGACGCCGGTCCTCACGCGTCAACGTGGCGAGGTCGCCGGCCACGCCGAGCAACATCTCGTACAAGCGCTCGGGATGAACGGCCGGCAACGCGCGCAAATGCTGCAATTGCTGCTGGTAGCGGTTGAGTGCCTGCAGGAGCAGGAAGGTCGCGAAGCTCTCCGATCCGCCGTCGGTGTTCTGCACGGCCCGGACCGCGAGTTCGTCAATGCGCTGGCCCATCCGCCCGATGATGTCGGCCAGCCAGCCGGTCAGCCGTCCGCTCGAGCGGATCGCGAGCGCGGGCGGAATGTAGCGATCATCGAACGCGACGCCGGCGGTCGTCACCTCCCGCACGCGGGCGAGGCCAAGCGTCACGCGGCCGTAAGTCTGTTCGCGCGTCACCCCGAAGCGGAGGTTCGGCCGGGCGATTTCGATGACCTCGCGAGTCCGCTCCTCCGCGAATGCATCGGCGACCTCCACTTCGTCGACAAGGAAGCGGGCCGCGTCGGCGCCCGGCTCGCTCGTCGTGCGAAATTCCACCGCGCCCGGTTGATAGGCGGGCAGCGTCAGATGGATCACCGCATCGCGCGCGTCGGCTGGCACTTCGATCGGCGGCGGTGGTGGCAGCGTGTCGGGTATGGCGAATGGCGTGCCGTCCGGCATCACGCCGACCAGCCGCTCGACCGCGAACGTACCGAGCGCGGCGAGGCCGGCGTTGATCTTCAGCTCGGTCAGCCCCCAGGCGAACGACTGCCCCGCCTCGACACGCGCCCCGATCAGCCGATCGGTGTGCCGGTCCTGCTGCTGAAGATGTTGCTGGCGGAGGAACAGTCCCTCGCGCCACGCCACGCGTGCTTCCGCCGTCATGCGTCAAGCATCCATTATCCTGTCCGGCTATCCGTCCGCCTCGCTCAACGAGGCGCAGGGACCAGGCTAGGCGGGTCCGGTTTCGCGTCCGTGTCAACGCCTGGCTCGATCGCTACAGCGGTAACGTTCGCCGCGGTTCAGGCGGGATGGCTCGCCGGTTCGGCCGATCCGTGCAGCGCGAGCTTCAGCGCCGCCGCGAGTTCGCCTTCGCGCAGCGGCCACGTGATCTGGCGAAAGTCGTCCGCCGAAGCGTCGGCTGCGCCCGAAATAAGGACGGGTATCGCGAGCGCCTGGGCGGCGGAGGCATGGGCCAGCGCGGCGACGAGCGACGGTTCCGGCTGCACCAGCAACAGGGCATCGGCCGAAGCGCGCAGGCAGGCGTCGATGATGGTCGCGGCGTCGGTCGCGTTCGCCGGGCCGAGCGGTTCGTAGCCGAGGATAGCGAGTTGTTCCTCCAGCAGCGGTCGGCTCGCGTAAGCGGCGACCAGCGCGACCCGTTCGCCCCGCCCCTGGAGCGACGCGAAGATCGCCGGCGTCAGTTCGATACGGTCGAGCCGCAGTACCGGCAGCCAGACCATGAAGCGGCTGCCGGCACCGGGTTCGCTCTCCACATCGATCGTGCCTTGCCGATCCTGCACCACCTCCCATGCGGTCGATAGGCCGAGACCGGTGCCGCTCGGCCGCGTGGTGTAGAACGGCTGGAAGATCTGCTCGACCTGATCGGCGCTCATCCCGATGCCCTGGTCGGCGATGGAGATGAGCACGTAGTGCCCTGGCTCGAGCGATCCGTGGCTCATCGGCAGCGCATGATCGAAGGCGTGAAGCTCGACGCAGACGTCGATCCTGCCACCGTTCGGCATGGCATGGGCGGCATTGGTGCCGATGTTCAGCAACACCTGTTGAAGCTGCGCCTCGCTCCCTTCGATCAACGCTTTGGGGATCGGTTCTCGCACGGTCACGGTGAAACCCTCCGGCAGCGTCGCGCGCAACAGCCGGACCGCCTCCCCGACAAGATCGGCGATGGCGATGACGTCCTGTTCGTGCGCGCGGCGGCCGAAGCCCAGGACCTGCTCGGCCAGTTGCTGCGCGCGATTCACCGCGGATTCGATTTCCTCGAGATTGCGGCGCACCGCCGATCCCGGCCGGGTGCGCGTCAGCGCCAATTCGCTGAAGCCGGCGATCGCACCCATGATGTTGTTGAAATTGTGCGCGATGCCGCTTGCCATCGCGCCGACCGTTTCCATGCGCCGCGCCCGCGCGAGCGTCCGCTCGAGACGAATGCGGTCACCCTCCAGCCGTTCGCGCTCCACCGCCTGGAGGATCGCCGCCAACGCCACGCGCAAGCCCGCGACCACATAGGGACGCAGTTCGAACGGGCCGTCGTTGCGCCGGAAACCGAGGATCGCGGGTGTCGGCTCGGTCGTGCGCAGCAACATCGCACACGCCCGGGGGTCATCGACATGATTGCCGCCGATATTGGGAATCGCGTCGATCCGCTCGATCAAGTCGTCGCGCCACAGATCCTGGTCGAGTGTTTCCAGCAGAATCGACCACCCAGGGCGGGCGTTGCCCCCGCCCGGCCATTCATAGGTCCGCTCGATCGGATCGCCGATCACCAGAAATCCCCGGTTGGCGCCGGCATGGGAGGCCAGCTCCTGCAAGGAGCGTATGATCCGCTCTTGCAGCGACAGCGTCATCGGATCGAGCAGGATGCGCGCGACCGTGGCGCTGAGCCGCTCGTTCTCGGCCTGATGGATGGCGCTGCGCGCGCGCACCCGCATCAGCAGGATGAACGCCGTCGCGATCAAAAGCGTCAGGGCCGACGTTACCGCCAACGCGATCAACTGATACAGACGCCGTGCCGCGTCGAGATCTTGCTGTACGGCAATCCCGCGACGGACCGATTCGATCAGCCCGTCGCTGTTCAGCGACTTCAATTGCACGAGGAGACGATCGACCTCCGGCAGCAAGTCCACCAGCAGGCGCGCCTGATCGGCGAACTCGCTTTTCTCCGGTCGAGACATCTCGCCCGGCCCGGGGACGAGAAGACGCAGGCGTTGGCGGGTCGCCTCGGGAACACCGTCGCCGGTATGCAGCGTCAGCCGCATCAACTCGATCGCCAGCCGCTCCACGCGGCTGTCGCCCGATCGCAAGCTTTCGCTCGTCTCGGCGAAGCGGGCCAGCGCGTTCTGGACCAAGGCATTGTCGGTCTTGAACTGCTCCACCACCTCCTCGCGCGCGTGAATGCGGTCGCCGAGCGCTTGCGTCTTGCGGGCAAGATCGCCCTGCTCGCGGGTCAGCGCGCGCAGTTCATCGACCGCCGTGCTGGCGAGCAGCGCGTTGTTCGTCACCGAATCATAGTTTCTGAACAGCCCGGCGCGGGCGCTCAGCACGTCCCGTTCGACCGAACGATCCGCCAGCGCCAGCCGGTCGAGCGCCTGCATCGCGCGGTCGGGCCAGGGTCGATCGGCATTATAGGTCAAGAGCTGAGCGACCATGAGGATCGCCGTTGCGATGGCCGTGCAGATCATCGCGACGCGAAGCGGTGCCAGCCACTTCAAGAATCCGGCCTCGCGGCGGCCTGCCGCAGATCACGGCCACGATACTGCCCGGTCAAGGTCCGCAGGAAGGCCGCGATGTCGGAGGCGTCGCGGGTGCTGAGCAGGACGTCGAGCTGCGCGCGCCCCATCGTCCGCACCGCGATCGGCAGTTCCTTCGCCTGGCCATCGTGGAAATAGGGAGCGGTCACGGCGACGTTGCGCAGGCTCGGCACACGCAGCAGTTGCGGCTTGTTGATCGTGCTTTGGTGGAAGATGCCGTGGCGTTCGAGGAGGTTGCCGCCGACGTTGCGGCCCTGATGGCATGAGGCGCAGCCGACCGCCTTGAAGCGCGCATAACCGCGCTTCTCCTGTGCGGAAAGCGCGCCGGCATCGCCGCGCAGCCATCGATCGAAGCGGGCGTCGGGCGTGGTCAGCGTCGCCATGAACGCGATCAGCGCGTCGGACACCGCGGCTTCATCTGGATCGCGCTTGTAAACCGCGCGGAACCGCGCGCTCATCGCACGATCGGCGCGAAGCCGGCGCAGGCCCGGTTCGGGAGATCGGCCCATCAACCGCCCGAGGCGAAAGATGCGGTTCAGCAGTTGAGCCGTGGTCCGCGGCCGGCCCTCCCAGTTGCGCCGAAAGTTCAACCCCGCGTTGAACACGGTCGGCGTGTTGTACGACGACGCCGTGCCGTCGTCGCCGCGATCCACCCTGTCGCCCGTCGCCCCGTTGGTCTCGAGATCATGGCAGGACGCGCAGCTCACCCGGCCATGTTCGGACAGTCGCGGATCGCCGAACAGCTCCGCCCCCAATCGGATGCGGGCCGTGTCGGCCGGCACCGTGCGCGGCAACGGGCTGATCGGCTCGTCACGGCCGAAATCGTCCGCATCCTCGCCTTCCGTCTGGGATTGCGGCATCTCGGCGCGGGCGCCCGCATGCTCCGTCGTCACCGCGGCGACGACGAGCGCCGCCGATGCCGCGCATAGGATGAGGAAGGGCGGGAAGCGGGGCATCGCCGCTAGACGAGTTGCACATCGGCATCGAAGATGTAGCCCACCCCGCGTTCGGTGCGGATCAACTGCGGATTGCTCGCGTCGATCTCGAGCTTGCGCCGCAGCCGCAGGATCTGCACGTCGATACTGCGATCATAGACGTCTTCATGCACGCGCGTCGCCTGAAGCAGATGTTCGCGCGACAGCGGCCGGCGCGGTGCCGCGACGAACGCGCTCAGCAGCGCGAACTCGCCCTTGGTGATCGTCACGGTCTCGCCGGCAGGGGTGGTCAGTTGCCGCGCACGCTGGTCGAACTGCCAGCCCAGGAAAGTGTAACGCTGTTCCTCCCGCCGCACCGGATGCAGCGTGTCCATGGTGCGGCGGCGCAGCAACGCGCGCGAGCGGGCGAGCAGTTCGCGCAGGCTGAACGGCTTGGTGATGTAATCGTCAGCGCCCAGTTCCAGGCCGATGATGCGGTCGATCTCCTCACGCCGGTGGCCGGTGATGAGGATCACCGGCACGACGCTGCGCGTGCGCAGGTTCCGCAACAGATCGAGCCCATCGTCGGTGCCGAGGTGCAGATCTAGGATGATGAGATCGGGTTCGCGCGCCGCTATCGCCCGGAACATCGCCTGCCCGTCGCTGGCGACCACGGCACGCATGTTATGGCCGTTGATGCATTCGGCGATCAACCGCTGCATGGCGGGATCGTCATCGACGATGAGAACGCGTGGCGCTTTTTTCGCCAGAATGTCGCTGCTGACGTCGATCATGCCCATGGGGTTGGCTCCGTGATCATTTGAGATGAAGCGGCGGCCGCGTCGAGCTCGGCGAAGGGGCGAGGATCGGACGCGCCTCCTTTCGCCGACGCGAGCCTCCTGTGGCGCCGTTCAGCACCGTTCTTGGTTCCGGGATGATGGAGCACGCGGCGAACCGATCGCGCCCCGGCCGAACATTACGAAATATTGCATCCGGCTGCTCCGCTAGGCGCTGACGCGACGAATCGCGAGGTGGTTCGAGCTCAGCCCGACGTGAGCCGCGCTCAGCCTGCGATCCTCCGCTTTCGTCGGGCAAGGCGGCGAGAGCGAACCGGATGACCGCGAGACCGTGTTACCTGCGTTCCGCGCTTGCATCTGCGTGATGACCACTCGTCATGCTCCTCAACACTCCATCGCGGCGGATCAGCCCATGCATCAGCGCGGCGGAGAGATGCGCGACGATCAACGCGAAGAACAGCAAGGCTATGATCGTGTGCGCCTCGCGCAGAAAGGCATAGACGGGCAGGTCGTGCGGCAGAATCGGCGGGAGGATGATCGCCTTCGTCACATGCACGGGGTAGCCACCGGCCGACAGCATCGCCCACCCGATCAGCGGCATCGCGACCATGCTGGCGTAGAGCAGGACGTGCGACGCCTTGGCGACGAACTTCTGCTGCGGTGGCAGATCGTCGGGCAAGGCTGGCGCGCCGGTGAACAGTCGCAGCGGCAGCCGGATCAGCACGAGAATGAGGATGACGATGCCGACCGGGCGGTGCAGCGCGAGCAACGTCACATAAGCCGGCCCCGACGTGGAGACCATGCCGACGCCGATGAACAACATGGTGAGCACCATCGCGGCCATCAGCCAGTGCAGCGTACGCAGCGCCGGGTGAAAATCGGGCGAGCGGCGGTTCATCGTACATGCTCCTTGGCGAGATCCTGGCCAATGGCGCTCGGCCCCGGCGTCTCACCCGCGCGCCGGGTGAAGGAGGAGGAATAGGCCTTCGAGCGCGCCGCGAGCAGCGGATCGTCGGAGATGGCGATGCCAGGCGGCAGGATGGTGGGGTCGAAGTTCAGATCGCGGCACGCGCCATTCTCCTCGGGCTGCACGCCGGTCAGCACCAGCGTGCCCGCATCGACGGTGCGGTGCGGGCCGGTCCACGCCACCGTCGCGTCATCGGTCTTATCGCCCGGGTTGGCGGCGACAAGCTGCAGATGCCAGCGTGACGGGCCACGCGCGGTGCGCGCGATCATCTCCCGGATGAGATAATCGCGCGGCAGCGTGCCGAGCGCTTTCTTGTCGAGCCCGGCGAGCGGCGCCTCGGGAACGAACTGCCAGCGCACGAAGCGGGTCTGCCCGCGCCCGTCCGTGAAGCGGAAGGCGTTGATGCTGTAATAGGTCGCATCGGCGAAACTGTCGGGCAGCACGGCTTTGGCCATATAATCCTGGAACGCCTTCACCTCGGGATGCGCTTGCAGGAACGGCTTCATCACCGCCGGATCGGGCTTGCCGGTCGTCGGGTCGGGCGTAGTCGCCTTTTGCAGCGCGATGAACGAGGGTACGTCGGCGACCGGGAAGATCGGCGTGTGGTCCATCGCCAGCCGCCACTCCTGCCCATCCGGTGTCTTCACCTGGAGCGCCATGGCGTGGAACACGTTGCGGCCGTCGGTCGCGAGCGGATTGCCGCCGCCGAGCGAGAAGCGCCCGATCACCGGATAGCCGCCCCGCGCGAACACGCGCGCCGAGGAGAGTTCGCTGCCAGCCCCGTTCGCATCGAAGTGGCCGCTCAGGCACAGCCCCTTGGCGTGCGCGCGCCGGTAGCCCGGATGCTTGCCGCCATTGGCGTCGAGCGCGGCGGTGATGTCGCCGCCGCTGATCCGCCTGGGGCCGATCCACCCCGCCGCCCAGGCGAAGCCGGCGACGAGCAGCAACACGACCGCGCCGATCAGCGCGGCCGGCCCGGCAATGGAACGTTGATGGGCTGGCATACCTGGTCCTTTCGCGATCTTCGAGAGTGAGACGATGCCGCGCCGTTTTTATTCCATCTGCAACCGAACAAAAGATCGCGGGAATAAAAGGCGCCACCCGGCGTCTCATCGACTATGTACCGACCGATGCAACCGAGCGCCGAGATGATTTCCCTCGTCCAGCCGCTGATCCCGGCGCTCCGCCGCTATGCCCGCGCGCTGCTGCGCGATCGGGAGGATGCCGACGATCTGGTGCAGGACGTGCTGGAGCGCGCCATCGCGCGCTGGGCGCAGCGGCGCGAAGCGGCGAGCGTGCGGGCCTGGCTGTTCACCATCCTCCACAATCTGGCGTTGGATCGCTTGCGGCAGGGCAAGCGGCGCGGCACCGCCGAGCCGATCGACACACTGCCCGAGGGGCGGCTGGCGACACCCGCGCGTCAGGACGCGGCGATCGCGCGGGACGACATTCTCGCGCTTGTCGCGGCACTACCGGAGGAACAACGCACCGTGATGCTGCTGGTCGGGGTCGAAGAACTGAGCTACGCCGAAGCGGCCCTGATACTCGACGTGCCGATGGGAACGGTGATGTCGCGTCTGTCGCGCGCGCGCGAACGCTTGCGGCGGATGCTGGCGGGGGAGAGCGTCGGCGCACGCCCGGCGCTGCGGATCGTATCATGAGCGACATTTCCGTCACCGAGGCCGAACTTCAGGCGCATGTCGACGGCCGGCTTGCGCCGGATCGGGAGGTCGCCGTCGCCGCGTGGCTGGCGGCACGCCCGGAGGAAGCGGCCCGGCTGCTTGCCTATCGTTCACAGCGGGACGCGCTACGCCGCGCGCTCGATCCGATCGTCGATGAACCGCTGCCCCCGGCACTCGACCTGCGATTGCGCGAGGCGCCACGCGCCCGCTGGTTCGCGCGCGCGCGCCCTGCCCTCGCGGCGAACGTGGCCGCGCTGCTGCTGCTCGGCGGCGCGGGCGGATGGACGCTGCGCGGATGGAGCGCGCCGCCCACGGTCGGGACCGCGGCGCTCGCGCGCGAGGCGGCGGCGAGCTACTCGGTCTATGCCGGCGACACCATTCACCCGGTGGAGATCGCCGCCAGCCAGCGTGGCGCGCTCGACGGTTGGATCTCCGCGCGGCTTTCACGGCCGATCAAGGCCCCCGATCTGCGCGGTGCCGGGCTGGAGTTGATCGGTGGCCGGCTCGTCGCGTCCGAACACGGGCCCGCCGGGCTTTATCTCTATCGCTATGCCGATGGCGGGCGGGTCGCGGTCTATGTCCGTCCGATGCAGGTCGATCGCACCGACAAGATGGTTCCCCGCAAGGAAGGCGGGGTGCGCGGCTGGACCTGGGCCGATAACGGGATGGGGTTCGGCATCTTCGGTGGCAGTGGCAATGGCAATGGCAATGGCAATGGCGATGGCGGCGACACGCTCCACAACGTGGCCGACATGATCCGCACGCAATTCGAACGGACCTGAGACGCCTTCAATAGAGGGGGCGACTTGGCTTGCACGGCCACGCGCGTCTGGCTTGATGCATGACCTCAGTTGACGCTCGCGCAGCAGGCACCGAGTTTGACGTCGGGCGCGTCGACCGCGTCAGCGCGCCTTCTCACCGAGCACGAAGTTGGTGTCGGTTTCAGAGCCGATCGCCACGATCCGTGCCATCGCCGCTTCCGGAGCTAGCGCGGAGAATGGCTCCGCCCGATCCGCCTGTTCGACCGCATCGAAAAACCGTTCATGACCCACAACGGAGATGCTCAGCAAACGGGCCGTCTCATCGCCCCGGTTATGGAACGTGTGTTTCGCCTGCGCCGGCGCGATAACGACATCGCCCGCCGCACATTGCCAGACGCCGCCCTCCGAAGCGAACTCGATCGTCCCGCTCAACACATAGAAGGCTTCGGAATAGCTGTGCGTGTGGAGCGGCACACCCGTTCCGGGCTCGAGCACCTGTTCGAACATGCAAAACTTGCCGTCCGTTTGCTGCCCGCGGATCTTCCACGTCAGATCGGCTCCGGCGACGGCGAAACGACTGCCCTCGCCCTTCGCCACTCGGATCAGATCAACGCCACGATCGTCGCTCATGTTGTGCTGGTTCTTTCGGATGGTCCCGATCATGCGGCCCACGGCGGGATCGTTTTCGGTTATAGGTCGCACGGATATCGGTGCGCCGATTTGGTCGCAAGGACCGAACGGTTGCAATGGTAGGCGTCACGGCGACGCCCGGCCCGCCGGCGGTGACCGGCTAACCACCTCGAAGCGCAGGCGACGATGCTGCTGCAAACGGTAGCAGGATCGTCGCCCAGCCGCGATGGCCGACTCGGTTCCCTTGACGGGCCGGTTCGCGCTCAAAGATAGAAACGGAAGCCCGCGGTCGCCGCCAAGCTATGGTAGCGCGTGCCCAGAACCGAATCGAGCGTGCCTGCGGTCGCGTTGAAACGTTCGACCTGATGTTCGCTGACGCGCAGGTAGCGGACGTCCGTGGTCAACTCGACACGGCGGCCAAGCGCGACCGAAGCGCCGCCGATCGCTTGCCAGGCGAGGTGCCCGGAGACGCTGGTGGGGATATTGATCGCCGGGCCGGATGCCGAGACGTTGTAGCGGATGTCATAGTCGATCGAGGCGTTACCGACACCGGCGCCGGCTGAGAGCCGAACGAGGTTGGCGATCTTCGGCGTGTCGTACATGACGTTGACCATCTCGCTCGTGATCGCTTTGCGCCCCTCCAGCAACTCGCGCCGCACATTGTTCAGCACCAGTCGCTTGATCGAGTTTTGGCTCGCGCTCAGTTCGCCTTCGACGCGCACGCGACCCCAGTCGCCCTGTGCGGCGACCGCGCCGATCATCACGCCGCCGGTGACGTCTGCTTTGGTCGGCGTTTCGATCACGCGCGGCTGCCCGGTGATGTTGGCGCCGCTGAAGGTCTGGCCGCTGCCGAAGCGATCCCCCAGGAACCCGCCGACATAGAACCGCTTTTCCGGTTGCGGCGCGTCCGGCCCGTCCTGGGCAAACGCTGGAGCAACCGCGAAGACGCTCGCCAACCCGAGCGCGATGACCGTAGATTTCAACATATCTTCCTCTTGACCTGATCGGCAGCGATCCGCGTGCCGATGGCGCGCTCTTAGACTGGCTCCGCAGACATCGTGGTTCTGTGAAGCGCCACACAATTGCGCGATTGAGCCAAAAACGGCGAAGATCTTACCGCTGCAAGCCGATAGGGCGGAATATGTTTCCGCGCGTGTCGTCTGCAACATAAGGATGATTGAGCAAGCATTTCGAACATGCGTCTAAACTGCATGCTCTTGCATGATAAGCCAGACCTGTCGGAGAAACCTTCGGAGCACATCAGGCCGTTGGCGCTTTCGCCGGGTCAAGTCCTGCGCGTTGATGCTCGGCCTTTTACGATCGCGATCGCGATACTTGCGGGCGCGATTACGCATGAGCACGAAGGATCGGTTCGCATCACGTCCATGGGCCATGTGCTCGTGGTGCCACCGGGTACGGACCTGTCCGTGACGGCCCGCGGCGCGTGTGACGTGCGTATTCTCGAAACCGACCGGCGTTTCGGCGGAGACATCCACGCGCTGCGATTGAGTCCGCTGCTATACGCGATTGCTCAGCACGATGCGGTCCCCGCGACCGTTCGGGACATGCACGCGCTCTTTCTTTCGGAGATGTGCCGCTCAGACCTCGCGAATCCCGAGGTGCGACTGCCAGCCGATCCACGCGCGCGCTGGATTGCGCAAGCGATCATAGACGATCCGGCCGATCCACGGTCACTCGCGAACTTCGCGGAAGAATCGGGCACGGCTCGACGAACTCTGCTCCGACTGTTCGTCACGCAGACGGGTCTTAACTTCCGGCAGTATCGCCAACACGTCCGCATCTACCGTTCGCTCGCCCTGCTCGCCGAGGACGCGTCGGTCCAGGACGTCGCGCTCACCGTCGGTTATGAGAGCGCACAAGCGTTCATCGCGGCGTTTCGCAAAGTCATGGGCGCGTCTCCGGGACAGCACCGCAAGCGTCGGCGGCACGTCTGAGGTGATACGGCAAGCGCATGCCGCCACCTTCACTTCAACGGTAACAACAAAGCGGAACTCCGCAATCAAACGGTCGGCAGACGGGGCTAAGACCGCCGCAAAACCGTCGGAGCCGCCCTACAATGCCGAACAGCGTAACCGCCACAGGCGTCCAGAACCACATCATCGGCGCGACGTTCGCTGCTAGCACCGACGAGATAGACAATAAGGTAAGGCAGTACGTCGCCGCCGGTGCGCTGAGCACGAAGCGCGTCACGGGTGGCAAGATGCCAATGGCCGTCATCGAGGAGCGCCAGTACAACAATGGCCCCGAGGACGGCGTGAAAGCGGACCAGGCGAGACACTGGTATCGGGCGATGGACAAATATGAGTTCCGTCACCTCGTGCAGAACGGGAAGCTGCATCTCACTCCTTCCGACCTGCGTCCTTCCGCCACGCAGATATCCGCCGAAGAGGCCGTTAAACAGGCGAAGGAGAAGAAGGGCAAAAAGGGCGCCAACCCGCTGAAAAAGGCTTTGAACGTCACCGTCGATATGCCGCAGGATAATGGCTATCTCGGTATCGCGCCCAATGCGAGCTACGCGCGGAAGTACATGGGCGAGAAAAAGACCCAGAATTGGCTGGTCGAGTTCATCGACCCGGACGGACTGATTTACGAAAATCTGTCGGCCCTGAAACTCGGGAACAAGATCGCCACCGTCAAGGGAGAAGGCGGCGGCACCTTCGGACTGGGGCCCCAGGGAACCTTGGCGGGCGCTCTTTGCGGAGAGGAGTTCAACAAGCTGCTGATCGGAGAGGCAACGTTTTCGGAGGGCGTAGCCGAACCCCGTCCGGGCGCGGTCGTATGGCGCCTTATCGAGGTGCGCGTACCCATCGAGGAACTCGGCGTCCCATAACGGGGGCACAGCAGCTTCGGCCAATCCCGTCCAGCGTGAAAAAACGCCCGCTTACATAGCGGTCGTTCCGCCACCATCGCTCCGCTGCGTCAGGCCGCGCGGCCCGCCTGCATGAGGATCGCGTCGGACGGCAGCAGTTGATCAAGGAACGGGAGGATGGCGGCGCCGATCGCGGACGCGTCGCCCGCCATCGCGGCGCGGGAAATCGGCGCGACGGCCGGCAGGCGCATCTCGGCCAAGCGCGCCGTGAGGCGTTCGATCAGATCATCGACGAGAAAGTCCGGCAGCCGGCCGCCGATGATGATCGCGTGCGGATCGATCAAACAGTTGATGTTGACGATCGGCGCGATCAGCGCGCGCGTGGCATCCTCGACCCACCGGTCGATGACGCGCTTGACGGCGGGATCGGCAGGATCGATGCGCGATGGGCTGTCGATATCGCACCCCGCCTGCGCGAGATATTGCATCAATGCCGAAAGCGAGACGACATCCTGCACCAGCGCGCCCGGCCGTGAACTCGTCACATCGGGGAGCAGGCCGAGTTCGGCGCTGCGGCGGTTTGCCCCCTCGACGTAATGCCGATCGATCATCAACCCGCCGCCGAGCCCCGAACTGATGAAGATGTAGAAGAAACTCGCCAGCCCCAGCCCCGCGCCCGATTGCGCCTCGCCGATCGCGGCGGCGGCGGCGTCGTTGTCGACCAGCACCGGCCACGGCAACATCGGCGCGAGCAGGTCCGCGACCGAAAGCTCGGCCCAGCGCTCATACGTTTCGGGGCGGCCGGGCAAGGCGATGCTGCCGAGATCGTCCGGCAGCGTCACGCCGACGCCGAGCACGCGGTCGCGGCCCACGCCCGCCTCGGCCAGCAACGGGTCGAGCCCGTCGGCCACGAACGCCACGACATCCTCGGGGAGCGCGAACGCGATGTCGCGCGAAATCCGGCCACGGACCTGCCCGGCGAGATCGAGCGCCACCAGCGTGAGGTGATCGCGATCTATGTTGAGCCCGATCGCGACGCAGCCGAGCGCATCGATCGTGAGGCGGATCGCCGGTTGACCGCGCGGCCCCTGCAACCGTCCGATCTCCTTGACCAGCCCGGCATCCATCAGGCGGCGCGTGATGTTGGCGATGGTCGGCGCGGTCAGCCCGGTCATGCGGCTCAACTCGACGCGCGTGGTCTCGCTGCTCGATCGGATCGCCTGAAGCACGACACGCTGGTTATAGTCGCTGGCGCGCGCGAGGTTGGTTCCCGAAAGCGACACGGCCAGCCGCGCGCCACGCGTATCGCGCGGAGCATCCCGTTGCATGTCCATCGTCATCGCACTGCCCCTTCGACGCCCCGTACCAGCACCCTCTGCCGGGCCGACGCGCGTATCTATCCACCTTTCCACGTTGTCGATCCTAAGCCTAGGACACGCAACGCGCCACCTAAACAAAAATTGTTTTATTAAATATGCTTGATCCAGCGGCGGGCTGGTCCTAGCCTCGGCACCGAAGCAGCCCATCCAAGGGTTGCCGGTCTCTTCGGCGGATCGCGCCGGGGCGGCCGCGGTCGCGCATCCGCCACCGCGCAAGGCAAGAGAGGGAATATCGTGGCGCCAGCACCGAGCGGACCGTCAGCTTGGATCAGCCGTCGCGATCTCCTCGCCATCGGCGCGTTGGCGCCCTTGGCACCGATCGCCTCGGCACAGGCGGCGGATACGATCCGCCCGACGCGCCGTCCGCCGCCGGGCGAGCGGCGCTTCATCAGCCGCGCCGTCGAGCAGGAGATCGCCCGGGTGCGCGCCCGCATCGCCGATTCCGAGATCGGGTGGCTGTTCGAGAATTGCTATCCCAACACGCTCGACACCACCGTCCGCCCCGGTACGGTCGATGGCAAGCCGGATACGTTCGTCATCACCGGCGACATCGAGGCGATGTGGCTGCGCGACAGCTCCGCCCAGCTACAGAGCTACGTCCACCTCACGCCGCGCGACGCCGATCTGCGCCGGCTGTTCCAGGGGGTCATCCAACGGCAGGCGCGCTGCGTGCTGATCGACCCCTATGCCAACGCCTTCATGGCCGATCCGAGCGCGAAATCGAACCTCGGCGCGATCGACGATCTGACGGAGATGAAACCCGGCGTCGCGGAACGCAAATGGGAGCTCGACTCGCTGTGCTATCCGATGCGGCTCGCGCATGCCTATTGGACGGCGACCCGCGACACGACGCCCTTCGACGCGCTCTGGTCGCAGGCGATGGCGCGCGCCGTGGCGACGATGCGCGCGCAGCAGCGGTTGCATGGCGACGGCCCGTACCGGTTCGAGCGGGTCAACCGCCACGCCACCGAGACGCTGATGCTGAAGGGTGTCGGCGCGCCGACCCGCAAGGTCGGGCTGATCCATTCGATGTTCCGCCCGTCGGACGATGCCTGCACGCTCCCCTTCCTGATCCCCTCGAACCTGTTCGCGGTGGCGGCGCTGCGGATGCTGGCGCAGGTTCATGCCGAGGCCCGGCACGATACGGCCGCCGCCGCCGACTGCCGCGCGCTGGCGGATGCGGTCGACGCGGCGCTGCGGTCGCATGGCCGCATGTCGGATGGCGCGGGCGGGACGGTCTGGGCCTATGAAGTGGACGGCTTCGGCAACGCGCTTTTCATGGACGACGCGAACATACCGAGCCTGTCGGCGCTGCCGTTGCTCGGGGCTGCGCGGCGCGACGACCCGCTGTACCGCCGCACCCGTGCGCTGGCGTGGAGCGCGCGCGATCCCTATTTCTTCACGGGCGCGGCGGCCGACGGCATCGGCGGCCCGCACAAGGGCCTCGGCATGATCTGGCCGATGTCGATCATCGCGCGCGCGATGACGAGCGACGACGACCGCGAGATCCGGCAGTGCCTGACGTGGCTGAAGACCACCCACGCCGGCACCGGCTTCATGCACGAGTCTTTCGACCGCGATGACCCGACGCGCTATTCGCGGCCATGGTTCGCCTGGGCGAACGGCCTGTTCGGCGAGTTGATCCTCGATCTCGAGCGCCGCCGCCCCGCGTTGCTCGCGCAAACCTTCTGACCGCAAATCTCCAAGGAGACATTCGCTTGATCCGTGCCAACCGTCGCGAGCTTCTTGGGGGTTCCGCGCTCGCCGCCTTTGCCGCCGCCATCCCCGGCGTCGGCCGCGCCCAGTCACCGGCCGCGACCGAGCCGGATCTGTTCGTCGGCTCGGGCGGCCACGGCCACACCTTCCCCGGCGCGACGATGCCGTTCGGCATGGTCCAGCTCTCGCCCGACACCAACAATGCGGGTTGGGACGCATGTTCCGGCTACCACCAGTCGGATCGCTCGATCATGGGCTTTTCGCACACGCATCTGTCGGGGACCGGTATCGGCGACATGCTCGACGTGCTGGTCGTGCCGACGCGCGGACCGCTCAAGCTGCAAGCCGGCACGCCGGAAAACCCGTCCGCCGGCTATCGCCAGCGCTATTCCGGCGAACATGCCGAGCCCGGCTATTACCGCGTCAAACTCGAATCGGGCGTGCTCGCGGAGTTGACCGTCACCGAACGCACCGGGCTGCACCGCTACACCTTCCCCGCCGGCGCCGGGCATATCCTGATCGACTTCGCGCATTGCAAGCAGGAGAGCGCCGACGAGCCGATCCGCATCGAGAATGCGTCGCTCGCCCTTGGCGAGGATGGCATGCTGAGCGGTAGCCGCCAGGTATTCCGCTGGGCGGAGGGCCGCCACATCCACTTCGCGATGCACCTTTCGCGCAAGCCGGACCGCGTGCAGTTCTTCGGCGACGGCGACACCGCCGCCCCGGCGGGCGCGCGCGGCGTATCGGGCCACCGGCTGAAGGTCGCGCTGTTCTTCGACGATGCCGGAAGCGCTCCGATCCTCGTCAAGACCGGCATTTCGGCGGTCGACGTGGCGGGCGCGCGCGATGCGCTGGCGGAGGCGCCCGGCTGGGCGTTCGATGCCGCCTGCACCGCCGCGCGCCGGACCTGGGCGGAGACGCTCGACCGCGTCCGCGTCTCCGGCGGCACCCAGGCACAGCGCACGATCATGGCGAGCGCGCTCTACCACGCCTTCATGGGGCCGACCTTGTTCAGCGATCGCGATGGCCGTTATGTCGGGCTCGATCAGCAGGTCCGTACCTTGCCCGCCGGCGAACGCGCCTACAGCGCCTATTCGTTGTGGGACACGTATCGCGCGCTGCACCCGCTGATGACGCTGGTGCGCCCCGACATGGCCCAGCGCTTCGTTCACGACCTCATTCGCCAGACGCAGCAAAGCCCCTATGGCCCGCCGACATGGCCGCTCCAGGGGTTCGAGACCGGTTGCATGAACGGCACGCATTCGGTGGTCGTGCTCGCCGAGGCATATCGCAAGGGCATCCCGGCCGATTATGCCGCCGCCTGGCCCAACATCCGCAAACATGCCTTCGATCCGGGGTTCAAGGACAGCCGCGCCACGCTCGGCCGGGAACCCTATTTCCGGCTCGGCTACGTCCCCGCCGACAAGGTGAAGGAATCGGTCAGCCGCACGCAGGAATATGCCTATGACGATCACGCGATGGCGATCCTCGCGGACGCGGCCGGCGCGAAGGCCGATGCGGCCGCTTTGCGCCAGCGCAGCGGCAACTGGCGCAACGTCATCGACGCGAAGATCGGCTTTGCACGGCCCCGCTTCGCCGACGGAAGCTGGTGGGCACCCTATGACCCGGTTCAGCTCGGCCATATGCCCGAGCCGCGTTGGCGCGACTATACCGAGGCGAACGGCTGGCAGGCGACGTTTCTCAACCAGCACGACATCTACGGCATGATCGCGCATTTCGGCGGCGATGCGGCTTATGAGGCCAAGCTCGACGCGCTCTTCAACGCACCCTCGACGCTGCCCGCGAACGCGCCGCCCGACATCGCCGGACTGGTCGGACAATATGCACACGGCAACGAACCCGACCAACATGCGCCCTATCTCTACGCCTTCGTCGGCACGCCGTGGAAGACCCAAGCGATGGTGCGCCGGCTGTGCGTCGAGATGTACAAGGACGATCCCGACGGCGTGATCGGCAACGACGATTGCGGGCAGATGAGTGCCTGGTTCATCCTCTCGGCGCTGGGCTTCTACCCCGTGGATCCGACGACCGGCGTCTATGTGTTCGGCGCGCCGTTGTTCGATACGGCCGAGGTTCGTGTCGGGGCCGGCAAGCTGCTGCGCGTGAACGCCATCGGCAATGCGCCCGATCGGCCCTACGTCCAGTCGGTGCGCTGGAACGGCCGGCCGTGGACGCGCAACTGGATCGCCCACCGCGACCTCATCGCCGGCGGCACGCTCGAATTCGTGATGGGCGCGGCGCCATCGCGCTTCGGCACCGCGAAGGCGGACCGCCCGCCGTCCGCCACCAAGGCGTGACCACGCGCGGGCGGCGGCGCGCGCCGCCCGCGGGCGCTCAGAAGAACGTCTCGATCACCTCGGTGCAGCGATAATCGTCATCCACCACCAGCAACCGACGCCATTTGTCGAAGGTGAGGCATGGATGCGAGATGTCGAACGCGATCACGTCGCCCACCGCGATGTCGTCCTCCGGCGCGATCGTCAGATAGGCGTGCTGGTCCATCAGGCCGGTCACCGCCCAATGCGGCGGCGCATCGCCGGGCCGATCGTCGCGGCCGGGGCGGAACAGGGTCGCCGGGCGCGGCATCCCCGCGTCGAACGCGACGTCACGCTTGCCCATCGCGATGATCGCGCGCGCGGGATCGGGCAGCGACTGCACGACCGCCCAGATGCGCAGCGCCGGCAACAGCGCCTCGCCGAAGCGCGGCGCGACGGCGTTGCGCTTGAGGATCTGCTCCTGCGCGATGCGATACAGGCCGTCGTCGTGGCTGATGTAGCAGCCGGGTCGCAACACGATCTCGACCGCGCCGCTCCGCGCGAGCGGCGCGGTCTCGTCCGCGACCACGTCATACCACGCCGACCCCGCGCCGGAGAGGATCGCGGGCGTACGGTCGAACCGCTGCTCCGCCAGCAAACGCGTCGTCGTCGCGGCCGCACGCCGCACGAAGCGCCGTACCTCGCCCTCGTCGGGTAGAACGCCCTCGTAAAACTCCACGCCCGACAACCGCAGATGCCCGCGCCAACGCTCCAGTTCCGCAAGCACCGCGTCCAGCCCCGCCGCATCGCGCACGCCGGTGCGAAAACCAGGCTGGTCCGGTTCGGGAGCGAGTTCGATCAGAACGTCCAACACCACCCCGCGCCGGCGGCACGCCGCGCCGAGCAGCGCGACCCCCGCCGCCGAATCCGCGATGCAGAACAGCGCCATCCCCGGCAGCGCGGCGAGATCGGCGACGGCGGCAAGGTTGGCCGCGCCGACGATCTGATTGGCGATCAAAATCCTGCGCACCCCATGCGCGGCGGCCACCTCCGCCTGTTGGCTGGTCGCGACGGTGATCCCCCACGCCCCCGCATCGAGCTGCCGCTGGAACAGCTTGGGCGCCATCGTCGTCTTGCCGTGCGGCGCGAGCGACAGCCCGTACGCATCGATGAAAGCACGCATCCAGCCGAGGTTGTGCCGCATCCGCCGCTCGTTGAGCACGGCGGCGGGGAACGGCACGTCGCCGGCCAGCAAATCCCAGACCATCGTCCCACGCCCGACGCCCTTGTCCAGTTCGAAGCGGTGATCGTCCACGGCGGGTCTCCCTTAAAGAAATTTGTTTACATTATCTGGCGACGGCGTGACAATGCGGATCTGATCCTGGGGGCCGGAATGACACGTACCACCATCGCCGGCGCCGACATCTTCGACGGCAGCGGCCAGCCGCCGTTCCGCGCCGACGTTGCCCTTGAAGGCGGCGTCATCGCCGGGATCCGCCCCTGCGCGGCGATCCTCCCCCACGGTGCGCTCGATGCGCGCGGCCTGGCGCTCGCGCCCGGCTTCATCGACGCGCATACCCATGACGACCTCGTCGTCATCGCCGCGCCCGAGATGACCGCGAAGACGACACAGGGCGTCACCACCGTCGTCGTCGGCAATTGCGGCATCAGCGCCAGCACGCCGTTCGACACCGCGCGCGACTTGGCCGATCCGCTCGTCCTGCTCGGCCCCGCGGCGCAGTTCCGCTACGCCGATTTCACCGCTTATGCGGAGGCCGTCGATCAGGCGCGGCCCGCCACCAATGTCGTGGCGCTGGTCGGCCACACCGCGCTGCGCGCGCGGCATATGGACCGGCTCGACCGTGCCGCGACGGTCGGCGAGATCGCCGCGATGCGCCGCGATCTCGACGCGGCACTCGATGCCGGTGCCTTCGGATTGTCCAGCGGCCTCGCCTACGCCAATGCCAATGCCGCGCCCACCGCCGAGGTGATGGAACTGGCGGAGGCGTTGCGGGGCCGCGACGCCGTATATTGCACGCACTTGCGCAGCGAGGGGGAGGAAATCGTCGCCGCGCTCGATGAAGCGTTCGCGATCGGCCGGCACGCCGCCGCGCCGGTCGTCGTGTCGCACCTGAAATGCGCGGGCGTCCGCCAGTACGGCCGCAGCCGCGAGATGCTGACGCGGCTCGAAACGGCTGCCGCCGATCATCCGGTCGGCTGCGATTGCTATCCCTATACCGCCAGTTCCTCGACGCTCGACCTCAAGCAAGTCGTGCCCGAGACGCCGATCAAGATCACCTGGTCGCACCCGGAACCGGGCCAGGCCGGTCGGATGCTCGCGGATATCGCCGCCGACTGGGGCACTGATCTGCGCACCGCCGCGCGGCGCTTGCAGCCGGCCGGCGCGGTCTATCATTGCATGGCGGAGGAGGATGTCGATCGCATCCTCGCGCACCCGCTCACGATGGTCGGCTCGGACGGGTTGCCGTGCGATCCGCGTCCGCACCCCCGGCTGTGGGGCAGTTTCCCGCGCGTGATCGGCCATTACGCGCGCGAGCGCCGCCTCTTCTCGGTCGCCGAGGCGGTCCGCAAGATGACCGGCCTGCCCGCCGACCGGTTCGGCCTGGCGGCGCGCGGCTATGTCCGCGAAGGGTATGCGGCGGATCTCGTGTTGTTCGATCCCGCCCGCATTGCGGACCGCGCCACCTATGACGCGCCGGAACAACCGTCCGCTGGAATCCATGAAGTGTGGGTCAACGGTGTCCACACCCTGTCGGCGCAGGGGCCGACCGGCGCGCGCGGCGGACGCTTGCTGCGGCGAGACGCGGCATCTCATTCATAACGAAGGACAAGAATATGACTGACGGCATAAAGCGCTACGGCGTCGAAGGCGGCACCGGCACCGGCGGACAACATCTCCCGTTCGCGCGTGCGGTGGCGGCCGATGGCTGGCTCTACGTTTCGGGTCAGGTGGCGATGGTCGATGGCGAAGTGATCGAGGGCGGAATCGTCGCGCAATCGCATCAGGCGATCCGCAACGTCATCGCGATCCTCGCCGAAGCCGGCTACGGGCCCGAGCATGTCGTGCGCTGCGGCGTGTGGCTCGACGACGCACGCGATTTCCAGTCGTTCAACCGCGTGTTCCGCGAATATTTCGGCGCCAACCCGCCGGCGCGCGCCTGTGTGGTTTCGCAGATGGTGGTGGATTGCAAGGTCGAGGTCGACTGCGTCGCCTGGAAGAAGCCCTAAGTGACGACCGGCGGCCCGCTGCTGCTCGAGGCGATCGGCGCGGTCGCGATATTGGTCGCGCTGATCGTGCGGGTGCGGCTCAGCCCGTTCATCGCGCTGATCCTCGTCTCGCTCGGGCTCGCGCTGGCCGCCGGCATTCCGGCCGGTGCCATCGTCAAGACCTTCGAAGCGGGCGTGGGCGGCGCGCTCGGCCATATCGCGCTCGTCGTCGGGCTCGGCACCATCCTCGGCAAGATGATGGTCGAATCGGGCGGCGCGGAACGGATCGCCGATACGGTGATCGGCTTTTTCGGCGCGCGCCGCGCCGATTGGGCGATGATGACCGTCGCGCTCATCATCGGCCTGCCGGTCTTCTTCGAGGTCGGCTTCGTGCTGCTCGTGCCGATCGTCTTCACCGTCGCGCGGCGGCTCGGCCAGCATCCGATGCGGGTCGGGCTGCCGATGGCGGCGGGCTTGTCCGTGGTGCATGCGATGATGCCGCCACACCCCGCCGCGATGCTCGCGACACAAGCCTATCACGCCGATGTCGGCCTCACCGTGCTGTTCGCGCTGGTGATCGGCATACCGACCGCCGCGATCGCCGGCCCGCTATACGCGCGGCTGGTGGTCGGACGGCTCGCGCCGTCCACCGCCACCGTGGCGGACCCGATCGACGCGGGCGCGGCGCGCGCGTTGCCGGGCTTCGCGACCACGCTCCTCACCCTGTTGCTGCCGGTGGCACTGATGCTGGCCGGGAGCCTTGCCGCGGCGGTCGCGACGCCGGGCTCCGCGCTCGACGGCGCGCTTCGTTTCGTCGGCACGCCGGTGGCCGCGCTGCTCATCGCGGTGCTGGTCAGCTATTGGACGCTCGGGCTCGCGCGCGGCATGACCATCGACATCATCCAGAAATTCACCAACGAATGCCTCGCGCCGACCGCGATGATCACCCTGGTCGTCGGCGTGGGCGCGGGCTTCGGCCGGATCCTGACGGACAGCGGCGTATCGGCGGCGATCATTCAGGCGGCATCCGCCGCGCATCTGCCGATCGTCGCGCTGGCCTGGTTGATCGCCGCGCTGATGCGCGTCGCGACCGGCTCCGCCACCGTCGCGATGGCGACCTCGGCCGGAATCGTCGCGCCGCTCGCCGCCGCCAGTCCCGGCATCCGCCCCGAATTGCTCGTGGTGGCGACCGGCGCCGGATCGGTCATCCTCAGCCATGTCAACGACGGCGGCTTCTGGCTGGTGAAGGAATATTTCGGGCTGAGCGTCGCCGACACGATCCGCAGTTGGACGGTTTGCGAGACGCTGATCTCGGTGATCGCGCTGGCGCTCACGCTCGCCGTATCGGCGCTGGTGTAGCAGCGCTCAGGTGCCGGCGCCCGCCACCATCGTATCGGCGAGGTTCCAGCCGCGCAGCCGCACCGTCGCGGGGCCGCGCAGCCGCGGATACCGCACGGTGACGCGCTGGCTCTCGCCAGGCAGCAACGAGACATAATTGTCGCTGAAATAGGCGGGCAGGATTTGCTCGCCCTTCGCGTCGAACAGCGTGAGCTTGGCCTGCAACGCGGGCGTCGGCCCGGCGTTGACGAGATCGACGCGCACCGCGCGTTCGCCCTCCGCACCGGTCTCGTCATGAACCGACGCCCGCAGCGTCGCCTGCGGCATCGACGCGAGCGCCTTCAGATCCGCCGGCCGCGCGGACTGCCAATAGAAATTCGACGACAGCATCGTGCCGTCGCGTGTGAACGCTTCGAGCCGGATCAGCACCGGCCCCTTCGTCAGCGCGGCTTCGATCGGCAGCGCGAACGCCGCCACCGTCCGGTTCGCCGGCAGATCGACGGTCGCGTCGCGCGACAGAACCGCCGCGCCGGCGAGATCGGTCACCCGCGCGACGACCTTCACGCCGCTCAGCCCGTCACGCGTGGTATTGACCATCGTCACCTGCCGATCGGGCTGGTTCATCTGGACGTGGACCGGCTCGGCGCCCTTCTTGGTGCCGTAGAAAGCGGCATGGGTATCGTAATCGGAAGAATATATCTGGAAGTCCGCCGACGGCCACGCCGGATGCGTCATCCACAGCATCCGCGCGCTGTTGGTCGTCCACAAACCAGCGGCGAATCCCTCGAAGATCGCGCGGTACGATTCGTAGTTGAGCATCTGCGCCTTACGCTCGAAATCGGCGAGATCGCGCGGCGCTCCGAATTCGGTCTCCAGCGCGCGCATGAAGCTCGCCATCGAGACGCCCCGCTCCTGATGCCAGTCGTGATAGACCCAGGTGTCGCTGATCGGCCAGCGATCGGCGGCGGGCACGGTGCGCCGCCACGATTCGAGCGTTGGGAAGCTCGCGGTGCCGACCTCGACCGCGAAGCCGCGCGGATATTTGGTGAAATAGTCCTCGGGCGGATGCCATTCGTAAGGGCCCGATCCGGCGAGGTTGATGATCCGCGAATTGCCTTTGTAGAGGCGCGTTCCATCCTCCTGCCACACCATGTCCTGCAACGCCGTTTGCAGCGCCGGTTGCGGCACGCCTTCGTTGCGGCCAAACCATAGCACGATCGACGGATGCGTGCGGTAGCGCCGCACCACGTCGCGCGCGTTGGCGACGAACAACGGCACGTCCTGCGCCTCGGCGTCGCCGTCCTGGGTCGATTCCCAAAAATCGTTGAGCACCATCAACCCGTAGCGATCGGCGAGCGCGTAGAAGGCTTCTTCGGTGCTCTGCCCCATCCAGTTGCGGATGATGTTCATGCCGGCCTCGCGGTGGAGCCGGAAATAGGGATCGAGCCGGTCCGGCGCGACGCGCTTGAGCATGTCGTCCATGCCCCAATTGCCGCCGCGCGCGGCGATCCGCACGCCGTTCACGCGCAGCACCAATTGCGTGCCGAGCGGATCGTCGGGCAGCGTCTGGATCGCGGGCGAGGTCTCCGCGCCCGGCATCAGCGAATCCGCCCAGCCGCCGCGCACCTTGCGCAACGCCGCGTGCCGCTCGTCGATCACCGGCGTGCCGAGGTCGCGCGCACGCGCGGAATCGACCAGCACCCGCCGCAGCGCCCCGTCCTTGTCGAGCGATGCGAGTTCGTAGGTCACGCTACGCATGCCGAAGTCGAGGCTGCGGCGGTCGGACAGGGCGTGGTCCGCCGTGGCGCTCAGGTGCAGGCGGTGCAGGGCCGGGTCGCCATAGCCGTTGGGCCACCACAGCCGGGGGTGCGCGACGCTCAGTTGCGGGAAGTCGCCGGGTACGAACCGCACCGTCTCGGTCGCCCCGGCGGCGACGGTGAGCGTACGCTCGACCGCCACGTCATCGAAGGCCGCACGTACCGTCGCCTGCGTCGGCGCCGACCCGTGGTTGGTGACCGGCACGGTGATCGAAACCTCCGCGACCGCATTGTCGGCGCGCGGCAGTCGGGTGGCGATCGCCGGGTCTCCGAGTGTCACCATCCCGGTCGCGGCGAGTTCGACGTCCTGCCACAATCCGGTGTTGCGGTCGCGCACGCCCGGTATCCAGTCCCACCCCTCGCTCGCGCCGAAGGTCGGGCCATCGCTCATCAACGCGCCGCCATTGTCGCCGCGTCCGCCGGCGAGCGACTGTTCGTGCGCGATGCCGGGGTGCGGCGGCGGCGACACGCGCACCGCGATGCTGTTGCGCTCGCCGGGCCGTAGCCGGTCGGTCACGTCGAACCGGCCCCGGATGAACGCGCCCGTGACGTCGCCGACGGGCACGCCGTTGACCCAGACCTGCGCCGCGTAGTTGACGCCGTTGAAGGTCAGCGTCAGCCGCTTCGCGGGCCCCGCCGGCAGCGTGAATTCGGTGCGATACCAATATGCCTGCCGCGACAGGCTTTCCGGGATCGCCATGTTGTTGAGGCCGATCGTCGGGTCGGGATAGACGCCGCGATCGACCAACGTCGTGAGCACGGTGCCGGGCACCGTCGCCACATACCATTGGCGCGCGTCGAAGCCCGGCCGTGAGATCGCGGCGCCGTCGCCCACCGCATGCGGCGCGTCGATCAGGCGCCAGCCGTTGACGGTATAGCGCCCGTCACCCAGGGCTTCGAGCGCCGGCGCGCTCGACGCGGGCTTCGCCACCCCGCGCGCGGGCGGCGCCTTCGCGACCGGCAGTTCCCACGCGGGTTGCGGCGCGGCGAGGCCATATTGCGTCTTTACCTGAAGCGGCCACGACGGGCTGGCATCTTCGAACCGCGTCAAGGCGTCGTCGGGAGCGATTTTGCCCAGCGCCGCGATCTCGGCGCCGGTGCGTGAGACCGGCTCCAGCGTAAGCCCCGCGATATGGCCCGCGAAGCCGGGCCGGCCGGGGAGACGCGGTCCCATCACCACCACGGCCTCTGCGGGCGGTGGTTGGATGCCGCGTGTGCCAACAAGCCGGCCATCGACGAAGAAGCGCACCGCACCGCCGTCCACACTCGCGACGAGCAGATGCCAGCGACCCGCCGCGATCCTGGCCGTGGCGCTGATCCGCACACCGCCCAGTTCGAACGCCGGGCGGCCGTCGTCGAGCGCGAACTGCCGGCCGGCCGCGCTGTCCGGCGCGCCGATAGCCGCCAGCACGATACGCCCGTCGGCGTCCCGCGTCGGCTTGATCCACATGCGCAGCGTCCATTGCGAGGTCGCGGGCAGCGCCTCGCCAGCCACGTAGCCTTGCGCGAGATGCCGCACCTCATCGGAGCCTGCAAGGAACACCGCGTTGTGCGGGCCGATCGTCGCCTGCTTGGGGTGAGCGATGCGCGAGGACGGCCATTCGATCTGCTGCGCGGCGAGTTGCGCGCTCACCCCGCTCGCGATCAGGCACGCCGCATAGGCTTTGATCCTGGACGTGCTCATAAGCCTCCCCCTCTGTCGGACGGTGTCCGCCGCCTCGCGATGTGTGCCCCAGGTTGACATGCCCCCGCAAGACTTGATTAGATGAATTTATTTAATCGAGCAGGAGAGGCCCAATGCTTCGATATCGCACGGTGTTCGGGGCAGCATCCCTCGCCGTCTTGTCCGCGAACGTCGCGGCCGCGGCGCCCGAGCGGCACGCGGGCATCGCCGCCGCGCCCGTGATCGCCGCCGCCCGCGACGGCATCGTCGTGCGCGATGGGGCGATGCTGTGGCGGGTAACCGCGCTGACGGACCAGATCCTGCGCGTCCGCATCGCCCCTACCGGCACCCTGCCGGAAGATGCGAGCTGGGCGGTCCCGTCCGACGTTCGCCGCCACCGCGTCGCGGTCCTGCCGCGCGTGGACGGCTTCACCACCCGGCAGCTCAGCGTGCGTGTCGCGGGCGGGCGGCTGATCGTCGCCGATCTCGCCGGCGGGATCATCTCCGCCGACGCAATCGATCCGGTCTCGATCGCGGGCACAGCCTTCACGCTGCGCAAGGCGTTGCCGCAAAGCGAGCATATCTTCGCGCTCGGCGACAAGACCGGTGCCGATCTCGACCGGCGCGGCCAGACCTATGTCGACTGGAATACCGATGTCGCCTTCTCCAGCACGCGCGATCCGATCTACAAGTCGATCCCGTTCTTCATCGGCGCGGGCGGCCCCGGCGGAAGCTACGGCATGCTGCTCGACAACAGCTACCGCGCCTTCTTCGATTTCGGCCATGTCGATCCCGACCGGATCACGATGGGCGCACCCGACGGCCCGATCGACTATTACCTGATCGCCGGCCCTTCCACCGCCGAGGTGGTGCGCCGCTATACCGATCTTACCGGCCGCGCGCCGCTGCCGCCGCGCTGGTCGTTCGGCTATCAGCAATCGCGCTTCGGCTACATGACCGCCGACGAGGTCCGGCAGGTCGCCGCACGGCTGCGATCGGAGCATGTGCCGACCGACGCGATGTGGCTCGACATCGATTTCCAGGACCGCAACCGTCCCTTCACGGTCAATCGCCAGACCTTCCCCGATCTCGCCGGCCTCACGCGCGATCTCGGCGGCGAAGGCATCAAGCTGGTGGCGATCACCGATCTTCATATCGCCGCCGCACCGGGCGAGGGATATGCGCCATATGACAGCGGCGTCGCCGGCAAGCACTTCGTCCGCAATCCCGACGGGACGACCTTCGTCGGCCCGGTATGGCCCGGCCCGGCCGTCTTCCCCGATTTCACCGACAAGCGCGCACGGGACTGGTGGGGCGGGCTGTACCGGCCGTTCGCGGCCGACGGCATCGCCGGCTTCTGGAACGACATGAACGAACCGGCGGTGTTCGACACGCCAACCAAGACGATGCCGCTCGACACACTGCACCGCGTCGCCAGCGACGATTTCGCGCCGCGCGACGCGACCCATGCCGAGATCCACAACATATTCGGCATGCAGAACACCCGCGCGACCTTCGAGGGCCTGCGCGCGCTCCGTCCCGACGAACGCCCGTTCGTGATGACGCGGGCGAGCTATGCCGGCGGCCAGCGCTACGCGGTGACGTGGACCGGCGACAACAGCTCGACCTGGGATCATCTGCGGCTGTCGGTCCATCAGCTCATCAACCTCGGCCTGTCGGGGTTCGCATATGCGGGCGCCGATGTCGGCGGCTTCACCGGCGGGCCGAGCGCCGATCTGCTGACCCGCTGGTTCGAGATCGGCGCGTTCACGCCGATCTTCCGCGACCATAGCGACAAGGGCAAGCCGCGCACCGAACCGTGGGTCGATGGCCCCGAACATCTCGCGATCCGGCGCCGCTTCGTCGAGGAACGCTACCGGCTGATGCCGTATTTCTACGCGCTGGCGGATGCGAACGCCCGCACCGGCGACCCGATCATGCGGCCGGTATTTTGCGATTATCCGGGGCTGCTGACCGCGCGAAGCTGCGACCAGGCGATGACGTTCACCGTCGGCCGATCGCTGCTGGTGGCGCCCCCCGCCAAGATGGAGTCGCCGCAAGCCTATGACGTGTGCCTCCCCGCCGGCGGCTGGTTCGATCTGTGGAGCGGGCGGCGTGTCACGGGCCGGCCCTCCACCGATGCGCGGGACGGCGATGCGACGCTGCTGATGCAAACGCCCCGGCTCGACTCCTTGCCGGTGTTCGTGCGCGCGGGCACCATTCTGCCGCGCCAGCCGCTCGTGCAAAGCCTATCGGAAACGCCCGCCGGCCCGCTCGAACTGCATGTCTATCCCGGCGCCGACTGCACCGGCGAGCTGTACGCCGACGATGGCCACTCGATGGCGTTCACACGCCGCGGCTTCCTGCGCCAGCACCTGCGCTGCGCGCAGGGGCCGGCGGGACTACGCCTGAGCTTCGATGCGCGTGACGGTGCGTATCGGCCGTGGTGGCGGCGGGTCGCGGTCGTCGTTCACGGTTGGCATGGCGGCGCGCGGGTAACCGGCGCGGGCAAGCAGATCATCGCGACCGCCGATCCGGCCACCGAGACCGTCCGCTTCGAGATCGCCGACCCACGCGGCGCGGCCGATTTCACCATCGCCCCCGACGCATGAACGGGGTGGCGCGCGATCAGTTCGGCAGAACGGTGCGCGCGCCCGTGATCGTGATGTCGCTCCACACACCGGCGGCGTCGCCGGGCTGGCCGCCCGCCACGAACAGGCGATATCCGCCCGGGACGATCGCGCGCGTGCCGTCGTGTTCGACCAGGCTGAGGCTGCGCGGATCGATCGTCAGGCGCACCGTCCGCCGCTCGCCCGGCTTCAGCGAGACGCGCGCGAAGCCGACGAGCTGACGCTGCAATTCAGGGGTTGTCCGCCCCTTCTCGGGGGCCGCCGTCGGTACGAGATACGCCTGGACGACCTCGTCGCCCGACATCTTGCCGGCATTCTCCACCCGCACGCTGGTGACGAGCGGCTCGCCGGCGGCGATGCTCACCGCCGCGGGGGAGACGGGCGCGTAGGCGAAGCGGGTGTAGCTCAGCCCGTGGCCGAACGGATAGAGCGGCGCGCCGGTGAAGAAACGGTACGTCCGGTTCTTCATGCTGTAATCGATATAGGCCGGCATATCGCGGGTCGCGGCATAGAATGTCACCGGCAGCCTGCCGCCCGGATTGACGTCGCCCGCGAGCATGCGCGCGATCGCCGTCCCGCCCGACTGGCCGGGATACCATGCGTTCACCACCGCGTCGGCGTTCTGCTTGCTCCACGGGTCGGCGATCGCGGAACCCGTCATATACACCACGACCAGCGGCTTGCCGGTGGTCGAAAGCGCCGCCAGCATGCGGCGTTGCGGCTCGGGCAGTTCGATCGCGGTGCGGTCCCCGCCCACGAAGCCGGGCACGTCCAGCCGCAACGCCTCGCCCTCCAGCGTCGGCGACAGGCCGACGAAGGCGACGATGACGTCGGCATCGCGCGTCGCGGCGAGTGCCTCGGCCTGCTGCGCCGCGCCGGGTGCGACCCAGCGCAAACCGATGCCGCCGTCCTCGCTTTGATGGATATAGTCGATGCGGATGTCGCGGGGGCGCGCGTCCATGAAATCGATGTCGGCTTCGACATGCTCATCGCTGCCGTCGTCGGTGATCAGCGGCTTGCCGTCGATCCACACGCGCGCGGGATCGTGCCCATCGCAATCGAAGCAGCGCGGCACGTCGAGCCGCAGGCGATATCGTCCCGGCGCGGGCGGCGTCAGTTGGCCGGTCCAGCGCACCGCATATGTGTCCTCGGCGAGTCCCGCAGCCGGCGGCGCGCGATCCCAATCGAAGTCGATCTTGCGATCCTGCCGGCGCAGCACAGGTGCGCCGGCCATGTCGGTACCGCGAAAATATTCGCCGCGCAGGCCCGGCGCGCCATTCGCGGACAGGGCGGTCTCGGGCACCGGCACGGGAACGCCCTCCGCCAGCACGCCACCTTGCGCATAGCGCACCCGCTCCGCGCCGAAGCGCGCGCGGATGCCCTCGAGCGGCGTCACCGGCGCCGCGGCGGTGCCGTGATAATTGGCCTCGAGTACGTCGAGCGAATCCGCGTTCGGCCCGATCACCGCGATCCGCGTACCGGGCTTCAGCGGCAGCCGATCCTTGTTGGTGAGCAACACCAGCGATTCCTCCGCCGCCCTGAGCGCGAGCGCGCGGTGGGCGGCCGAGTCGTTTTCACTCGGCGCGATGCGATCCCACGGGCTCCGCTGCCCGAACGCGATGCCGAGCGCGGCGCGCGAGGCGAACACGCGCCGCAGCGACGTATCGAGCGACGTCTCCGGGATCAGCCCATCCCGCACCGCGGCGGGCAGCGCATCGTAGCTCGGGCCGCAATCGAGATCGGTCCCGGCGCTCAGCGCCGCCGCCGCCGCCGATGGCATATCGAGACGATAATTGTGGAACGTCGTGATGTACCCGACCGCGTCGCAATCGGACACGATCAGCCCGCGGAACTTCCAGTCGCCACGCGCGCGATCGGTCAGCAGCGCGGTCGAGGCGCAGGCGGGCGTGCCGTGCAGCGCATTGTAGGCGCACATCGTCGACAGCGCGCGCCCTTGCGTCAGCGCCATGCGGAAGGCGGGCGTGTAGGTTTCGGCCATGTCGCGCGGCGACACATCGACATCGAAGCTGTTGCGCCCCGCCTCCGGCCCCGAATGCGCGGCGAAATGCTTCGGAGTAGCGATGGCCTTGGGATGCGCGACGTCTGGACCCTGGACGCCGGTGACGAACGCCACGCCGAGCGTCCCGGTCAGGTACGGATCTTCGCCATACGTCTCTTGTCCGCGCCCCCAGCGCGGATCGCGGAAGATGTTCACATTGGGCGACCACAGATGCAGCCCCGCGAAACGCCGTCGGTCGGCACCGCGCGGCAAGGCGTTGTACTTGGCGCGCGCCTCGGTCGAGATGACGTCGCCGATCTGGTGCACCAGCGCCGCGTCCCAGCTCGCGGCAAGCCCGATCGCCTGCGGGAACACCGTGGCGATGCCATTGCGCGCAAGGCCGTGCAGCCCCTCGCTCCAATAATCATAGCCCGGCAAGCCAGCCTTGGGCAGAGCGGGTGCGCTGCTGCCGAGCTGCTTGGCCTTCTCCTCCATCGTCATCGTGCGGATCGTCTGCTCGATCGCGGGGGTGGCGGCGGACGGCGCATCGGCGGCGATCAGCAGGATCGGGAACATCGGCTTTTCCTCATCGACGTCGCTGAACAAAAGACAGCCCGGCGCGACCGGGAAGGTCGCGCCGGGCCAGTTCGGGGGGGGCCGATCAGAAGTTGGCGCGAACGCCGAACCGGTACATGCGGCCGATCACGTCGTACAGGCCGGGGTTGGTGATGTCGCTCGGCACGGTCGCGGCATCCTTGTTGAACAGGTTGTCCACCTTGACATAGGCCTGCAGGCCCTTGGCGAACCTGTAGGACGCGCTGATATCGACGTAGAGCGCGCCCGCGAGGCGATTGCGGTCGATCGTTGGGTTGTTGACGGTCGAGACCGGGCAATCGGTCGAGCAGACGACATATTCGTTGGCCAGCACGCCCGCGCTGAACCAGCGCTGCTGGAGCGTGAAGCTCACATCGTCGGTGCTCCAATCCTCGCTGGCGAGCACCTTCCAGCGCGGGGTGGCGCCCGCGCCGAGATTGACGCCGGCCCCTTGGATCGGGATCGTACCCGGCAGGCCGCGATTGGTGACGAAGTTCTTCACGTGCGTCGCGAGGCCGCGCAACGAGATCTTGCCCGGCAGGCCCACGCCATCGAGCGGGAACTGATAGCTGCCCTCGATGTCGAACCCGTCCGTGAAGATCGACGCGAGGTTGAACGACTGCACCGTGACCGAGGCGTTGTTCGGATCGCTCAGGTTGAACGTGCCGCAGGTGAAGCTGACGCCCGCATAGCACAGGTTGATCTGCGTCTGCGCGTCGAGCGCCGCGATCGCGCCCTTCAGGCTGATCCGATAGTAATCGAACGACAGGTTGAGGTTGCGTGCCCAGGACGGTCGCGACAGCACGATGCCGACTTCGGTGTTGCGCGCGATTTCCGGCTTCAGGTTCGGGTTGCCCGCCGTCGTCTGCAACACGGTGATGGTGCGGTTGTTGAACGGATCGACCGTGCCCGTGCGGTTGCTGGTGACCGGCGCGGCATAGAGTTCGCTGAGGTTGGGCGCGCGGATGTCGCGTGATGTGACCGCGCGCAGACGGATGCCGTCGAGCGGCGTCGTCCACGTGCCGCCGATCTTCCACGTGTAGACCGTGCCCGACGTGCTGTAGTGCGTGCCGCGCCCCGCGATGTCGAGGTTGGCCTTGCCGATCGCCGCGCTGTCGAACAGCGGCGCGTTGAGTTCCAGGAAGCCTTCGTAAACGGTATAGGCGCCGCGTCCGTCATGATAATTGCCGGCATACCAATTGTTGCCGAGCGGGTTGAGCAGCGGGTCTGCCGGATAGGCGCTGGTGTTCTGGTTGGTCGCGGTTACGCCATTGCCGTAGGGGTCGCCCTTCACCTCGTAGAATTCGTGGCGATATTCGCCGCCGAACGCCACCGACAGCGGGCCGGCCGGCAGCCGCAACGGATCACCGTTGACGGAGAAGCTCGCCACGTCCTGCGTCTGGCGGGTGTGCTGCGACGGGCCGGCGGAGGGTTCGACATATTCGAGCGCGGCGGCGCTCGGCGTCTGGCCGCCGAAGATGTTGATCGGCACGCAGCCGCTGGCGACGGCGACCGGATTGGCGCAGGTGATCACGCCGTTGGCGCCGCGCACCGCCTGGATCGCCGCATTGTAACGCGGCATCAGCGGGATGTTGTAGACGTGGATGTCGGTGATTTCGGTGCCGTGCTCGCCGTAGGCGTCATAGCGCCAGCTCGTGCCGAACGCCTGGAAACGCCCCTTCGCGCCGCCGACGAAGCGGTATTGGTTGCGGTTGGTGTGCACCGTCACGAATTCCGGGAAGATCGCGTTATCGACGCCGTAGCCGAAGCTGGTGATCCCGTTCGCCGTGCATGCCGCCTGGATCGACGCCGGCACGAACGGGTTCGAGCATTGCATCGTCAGATTGCCGAACTGCGCCGAGCCGGGGTTCGGGATGTTGCTCGTCCCCACCTGGGCGATGTTGACGGTCGCATAGACTTCGTTGTCGGAATCGATATCGAAACCGACCCGGCCATAGCCGTTGATGCGGGTCAGCGCCGATTGCAGGCTGTTGCCGTTGGTGACGTTGCCGGAGCGATCGCCGCCTTCGCACAGGCCGTTGTAACAGCCCTGCACCGTGCCGGCCGCGTTCTTCAGCGGGACGCCGTTCGAGCCGTATTGAAACTGATAGGGATTGCCGGCCGCATCGAAGGCAGTGCCCTGCAACGGCCCCGACGTGATCAGACCGTAGAGCGAGGCCTGGTAGGACTGGGTGAAATTGCGGTCGAGATATTGCGGCCGCCCGTCGTTGGTGATGCCGCGGTTGATGAGGTTGCGCGCGACCAGCCATTTGCGCCCGTTCGGGCCGCTACCGTTCGGATCGGACCCCACGCCGAACCCGGCGCTGCCGATCCCGTCCTCATGGCTGTATTCCGCGCTGCCGATCAGGTGCAGGCGATCATTGAGCAGCGCTTTACCAGCGGCGGCCTGGAACGTGTAATTGCCGTCGTCGCCATAAGTGGTGATGCCGCCCTGCACGTTGGCGCGGAACCCCTGAAAGCGCGTGTTGGTCACGAAGTTGACCACACCGCCGACCGCGTCCGAGCCGTACGACGCGGAAGCGCCGCCTGTCACCACGTCGACCCGGTCGATCAGCAGTTGCGGGAACAGGCTGACGTCGGCGACACCGGTCACGTTCGCGCCGACGATGCGCTGGCCATCGAGCAGGGTCAGCGTGCGGATCGGCTGCAATCCGCGCAGGCTGAGCGTGCTCAGCCCCTGCACGCCGGTCGAGGTGCCGTTCGCGCCGACGGTCGTTCCGGTGCTGCCCTGAAGCGAGGGCAATTGCGCGACGGTGGTGAAGATGTTGGGCTGCGCGTTCTTGATGATCGCGTCGCGGTTCAGCACCTGGGTCGGGGTGGGCGCGGTGAAGCCGCTCGACGTGATGCGCGAGCCGGTGACGACCACGTCGCCCTGCGGTGCCGGCGCTCCCGTGGGCGCGCTGGGGCTCAAGGTCGCCGGTGCGGGCTGGGAGACCGGTGCCTCGCCGCCCTGAACCGGGCCGGGCGCGCTGCTCACCTGGGCGAAAGCGGGCGTCGCAAGCATCGTCGATGCCGCCAGCGCAGCCCGGAAAATCGTCGTCGTCACCTGCCGCATGAGAACTCTCCCCGTTTTTTCGTGCGGCGTGTTCAGGCTCCGTGAGCGTTCGATCACCGCGTGCGACGCTCTTATGCCGAAACGGAATCCCTTCACAAGATAAGTTTTACAATTTCTTTTAATTAAAGTTGGGGAGTGGTGACGCGTGCGTGTCGATCGCGCTGGTTCGGTCCCGCTCCGCCATTGCCAGCGCGAGTGCGATCGGCCCGAGCGGCCCAGCCTCCGCGCCGAGGCCGGGCGAACGCACGAACCGCTCGGCGGGCAGCGCGAGATAGCGCCCGACCAAGGCCCGTACGCGCGCCTCGATGCGTTCGATGAGGAGCGGTCGCGACGCCATGACGCCGCCGCCGATCAAGATGCGTCGTGGCCCGGCGATCGACACCAGCGCCTGGAGCATCTGCGCCACCGCCTCGACGACCGTGTCCCAGACCGGATCGTCGTCCGGCACCGAGGCACCGTCACGCCCGAGACGCGCCGCGATCGCCGGCCCGGCGGCAAGCCCCTCCACGCAGTCGCCATGATAGGGGCATGCGCCTCGCCAATGATCGCCGGCCAGCCGGGCGACCCGCATGTGCCCCGCCTCGCAATGCCCGAGGCCCCGCGTCGCCTGACCGTTGACGATCAGGCCCACGCCGACGCCGGTGCCGACCGTGACATAGGCAAGATCATCGAGCCCCTGCCCGGCGCCCCAGCGCCGTTCGGCAAAGGCCGCGCCGTTGACGTCGGTGTCGAACGCGACGGGCACCGCATAGCGCGCCGCCAGCGGCGCGACGATCGGCGTGTCACGCCACCCGGGCTTGGCCGTCGAGGTGATGGTGCCATAAGCGGGCGAGCTGATGTCGAGGTCCAGCGGACCGAATGACGCGATGCCGAGCGCGTCGAACCGACCGTCACCCCACCAGCGATCGAGCGTTTCGATTATGGCGGCGAGCGTCGTCGCGGGATCGAGCGTCGGGATCACATGCTGTTCCGCGATCCGGTCGTCCCCGTTCGCGAGCACGACGATGCATTTGGTGCCGCCCAATTCGACACCCGCGATCCGCTTCATCCGTCTTCCTTGTTCCGTCGTTTGCGATTTACGTCACGCGCGGCTTCGTACGCGGGCGGGCAAATTAAACAATCATTTTTATTTAATTTGGCGGACGGTCGGTTAGGTATGACGATCGAACCGCCAGTGTCTCGAAAGGATGGTCCTTGCCTCTCCCGCTGATCCAGACGGCGCTCGCCGCCGCGCTTTCCGTGACGGTCGGCGCGCGGCCGGTCACCACCATGCCGATCGTCGTACCGCAGCCGGAGACGATGCGGCTGACGGGAGCGGCGCTCGACCTCGGCGACACTGCCACCATCGCCGCGCCGGACGGCATCGACGCGGAGACGCTTCATCTGGTGCGCGCCGCGCTCGACAAGGTCGGCGTGCGCCGCGTCGTGGTCACGAAACGCCCAGCGCGCGCCGGCACGACGCGCGTGGTGTTGGGGCTCGGTTCCGATCCCCTCGTCGCGCGCGCGTTGGCGCAAGCCGGTGGCGCCGCTCCCGAGTCACCCGAAGGCTATGCGCTCGTCAGCACGACGGTGGGCGGCGGGCCGCTGATCGTTCTCGCCGGCCAAGACGCGGATGGCCTATATTACGCGGCACAATCGCTCCGGCAGATCGCCGCGCGCGGAACGCTGCCGGGGCTGACGCTGTCCGATCGCCCGCGCATGGCGGTGCGTGGCACGATCGAGGGCTTCTATGGTGCGCCCTGGTCGATGACCGACCGCATGGCGCACCTCGCGTTCCTCGGCGGCGTGAAGGCGAACACTTACGTCTATAGCCCAAAAGACGATCCGTTCGCCCGCGATCGCTGGCGCGATCCGTATCCGCGAGCGACCTTCGAAGCGCTGAGGGCGCTCGCCGATCAGGCGAGGCGGTACCATGTGCGCTTCACCTATGCGATCTCGCCGGGGCCGTCGGTCTGTTACTCCGATCCAGCCGACATCGCGGCGCTCGAACGCAAGTTCGCGGCATTCCGGGCGATCGGCGTGCGATCCTTCTACATCGCGTTCGATGACATCGATTACACCAAGTGGAATTGCGAGCGTGACCGCACGACGCTCGGCGAACCGGGCGCGGCGGCGGCGGGGCGCGCGCAGGCCGCCTTCATCAACACCATCCTGACCTGGCTGGCCGCGCGGGACGGGAATGCCGCGCGGCTGATGATCGTGCCGACCGAATATTCCGACACGAAGGAAACGCCGTACAAGGCCGCGCTCCGCGCGATCGACCCGCGCGTGCTGGTGCAGTGGACCGGTACCGACGTCGTGCCGCCGTCGGTTTCGATCCGCGACGCGAAAGCCGCCGCCACCGCCTTCGGCCGCAAGACCGTCCTTTGGGACAATTACCCGGTCAACGATTATGCGGAAACGGCGGGGCGGCTGCTGCTCGCCCCCTACATAGGCCGCGAGCCGCAATTGGCCGAGCAATTGAACGGCATCCTCGCCAATCCGATGAACCAGGAAGCACCCAGCCGCGTCGCGATCACCGGCAGCGCCGCTTTCGCCTGGAACGATCGCGACTATGATGCCGATCGCGCGTGGCGCGCGGCCGCCGCCGAACTCGCGTCGCGGGACGGGCCGACGACCGAGGCGCTGCTGCTGTTGTTCGATCTCGAACATCTCGCGCCGACCTTTCACAGCCAGCCGTGGCAGTCGCAGGCGCCCGCGCTCAAACGACTGCTGGACGGCGTGACGGACGCTTTGGCGGACGGCAGCCCAGCCGACCGCACCGCCATGCTCGCCGCCCTCGGCGCGACGGCGGCGCGCATGATCGCCGCGCCGGCGACGATCCGAGCCGGCGTCCACGACGCCGGCTTCCTCGCGCAGAGCGCGCCGTGGCTCGATGCGCTCGGCCTATGGGGCGAAGCGCTCCAGGCCACGGCGAAAGGCTTGATCGCGGCCAATGCCGCCATGCCGGCGGCATGCACGCGCTTCGCCGAGGCGGCCAGCTACGCCAGCCGGGCGGAAGCGTTGCGGACGATCGAAGGCGCCACCCGTCCGCAGGGCGCGATCCGTGTGGGAGACGGCGTGCTCGATCGTTTCATCCGCGCCGCGCCGACCTTGATCGCGCCACTGTCGCGCGCACAAGCGCCGGCTGGAGGTTCGACGAACTGCGGCGGCGCGGCGGTCACCGCTCCCAACCGATAGTCCAGCCAAACCGGTATGGACGTGTTGCGGCCTTCTCCCGGCGCGGCCATGCACCTCGTCCTCAATCGGCTCGATGAGCCAAAGCGGAGGCGTGATGATTCAGCTCGACGGTAAGACCGCCCTCGTCACCGGTGCGAGCGGTGGCCTCGGCCGGGAAATCGCGAAGGCGCTCGCGGCGGCAGGTGCCCACGTCCTCCTCCACGGCCGGAATGCCGATCGGCTCGCCGGGCTGGAGCGGGAGATCGCGACCGCCGGCGGTTCGGCCCGGATCGTCATCGCCGATCTTCGCGAGGCGGACGCGGCGGCGAACCTGCTGGCGGCGTGCGAGTCCGTCGACATATTGGTCAACGCCGCGGGAGATCGCGATCGAAGGCCACTCGCCGAGCTCGACCGCGACGCGGTGCGTAAGCTCGTCGACATCAACCTGGTCGCGCCGTTCGATCTCGCGCGCGGTCTTGCCGCCAGCATGCCGGCGGGCGGGCGCATCATCAACGTGACGTCGATCGCCGGCCAGATCGCCCGCGCGGGCGACGCCGCTTACACCATGACCAAAGGCGGCCTCGATGCGCTCACCAGAGCGCTCGCCGCCGAACTCGGGTCGCGCCAGATCACCGTCAACGCCGTCGCGCCGGGCTTTTTCGCGACGCACGCGAACGCGGCAATGGTCGCGAACCCCGCCGTGGCCGAGCATCTCGCGCGTCGTACCGCGCTCGGGCGCTGGGGTCGCCCCGAGGAAATCGTCGGCGCCGTGCTCTTTTTCGCCTCGCCGGCTTCGTCGTACGTCACCGGGCAGGTGCTCGCCGTCGATGGCGGCTATCTCGCCCATTTTTGACGCGGGCCGCCGTCCTGTCGCCTCGCGACACTATAAGAGGTGTTCCCCTAGCAACATGGTTCCGCCGGAGCCATGTCGGCACGTCGGTCACGTCGATGCCCCGCGCGGCGTTGAACGTACCCGCCTTGTCCCACGCGACGCCCGTGCCGCGCGCGAAGGCAAGACGATACTTCCGCATTCCGTCGTCGGGGTGCGCGGCGGCTTCGGACCGTAGGCGATCCATGTCCCAAAGCACTCGCTCCACGTCGCGGCCGAGGTGGTCTGCCACCATGTCGGCAAGCCGGGCATAGGAGAATGTATCCCCGGCGACGTACACCACCTCGTTCCGGATGCGCGGTTGATGCGCGAGGATGATGGCGGTGAGCCTCCCGATATCCTCGGCGGTGGTCACGGTCAGGCGATTGTCCCAACTGCCGAGCGCATGAACCTGGGCGCGTTCCAGATCGACCAGGCCGAAGGCTGGCTCGAACAGGAAACTGGTGAACATGCCCGTCGAGACGACAACCCATTGCGTGGCGGATTGCCCGCGCAGCATGTCGCGGACGTCCGATTGCTCGTCGAAGACGTCCTGGCCGCTGCCGCGCCCGACCACATCGTAATCGACGCCGAACTGCCACGGCACATAGCGTTCCACCCCGGCTTGCAAGACTGCCGTGGTGATCTTGCGCTGCGTGCCGGGCCCGCCGACGAACCCGGTGCAGCAGATGACCGTGTCGAACCCCGCAAAGATCGCGGCGAGACCGTCCACCGTTTCCGTCGCGAGGTCGCCGTGAACGATCTGAAGTCCCTTGTCGCGCAACTGGCGGCCTACCTTGCCTTCCGCGGCGGGTGGACGGAGCAGGACGCTGGTCGATCGGGCGCTTTCCGGGTTCCGCTCCAGCAAGCCGGCGATGACGGCGAGCCCCAATTCTCCCGCGCCGATGACGAGCGTGGTGGCGGCAAAGGTCTTGGTTTCCGGCATCTGGCGCTCCTTATGATCCTGATGGCAAGATGCGATGCACGGCCCGGATGCAGAAGAAGGTACACGCGTGATACTGCTCGATGATTTCGATTTCGACGAGGTGATCGCCCGCTCGCAGGCGGCCTGCGACGCGCTGAGCTACCACGATGACGGGCTGAAGCGGAACGTGCTGGCCCATGCCGGCAACCGTTGGTCGCTGGGCATCGTCCACGCTCTCGGCGTCTCGGGCACGTTGCGCCACGCGGAGCTGGCGAGGCGGCTGGAAGGTGTCACGCAGCGCATGTTGACCCGGTCCCTGCGTCACCTGGAACGCGACGGCCTGATCGTCCGCCGCGACCATGGTGAGGTTCCGCCTCGGGTGGATTACACGCTGACGCTTCTGGGGCGGGGCTTGCTCGTCGGGATGATACCGCTTTGGACGTGGATCATCGACAACGCCCCGGCGTTCAGGGCCGCGCGCGACCGGTTCGACCATGGCGCGTCCGCGACGGCGGTGCTCGAGTGAAGGGGCGGTGCCGCGCATCCCGATGGGATCATCCTTCCCATCCGCCACCAAGTGCCAGGAACAGGTCGATCTGCCGTTCATCCCCGGCTCGACGCGTGGTTCGCGCAGGATCCGAAACATGGCGGCGCCTTATGGCCCAGCCGGGCGACATCGTCGCGCATGCGCGATCAGCGCGGGCGGTATCGATGCCGACGGACGCCGCAAGCGCACATGCCGCGCGCCGATGCGACCCCCGGGCACCGCAGGGCCGCTACGCCGCCGCTTTGATGCGGGCTCGCCAGACGTGCAGCAGCGGCTCCGTATAGCCGTTTGGCTGCGCCGCTCCCTCCAGAATGAGGCTTCGCGCCGCCAGAAACGCGGCGGACGGTTCGCCCGCGCGCGTCAACGGTGTGTAGAGCGGGTCGCCGGCATTCTGCACATCGACCTTGGCCGCCATGCGGACGAGCGCACCCTCGACATCCTCAAGCGTGGCGACGCCGTGGAGCAGCCAGTTCGCCATATGCTGCGCCGAGATCCGCAGCGTCGCACGATCTTCCATCAGGCCGACGTCGTGGATGTCGGGCACCTTGGAGCAGCCGACCCCCTGATCGACCCAGCGCACGACATATCCGAGGATTCCCTGGGCGTTGTTGTCGAGTTCCTCGCGGATTTCGTCCGGGCGCCAGGTGCGGCCGACCGCGAGCGGCGGGGTGAGCAGCGCCGACAGCGCGGCGACGGGTTCACCGGTGCGCTGCGCCTGGCGTGCGGCGACATCGATGCGGTGATATTGCGTGGCGTGGAGCGTCGCGGCGGTCGGGCTCGGCACCCAGGCGGTGTTCGCGCTGCTCAGCGGATGCGCGATCTTGTCGCGCAGCATGTCGGCCATGCGGTCGGGCGCGGCCCACATGCCCTTGCCGATCTGCGCGCGCCCGGCGAAACCGCAGACGAGGCCGATCTGGACGTTGCGATCCTCATAGGCGTTGATCCAGTCGGTCGCCTTCATCTCGCCCTTGCGCACCATCGGCCCGGCCCGCATCGCGGTGTGGATCTCGTCGCCGGTGCGATCGAGGAAGCCGGTGTTGATGAACACGATCCGGTCCTTCACCGCATGGATGCACGCGGCGAGATTGGCGCTGGTGCGGCGCTCCTCGTCCATCACGCCGACCTTGATGGTGTGGCGCGGCAGGCCGAGCAGATCCTCGACCGCGTCGAACAGCCGGTTGGTGAAGGCGGCTTCGTCGGGGCCGTGCATCTTCGGCTTGACGATGTAGATCGATCCGGCGCGGCTGTTCCGCCGCGCGGCGGGGCGCTTCAGGTCGTGCAGCGCGATCAGGCTGGTCACGATCGCGTCGAGAATGCCTTCGGGCGCCTCGCCACCGTCACGCAGGCGCAGCGCCGGCGTGGTCATCAGATGGCCGACGTTGCGCACGAACAACAGGCTGCGGCCCGGCAGGACCAGCGTGCCGCCGTCGGGCGTGGTGTAATGGCGATCGTCAGCGAGGCGGCGCGTGAGCGTCCGCTCGCCTTTGGCGAAGCGCGCCTCGAGATCTCCACGCATCAGGCCGAGCCAATTGGCATAAGCGGCGACCTTGTCCTCGGCATCGACCGCCGCGATCGAATCCTCGAAATCGCAGATCGTGGTGAGCGCGGATTCGAGAATGACGTCGGCGATCCCCGCCGGGTCGCTCGCGCCGATCGGGTGGCTACGGTCGATCACCACCTCGATATGCAGGCCGTTGTGGCGCAGCAGCAGGGTTTCGCCACGGCGCGCGACCAACTGGCCCGGATCGGCGAGGACCGGCGCGCCGCCGCGCCACGCGCCCCATGGGCCGTCGGCCAGCGGCACGGCATCGTCGAGGAACGCCTTGGCCCAGGCGATCACCGCCGCACCGCGCGTCGTGTCATATGCGCCCGCTGTCGGAACGGCACCGATCGCATCGGTGCCGTAGAGCGCATCATACAGGCTCCCCCAGCGCGCATTGGCGGCGTTGAGCAGGAAGCGCGCGTTGAGGACCGGCACGACCAGTTGCGGCCCGGCCATCGTCACTTCGACATCGACCGGGCCGGGCGCGATCGCGAAGGGGGCGGGTTCCGGGCGGAGATAGCCGATCGACCGCAGGAACACCGCGTCCGCCGGCGCGCCGGACTCGTAGCGCGCATCGATCGCCGCCTGAAGCGCGTCCCGCTCGGCCAGCAAGGCGCGGTTTTCGGGCGTGAAGCGCGCGAAGATCTCCGCCACGCCTTGCCAGAACGCTTCGGCCGCGATCGCCGTGCCGGGAAGAACCCGCTCCTCGATGAAGCGCGCGAGGCGCGGATCGACCGACAGGCCGGCGCGATCCCACATCTGCGCCAGCATCAGAGGCGCCCGAGCCGATGGTAGAGATTGCTGTATTTGACCGACTCCGGGCTGTCCTGAACCTCTGGCCGTTGCAGGTGCGTCATCACCGCCGTCTTGAGCAACTGGAAATCCTCGGTCGAGAAGATCGCGCGGGCGCGGGCCGGTGCGGGGGTGATGGTTTCGGTGGTCATGTCTCTTCTCCTTTTGGGGCGCGCCGCGGCGAAGCCGCGTCGTCGGACGGCGGCTTCGCCGCCGCCGGCCGGGCGTGATCGCGTCGCGATCACGCCGCGAACTGGTTCATCGTATTGTGCGCGCCGCCGGCCTTCAGCGCCGCCTCGCCCGCGAAATATTCCTTGTGGTCGTCGCCGATGTCCGAGCCGGACATGTTCTGGTGCTTGACGCACGCGATCCCCTCGCGGATTTCCTTGCGCTGCACGCCCGCGACATAGCCGAGCATCCCCGCCGCGCCGAAATAGTCCCTCGCGAGATTGTCGGTGGACAAGGCCGCGGTGTGATACGTCGGCAGCGTGATGAGATGGTGGAAGATGCCCGCCCGCGCGCTCGCATCCTTCTGGAAGGTGCGGATGCGCTCGTCGGCTTCGTGCGCGAGATCGGTGCCGTCGTAGATCACGCTCATCAACGCCGCGCGCTCATAGGCCGAGACGTCGCGGCCCTCCTCGGCCCAGGCATCATACACCTGCTGGCGGAAGTTGAGCGTCCAGTTGAACGAGGGCGAGTTGTTATAGACCAGCTTGGCGTCGGGCACGACCGCGCGGATGCGATCGACCATCGAGGCGATCTGCTCGATATGCGGCTTCTCGGTCTCGATCCACAGCAGGTCGGCGCCGTTCTGGAGGCTGGTGATGCAATCGAGCACGCAGCGGTCGGCGCCGGTCCCGGCCTTGAACTGGAACAGGTTCGAGGGCAGCCGCTTCGGCCGCATCAGCTTGCCGTCGCGTTCGATCACCACGTCGCCGCGTAAGGTGGTGACATCGGTCACCTCCTCGCAATCGAGGAACGCGTTATACTGATCGCCGATATCGCCCGCTTCCTTCGAGAAGGCGATCTGCTTGGTGAGCCCCGCGCCGAGCGAGTCGGTGCGCGCGACGATGATGCCGTCCTCGACGCCGAGTTCGAGGAAGGCGTACCGGCAGGCGCGGATCTTGGCGAGGAAGTCCTCGTGCGGCACCGTGACCTTGCCGTCCTGATGCCCGCATTGCTTCTCGTCGGAGACCTGATTCTCGATCTGGAGCGCGCAGGCGCCCGCCTCGATCATCTTGCGCGCGAGCAGATAGGTCGCCTCGGCATTGCCGAAGCCTGCGTCGATATCGGCGATGATCGGCACGACATGCGTCTCGAAACCGTCGATCTTCGCGGTGATCTCGGCCGCCTTCGCCGCGTCGCCGGCATCGCGCGCGGCGTCGAGATCGCGGAACAGCAGCCCCAGTTCGCGCGCGTCGGCTTGCTTGAGGAAGGTGTAGAGTTCCTCGATCAGCGCGGGAACGCTGGTCTTCTCGTGCATCGACTGGTCCGGCAAGGGGCCGAAGTCGGACCGCAGCGCCGCGACCATCCATCCCGACAGGTACAGATACTTGCCGCGCGTCGAGCCGAAATGCTTCTTGATCGCGATCAGCTTCTGCTGGCCGATGAAGCCGTGCCAGCATCCGAGCGACTGGGTGTAGCGCGCCGGGTCCGCGTCATACGCGGCCATGTCGTCGCGCATGATCCGCGCGGTATGGCGCGCGATATCCAACCCGGTCCGGAAGCGGTTCTGGAGCCGCATCCGCGCGACCGCCTCGCCCGAAATGCCCTCCCAGCCCGATCCGTTGGCGGCGATGATGCGGCGGGTGTCGGTGATAAGGCTTTGGTAGGTCATGAGCGTCCTCGCGGGTTGTTGACCGTGTCATGCCCCGCTCGGCGGGCGCGATGAAGGACGCAGAGTGACGGCGAGACAAAGCGTGACTTGAATTCTTTGTCACACCATGACAGAAATGCTCATGGCACCGGCAGGCGACCGCAAGCTCTATCTCGGCCCGCGTTTGCGGCTGCTGCGCCGCGACCTCGGCCTCAACCAGACGCAGATGGCCGAGGAACTCGGCGTCTCTCCGAGCTATCTCAACCATCTCGAACGCAACCAGCGGCCGTTCACCGCGCAGATGCTGCTCCGCCTCGCCGATACCTATGACATCGACATGCGCGGCTTCGTCGCGGCGGCGAACGAGGCGTCGTCGAGCGACCTGCACGAGATTTTCGCCGACGCGCTGGTCCGCGACATCGGTGTGCCCCGGCAGGAGGTGCTCGAGGTCGCCGAAAATTATCCGGGCGTCGCGGAGGCGATGACGCGGCTCTACCGCGCGCTCGCCGACTTGCGGCAGATGCCCGAACGCGTCGAATCGGCGGGGCTGGCCGGCACGCGCGTCGCGTCACCGCTCGCCTGGCTGCGCGACTGGCTCGACGCGCGGCGCAATCACTTCGCGGACCTCGATGCGGCGGCCGAGACGATCTCAGCCGCGCTGGGGGACGATCCCGATGCCATGCGCGAGGCGATGGCGCGGCGGTTGCGCGACGATCATGGCGTCGCGGTGCGGATCGTCGGGCGCGAGGTGCTGGGCGATGCGATCCGGCATTACGACTATCACCGCCGCCGCCTGATGCTCGCCGAGACGCTGTCGGCTTCGGACCGGCTGTTCGAGATCGCGAGCCGGCTCGCGATCGAGGATCTCTCCGGGCCGCTCGCCGCCGCGACCGCCGCCGCCGACGCGCCCGACGCCGAGACGCGCGGTTTGGCGCAACAGACGCTGACCAGCTACGCCGCTGCGGCGATCGTGATGCCCTATGGCCGCTTCCATGCCGCCGCCGAGGCGAGCCGTTACGATATGGACCTGCTGAGCGCGCGGTTCGGCGTCTCGTACGAGCAGGCCGCGCATCGGCTGACGACGCTCGACCGACCGGGCGCGCGCGGCGTGCCGTTGTTCCTGCTCAAGCTCGACACGGCGGGCAACGTCGCCAAGCGCTTCTCGGGCGAGACGATGCCGCTCGCGCGCTTCGGTGGCGGGTGTCCGCGCTGGCGTGTCCACCGCGCCTTCCGCCGGCTTGGCGAGACCGTCACCGACCGGGTCGAGATGCCGGACGGCGCCTCCTATTTCACGTGGGCGCGCGCGGTGATGCGCGGCGAGGGACGCGAGCCGGCGGTGATCGTGCTGGGCTGCGAGGCGAAGCACGCCGCGCGCATCGGCTACGGCGACGCTTCGGCGGGCGTGACCCGGATCGGGCCGGCCTGTCACCTCTGCGAGCGCACCGATTGCACCGATCGCTCGCTGCCCCCGATCACGCGCTCGCTCGATCTCAACCCGATCCGCAAGGCGCGCGTACCATATCCCTTCAGGGCGATCTGACAGCCGGCGCGGCCCGCGCGCTGATGCGGGGCAGGCCGTGAAAAACGGCCGCTACTGCCGAAGATAGGCGGCGAGCTCGTCGGGCGTCCCATGCGGGAACGCGTCCTTCAGATAGTCGAGGAACGCCGACACGCGCGCGCTCAGCAGGCGGCGTGTCGGATAGAGCGCCCACAGCGCGATCTCCCGCGCATCGGCGTCGCCGAGATGCACCAGCCTGCCCTCCGCGAGATCATGGCTGACGAGCGATATCGGGAGGCGGCCGACGCCCAATCCCGTCCGCACCGCATCGCGCACCATCACGAGCGACGACAGGCTCAGAACCGGACGGACGGCGATCTTCGCGCGGCCCGTCGCGGTCGTGATGTCCCAGGCGCCGACCGGTTCGGCGGCCCCGCGCACCACCGCCGGGACGGGCGCACCATCCGCCTGCGGCACGAGGCCGGGGCCTGCCACCACGACGAGCCGGTCGCGCAGGAAGATTCGCCCCACCAGACCGGCATCGGGCTCCGGGTTCACCCGGATCACGAGGTCATACGCCTCCTCGATCATGTCGACCGGGCGGTCCTCGGTCGTGACCTCGAGCCGAACCTCGGGATATTTCAGCGCGAAGCCCGCTGCCAGCTTCCCCATCGCGGTCTGCGAGAAGAGCAGCGGCGCGCTGATCCGCAGGCGCCCGCGCGGACTGTGTCCGCCCGAGGCGATCGCCGCCGCCGTCTCGTCGAGTTCGCTCAGCAACTGGGCCGTCCGCTCGAACAGCGCGCGCCCTTCCTCGGTCAGCTTGAGCGCGCGCGCGCCGCGCTCGAACAGGCGGAGGTCGAGGCCGGCCTCCAGGTCCGCGACACGGCGGGACAGCGTCGCCTTGGGGCGCCCGGCCGCCCGGGAGGCTTTTCCGAACCCGCCATGACGGGCGACGAGGTTGAAATCGGCGAGGGCGAGAAGGTCCATATGTTCCACCTGTGAGACGGTACGTCCAAATCTACCGGCTACCGGCACGATTGTGGATCTCTAATTTGGGGGCAAGCCAACCGGCCCAAACCTGAACGACCCTCTCAAGGAGTGACCTTCATGACCATTCTCGTAACCGGCGCGACCGGCACTGTCGGGCGCAACGTCGTCGAACAGCTCGTCAACCGCGGCGCCGATGTGCGCGCGCTCGTCCGTGATCCCGCCAAGGCCGGCTTCGCCGCCGGCGTCGATGTCGTCCAGGGCGATCTGCTCGACGTGGACTCGGTACGCGCCGCCATGGCCGGCGTGTCCACGCTGTTCCTGCTGAACGCCGTCGTCGCCGACGAATACACCCAGGCGCTGATCGCGCTCAACGTCGCGCGCGAGGCGGGAATCGAGCGGATCGTCTATCTCTCGGTGATCCACAGCGATCTCTACGTCAACGTGCCCCATTTCGCGGGCAAGTTCGGCGTCGAGCGGATGATCGAGCGGATGGCCATGGGCGCCACCATCCTGCGCCCGGCCTATTTCATGGACAATGAGCTCACGATCAAGGACGTGGTCACCGGCTATGGCATCTATCCGATGCCGATCGGGGCGCGCGGCCTCGCGATGATCGACGCGCGCGACGTCGGAGAGATCGCCGCGCTCGCGCTGATCCGCCGCGAACGGTCGGCCTCGCCGCTGCCGCTCGATCGCATCAACCTGGTCGGGCCGGACACGCTGACCGGCGCGGGCGCTGCCGCCGTCTGGAGCGAGGTTCTCGGCCGCACGATCGCCTATTCCGGCGACGACACCGCCGCCTTCGAGCAGAGCCTGCGCCAGTTCATGCCGGGCTGGATGGCGTTCGACATGCGCCTGATGGCCGAGCGCTTCCTGAGCGACGGCATGCTCCCCGAGCCGGGCGATGCCGACCGGCTCACCGCGATGCTCGGCCGGCCGCTGCGCTCGTACCGCGACTATGTCCGGCAGACCGCCGGCTGAGCCGCCATCATCCGATCCCGAATGAAAAGGACCATCGACATGATCTATTCGACCGCGACCGTCCCCGTGAACCCGCACGGCGAGCCCAGGCTGACCCGCGATCAGATCTGGAAAGGCCTCGAACGCAAGGCGCGCGACGCCCGGCTCTTCCTGCCGCCGGGCCTGTGCACCCGCTGCGACGTGACCGAGGAAAGCCGGACCCACTTCGTCCGCGAAGCCACCATCGCAGGCGCGGATCTGCGCGAGATCATCACGCTCGAACCGGGGCGCAAGGTCACCTTCTTCCAGGCGAGCGGCCCGCGCGAAGGCGCGATCATCAACGCCCTGACCGAGGACGCGGCGGGCGCGCTTCACCTCACCTTCTATTGCTACCTCGGGCTGCGCGACAAGATGCCGAACGGCCCTGAGGAACAGGCCGAACAGGCCCAGTTCGACAGCGATCAGGGCTATAAGGCCGCCCTGCTCTCCACGCTGAAGCGCACCCGCGAAATGCTCGCCGAGGGCACGCTCTGATCGGGCGCGCGACGGGGACGAGGGCGCGGCGATCCGGAGGAGACCGGGTCGCCGCCCACCTGCGATACGCGTCGCTCACGCGCCCCGCTGCCGGCTGAGATAGCGATGGATGGTGCTGCGATGGATCCCCAGGCTCCGCGCCGCCTTGCTGACATTGCCCCGCGCCTCCGCCAATGCCGATGCGATGAGTTCGGCCTCGCGCTCGGCGAGCGCCCCGCCGCTCGGGGCGGAGCGCGCTTCGAATTGCGGCGCTGCCCCGCCCGACCCGCGCGCGGGCGTATCCCATCGGCCCACCGCCTGCGCGCCGGTGCTGAGCCGCAAAGCCAGATCCGCACCGTGCCGCGCGCGCTCCTCGAAGAGTTGCCCGATCAGGCTCTCGTCGAGCGCGTCCCAATGGCGGTCGACCAGCGCGAGGCCGCGGCGGTTGCCGGCCACCAGCCGATCCTCGCGGAACACCAATATGCCTTCCCGGCTCGTGCCCAGCATCGCCGGGTCGCCGTGGAAGCGCAGCACGCGGCAATCGTCGAAGCGCTGGCGGAACAGCCGGTGCTCGATCTGGTCGACCGCCATGCGGATCATGCCGAGCGCGTGGCCGTGACCGACCGCCGACGGACCCGAAATATCGAGCGCGCCGATGATCGCGCCGCGCGGGTCCATGATCGGCGTGCAGGCGCAGCTCAGCACGCCATGCCCGGCGAAGAAATGCTCCGGTCCATGCACCGCGACGGGCTTCCGCTCGGCGATCGCGGTGCCGATCGCGTTGGTGCCCGTGCTCGCCTCCTTCCAGGACACGCCGGGGCGCAGCGCGACCTGCGCGGCGCGCGACGCGAAGGCGAGGTCGCCGATCGCATCGAGGATCATCCCATCACCGTCGGCGAGGATGACGACGCTGCCGGTTTCGCGCGCTTCCCCCGCCAGCACCTCGAGTTCGGGGCGGCACAAGCGTCGCAAGGCTTCGTGGCGTTGCTGGAGGACGTGCAGATCGCCGTCGGCGATCGGCGCCAAGCGCGGCAACGTGCGTTGCGCGAGGCCGAGATCGACGCAGCGTATCCACGATTGCAGCACGGGCGGGCGCACCGCGGCGACCGGCAGGCGGCCCTCGCCGAAGAACGCCTCCCGCGCCGAGTCGATGCCGACGCTTTCCATCGCGGATCCAGTCTCCATCCTATCGCGCGCGGTCGTGCGCCGCGCCTCGCCGATGATCTTACTCCGATCCGCGCGAACGCCAACCGCCCGACTCACCGGCCTGACGCCGCGCCGCCCATCGCCCCCGCGAAGCCGGCCCAACTGTCGCACTCTGCGACAGGTGCGCGTCCGACTGTCGCACGCTGCGCCGGACCCGAGCGATCGCGCGCCGAAATTCCGTCGTCCGGCGCCCGCCCGCCTCCCGCGCCGCTTGCCAGCGGGCGCCGGCGGGCGCCTTTTGGTCCGATAAATCGACACCAAGGAGAGGCATATGACCGTCCACCAGACCGTCTCGGCGCGCACGGCGCCGTTCAAGGCGCGCTACGGCAATTTCATCGGCGGCACCTGGGTCGAACCCAGCGAGGGCCGTTATTTCGAGAACCGCTCACCGATCGACGGACAGGTGATCTGCGAGGTCGCGCGCGGCACGGCCGCCGATATCGAGCGCGCGCTCGACGCCGCGCACGGCGCGAAGGAGGCCTGGGGCCGCACCAGCCCCGCCGAGCGCGCGCTCATCCTCCACCGGATCGCCGACCGCATGGAGGAGCATCTCGCCGAACTCGCCACCGCCGAAACCTGGGACAACGGCAAGCCGATCCGCGAGACCACCGCCGCCGACGTGCCGCTCGCGATCGACCATTTCCGCTATTTCGCCGGCTGCATCCGCGCGCAGGAAGGCGGCATTTCCGAGATCGACCACGACACGGTCGGCTATCATTTCCATGAGCCGCTCGGGGTCGTCGGGCAGATCATACCCTGGAATTTCCCGCTGCTGATGGCGTGCTGGAAGCTCGCGCCGGCGCTCGCGGCGGGCAATTGCGTCGTCATCAAGCCCGCCGAGCAGACCCCGGCCTCGATCCTCGTCTGGGCCGAACTGGTCGGCGATCTGCTTCCGCCGGGCGTGCTCAACATCGTCAACGGCTTCGGCGTCGAGGCCGGCAAGCCGCTCGCGCAATCGCCGCGCATCGCCAAGATCGCCTTCACCGGCGAGACGACCACCGGCCGGCTCATCATGCAATATGCGTCGGACAATCTCATTCCGGTCACGCTCGAACTGGGCGGCAAGAGCCCGAACATCTTCTTCGCCGACGTGGCGGACGAGGACGACGACTTTTTCGACAAGGCGATCGAGGGCTTCGCGATGTTCGCGCTCAACCAGGGCGAGGTCTGCACCTGCCCGAGCCGCGCGCTGATCCACGAGCGCGTCTATGACCGTTTCATGGAGCGCGCGATCCGCCGCGTCGAGGCGATGGTGCAGGGCGATCCGCTCGATCCCGCGACGATGGTCGGCGCCCAGGCGTCCTCGGAACAGCTCGAGAAGATCCTGTCCTATTTCGACATCGGACGGAGCGAAGGCGCCGAGTTGCTGACCGGCGGCACGCGCAACGTGATTGAGGGGCTCGACGGCTATTACGTCAAGCCGACCGTGCTCAAGGGCGACAACCGGATGCGCGTTTTCCAGGAGGAGATTTTCGGCCCCGTCGTATCGGTCACCACCTTCAAGGACGATGCCGAGGCGCTCGCGATCGCCAACGACACGCTGTACGGCCTCGGCGCGGGCGTGTGGACGCGCGACGGCACCCGCGCCTACCGCATGGGCCGCGCGATCCACGCCGGACGGGTGTGGACCAACTGCTACCACGCTTATCCGGCGCATGCGGCGTTCGGCGGCTACAAACAATCCGGCATCGGCCGCGAGAACCACAAGATGATGCTGGACCATTACCAGCAGACCAAGAACCTGCTGGTCAGCTACAGCCCCAAGAAGCTCGGCTTCTTCTGACCGCCGCCGGGTGGCCGGGGCCTCCCGCCGCCCGGCCCGGTTCCCAACCCCCGCAAAACCCCAAGGAGAGTGATGCCATGGCAAAGACCATGAAGGCCGCCGTCGTGCGCGAATTCGGCAAGCCGCTGACCATAGACGAAGTCCCCGTGCCCGAGGTGAGCGAAGGCATGATCCAGGTCGCGATCCAGGCGTCCGGCGTATGCCATACCGATCTCCACGCCGCCGAGGGCGACTGGCCGGTCAAGCCCAACCCGCCGTTCATTCCAGGGCACGAGGGCGTCGGCTTCGTGTCGGCGGTGGGCAAGGGCGTCAAATACGTCAAGGAGGGCGACCGTGTCGGCGTGCCGTGGCTCTACAGCGCTTGCGGCCACTGCGTGCATTGCATGGGCGGGTGGGAGACGTTGTGCGAAAGCCAGCGCAACACCGGCTATTCGGTCAACGGCGGGTTCGCCGAATATGTCCTCGCCGATCCCGATTATGTCGGCCACCTGCCGGACAACATCGGCTTCAACGAGATCGCGCCGATCCTGTGCGCGGGCGTCACGGTGTACAAGGGCCTGAAGATGACCGACACCAAAGCGGGCGACTGGGTGGTGATCTCGGGCATCGGCGGCCTCGGCCATATGGCCGTGCAATATGCGGTCGCGATGGGCCTGAACGTCGCCGCCGTCGATGTCGACGACGCCAAGCTCGATCTGGCCCGCCGGCTCGGCGCGACGGCGACGGTCAACGCCCGCAACGGTGATCCCGCCGCCGCGATCAAGCGGGAGACGGGCGGCGGCGCGCAGGGCGCGCTGGTGACGGCGGTCAGCGAGCGCGCGTTCGAACAGGCGATCGGCATGATGGCGCGCGGCGGCACGGTCGCGCTCAACGGCCTGCCGCCGGGCGATTTCCCGCTCAACATCTTCGGGCTGGTGCTGAACGGCATCACCGTGCGCGGCTCGATCGTCGGCACGCGGCTCGACCTTCAGGAATCGATCAATTTCGCCGCCGCCGGCAAGGTCAAGGCGACGATCTCGACCGCGCGGCTGGAGGACGTCAACGACGTGTTCGCCCGTATGCACAAGGGACAGATCGAAGGCCGCGTGGTGCTCGACCTGACGGCGTGATCGCGCCGGCCGGTCCGCGCGGCCAGCGCGACCCCGGCCGGCCGCCACCGCGCATCAACCCGCGCCGCCGCCGCGCACGAAACGGAGGAGACTACTCATATTTCGGTTTCAAACCGGACAAGTTTATGACAGTTGCATGACGTATGAAGCGCGTGACATTGCAAGGCGGCACCGGGCCTCTGGCACCCTCGGTTCCGCGCGCCGCCGACACGGACGGCCTGCTGGCACGGGGCATCGCCCGCATGCGAGTCACCGCCGCGAGACCGGCGGTATCGCGCCCCGCGATCTACCCGGACGTGGCGAGACCATCCGCGAACAGCGTCGGGATCATCTTCAATCGCAAGGCGCACCGCAATCTCAGGCATGCGCAAGCCTCGCCCGAGGTGGCGCGGGCGCTCGACTGGGCGTTTCCCCACACCGAACAGGATTTGCGCGAGGCGCTCGCGCGCTTCGCTGATCGCGGGATCGACGTCCTCGCGGTGGACGGCGGGGACGGGACGATCCGCGATGTGCTCAGCATCGCACCGGCCTATTTTCGGGACCGGCTTCCCAGGATCGCGATCGTCCCGTCGGGCAAGACGAACGCGCTCGCGCTGGATCTCGGCATCCCGATCACCTGGTCGCTCGCCGACGCGCTCGGCGCCATTCCGCTCGGGCATGTCAAGCAGCGCAGCCCGCTCGAGGTCCGCCATGCCGCCGCCGCGACCCCGCATCTGCGCGGCTTCCTGTTCGGTGCCGGCGCCTTCGTCCAAGCGACCGAGATCGCGCAGGACGTCCACGGTCTCGGCGGATTTCGCGGCGTCGCGGTGGGTCTCTCGCTCGCCGCCGCGATCGCGCAGACCGTGTTCGGCAAGGCCGACAACCGCTGGCGCCGCGGGCTGAACGTCGGCGTCACGCTGGAAGACGGCATGCGGATCGAGCGGCCCTTCTACCTGATCCTCGGATCGACGCTGAAGCGCCTGCCGCTCGGGCTGCGTCCGTTCGGGCATGAGCGCGCCGGCCTCAAGGTGCTCGGCGTCGATGCTCCGCCGCGCCACCTGCTGGCGACGCTCCCGGCGCTGCTCGCGGGATCGGAAGCGCAGTGGCTGCAAAGGTTCGGCTATCATCGCTGCACGACGAGCAGCATACGCCTTCAGTTCGATGCGGATTTCGTGCTCGACGGCGAGACCTATCCCGGTGGCGACGTGGTCCTCACGCGCGGGGGTCTGATCGATTTCGTGGTGCCATGACGAGCGCGCTGCAAAGTCTGGTGGCACAGGAATTGTCGGTGGCGGTGCCGCGGGAGATCCGTTCGGTGGCGCGGGTGCTGGCCGAGCGCCTGGGCGGCGTCGCGGTGTTGTTCTACGGCTCGGTGCTGCGAACCGGAGCGCTTGGCGACATCCTCGATTTCTACGTGCTCACGCCGCGCGCGCGCGGCTCTTTGCTGCGGCGCGCTGTGCTCGGCAGCCTCTGGCCCGATGTCAGCTATCACGAGATACGCGTCGGCGAGCGCACGATCCGCGCCAAGGTGGCGACGATGCCGCTGTCCACGTTCGAGCGGGCGGCGACGGGCGTGCTGCTCGATACGACGATCTGGATTCGCTTCGCGCAACCAAGCGCCTTGGTGTGGAGCCACAGCCCCGCCGACCAGCACCGCACGCTGAGCGCGGTCGCCGAAGCGGTCAAGACCGCGGGGCGGTTCGCGGCGGTGCTGGGGCCGCGCCACGGCCGGGCCGAGGATTTCTGGAAAGCCTTGCTGCGCGAGACCTACCGCGTCGAGTTTCGCGTCGAGCCCCCCGGCCGCGAGACGCAGATTCTCGGCCACGCGCCGGAGCGCTATGATCGCTTGCTGCCGCTGGCATGGCAGGAAAGCGGGATCGCCTTCGATATACGGGGCTCCAGCCTGGTGCCGTCGCTGGGGTTCGGCGAATGCCGGCGGCTGGTCCAGGCGTGGCTGACGCGCGCGGCGGCGGGCAAGCCGCTGAACGTCGCGCGGCTGGTCAAGGCCGCCTTCACGTTCGACGGCGCCGCGCGCTACGGGCTCTGGAAGATCGAGCGCCACACCGGCGTCCGCGTCGCGCTGACGCCGTGGCGCGAACGTCACCCGCTGCTCGCCGCGCCGGGCGTGCTCTGGCGCGTCTTTCACGTTGGCGGCGGATGAGCTTCAACGCGTTGATTCTCGCGGGTTCGCGCGGCGGGATCGATCCGGTCGCGGCCTATGCCGGCGTCGCCCACAAGGCGCTGATCGACATCGGCGGCCGGACCATGCTCGCCCGGGTCGTCGATGCGGTGCGCGCGGCGGGCGCGGCGCGCATCCTGGTCAGCACGGCCGACGAGGCGGTCCGGCGCGAGGCGCTCACGCTCGGCGCCGAGCCGACCGCCGCCGAGGCGGGGCCGAGCGCGAGCGCCAAGCGCGGCCTCGCCCTGGCGGGAGCACCGCTGCTGCTGACCACGGCGGACCACGCGCTGCTCCGCGCGGAATGGATCACGACGTTTCTCGACGCGGTACCGGACGACGCCGACATCGCCGCGCTGCTCGCCCGGCGTGAAACGATCGAGCGCGACGCCCCGGCGACGCGGCGGACCTATCTGCGCTTCGCCGACGGCGACTGGTCGGGCTGCAACCTGTTCTGGCTCGCCACCCCGGCGGCGAACCTCGCGCTCGATCTGTGGCAGCAGGTCGAGCGGGATCGCAAACGGCCCTGGCGGATCGTGCGGCGGCTGGGCGTCATGCCGCTCGTCCGGTACGCGACCGGCAGGCTGACGCTGGCGCGCGCGCTGGCGGATATCGGCGGCCGCGTCGGCGTGCGGGCGCGCATGGTCGAATCGCCCTTCGGGCTGGCGGCGGTCGATGTCGACAAGCCGGCCGATCTCGATCTGGTGCGTGGCCTGATACGATGATCGCGCCCCGCGTCCGGATTTCCGTCTATGATCTCGATCGGACGATCACCAGCCTGCCGACCTGGACGCCGTTCCTGCTCCACGCGGCGCGGGCGGTGGCGCCGTGGCGGCTGGCGGCGCTGCCGGTCGTCGGTCTCGCCGCGCTGACCCACGCCGACCGCGACCGCCGCAAGGAGCGGATGCACCGGCTGATCCTCGGCCCGGCGCTTGGCGAGGCGACCGCCACGCGGCTGGCGGAGGATTTCGCCACGCGCCTGACGCGCGATCACATCCGGCCGGGCGCGCGCGCGCAGATCGCGGCGGACCGCGCGGAGGGGCGCCGGATCGTGATCGCGACGGCGGCCCACGCCTTCTACGCCCGTGCGATCGCCGACCGGCTGGGCGTCGCCGATCTGGTCGCCACCCGCGCGAAGCGCGACGCGGCGGGCGACATCACCCCGATGCTCGACGGCCCGAACTGCTACGGCGCGGCGAAGCGCGCGATGCTGGAGCGGTGGCTGGCCGATGCCGACATAGCGCGGCAGGATGCGCACATCCGCTTCCAGTCCGACCATGTTTCCGATGCACCGAGCTTCGCATGGGCGGACGAGCCGATCGCGGTGAACCCGCACGCCCGGCTGCGCGCATTGGCCCGCGCGCGTGGGTGGCGGATCGTCGATTGGGGCGCCTGACGCGCGACCGCCCGACGGGATTTCGCCCGGCGCCGCTCAGCGCGCCGCCGCCTCTGGCACGGGGGCGATCGAAAATCCCTGCCGGTAGCGCATCACGATCGGGATCGTCGGCGCATCGCGGTTCACCGACACCGCAACGTCGGCGAATGCCGGCTTCAGGTGGAAGAGCGACAGCTTGGGGTTGCGCGAAAAGCCGCCGCCATCGTTCCAGTCGGACTTGCCATTGGCATTGGCATCATGCCGCACCGCCACCGCATAGGCGCCGAAGCCCGGAAGCCGCAGGCACACGTCGAGCGCGCGGCGCCCCTGAAGCGGCACCTCGACGCGGCGCACCCACTTCCCGGTAGCGAGGAAGTCGGCCGGGTTGGAGCCATAGGCCTGGACCCGCACGGTGCCGTCGCCGTTCTTGAACCCCGTGATGTGGACGCGCACCGACGCGGCGGTCGGGTCGCCACACGCCGCCGCATCGGCGCCCACCACCTCCGCGACGGCCGGAGGAGCGAGGGTGCCGGCCGCGATGGCGAGACTGGCAAGCAAGGCCCGCGATGACAACATTTTCATCCGGGACGAAATATGGCCGCCGGCATGGCGTTTCAACATGCGAGGGCGGCGGCGGCATGACGGACGCTTGGATAACCGCTCTCCGCAGCTTAGGAGTGGCATCAGAGGAGACCGAATGCTGCGCCCGATGGATGTATGGCGCTGTGCGATCGTACGGCAAAGCGCGAAGGCGATCCTTGACGACGGAGTCGATCCGGCGGCCGTCGTCTGGTTGCCCGACATGCCGCCGCTCGCGTTCCGGGCCGATCCGTTCGGGCTATGGCGCGACGGCAGGCTCCATGTGTTCGCGGAAGCCTTCGACTACCGGACACGGATCGGTCATATCGACGTGCTGACGTATGACGAGCGGCTGACGCTGCTCGATTGCCGCACCGTCCTCAAGACGCCCTGGCATCTCTCCTATCCGTTCGTGTTCGAGGCCGATGGCGAAACCTGGATGCTGCCGGAGGCCTATAAGTCCGGCACGCTCACGCTCTACCGCGCCAGGGATTTCCCGAACGTGTGGGAGCCGGCCTGCGACATCCCGCTCGACGGCGCCGCGATCGACGCGACACCGCTGTATCACGCCGGCAAATGGTGGCTGTTTTATGCGCCGTCCGCCGAAAAGGCGGCGCGTCGCAGCCATCTTCATGTCGCATGGGCGGACCGGCTCGCCGGGCCGTGGCGGCTCCACCCGCTCAACCCGGTTCGCGTCGACCTGGCGAGCACCCGCCCCGGCGGCGTGCCGATCGTGCGCGACGGCGTGATCCTGCTGCCGGTCCAGGATTGCCGCGAGACTTATGGCGGCGCGATCCGGCTGCTGTCGATCACCGAGCTCAGCGAAACGCGCTTCGCCGCGAGCGACGCACCCGCGCTGCGCGCGCCGGGCTGGATGGCACCCTTCACCCAAGGCTTCCATACGCTCGCCGCGGCGGGGCCGGTGACGCTGATCGACGTCAAGCGCACGGCCAACTCGCCCTATGCCAACGCGGTCCGGCTGCGTGGCATCGTTCGCCGGACGCTCAGGGAGACGGGGGTGCGGCCCTAGCCACCCGCCGCGTCGCGCGTCGCAGCAGCGCCACGGCGACGAGCGCGTCCGCCAGCATCGCCAAGGCGGCACCAAGGACGCCGATGCGCGGCAACAGCAGCGCGAGCAGCCCCGCGAGGCATAGCAGCGCCGTCGCCCGGATCACCAGCAAGCTGCCGGTCCGCCCGAGCGCCATCAGCGCCGGCTCGAAGCTCACGCCGATCAGTTGGACCGCCGCGGCGGCGCCGAGTATGACGAGCGCGGGGAAGGCCGGAAGATAGGCCGCGCCGCCGATCAGATAGAGCGCCGGCTTGCCCAGGATCGCGACGACCGCGAAGACGGCGACGCCACCGAACAGCGCCGCCTTGTTGGTCCGGTCGAGCAATGTCGTCATCGCGGCCCGGCTCCGGCTCGCGCTGACCCGCGCCAGCTCGGCATAGAGCGACCGGCTCAGCATCTCGGCGAGGATGAGCAACGCCTGCCCGAGCTGGTGCGCCAGACGGAAATAGCCGGCCGAAACCGCGCCCACCGCATAGCCGACCGCGAGCAGCGCGACCTGTTGGCTCGCCGACGACAGCGTGGAGTTGAGGTTGCTGAACAACCCGAAACGCCAGAAGCCGTGATACGCGCGCGGCACCGACACGATATCGGCGAGCGCCAGCCCGGTCGTGACCGGTCGGACCCGATACCAGACGAGTCCCCAATAGGCGGCGGCGGTGGCGATCTCCGCCACGCCCCACGCCCGCAGGAACCCGTCGACGCTGGCGCCCGCCGACACCGCGACGAGCGCGCCGATCATGCGGAACACCGGCGTCGCGGTGTCCGCCAGCGCGCCGTCGCGGAACCGGTCGTAAAGCCGCAGCGCGCCGACCGCGGTCGATCGCACGGTGAGCAGCAGCACGAACGCAAAGAGGATCGCATGATCGGCGGTGGCGCGCGACCAGCCGAAATGCGGCGCGAGATAGCGGACGAGCACGACGGTGATCGCGCATCCCGCGATCCCCGCGACCAGATCGAGGACGCCGCAAAACCAAAGCAGCGCGGAGACTTGCGCGGTCCTGCCTTCGAGCATCGGCGCGGTCCCCCAATGCAGCACGATCCGCCAGCTCTGGAAGCCGACCAGCGCGGCCATGCCCTGCGCCAGCCCGAGGATCAGCGCGAACGCGCCGAATCCGGCCGCATGCAGCCCGCGCGCGGCCATCGCCAGATACGCCAGGCTCAGCACCGCGCCGAGCAGCTTCGCCATCAGCAGCCAGCCCGTGTTGCGAAAGGTGCGGAGCAGCGGCGTCTGGCCGTTGAGGCGATCGCGAAGCCGGATCAGGGCCGGCGGCATCACCACGTCATATCCGTTGACGGCGTCGCGATGGCCGCCCTACGGCGTTCGAAAATGGACATCGCGTTTCTTTTTATTGCCGAACCATATCAATGCTACCACGGGCTTGCGGTCGCCTTCGAACTGCGCCGCATACCCGGTGTCCGGGTCGCGATCCATTACAACGATCCGGAATCGCTCCACCATTTCGAGCGCATTCGCCATGCCTATGGCGAAGCCCCGTTCGAGTATATCCGCATGAAGCGGAACCTCTTCGCGAAACTGGTGGAGCGCATCGGGATCTTCGGGTTCGCGAAACAGTCAGTCTATCGGTCGAGCGAGCCGGAATTGCTTAAATACCACGCGATCTTCACCGTCGAGGATACCGCCTTCCGCCTGTTCGAAAACCGTGCCGAGACCCTGCGGCCGCGAAAAATCTATCTGCCGCACGGCGCGGGCGACGGCACGGTCGGCTTCTCGCCGCGGCTTCGCAGCTTCGATTACGTGCTGCTGCCGGGGCCGAAGTCGGCCGAACGCATGCTCGCCCTGAAGCACATCCGGCCGGACAATCACCGCGAGGTCGGGCTGGTGAAGCTGGAAACGGCGGAGCGGCTGGCGCGCGCGTCCGGGCCGCTGTTCGAAACCGCGCGTCCGACCGTCCTCTACAACGCGCACAAGACGCGCGGGCTTCAATCCTGGAGCCGGTTCATCGAACCGATGCTCGCCGATTTCGCCGCGCGGGACGCGTATAATCTGATCGTCGCGCCGCACGTGAAGCTGTTCCGCAGGCGCGGGGCGAGGACCAAAGCCTATTGGCGTTCGCGGTCGACCGCCAATATCCTCATCGATGTCGGTTCGGATCGGTCGGTGGATATGAGTTACACGCGCGCGGCCGATATCTATGTCGGCGACATCAGCAGCCAGGTCTATGAGTTCCTGGCACACCCGCGCCCCTGCGTGTTTCTCAACGCGTACGATATCGATTGGAAGGCCGATCCCGCTTTCGCGCACTGGCACCTCGGCGACGTGATCTCGCGCCCGCAGGATCTGATGCCGGCGATCGAAGCCGCGCCGGCCCGCCACCACCTCTATCGTGATCGGCAGGAGGCGCGCGCCGCCGCGTCGCTCGGTGATCGCAGCCCCGGCGCTGCCGCGCGCGCCGCCGAGGCGACCGTCGCGTTTCTACGGCGATGAGGATCGGCTTCCTCTTCAACCACGATGCCACGCATCAGATCGCGCATACGATCCCGATCGCGGCGGCGCTCGCCGCGCGCGGCGTCGATGTCGAGATCCTGACCTCGAGCGCCGAGCAGCGCGGCGTGGCGAGCGCGCTGCTGCCCGCGACCGCCAACGTCCGCCATCGGGCGCTGGAGGTCGGCCGGATCAGCCGGCTCGCCGACCGGCTGCTCCGTCACGTCGCGCCGTTCCGCCGGATCGCGATCCTGCGCGAGAATCTGCCGGCGTTCGCCGCGCTCGACGCGCTGGTAGTGCCCGAGACGACGTCGACATTGCTCAAGACCCGCTTCGGGCTCGATACGCTCAAGCTGATCTACCTGCCCCACGGCGCGGGGGATGGCGCGGCGGGCTTCCAGCCCGTCACCAGGCATTTCGATCTGGTGCTGCTGTCGGGCGAGAAGGTCCGCGACCGGATGCTGTCGCTCGGCCTGATCTCCGAACGGGGGCATGCGATCGTCGGATATCCCAAGTTCGACACGGTCGATCTCGCCGCCACGCCGCGCTTCTTCGACAACGACAAGCCGACCGTCCTGTACAACCCGCATTTCAACCCGCTCCTCTCGTCCTGGTATTCGCACGGGGAGCAGGTGCTCGACTGGTTCGCGTCGCAGGACGCGCTCAACCTCATCTTCGCGCCGCACGTCATGCTGTTCAAACGGCGGCTGCACACCTCGCTAATCCACCGCAAGGCGCGCCTCCGGCCCGGTGTGCCCGCGCGCTTTCGCGATTCTCCGGGAATCCGGATCGACACGGGCAGCCGGCGTTCGATCGACATGAGCTACGTCCGCGCCGCCGACATCTATCTGGGCGACGTGTCGAGCCAGATCTACGAATGGATCCAGCGCCCGCGCCCGGCCATCTTCTTCGACACGCACAAGCCGGACCGGCACGCGTCCGAGGATTATGGCCATTGGTCGCTCGGCGAGGTGATCGAGAGCGTCGGCGAGATGCCCGCCGCGATCGCCCGCGCGCTGGCCGACCCCGATGCCTATCGCGAGCGCCAACGGATCGCCGACGCGGCGACCTTCTCCCGCTCGGACCGCCCCGCCGGGGAGCGCGCCGCCGACGCGATCCTCGATCATCTGCGGGTTTGAAAACCGATTGCCGCGTGTGGGGCAAGCCAGTTTTTTCAGGCGATCAGACCAATCGGGTTGACACTGCCAAATTTCCACCATTAGATAGCGCTACCACGCTCGGTCTGTTTCGCGCTTGGTGTGGCGGGTGGGATACATGCGCTGGCGTGTTCGATCAAAGGAAGGCCGCTAGCGCCGCCTGCCGTGTTGGCACTGTTCCATACGTCGTTACCGCAAACCTATTTTCGCATCACCGGCTTGATCTGATCTGCGTCGCAAAGGTTCGATAAGGCCGCTTCGTTACCGGCTAACCTGCATTTTCACCGTGTTTTGTTCAGTAAAATCAAGTTGATCGGCAAAAATGCCGACAATCGAGAGGGGACCTGAAAATGAAATTGCCTAAAACACGTCTTTATACCGCCCGTTCGGCATTGTTGTGCGCCACCGCCTGGGCGAGCATGGCGAGTTTCGCCGCGGTCGCGCAGACCGCACCGCCACCGTCGCCGCCCGCCGGAGCAGAGCAGGGCGGCGCGTCGATCGCCCAACCACCGGCGGACCAGGCGGCCGATGCGGCCGCTCAGGACATCGTCGTGACCGGCTATCGCTCCAGTCTCGCCAAATCGACCAATGCCAAACGCGAAGCGACTGGCTTTACCGATTCGATCTTCGCCGAGGATATCGGCAAGTTCCCCGACACGAACATCGCGGAATCGTTCAATCGCATTCCGGGCATCACCATCACGCGTGACATCACCGGCGAAGGCGTGAACGTCGCGATCCGGGGCCTGGGATCGAACTTCACCAACGTGACGCTGAACGGCGCGCCGATCGCGGTCGCCTCGTCGGGCGCGACCGACGCGCAGGGCACCGATCGCTCGGTCGATCTCAGCTTCTTCCCGACCGATCTGTTCACCAAACTGACCGTCAACAAGAGCTACACCGCCGATCTTCTCGAAGGCGGCGCGGCAGGCAACGTCGATCTGCGCTCGGCGCGCCCGTTCGACACCGCCAAGCCGTTCCTCACCTACAATATCCAGGGTTCCAACCAGAGCCCCGACAACCGCATCGGCGTGCGCGGCTCGATGATCGGGAGCTGGCACAACGATACGATCGGCATTCTGGCCGGCGTGTCGGGGCAACGCCTGTTCACCGACACGCGCGGCTTCGAGACGATTGGATATACCAATCCCGCGCTGACCGCCGCACAATGTGGCGCGAGCAGCGGCTGCAACACGACAGGCGGCGGCAACTGGACGATCCCGGCGGCCGTGCCGGTCGGCGCCGGAGCGGGGCTGGTCGCCGGCACGCCGATCGACAAGGCTTTCCTGCTCGCCCACAATCCCGGCGCCACGATCCAGCAGATCGACAACGCGCTGCTTCCGCGTCTCGGCCGCATCTCCGACGAGCGCGGCTCGCGCGACCGCATCAACGCGATCGTCAGCGCCGAATGGCGGCCGACCGATACGCTGCGCTTCTATGTCGATGGCCTGTACGGCTACAAGCACAACGATCTGATCCGTGAGGACATGGCGTGGATCGTGCGCAACGGCGCGATCATCCCGACCAACATGACCTTCGACAAATCCGATTGCAGCGCGGGCTGCACGGTGACCGGCGGCACGTTCGCCAACGCGCAATTCTTCGACGAATTCCGCCCCTATATCGAAACCACCGAGCTGTTCAGCGTCAACCCCGGCGGCGCGTGGGAGATCACCGACACACTGAAACTCAACCTGCAAGGCAATTACTCGCGGTCGACCTTCCACCGCGAAAGCCCCACGGTCGGCTTCACCACCCCGCTCGGCGTCGGCAACACCGTCACCTACACGAACGACGGGTCCGGCATTCCCACCATCCAGAGCGCGCTCGATCTCAACGATCCGAAGAACTTCGGATGGTACACCGGCTCGCGCCTCAACATCCAGGACGAGCGGCGGCTCAACAAGACCAAGGGCGCGCGCGGTGATCTCACCTGGGGCGGCAAGGCGCTGAGCCTCACGGTCGGCGGCGCGTATGACGACGTCTCGCGTCTCATCCGCGGCTTCGACAACAGCCAGGCCTGGCAGAACGCGGCATGCGGCAACAACCCGAACATCTTCGTGTCGTCGCCCAATTCGCAGCCGCCGTGCGAAGGGTTGAACGCGCCGGGCGCCGCGCCGGCCGGCTATCCGACCTACCCGGGCTATGGCACCGGCTCCACCGCCGGGCAGAGCGGCCCGGTCACCTACGGCGGCTCGCTCGCGCCGAACAGCGCGGTGCCGAGCTATCTCATGCCCGGCCCGGCCGGCTTCGTGACGGTCGATTTCCCGGCCTTCGCCAAGGCCACCAACTACAAATATTTCCATGACAATGCGCCGGATACCGGCGGTTCGAACACCGGCGCGAGCGGCGGCTACATCCGCGAAGTCGTCAAATCCGCCTTCGCGACACTGACCGGCGCGCAGGAACTCGGCGGCAACACGTTGCGCTTCAACGTCGGGGTTCGCTACGTCGATACGATCCAGACGATCACCGGGCGCGTATCGCTCCCCGATCCGCGCAACACGCTCGCCGGCGGCGCGTCGCTTCCCGACGGGAGCCGTTACCCCAATATCACCAACTATGTGACGACGCGCAATCACTACAGCAACTGGTTGCCGGCGGCGACTTTCGCATATGATATCGGCGAACATGCGCTGGTGCGCCTCGCCGGCTCGCGCACGATGACCCGCCCCGATCCTTCGGCGCAGCTGCCCGGCGTCAGTTTCGGCGCGCCCTCGGCGGATCAGGCCGGCATCGGCAACCCGGCGCTGAAGCCCTATCTGTCGACCAATCTCGATCTCGGCTTCGAATATTATACCGGGCGCGAAGGCGTCGTCAGCTTCAACGCCTTCCGCAAGTCGATCAACGGCTTCACCACCACCAACATCACGACGGTGCCGTTCACCGATCTCGCGCAATATGGCATCACCTACGACACGCTGAACCCGACCCAGCAGATCGCGATCAACTCGCGCGGGGGGCCGACCGCGGCGCAGGTCCAGATCACCTCGCAGATCAACGTGCCCGACAAGCTGACGATCAACGGCCTCGAATTCCAGTGGGTCCAGCCGCTCGACTTCCTGACCAGGCACATCGGCGTCACCGGCTTCGGCTTCAACGCCAACGCCACGATCGTCGATCAGACCAGCAAGGGCGCCGCCGTCGCCTTCGGGGTCGCGCCTTTCACCTACAACATCACCGGCTATTACGAGAAGCACGGCATCATGCTGCGCGTGTCGACCACCTCACGCCGCGGCTCGCAGAGCAGCGGCCTCGCGCAGAACGGCATTCCCGCCGCCGGCCTGTATAATTTCGATTATACGAGCTACGATTTCTCCTCAGCGTTCGACCTCGACAAGATCTTCAACATCCCGCACGCGCCGCAGTTGACGATCAATCTCTCCAACTTCACCGACGCCACGCTCAGATCGTATTTCCAGTTCGAAAACAACACATTCACCCAGTACAAGCCCGGCCGACAATTGCTCGTCGGACTCCGCGGAACGTTCTAGGCGCGTTATCGGCGGGGCACCGCGCGCGGTGCCCCGCCTCGATGCCGTGCCGGCGCGCCTCGGCGAGACTTTGGAGAGCGAGATGACCCGACCCACTGCACCGGCCATGTCGCGCCGCACCCTGCTGGCGAGCGCGGGATTGGGCGCCGCGCTGGGTGCCCTGCCGGCGTCCGCGCTGGCCGCACCCGCGGGCGTGGGGGCCGATCCCGCCACGGCCTTCCGGCTGATCGCGGATGGAAAACCCGCCACCGTGTTCGTCGATGCCACGGCTGACAGCGCCGTCCGCCGGGTCGCCGCCAGCTTCACCGGCGATCTCGAACGCGTGAGCGGCGTCCGCCCGGCGCTGGTCGAACGGACCGCGGATCTGCGTGGGCCGGCGGTTATCATCGGCGTCCTCGGCCACAGCGCGCTGATCGACCAGCTCGTCCGCACGGGCCGGATCGACGCCGCCGATCTGCGCGGCGCGTGGGAGGCGTTTTGCCAGATCGTCATCGACAACCCGCTCCCCGGCGTACCCCGCGCGCTGGTGATCGTCGGCGCCGATCGGCGCGGCGCGGTGTTCGGCACCTATGACCTGTCCGAGCGGATCGGCGTCTCGCCTTGGCACTGGTTCGCCGACGTGCCGGTCCAACGCCAGCGCGACATCCTCGTCCCCGCCGGCGCGCGGCGCGACCAACCCAGGGTCAAATATCGCGGCTTCTTCATCAACGACGAAGACCCGTGCCTTTCGGGCTGGGCCGCCAAGGCGTTCGGCGGCGTCAACGCGGCGATGTACGCGCATGTCTTCGAAGTGCTGCTGCGCATGAAGGGCAATTATCTGTGGCCGGCGATGTGGGGCAAGGCCTTCGCCGACGACGACCGCGACAGCATGGTCCTGGCCGATGCGATGGGCGTCGTGATGGGCAATTCGCACCACGAGCCGATGCTGCGCGCGCAAGCCGAATGGCACCGCCATCAGGACGGCGGCATCACCGGCGGCGCGTGGGATTACGACACGAACGGCGACAACCTCCGCGCGTTCTGGCGCGGCGGCATCGAGCGCATGATGTCGAAGGGCGATGGCCACGGCTATGAATCGCTCGTCACCGTCGGGATGCGCGGCGACGGCGATCAGGCGATGGCGGAAGGCACCGCAACCGGCCTGCTCGAGCGTGTCGTCGCCGATCAACGCCGGATCATCGCCGACGTGACCGGCAGGCCGGCCAGCGACACGCCGCAGGTCTGGGCGCTCTACAAGGAAGTGCAAGACTATTACGACCACGGCATGAAGGTGCCGGATGACGTCACGCTATTGTTCTCGGACGATAATTGGGGCCAGATCCGCCGCCTGCCCGATCCCGCCGCGCCGCCGCGCGCGGGTGGCTACGGCATCTATTATCATTTCGACTATGTCGGCGGCCCGCGCAACTACAAATGGATCAACACCAGCCAGATCGAGAAGGTCTGGCAGCAGATGGACCTCGCCTACCGGCACGGCGCGCGGACGATTTGGATCGGCAATGTCGGCGACATCAAGCCGATGGAATATCCGCTCGGCTTCTTCCTGGCGCACGCGTGGAACCCCGAGGCGATGACGCCGGACGCGGTCGCCGCCTATCCGCGCAAATGGGCGTCGGCGACCTTCGGCCCCGAACAGGCCCCCGCGATCGGCGACATGATCACCGCCTACAGCCAATATACCGCGCGGCGGAAGCCCGAGCTCGTCAACGAGACCAGCTTCCCCCTCGGCGGGGTGACGCCCGCCGGGCTCGACGGCGGCGAATTCGGCGCGATGGTCGCCGAATGGGACGCGCTGGAAGCGCGGATGCTCGCGGTGCGCGCGCGGCTGCGGCCCGATCAAGCCGACGCATATTATCAACTGATCGAATATCCGATCGCCGCGATGGCGAACCTGTACCGGCTGTATTACGGCACCGCCTGGAACCGGCTGCTCGCGTCGAGCAACGATGCCCGCGCCAACTTTTTCGCGGACCAGGTCGAAACCGCGTTCCGCTGCGACGGCGAGCTGGTGCGGCGCTACCACACCCTCAACGGCGGCAAGTGGAACGGCATGATGGCGCAGGTCCACATGAACTACGTCATCTGGAACGATCCCACCCAGCAGACGATGCCGAGCATCGTCCGGGTCGGCGCCGACACGCCCAGCGAACAGCGCCGGCCGCAGCCGACGTTCGTCGCGCGCCCCCCCGCGCCCGCCGGCATCATCGCGCTGGATGCGACGGCATTCACCCGCGCCCGCGACGGAGGCGGGCTGCGCTGGACGCCGATCGCGCACCTCGGCCGCACCGCCGGCGCGATGCTCGCTTTGCCCCAGGGCCAGCCCGCGACGCGCGCGGAAGATGCCGTCCGCCTCGAATATGACGTGGTCGTGCGCAAGGCCGGCCGCGCCACGCTGACGCTATACCTCGCGCCGACGCTCGACACGTCGGGCCGGGGCGGTTCGCGGATCGGCGTCTCGATCGACGATCAGCCGGTCCAGATCCTGCGCACCTCGCTCGAGGCGACCGGGGGCGATCAGGATACGTCCGCCAAGCGGCGCTGGGCCGAGGCGGTGAGCGACAACATCGTGCGGCTCGCGGCGGATCTGAACGCGCTCGCCGTGGGGCGGCACACGATCAAGATCTGGCGGCTGGACGACAATGTCGTGCTCCAGAAGCTGGTGCTGAGCACGGTGGCCGAGCCGGCATCGTATCTCGGCGCGCCCGCGCCGACGATCTGATCGCCGTCTCCGCGCCGGGGTTCGGGCCGGCGCTCAGCGCAGGTTGGCCGCGAGGAAATCGACGAACACCCGCACCCGCGCCGGCGTGTTGGCGCCGCCGACGAACACCGCGTGAATCAGTTCGACGTCGCCGGGATTATACGCCTCCAGGATCGCGACGAGCCGATTGTCGGCGATCTCGGGCGCGACGCTGAACGCGCCGACCCGCGCCACGCCGATCCCGGCGGCGGCGAGCTGCCCCAGCGTCTCGCCGTTGTTGGCCTCGATGCTCCCGCGCACCGACAGCGCGAAGTCCCGCCCGGCCCGGCGGAACGGCCAGACCGGCTCGGCGCGGCGGAAGTTGAAGTTGAGGCAATTGTGGCCGTGCAGATCCTCCGGCTCGCGCGGCATGCCATGCCGGGCGAGATAGTCCGGCGACGCGACGACGACACGGCGGGTCTCGCCGATCTTGCGCGCGGTCAGCGTGCTGTCGGCGAGCGGGCCGAACCGCACCGCGACATCGGCCTGCCCCGCCGCGACATCCACCAGCGCGTCGGTGAGCGCGATGTCGATCAGGATGTGCGGATAGAGCGCCGCGAACCGCCCCAGCAGCGGCACCACGCACAGCCGGCCATGCGACAGCGCGGCGCTCACGCGCAGCCGCCCGCGCGGACTCCCCTGGTCGGCGATCTGCTGCTCGGCGTCGTCGAGATCGGCGAGGATGCGGCGCGCCGCCTGGAGATAGGCCTGCCCCTCCGCCGTGAGCGAGAGCGCGCGCGTGGAGCGCAGCACCAGACGGACGCCGAGCCGCGCCTCGATCCGGTCCATCGCGCGGCTGACCGCCGACGGGCTCAGCCGCAGCACGCGCCCGGCCGCCGAGAAGCTGCCCTGCTCGACGACGGCGACGAACGTCGCCATCTCGCGCGCGCGATCGGTGCCGGCCATCAGCTTTGCGTCCACTGCAAAAATCCTTCGCGTGCGCTTCCGCTACTCTCGTCGCCCGTGAGCGTCCATCTGTGCGCGAAGATAGCAACGGAAGACGGCATCATGGAATATCGGCAACTCGGATCTTCGGGCCTGCGCGTACCGGCGCTGAGCTTCGGCGCGGGCACGTTCGGCGGCAAGGGCCCGCTGTTCAGCGCCTGGGGACAAAGCGACGCCGCCGACGCGCGGCGGCTGATCGACATCTGCCTCGACGCGGGTGTGACGCTATTCGACACCGCCGACGTCTATTCGAACGGCGCGTCCGAGGAGATTCTCGGCGAAGCGGTTCGCGGCCGGCGCGACGCGGTGTTGATCTCGACCAAGACCGGGCTGCCGATGGGCGACGGGCCGCAGGACTGGGGCGCGTCGCGCGCGCGCCTGATCCGCGCGGTCGAGGACGCGCTGCGCCGGCTCGGCACCGGCCATATCGACCTCCTCCAGCTCCACGCCTTCGACGCATCGACGCCCGCCGAGGAAGTGATGGGCACGCTCGACCGGCTGATCGCGTCCGGCAAGGTCCGCTATGCCGGCGTCTCCAACTATCCCGGCTGGCAGGTGATGAAGGCGCAAGGCCTGGCCGATCGCCACGGCTGGCCACGGCTGGTCGCGCATCAGGTCTATTATTCGCTGATCGGCCGGGCCTATGAGGCCGAGTTGATGCCGCTCGGCGCCGACCAGGGCATCGGCGCCCTGGTGTGGAGCCCGCTCGGCTGGGGCCGTCTGACCGGCAAGATCGGACGCGACCGCCCGATCCCGCCCAGCAGCCGCCTGCACGAGACCGAACGGTTCGCGCCGCCGGTCGCGCGCGAGCATCTCTACCGCGTCATCGACGCGCTGGAGGCGATCGCGGCGGAGACCGGCAAGACCGTGCCACAGATCGCGATAAACTGGCTGCTCCAGCGCCCGACCGTCTCCTCGGTGATCCTCGGCGCGCGCGACGAGCAACAGCTACGGCAGAATCTCGGCGCGGTCGGCTGGTCGCTCACGCCTGCGCAGATCGCCGCGCTCGACGCCGCGAGCGCGGTGTTGCCGGCCTATCCGATCACCCCATATCGCCAGCAGGAGGGCTTCGCCCGCCTCGCCCCGGCGCTGGTCTGAGGCGATGGCGATGAAACTCAACCCCGGGCTGATCGCCCTTTCGGTCGGTGCGTTCGGCATCGGCGTGACGGAGTTCGCGCCGATGGGGCTGCTCCCCGTGATCGCGCGCGATCTCGGCGTCTCGATCCCCGCCGCCGGGCTGCTGATCAGCGCCTATGCCTTGGGCGTGATGATCGGCGCGCCGCTGATGACGCTCACCACCGGCCGCGTGCCGCGCCGCGCGCTCCTGATCGGGCTCGCCGGCGTCTTCACCCTGGGCAACCTGCTGGCGGCGCTGTCGACCGGCTATGGCATGCTGCTGGCGGCGCGCGTCGTCACGTCGTTCAACCACGGCGCCTTTTTCGGAATCGGCTCGATCGTCGCCGCCGGCCTCGTCCCGCCCCACCGTCGGGCGAGCGCGGTCGCGGCGATGTTCATGGGGCTGACGATCGCCAATGTCGCGGGCGTTCCGCTGGCGACATGGGCGGGCGAACATCTCGGCTGGCGCGCCGCCTTCTGGGGCATCGCAGCATTGGGCGTGGTGACGATGGTGTCGCTGCGGCTGACGTTGCCCAGCCTGCCCGCGCCGGCGGGGGGCGACGCGATGGCCGAACTCCGCGTGCTCGCGCGCGGCAAGGTGCTCGGCGCGCTCGCGCTCACCGTGGTCGGGTCGAGCGCGATGTTCACCGTCTTCACCTACATCGCCCCGATCTTGCGCGAGGCCACGCATGCCTCGCTCGGCTTCGTGACGGCGATGCTCGTGCTCTACGGCCTCGGCCTCACCGCCGGAAACTGGCTGGGCGGCAAGTTCGCCGATCATTCGGTCGATCGCACGCTGATCGTGACGATGGCGTCGCTCTCGCTGATCCTCGCCGCCTTCGCGATGCTCATGCCGCACGCCGGCCCCACGGCGGTCCTGATCTTCCTGTGGGGCGTGGCCAGCTTCGCGCTCGTCCCCCCGCTCCAGGTACGGGTGATGACGGCGGCGGCGGATGCGCCGAACCTCGCCGCGTCAGTCAACATCGGCGCGTTCAATCTGGGCAACGCGTTCGGCGCGGCGCTGGGCGGCGGCGTGATCGCCGCCGGGCTCGGCTATCCGGTGGTCGCGCTCGCCGGCGCGGCGACCTCGCTCGCGGGGCTTGCCGGCGTGCTGTTCGCCGCGCGCCGTGTCCGCCGCCCATCGCGGCGACGGCTCAGCGGCGCCTGAGTCAAGTGGCGGCGATCCACGCATCGACCTGTTCGGCCAGCACGCCGAGCGGCAGCGCGCCCTGCGCCAGCACCACCTCATGGAAATCGCGCAGGTCGAAGCGCGCGTCCAGCGCGGCTTCCGCCTTGCGCCGCAACGCCGCGATCCGCTGCTGCCCGACCATGTAGCTCGTCGCCTGGCCGGGATTGTTGATGTAGCGATCGACCTCCTTGACCACGTCGCGCGCGGACAGCGGCGCGTTCTCAGTGAAATAGGCGATCGCCTGGTCACGGCTCCAGCGCTTGGCGTGCATCCCCGTGTCGAGCACCAGCCGGCAGGCGCGCCATACCTGGAGCGCGAGCATCCCCAGTTCCGAATAGGGATCGGCATAGGCGCCCATCTCTTTCGCCAGCCGTTCCGAATACAGGCCCCAGCCCTCGGTATAGGCGCCGTAATAGCCGAACCGGCGGAACTTGGGCACGCCGGTCAATTCCTGCGCCCGCGCGATCTGGAAGTGGTGGCCGGGCGCGCCCTCATGATGCGCGATGCCCTCCACCTGCGTCTTCTGCACCTGCGTCATGTCGGCGAGGTTGACGTAGAAGATGCCCGGCCGCGAACCATCAGGCGCGGGCTGGTCGTAGAAGGCGACCGCGGCGGTCTCCTGCCGCCACGTCTCGACCGCCCGCACCTCCAGCGGCGCCTTGGGCAGACGGCGGAAGAAGCGCGGCGCCGCCGCCATCGTCTGCGCGATCGCGGCGCGCGCGTCGGCGAGGTAGAGTTGCCGGCCGGCATCGGTGTTGGGATATTTGAACCTGGGGTCGGTGCGCAGCGCCGCGAACAGATCCTGCAACGATCCGGCGAAGCCGGCCCGCGCCATCACCGCGGTCATCTCGGCATGGATCGAGCGCACCTGATCGAGCCCGAGCTGGTGGATCTCTTCGGCGGTCATGTCGGTGGTGGTGTAATAGGCGAGCCGCGCCTGATAATAAGCGTCGCCGCCCGGCAGGCTCCACGCGCCGTCATTGCCCTTGGCGCGCGGCTCGATCTCGTCGAGCGCGGCGAACAGGACGTCGAACCCCTCGCGGAACGGCCCCTTCAGCGCCGCGACCGCGTCCGCGATCAGCGCCGTCTTGACCGTCTCGGGGGCGGCGAGCTTGCCCACTTTCGCCCGGAAATCGGCGAGCAGGCTGCTGTCCGCGCCGCCATCGAACGGCGCGCCGGTGATGACCTGGCGCGCGTCGCCGCGCGCGGGGGCGAACACCATCTTGGGCGGCACGATGCCCTTGGCGGCCTGCTTGCGCATGGTCGCCGCGACCTCGCGCATCACCCGCAACGAATCGCGCAGCCGGGCGACATAGGCGTGTGCGTCGGCCACCGTGTCGATCCGGTGCTGGTTGATGAGAAACACCGGAATGTCGCCGGCCGGGCTGCCGTTGGTGGAGACCGGGAAGGCATAATCGCGGAACGCGAACTGCCGCCGGTCGGTGGCGACCTGCGCCTCGAACAGACGGTAGCTCAACCGCGCGCCGGGGCCGAGCCGATCGACCGCGAAGCTGCGCCGCAGATCGGCGAGTTGCGCCTCCTCCAGCGCCTGCGCGCGCTGCGCGGCGGCGTCGGTATAGTCGTCGAGCCGGTCGTAATTGGTCTTGAGGCCGAGGCTGGTCTGCGTCTGGGGGCTGAGCGCGACGCTGGCATCGAACGCGGCGTCGAGAAAGCGCAGCAGCCGGGCGTCCTCGTCGGCGGTACTGGCGGCGGCGTGGGCGATCACGGGGTCGATCAGCGGCAGCGCCACCCCCGCCATCAGCATTCCCAGAAATCTGCGCTTGGTGAGCATGCCGAGCATCTTCCTATCGGTTGGGAAGCCAGCGCTAATCGTCGCGACGCGTTCCTGCAATGGCGGCCTCCCGGACCCGCCGGAAAGCCCGCGCGGTCAGCGCGCCGCCGTCCGCGCGTAGCGCATCGGCGGCGTTCCGACGTGGCGTGTGAAGGCGGTGCTGAACGTGCTCGCGGAGCCGTAGCCGACCCGCGCGGCGACGCCCTCGATCGCCAGGTCGCGCGTGCTCAGCAAGCGCTTGGCGAGCGCCATGCGCCAGGCGACCAGATATCCCATCGGCGGCAGCCCGACGACGCGGCTGAAGCGCGCGAAGAAGGCCGATCGCGACATCGCGGCCTCGGCGGCGAGCGCGGCGACCGTCCAGCCATGCTCCGGCCGCGCATGGATCGCACGCAGCGCGGCGGCAAGGCGATCGTCGGCAAGGCCGCGCGCCAGGCTCGGCACCGGCACCGTGTCGGACCCGCACCGCAGCGCCTCGATCAGCAGCACTTCGAGAAGGCGCTCGAGCACCAGCTCACGTCCGGGCCGGAACTGGCGGGTCTCGTCGCCGACCAGATGCAGCAACTGCGCGAGCCGTGGCTCGTCGCGCGCGACGACGATCGCGGGGAGCAGCGAGACGAGCAGAGCCGCGTCGGGCGACGCGAAGCTGCACAAGCCGACCTGCATCCTGAGATTGACCGGCGCGTCCGCCGGCCCCACCCGGTACCGGCCTTCGCCGATTTCGGCGGGCACCATGTCGATGCCGTGCGCCGGCGCATCGATGCTCTCGATCACCTGCTTGTCGGTCGATGGTGAGAGGACGAAATCGCCCGCGCGCACGACGATCGGCGATCGCCCGACACCGACCAGCCGGCACGCGCCCTCCAGCACGGCGAAAAAGACCGGCTTGCCCTCGACATCGCGGCGGATGCGCCAGCGCCCGGCATATTCGACCAGCTTCGAAAAGCTCGCGGACGGCTGAAGCATGGTCACGATCTCGGCAAGCGGATCGACGATCATATCAGGACTATCACCAACGCATTCGGGATTGCCGACCATAGACGGTCTTGGTCGCGATGGCCACCTTCGTGGCACCCGCAATCCTTCACGGAGTTTTTCATGCCCACTGTCCTGATTACCGGCTGCTCGTCCGGCTTCGGCCTCGAAACCGCGAAGCTGTTCCTCGAACGCGGCTGGAAGGTCATCGCCACGATGCGCGACCCGAAGGCGGACCTCCTGCCGCCGTCCGACGCGCTCACCGTCCTCCCGCTCGACGTCACCGACCCCGCCAGCATCGCCGGCGCGCTGCGGCAGGCGGGCGCCATCGACGTCCTCGTCAACAACGCGGGCTTCGGTGCCGCCGTGCCCCTCGAACTGATCGACCCCGACACCGCACGCCGATTGTTCGAAACCAACACGCTGGGGACGTTGGCGATGATGCAGGCGGTGCTGCCCGCATTCCGCGAGCGCCGTGGCGGAACCATCATCAACGTCACGTCGTCGGCGACGCTCAAGCCGCTGCCGCTGATCAGCACCTACCGCGCGAGCAAGGCGGCGGTGAACGCGCTGACCGAATCGCTCGCGGCGGAAATGGAGCCGTTCGGCGTGCGCGTCCACATCGTCCTTCCCGGGCGCGCGCCGGAAACCCGCTTCGGCACCAATGCGATGCCGCATCTGCGCGGGCTCGATAACCCCGACTACAAGCCGCTCATCGAAACCATGATCGCCAATTTCCAGCAAGATACGGGGCCGGTCACGCACCCGCGCGATGTCGCCGAGGCGGTCTGGCACGCGGCCACGGAGGCCGGCGCGCCGCTCAGGATCGCGGCGGGCGAAGACGCGGTGCAGTGGATGGCCGAGGCGGGTTGATCGAACGTCCGCGCGCCGGGCGGCGCACACACGCATCGCCGCGTGTGTGCGCCGCTCTTGATGCCGCGCATCGACCTCGGGCAAAGCGGCATGATGACGAAGCGCGAGGCTTCGGTGCGGTGGCGACGGGATGGTGCGGGCATGATCGATCTATCGGAACTCCAGACCGCGAGCACCATCGGCGACGCCTGGAAATATCCCCAGCGCGCGGCGAACCGCAGCGGCTTCCTCCAGGTCGATCACGAGCCCGATCACACGCTCTACTGGGAAGAATATGGCGATCCCGCCGGTGAGCCGGTCATGTTCCTGCATGGCGGCCCGGGCGGCGCCTGCGCGCCGATGATGTCGCGCTTCTTCGATCCCGCGCGCTACCGCGTGATCCTGTTCGACCAGCGCGGCTGCGGGAAGAGCACGCCCACCGTCGCGCAGGCCGGACCCGCCGTGGCGCTGGTCCGCAACACGACCGACCATCTCGTCGCGGACATCAACGCCTTGCGCGACGCGCTCGGCATCACCGGGCCGATGCACGTGTTCGGCGGGAGTTGGGGCAGCACGCTCGCGCTCGTCTATGCGATCCGGCACCCGCACCATGTCGCGTCGCTGGTGCTGCGCGGCATCTTCATCGGCGCGCGGCAAGACCTCGAATATATGTACCAGGGCAATGCCGCCACGTTCGCCGACGCGCCGTTCGCGCTGACCGCACCCGGCAGCTACATCGCCTATCCCGACGAGTGGAAGGCGTTCGTCGAGATCATCCCGCAGCCCGATCGGCACGACATGATGGGGGCGTACAAGGCGCTCTTCGACGCCGTGCCCGCCAACGATGACGCCCGCGCCCACCAGCTCTGCGCGGCGCTGGCCTGGTCGGTGTGGGAAGGCACGATTTCGAACATGATCCCGCAGGACGACGACCCCGGCAAGTTCGGCGATGCCGAATTCGCGCTGTCCTTCGCGCAGATCGAGGCGCATTTCTTCGCGAACCATCTGTTTCTCGAACCCGATTACATCCTCGGCAACATCGACAGGATCGCGCACCTGCCGATCCATATCGTGCATGGCCGTTTCGATCAGGTCTGCCCGCTCACCCAGGCGTCACGGCTGGTCGATGCGCTGGCCCGCGCCGGCGCGACGCCGGTGACCTATGTCCGAACCAACGCCGGCCACAGCGCGATGGAACTCCAGACCGCGCTCGCGCTGACCGCGATCATGGATGGACTGGCGCCGATCCACTGAACCGGGCGGGAGGAGGGTTGATCGTTCGATGGAATCGAACGGAATGGCCATATGCTTGACATGGATCGAACAACCGCGCGCTCACATATCCCGGCCCGACCAAGGGAAAGGACATCCTCGTGCCGGTACGAACCATTCGCGACATCGTCATCATCGGGGGCGGCGCCAGTGCCGCGCTGATCGCGTGGAATCTGAAACGGCTCCACCAGCGGAGCTGCGCGATCATCGCTCCGACCGACCGGCCCGCCTTCGGCCTCGCCTATGCCACGCCCTCGCTCAAGAACCTGCTGAACGTCGCCGCGAGCGGCATGAGCGCGGACCCCGATGATCCCGGTCACTTCGTCGCCTGGATGCGCGGGAACGTGTCCGCCGAGACCGATCCCGCCACGTTCGTTCCCCGCCCGATCTTCGGCCTGTATCTGCGCCAGCTCTATTGCGCCGCCGCGCCCGAGCATATCCGCGACACCGCGATCGCCTGCGCCAAGGCGGACGGCCTCTACACGATCACTCTCGCCGGCGGGGAGACCGTCACGGCGCGGCAGGTCGTGCTCGCGTGCGGCCATTTCGATCCCGCGCGGCTGCCGGGCGTCCCGCCGGAGATCGACGCGACCGGCCGCTACCACCATGATGCGTGGGCCGACGGCGTGTTCGCCGGGATCGGTGCGGACGAGGAGGTCGTGCTGATCGGCACCGGGCTGACGGCGGTCGATGTCATCATGCGGCTGCGGGAGAACGGGCATCGCGGGCGGATCACCACCGTCTCGCGGCGCGGCCTTTTCCCCGAACGGCACGCACCACACGCGACGCTCGCCGCGCCGGTGTTCGCGCCCGGCGCCACGCCGGCGACGGCGCGTGCCTATCTGCGCGCCTTCCACACCGCGCTGCGCGGCGGAATCGAGTGGCGCGCGGCGGTGGACAGCATGCGGCCGGTGCTGAACCCCTTGTGGCTGGCCTTGCCCGATGTCGAGAAGCGTCGCTTCCGGCGGCATCTGCAACGGCGCTGGGAGACCCGCCGCCATCGCATGGCACCCGACATCGCCGACATCATCGACGCCGAGCGCCGCGCGGGCACGCTCCGCGTGCTGGACGGCCGGATCGACGCGATCGTCACCGCCGGCGATCGGCTGCGGGTGGTCGCGCGCGCGGGCGACGCCCGCCTGGATATCGAGGCCGCGCATGTCATCAACTGCACCGGCCCCAGCCTCGATTATGCAAAGGCCGCCTCGCCGCTGTTGCGGACCATGCTGGAGGCGGGGACGATCGTGCCGGGCTTCGGCGGCGCCGGGCTGCGCTGCACCCCAGCCGGCGCGCTCTTCGACCGAAACGGCGTTCCCGCCCATGATCTGCACGCGATCGGCCCGGCGCGGCTCGGCGCGCTGTTCGAATCGATCGCCATCCCCGAAATCCGCCAGCAGGCGCGCGACCTCGCGGCCTTGCTGGCGAACGCACGGACCGCGCCATGACGCTCGAACAGTTGCGGATCTTCGTCGCCGTCGCCGAGCGCGAGCATATCCGCCGCGCGGCCGAGCACGTCCACCTGTCGCAGTCCGCCGTCAGCCACGCGGTCGTGCAGCTCGAGCAGGAGTTCGGGCTCCGCTTCTTCGACCGGATCGGCCGCCGGATCGAACTGACCGACACAGGCCGCGCGTTCCTGGATGAAGCGCGCGCCACGCTCGGCCGGGCGGACGCCGCGCGCGAGCGCCTGCTCGATCTGGGCGGGCTGCGGCGGGGCGTCCTCCACGTCCACGCCAGCCACACGATCGCGAGCTACTGGCTCCCCGCCCGGCTGAACGGCTTCCACGCGCTCCACCCGGACATCCAGCTCGGCATCACGATCGCCAACACGGCGGAGGTCAGCCGCAAGCTGCGCTCGGGCGAGGCGTCGCTCGGGCTGGTCGAGGGCGATCTGCCCGCACCCGACCTGACGAGCGAGGTGGTGGCGCGCGATCAGCTCGTGCTGGTCGTCGCGCCCGATCACCCGTGGGCGGACATGCCACCGCGCGCCGAGGATCTGTATCGCAGCGCCTGGGTGCTGCGCGAGCAGGGTTCGGGCACGCGGCTCGAGTTCGAGAACGATCTCAAGCGGCTCGGCGTCGATCCCGCAAAGCTGAAGGTCATGATGGAGGTGGCCTCCAACGAGGCGATGGCCAGCGCGGTCGAGACCGGGCGCGCGGCCACGGTCCTGTCCGCAAGCGTTGTGGCCGGGCGGATCGAGGCGGGGCTGCTGCGGCAGGTGCCGCTCGCGCTGCCCGAACGCCAGTTCCGCATGATCCGCCATCCCGAGCGCAGCCTGTCGCCGACCGAGGCGGCGTTCGTCGCGATGCTGCGCGCGGGCGGCCCCCAGCCCGATGGCGCCGCCAAAGGGAAGCGCTGATCCCGCGCCCGCCGGTCAGGACGCTCCGGCCGGAGGACGCACCGAGGCGATCTTCACCGGCGCGCTCACCGCGACATCCTCGCCCCGCGCGTCGAACCGGAAGGCGTCGTGCGCGCGCATGGCGACGGTGCGCGCGCCGATGCGAAGCACCAGATCGCGGCTTGCGACCAGGATCGCCCCCGCATCGACCTCGTCGATCACGCCCGCGTCGAACGCGTGGATCGCGCCCACGCCCGCATCCCGCCGCACCATCAGGTTCAGGTCGAGCGCGGGGCCGCCTTCGGGCGTGCCGAACGCGGCGACGTCGCCCGCAAAGCGATAGGCCGCGCAGGCGGGCGTGAGCGTGACGGGGTCGCTCCCCGCCACCTCCAGCCGCAGCCGGCCCGACAGGATCGCGTTCGTGCGGTCGACGCGCGCGAAATGCGAAAACGCCCCCGGCACATCGACCCGCGCCGCGCTCAGCCGCCACGCGAAATCATCGAGGCCGGCGCCCGCCGGAAAGCGCGCGATCTCGCGCGTCACCCCGCCGCCGTTCTTCCACGCCACCTCGGGGCGGTCGGCCGCGCGGATCAGGCCGCCGTCGCTCACCCCAGGATGCCCGGCAGATCCAGGTGCTTCTCGCGCGCGCAATCCCGCGCGATCTCGTAGCCGGCGTCGGCGTGGCGCATCACCCCGGTTGCAGGATCGTTCCACAGCACCCGCCCGAGCCGCGCCGCCGCCTCCGGCGTGCCGTCGGCCACGATCACCATGCCCGAATGCTGCGAGAAGCCCATGCCGACGCCGCCGCCATGATGCAGCGACACCCAGGTGGCGCCGCTCGCGGTGTTGAGCAGCGCGTTGAGCAGCGGCCAGTCGCTCACCGCGTCGCTGCCGTCGCGCATCGCCTCGGTCTCGCGATTGGGCGAGGCGACCGAACCCGAATCGAGATGGTCGCGCCCGATCACCACCGGCGCCTTCAGCTCGCCGTTCGCGACCATCTCGTTGAAGGCGAGCCCGAGCCGGTGGCGGTCGCCCAGCCCGACCCAGCAGATCCGGGCCGGCAATCCCTGGAAGCGGATCTTCTCGCGCGCCATGTCGAGCCAATGGTGCAGGTGCGTGTCGTCGGGCAGCAGTTCCTTCACCTTGGCGTCGGTCTTGTAGATGTCCTCGGGATCACCCGACAGCGCGACCCAGCGGAACGGGCCGACCCCGCGGCAGAACAGCGGCCGGATATAGGCGGGCACGAAACCGGGAAAATCGAACGCATTGGCCACGCCCGCGTCGAGCGCGACCTGGCGGATGTTGTTGCCGTAATCGGTGGTCGGCACGCCGGCGGCGTGGAAATCGAGCATCGCGCGGACATGCACCGCCATCGCCTGCTTGGCGGCGGCCGCCACCCCCTGCGGATCGCGCTCGCGGCGCTCGACCCATTCCGCGACACTCCAGCCGATCGGCAGATAGCCGTTGACCGGATCGTGCGCGCTGGTCTGGTCGGTGAGCAGGTCCGGGCGGATGCCCCGGCGGTAGAGCTCGGGCAGGATCTCGGCGGCGTTGCCGATCAGGCCGACCGAGACCGGCGTCCGGTCGGCGCAGCTGCGCTCGATGATCGCCATCGCCTTCTCGATCGTCGCTGCCGCGACATCGAGATAGCCGGTCCGCAGACGCATATCGATCCGGCTCTGCTGGCATTCGATCGCGAGGCACGACGCGCCCGCCATCACCGCCGCGAGCGGTTGCGCGCCGCCCATTCCGCCCAGTCCCGCCGTCAGCAGCCAGCGGCCCGACAGGTCGCCGCCATAATGCTGCCGCCCCATCTCGGCGAAGGTTTCATAGGTGCCCTGCACGATGCCCTGCGTGCCAATGTAGATCCACGATCCCGCCGTCATCTGGCCGTACATGGCCAGGCCGCGCCGATCGAGTTCGTTGAAATGTTCCCATGTCGCCCAATGCGGCACGAGGTTGGAATTGGCGATCAGCACGCGCGGCGCGTCGGCATGCGTGCGAAACACACCCACCGGCTTGCCCGACTGGACCAACAAGGTCTCATTGTCCTCCAGCCGGCGCAGCGTCTCGACGATTTTGTCATAGCTTTGCCAGTCGCGCGCGGCGCGGCCGATGCCGCCATAGACGACAAGCTCCTCGGGCCGTTCGGCGACGTCGGGGTGCAGGTTGTTCATCAGCATGCGCAGCGGCGCTTCGGTCAGCCAGCTCTTGGCGGTCAGGTCGGTGCCGGTCGCGGCATGGATGGCGCGGCTGTTGTCGAGACGGGTCATGGCGTTCCTTCGCGTTCAGGCATGGGTGAAGGCGAGGCACGCCTTCACGATATCGAGGAGTATCGCGGCGAGCGGCGCCGCGCGGACGGGGTCATAAGCGGGCGGCCAGGTGCCGGGGGCGGGCACGTCGGGCTCGTCCATGTACCCGCGAATCGCGAGTTCCATCTGGATCGCATGCACGCCCGTCTCGGGGCGGCCGTAATGGCGCGTGGTCCAGCCGCCCCGGAACCGCCCGTCGCGGACATGGCCGAGCCCGCTCGCTGCGCAGATCGCTTCCACCGCGTCGCCCAGCGCGGGCGCGCAGGTCGCGCCGCCATTGGTGCCGACGTTGAACTGCGGCAACTCGCCGTCGAACAGCCGGGGGATGTGGCTGCGGATCGAATGCGCGTCGTAGAGCACGATCGTGTCGTGCGCGGCGCGCAGCCGCGCGATCTCGGCCGAGAGCGCGGCGTGGTACGGGTCGAACCAGCGCGCGCGGCGCCGCGCGATCTCGGCGGCGTCGGGCGGCGCGCCGGTGTAGAGCGGCTCGCCGTCGAACGTCGTCGTCGGCGCGAGGTCGGTCGTCGCCATGCCGGGATATAGCGAGGCGCCCGATGGATCACGATTGACGTCGATCACGCTGCGCGAAATCGTGGTGCGGACGGTCGTCGCGCCCAGCTCCGCCGCGAACGCATAGAGGCGGTCGATCCACCAATCGGCGTCGCGGCGCGCGCGCCACGGGGACACGAAACCGGCTTCGACATCGGCGAGGTCGAGCCCGGTATGCGGAAAGGCGAGAATCAGCGGCGCGTCGCCGCGATGGACCTGCAGCCAATCGGTCATGCGACCCCCGGCAGCACGTCACCCGCCACCGCCGCCAGCGCGCCCGAGCGGACGAGCCGATTGGCAGCCTCCATGTCGGGGTGGAAATGCCGGTCGTCCGAGAGATGCGGCACGTCGGCGCGCAGGCGCGCGTGCGCGGCCTGCAACACCGTGCTGCTCGCCAGCGGCGCGTGGAAATCGATCGCCTGTACGGCGGCGAGATATTCGATGCCGATCACCGCGCTGGCGTTCTCGGCCATCTCCAGCAGACGCCGCGCGCCGTGCGCCGCCATCGAGACATGATCCTCCTGGTTCGCCGAGGTCGGGATCGAATCGACGCTGGCGGGATAGGCGCGCTGCTTGTTCTCGGAGACGAGCGCGGCGGCGGTGACCTGCGGGATCATGAAGCCGGAATTGAGGCCGGGCTTGGGCGAGAGGAACGCCGGCAGCCCCGACAGCGCCGGATCGACCAGCATCGCGATTCGCCGCTCGGCGATCGAGCCGATCTCGCAGATCGCGAGCGCGATCATGTCGGCGGCGAAGGCGACCGGCTCGGCGTGGAAATTGCCGCCGGACAGCGCCTCGTCGCTTTTGGGGAAGATCAGCGGATTGTCCGAGACGCCATTCGCCTCGATCTCCAGCGTCGTCGCCGCCTGGCGCAGGATGTCGAGCGCGGCGCCCATCACCTGCGGCTGGCAGCGCAGGCAATAGGGGTCTTGCACGCGGGCGTCGTCTTCGAGATGGCTCGCGCGGATCGCCGAACCCGCCATCAGCCGGCGCAGCGCCGCCGCCGTCTCGATCTGGCCAGCATGGCGCCGCAGCGCGTGGATGCGCGGGTCGAACGGCGTGTCCGAACCCTTGACCGCCTCGGTCGAGAGCGCGCCGGTCACCAGCGCCGACTTGAACAGCGTTTCCGCCTCGAACAGCCCGGCCAGCGCATTGGCGGTCGAGAATTGCGTGCCGTTGAGCAGCGCCAGCCCTTCCTTGGGGCCAAGCTCGATCGGGGCGAGGCCCGCCTGTGCCAGCGCCTCGGCGGCGGGCAGGCGCGCCCCGCTCACCCAGATTTCGCCCACCCCGATCATCGCCGCCGCCATGTGCGACAAGGGCGCCAGATCGCCGCTCGCGCCGACCGATCCCTGACACGGCACGACCGGGGTCAGGCCGGTGTCGAGCATCGCTTCGAGCAGGGCGACCGTCGCGGGCCGCACGCCTGAGGCGCCTTGCCCGAGGCTCGCGAGCTTCAGCGCCATCATCAGCCGGATGATCGGCACGGGCGAGGGCGCGCCCGTCCCGGCGGCGTGGCTCAGCACGATGTTGCGCTGAAGCGTCGCGAGGTCGTGGTCGTCGATCCGCACGCTCGCCAGCTTCCCGAAGCCGGTGTTGATGCCATAGACCGGCGCGCCTTTGGCCAGGATGCGCTCGACCGCGGCGGCGCTCTCCGCGATGCGCGGCGCGCATGCCGGATCGAGCCGGGCGGGCGCGCCGCGATACACGGCGCGCCACTGGGCCAGTGTCACGTCACCGGGGCTGAGCAGGATGATGTTCATTGGCCACTCCAGATGCGGGCACGGAGCGGGTTGAACCCCATGCGGTAAACCAGTTCGGCGGGGCGCTCGATGTCCCAGATCGCCAGATCGCAGGCTTTGCCGGCCTCCAGCGTGCCGATCGTGTCGGCGAGGCCGAGCGCGCGCGCGGCGTTGCGGGTGACACCGGCAAGACATTCGTCGACGGTCAGCCCGAAGAGCGTCGCGCCCATGTTCATCGTCAGCAGCAGCGATGTCAGCGGCGCCGTGCCTGGATTGCAGTCGGTCGCCAGCGCGATCGGCACGCCCGCCGCTCGCAGCGCGGCGACCGGCGGCAGCCGGGTTTCGCGGACGAAGTAATAGGCGCCCGGCAGCAGCGTCGCGACCGTGCCCGCGCGCGCCATCGCCGCCACCCCGGCATCGTCGAGATATTCGAGATGATCGGCCGAAAGCGCGCCGTGGCGCGCGGCGAGCGCGGCGCCGTGCAGGTTGGACAATTGCTCGGCGTGGAGTTTGACCGGCAGGCGATGCGCGGCGGCGGCCTGGAACATGCGTTCGGTCTGCGCGGGCGAAAAGCCGATGCCCTCGCAAAAGGCGTCGACCGCGTCGGCGAGTCCCGCCGCCGCGACCTCCGGCAGCAGCTCGTCGCACAGCATCGTGATATAGCCGTCGGCATCATCGGCGAATTCGGGCGGCAGCGCGTGCGCGCCGAGGAAGGTCGTGGCGATCCGAACCGGCCGCTCTTGCCCCAGCCGCCTCGCCGCCCGGAGCATGCGCAGCTCGCTCGCCGCGTCGAGGCCGTAGCCCGATTTGATCTCCACCGTCGTCGCGCCCTCGGCGATCAGCGCGTCGAGCCGTGGCAGCGCGCTCGCGACCAGCGCGTCCTCGCTGGCGGCGCGCGTCGCCCGCATCGTCGAGACGATGCCCCCCCCGGCGCGCGCGATCGCCTCATAGGACGCACCCGCCAGCCGCAATTCGAATTCGTGCGACCGGTCACCGCCATGGACGAGATGCGTGTGGCAGTCGATCAGGCCGGGGGTGATCCAGCGCCCCTCACAGTCGATCGTCCGCGTCGCCTCGATCGTCGGCGCGTCGGCGGCAGGCCCCGCGAAGACGATCGTGCCGTCCCGCGCGGCGACGCACCCGCGCTCGACCAGCCCCAGCCCGGCCCCGGCGCACGTCACCAGCCGCGCATGCGTCCATAGCGTGTCACATCGCACCTGACCGTCACCTCGTGGTTGCGCATCCGCGTTCGCGGCGAGGGTGATTGCACCCTTCACGCTTAATGTATAGACAAAAATCACACCGACAGGACAGGGATGCTCCCATGCCAACACGCCGCCCGTTCGCTGGACGCGCTTCGCTCTTTTTCCAGCACGCGTTGTTGCCCGACGGCTGGGCGCGCGACGTGCGGATCACCGTCGCCGACGGGCGGATCGCCGCGCTCGCACCCGGCAGCGCTCCCGCGCCGGACGACGAACGGCACGGATGCGCCCTGCCCGGCCTTCCCAACCTCCACAGCCACGCCTTCCAGCGCGGCATGGCCGGCCGCGCCGAGAAGCGCGGGCCGGCGCAGGACAGTTTCTGGACGTGGCGCGACGTCATGTATCGCTTCGTCGCGCGCATGACGCCGGACGACGTGCGGGCGATCGCCGCGCTCGCCTATGTCGAGATGCTCGAGAGCGGCTTCACGCGCGTCGGCGAGTTCCAGTATCTGCATCACGATCGCGACGGGCAGCGCTTCGCCAACCCCGCCGAGATGAGCGGCGCGATCATCGCCGCCGCCGCGGAAAGCGGGATCGGCCTCACCTTGCTGCCGGTGTTCTACGCCCATGCCGGCTTCGGCGCGCAGCCGCCTCGCGCCAATCAGGCACGCTTCGTCCACGATGTCGATGGCTATGCTCGCCTGCTCGCGAGCGCCGCCGAGATCGCGGCGGGGGCGCTGCCCGATGCCGTCGTCGGCGTCGCTCCGCACAGCCTGCGCGCCGTGTCGCCCGAACAGCTCGCGTCGCTGATCGCCATGGCGGAGCGCAGCCCGATTCACATCCACATCGCCGAGCAGACCGGCGAGGTCGAGGCGTGCCTCGCCTGGAGCGGGCAGCGGCCGGTCGAATGGCTCCTCGCCCACGCCGAGGTCGACCCCCGATGGTGCCTCGTCCACGCCACGCACATGACCGACGCCGAAGCGGAAGCGATGGCGCGATCGGGCGCGGTCGCCGGATTGTGTCCGATCACCGAAGCCAATCTTGGCGACGGCATCTTCCCCGCTGCCCCGTTCCTCGCCGCCGGCGGGCGCTATGGTATCGGCAGCGATTCGAACGTGCTGATCGACGCGACCGAGGAAATGCGCCTGCTCGAATATGGGCAGCGACTGGCGCATCGCGGCCGCAACATGCTCGCGAACGATACCGGGCGATCGACCGGCCGCGATATCTACACCGCCGCCCTGGCCGGAGGCGCATCGGCGTTGGGCGTCACCTCCGGGCTCGCGGTCGGCGTGTCCGCCGATCTCGTCAGCCTCGATCTCGCCCACCCGTCACTGGCCGCGCGTACCGCCGATGGACTGATCGACGGGCTGGTTTTCGCCGCCGGACGGGGCGGGATCGATTGCGTCTGGCGACATGGCACAAAGCTGGTTAGCGGTGGCAGGCATCGCGCGCGCGCGGCGATCATCGCGCGCTATCGCCGTGTGCTGGAGACGCTTTCGGCATGAGACAGCCCTTGCACGAACGGATCCGGTCCGACTTCGAGGCCCGCATCCTGTCGGGCGAGCTCGCCCCCGGCGACCGCCTGCCGATCGAGCAGGAGTTGATGCAGCATTATGGCTGCGCGCGCATGACGGTGAACAAGGCGCTGTCCGCGTTGCTGTCGGCTGGACTGATCGACCGGCGCAAGCGCGCGGGCACCTTCGTCGCGCGGCCGCGCATGCATTCGATGGTGCTCGATGTTCCCGATCTGCCATCGCAGATCCGCGAACGTGGGCAAGCCTATGCCTATGAACCCATCGGCCACAGGCTGCGGCCGCCCGTCCCCACTCTCGACGACGAGATGCAGCTTGCCGGTGGCGGCGATCTGTTCGAGCTCGAAGGGCTGCACCTTGCGGACGGCATTCCGCTGGCGCTGGAATATCGGCTCATCAGCGTGCAGGCGGTGCCGGACATCAGCGACGCGACGGATATCGAGGCGATCTCGCCGGGCAGTTGGCTGTTGAAGCACGTTCCCTGGACGGAGGCGGAAACGCGTATCTCCGCGCTCGAAGCGACGGCGGAGGAAGCCCGGCTGTTACGCATTCCGCAGCGCTCGGCTTGCCTGTGCGTCGAACGCCGGACGTGGCGCAGCAGCGACCGCATCACCTATGTGCGGCAATTGTTCGTCGGAAACAGCTACGATCTCGTCGCCCGTTTCGGCGCGACGCGGTGAGCGCTCCGGTCCCGAGCGGGACCGGAGCGCCGCACGTCACTGGGCGGTGCTGGGATAAAGCGTGTTGAACAGGAGCTTGTAGGTGCCGTGCGACTGCGCACGCCATTGCGGCTTGAAGCCAAAGAGGTAGATTTTGCCCTTGCCGTACGAGACGGACACTGCCGCCGCCTTGCCCTGGATCATTTCGGGGTGGAGCAGCACGCCGCTGCGCAGCGGATTGCCCGTTGCGGGATAGGACGCGAGGATCTCGCCCTGGAACCCGGCCTTGGGCGCGAACGCCGGCCCGCGCTCGAACATGACGATCGGGTTCGCCGGCATGCCCGCCGTCGCCGACGCCCCCTGCTTGAGCTCGACCGCCAGCAACGCGCCGGAGCAGAAGAACTGCTCGCTCTTCACGTCCTTCAGGATATTGGTGACCGGCAGATCGAACAGATCGATGATCGCGTCCGAGGCATTGTTGAGCGCCACCAGCGTACCCCCTTCGCGGACGAACGCCATCAGTTTCGCGGCGCCGTCCTTGCCGATCCCGCCGGCATAAGGCGCCGGCATCTGGCTGGGGGCAAAGCCGTCCATCAGAGTGCCGAGCGGCCCCTTGTACGCGGAGATCACGTCCGGAGCCGGCGCCGTATCGCCGGGGCGCCCCTTGCTGGGCGCGCTCATGTCCGGGATGATGATCGTGTCGTACTTGCCCGCCAGCCCGGCCTTCACGTCGGCGTTGTGAACGCTCTTCGGCTGGAAATCATAGTGTTCGAGCAGCCAGCGCGTCCAGCCTTCGTCGATGTTCGATCCCCACGGGCGATACAGTGCCACACGCCCCTTGCGAACGGCCGGGCCGCTCAGCTTGTCCGGCGAAGCCGTCACCGCCGCGCTGAAATCCGCCGCGATCTTGGACATCGCCGGCGCGGCCATGCCGGTGATCGCGATCGCATCCTCGGGGGCCGCGCCGGGTTTCAGCGCTGCGCTTGTCCACACCGCCTTGCCGCCCGCCGCGAGCGCGCTGTTGAGTACGCGGTAACTGTTGTTGACCCGACGGCTCACCAGGAACGTCGTCCCCGTCCCCGATATCGCGCCGGCCGGCGGGGTGGCCGTGCTGATCTTGCGCATGCCGGCGCGCAGTTCGGGTGCGAGCGGCTGGACGACGCGATCGACCCGCACGCCCATCTGCATCGGCAGCGTCCACCCCGTCACGTCATAGGGCAGATCCACGGGTTTGCCGGTGCCGTCGAGGATTGCGTCGGGATAGGTCTGCTTCTCGAACAATTCGCGCGCCAGCCCGGCGAAGGGCTGATCCGTCGGCACGATCCAACTGCCCGCGTCATACGTATGGCCGTCGATCAGCGCCGGCTTGTCGATCTGAAGCACATCGAGCCCGTGGCTCAGCATCAACTGCGCGAGCGACGCCGCTTCGGGCATGTCGGTCTGGCCGGCCGGGATGACATAGGCGGCCGGGCCGTCCTTGGCCGACGCCGCGACCATGTCACGCCCCGCCTGATAGCGATTGTACAGCAGCGTCTCGCCATATTTCTGCGCGGTGTCGAGCACCGCCATCGACGCGGTCACCATATAATCGACCGAGTTCTTGAGGTGCCATTCGCCGCCGCGCCAAGGGTCCGGATACATGATCTGCGCCTTGAGATCGCGCATGTTCGCCGGGAAGTCCGAGACCTTGGTGGTCATCGGCGTGGCGCTGTCATGCGCCGTCTCGGTGAAGAAGGAGATCGTGTTGCGGAACACATGGATGTAATCGAGGAAGCCCGCGTACCAATTGTCGAAACGCGCCTGCGCGATCGCGCCGGGCTTCTGCTCGGCCTGCATGCGTGTCATGATGTTGGTGCCGAGCGCGTTGGTCCAGATTCGCATGTACGGGCTGATGTTCGACGATACCGGATCGGCGAAGGGCGGCACCCAGATTCGCGCCGGGAACGGCGCGGTCTGGTGCTGCGAATACCAGATCACCGGCGAATAGGTCTGCTCGGCCGCGACGACGACCTGGCTTTCCTTCATGTTGAGCATGTAGCCGTCGCGGTTGTTATCGTGGCCGACATATTCCTGGTACAGCCAGGGCGTTCGGCTGGTTTCCCATTTGGTACCGCGCTGTTTCCGGTACCAGTCGACCACCATGTCCTGCCCGTCCGGGTTGAGCGTCGGCCACAGCACCAGGATGACCTTGTCGAAGATCGCATCGATCTCGGCGTCGTTTTTCGCCGACAGCAGTTTGTAGGCGAGCGCGAGCGGCAATTGATGGTCGGAGACTTCGCTCGAGTGCATGCCGCCATCGATGTGAACGATGATCTTGCCGCTCTTGGCGAGTTCGCGCGCCTGCTCGTCTGTGAGCCCGCGCGGATCGCCGAGCCGTTTCGAGATCGCCTTGTACTTCTCGAAGCTGGCGAGATTGGAAGCCGAAGAGATGACCGCATAGGTCATCGTGCGCCCCTGCGTCGTCTTGCCGGCGTCGAACATTTTGATCCGGTCCGACGCCGCCGCGAGCGCGCGGAAATACCGGATCGAGTCCTCGTAATTGGCGAGGTAATAATCGTCGCCGGGGTCATGCCCCAGCACCGCTTTCGGGCTCGGCACGGTTTGCGCCAAGGCGGGCGCGCACAGTCCGAGCGCCGAGGTCAGGAACAACACGCGTATCGCGCGCGACAGCGATCTGGTCATGGGGATGTACCTTTGTCTGGAAGGGCGTTCAGAAGCTCTTGCGCACGTTGATGCCGATCGTACGCGGCGCGGCGGAGGTGGCGGAATAGGAGTTCGCGGTCGACGATTGCGACGCGCGGTTGATCGCGACCGCATCGAACAGGTTGTTGACGAACAGATAGACGCCCGCATCACTCTGCTTGAGATCGACACCGATGCGCAGGTTCGTCAGCGAATATGCCGCCATCTTCACGCGATAGACGTTGGTGGGGCGGAATTCCGAGAACGACGATCCGACATAATTCACGTCCGCGCGCGCGAAGAAGTCGAGCCCGCTGCTGAGCGGCCTGGTATATTCCGCGCCGGCCGAGCCGGCCCAATTCGGTATATAAGGAATGCGGTCACCCACCCGGCCGGCGGCGACGACCGAGTCGTTCACTTGGTCCTGCGTCAAGCGCGGGTCGATGTAATTGCCCGACACGGTGAGTTGCAGTCCGCGCATCGGGCGGAGGAACGCTTCGGCTTCGACACCCCGGATACGGGCGGCACCGGCATTGGACAAGAAACTGAACGCGCCGTTGGTGGTGCGGCCGCTGACCTGGATGTTGGTCCAGTCGATCTGATACGCGGCGAGGTTCAGCGTCAGCTTGCGGTCGAGCAGGCCGAGCTTGGCGCCGATCTCGTAATTCCACAGGCTGTCCGATTTGTACGGGGTCAGGTCCGCCGACAGGCCGATCACCTGGTTGGCACCCCCCGGGCGGAAGCCCTGCGACGCGGTGGCGTAAAACATCATGTCGGCGTTCGCCTGCCAGGACGCGTTGAACTTGAGCAACGTGCCGCTTTCCGAAGAATCGACCGACGACAGCGGCCGCGCCGGCGCGCCGATCAGCGTCCAGGCCACGTCGGTGAAGCCTTGCACCGTCTTGTTGTAGCTGAAGTATCGGATACCCGCGGTCAGGCCGATCGTCGGCGTGGGATGGAACGTGCCCTCGCCGAACGCGGCATATTGTTCGAGCTTGTCGAAGATCTCGCGGCGATAGAAGATTTGATTGGGTGTGATGATGTCGCCGGTCACCTTGTCGGCGCGCACGTCCTCCGATGTCACGTTATTCTTGCGGTTCTGGTAGAAGCCACCGATCGTCCAGTCGAACAGATGCGTTCCGTTCGAGCTGATCCGTACCTCCTGCGTGAAATCCTTGGTCGTTCCCGGATAGTAGATCGCCGCCGGGCTCAGGCTGTCGATATAGCCGTAATAATTGGTAAGCTGATCGGTAGAGCAGGCGCCGCCCGCGTTGACATAGGCCGCGCACCGCGCGGCGGTGCGGTAGCTGCCGATATAATAGCTGTCGTCCGCCGCATATGCGGAGCGGCGATGCTGATAGGACGTGATCGACGTGATCGACGCGGCACCGAGATCGAGTTTGCCGGTGAGGTTGTAGATCTGCGAGCGGTCGGTGTAGGGCAGCATCACCTGCGTCGCGGCCTTATAGTCGCCGACGGCGGGGTTCCAGCTCGCCGAATAGGCATCGGTATTCTCGATCATCGCCGACCCGTCGATCGTCAGGTTCGACGAGGGCGTCACGCGCACCATCAGCCGGCCGCCCGTCGCGGTATAGTCGTTGACGTTCTTGCGCTTGAGGAAGCTGTTGTCGATATAGCCGTCGGCGTCGCGCCGATACAGCACCGCACGCACCGCCACCAAATCCGTGACGAGGGGCACGTTGACCATGCCCTGGACGAAATAGCCGACGCCGCCGCCCTTGGTTCCGGCGATCTGCGATTCGATCTTGCCCTCATAGTCCTGCGTCGGCTTGTTGAGGATGACCCGGATCGCGCCGCCCATCGAGCTCGCGCCGTACAAAGTGCCCTGTGGGCCGCGCAGCACCTCGATCCGATTGACGTCGAACAACGTGAAATCGGCGGTGCGTCCGGCCGCGTCGCTCGAGACGCCCACCGAACCGGTCACCGGCGTGTCGTCATAATAGACGCCCACCGTGGCCTCGCCGGAGGTCTGCACGCCGCGCAGGCTGACGCGGCGCTGGCCGGGTCCATTGTCCTGGATGCGCAGGCTCGGCACGAACTTGGCGTAATCCGCGATGTTGGTGACGCCGGCGTTGGTCAATGTCTGGCCGGTCAACGCCGTGATCGCCATCGGCGTCCGCTGCAGCGAGGTGTCGCGCCGGGTCGCGGTGACGACGATATCGCCATCGGGCTCTCCCGATTCGTTGACGGCGGAAGCGGCCGCCGGCGTGTCGTTGGTTTGCGCGCGGGCGCTGGCGGCAAAGCCGATCGAAAGAGCCAGTGTCGCCGTGCAACCCAGCACGCGCAATTTTGCCGAGATCATACGCATAGGAGTCCCCTTATTTTCGTTGCTACCGCTCTCCTGCGGGTTTCGCCTCTCGGGGCGCTTCTCGACTCCAATGATGCGAGAAAAATAATGTATAGACAAGAAATATTATTGCCTATGATATGAGCAGCGCGGCAGAACGTTGCTCATATTTTAAGCACAACACGCGCTTCGCATTATACTTGCGTGGCCGTGTTCGCGGGCATTGGCCACCGACAGGCTCGGCCGGACGCTCGAATGCGTCACACCGCAGATGTGGAGGAGGGGGTCACCTGTCGATCGCGGTCGCCGCGATCCGGTCGGTGCGCGCGACGACGGGCGGCGCCGCGCCGCCGCGTGCCTGACGCGGGACGCAACCCGCAAAGGAGGCTCGCCGAGGTCATGTACGATTGTGGAAGGCGGACGAGGCCGTCCGCGCGCCCGCTGCGGATCGGACCTCGCTCGGCACTCTCGGTCTGTCTGCGGCGGAGGCGGTAGGACCGCGCCAGAGCCCCTCGCCGGGCTCGAAAGCCACCGCCCGAGCAGGCGATCGACGGCGGCGCGCCGCCGATCGCCCGCGCGTTAGAAGCCCTTCTTCACGGTCACGAAGAACTGGCGCGGCGCGGCGGCCAGCAGCGTCTGGTTGTCGCCGCTGTTGATGAAGCCGTTCGAGCCGATCGTCCCGATATACTTCTTGTCGGTCAGGTTGGTGACGTTGCCGACGATCGCGAAGCCGTGCAGCGGGCCGTCGCCGTCGAAGCGATAGCCGAGGCTGGCGTCCAGCGTGACACGACCGGGCACCGACTGATCGTTGAGGTAGGTGAAGTAGCGCTTGCTCATATAGTCGGCGCCCACGCGCGCGGTGATGCCGTACTGATCGTACACGATCTCGCCCTTCAGCATATGCTCGGGGCTGTCGACCACGGTCTTGCCCGCAGTATGGATGAGGCCATCCGGGTAGTCGGGCGTAACCGCGGTCTTGACGTTGTCCTGATATTGCGAATGGTTGTACGAATAGCTCGCGAAGATCGAGAGCGGCTGGACGATCCGGTAGTTGATCGAGAACTCGCCGCCATAGGTGTGAACGCTGCCGACATTGTTGAGTGTGGGCGAGTTGCCGAGGATGCCGACGCCGTTCGCCACCGACAGCAGCCGGTTGCTGAAATCGACGTAATAGCCCACCGCCGACGCCTGGAACCCGCCGCTGCGCAGGCGAACGCCGCCCTCGACGGTCTTCGATCGCTCCGGCTTGAGCGTGTTCTTCACCGCGTCGTACAGCGCCTGGCTGGTCGCGAACGGGCCGCCCGCGGCCGAGCCGATGAAGGCGCGCATATTCTCGGTATAGTCGGCGAACAGTTCGACGTTCTGCGTCGCGCGGAACAGCACGCTGGCTTGCGGCTGGAACCAGTCGCGCGCCTTGATCCGGCCTTGCGCGAGCGTGCCGACCCGCAGTTTGCCGGTGTTGATGACCTGCACGCCTTTCCAGCCACCCGAGATTTCAACCGTGTCGCCGGCCAGCTTGAGCGTGTCCTCGACGTGATATTGCAATGTCTCGGTGTCGTAATTGCCGTCCCAGGCGGTCGAGTAGGGATTGCTCTGATACGCGAGCGTGGCGCGGTTGGGCGTCGTTCCCAGCGCCATGCCGTAGAGGCGACGGGCGATGTTGAGCGTGCTCGTCTCGTACCAGCCGCCGAAGCCGAAGGTGTTCGCACCCGCTTCGTAACGCAGCGCGCTGATGATGCCGCCGCGCTTGAGGCCATATTCGGTGGTGCGGAACGACAGCGGCGCGGGGTTGGTGATCGGCGTGCCGTCGGCATTTGGCGCGCCGACCGGGGTCGGGTTGTACGGCGTGATCCAGGATCCCTGGCCCTTGTTCTCGTGATAATAGCCGGTGGTCTTGACGGTGACGCCGGGCGCGAGATTGGCGTTCAAGGTGAGGCCACCTAGATAGTCGCGGCGCAGACCGCCCGCGTCGTAATAGCTGTCGTCGAGCGTGCCGCCGCCGGGGAGCGGCTGGCCGGTCTGCGCCGCGGTCGCGATCGCGATCGCGAGCGGATAATTATCGCTGATGTTGTCGAGCCGCAGACCACGGCGCTTAATCATGTCGAGGCTGAGATCCTGATAATCATTCTCGCGCCGGTCGGAGAAGGCGAAATAGGCCGAGATGTCCCCGAGTGGGCCGAGATCGGCGACGACCTTGGCGTTGACCTGATGCTGCCGCTGCTGGCCGTAGCCCTTCCACTTATCGGTCTTGTAGTAAGCGTAGCTGACATAGCCCTCCACGGTATCGCCGATCAGCCCGGAATCGAGCCGCGCGACGCCGCGCCAGGTGTTGGCGGAACCATAGGTGCCGGAACCGGTCACGTTCGCCGTGTCCTTGGGATCGTCGCTATGGAACTGGATCGTGCCGCCGAGATTGCTGGTCGAGGCGGTGCCGAGCGCGCCGGCGCCCTGCGCGACGTCGGTGCTGCCGATATTCTCGGAGATGATCGCGCGGCTGATGTGGAGGCCGTTGGCGGTGCCGTAGCTCATGTCGCCGAGCGGGATGCCGTCGAGCGTGAAGCCGAGCTGGTTCTGGTTGAAGCCGCGCAAGCTGATGCGGACCGCCCATTCGTAATTGCCGAACGCGTCGGCCGACTGGAAGTTGACGCCGGGGAGCTTCTCGATCGCCTTGAGCGGGCTGGCACCGGGCACGATGCGCGAGATGTCGAGCGCGTCGACGGTCTGCACCTGGCGGCTGCGGCCGAAGCCGAGCACGACGATGTCGGGGCTGTCGGTGCCGGCGTCGCTACTCGCGGGCGCCTCGGGCGCAGCGGGCGCGTTCTCGGGCGCGGGGGTCGTTTCGGCGAGGGCCATTTGCGGCGCCAGCAGCGCGCTCAGCATCGAACCGGCGAGCAGAACGGTCTTGGAAATACGCATGTCAGTATCCCTTTTCGGCCCCGAGTGCCGGGGTCCATGTCGCTATGTCGAAAAGCCGCCTGAGCGGCTGCCGCCCGGAGTGTCACACGCTCCGAACCGCCGCCTCGTCGCGCATCGTTCCGGCATCGAATCGCTTTGCGATTTCCCAGCCGCCTCCACGCGCGCTATGATGAAGATGCGTGACGGCCGCGTGACAGCGATGGCAGTTCCAACGAAGTGGCGTGCAGGCCGCGATACAACCGCGACCAAATCGGCGTCGATGCGTTCACGTGTGAATGATCGGCCCGGCTTCGTATCTTCACCGTCGCGCCAGGCAGAGCATCGTGCGTCGCGTGGAGGCGTTGTTCAACGATCGGGCACATGGCGAGCGCCCCGTCGTCCGCAGCGACGCCGCGCTGTTCGATTCGGCCTCACCCATCTGGCGCGTCCACGGCGACGTCACGACGATGCTGATCGGCGGGGTATCGGCGCTGCTGCTCCAGATGCTCCATCCTGCGGTGCTCGCGGGCGTCTGGGATCATTCGGACTTCCGCGCCGACATGCTGGGGCGACTCCGGCGCACGGCGCGCTTCGTCGCTATCACCACCTACGGAGACAGGGCGGAGGCGGCCGCCGCGATCGCGCATGTGCGCGCGATTCACGCCCGCGTGACGGGAGTGTTGTCCGACGGCACGCGCTACCGGGCGGACGATCCCGATCTGCTAGGCTGGGTGCATGTCACGGAGGCGTGGAGTTTCCTCGCCGCGTGGCAACGCTATGGCGGCCGCCGGCTGTCGCGCACCGAGGCCGATCTATACTGTGCGGATTTCGCGGTGATTGGCCGCGCGCTCGGGGCAACCCCGCTCCCGACCGACACGGCCGGCACCGACCGCGCGCTCCAGGCCAGACGACCGCAGCTCATCGCGGACGATCGCGCCCGCGAGGTGGCCCGGCTGGTTCTCGGCCACATGCCGGACAACCCGCTCGCCATTCCGCTGCAGCGCGTGACGATGCAGGCGGCGGTGGACCTGCTGCCGGCGTGGGCGCGGCGCATGCACGGCCTGCCGGCCTCCCCGCCGCTTGCGAGGCCGCTGGTCAGCACGGGGGCGCTCGGCCTTGCGACGACGCTGCGTTGGGCGTTCGGCGATCTCTGAAGCGGAACAGAGTGATCGAAGTGGGGCCGATATTCCGAGCTCCGCCGCGGCGATCCGATGTCATGCGGGTTGGTCGGGATCGCAAACGCGGCTAGACACGGCGCCTTCGCCGAGGAGGTCACTCATGCCGTATTCCGCTCCCTATGTGCCTGATCCCGCTCGCTATGACGGGCGCATGCCCTATCGCCGTACCGGCCGCAGCGGGCTGAGACTGCCGGCGATCAGCCTGGGACTGTGGCAGAATTTCGGGGGTGCGGACGTCTTCGAGACGGGCCGGGCGATCCTGCGCCGGGCGTTCGATCGCGGCGTCACCCATTTCGATCTCGCCAACAATTACGGCCCGCCCTACGGCTCGGCGGAGGAAAATTTCGGGCGCGTCTTCGCCTCGGACTTCGCGGCCCACCGCGACGAGCTGATCGTCTCGACCAAGGCGGGCTGGGACATGTGGCCTGGGCCATATGGCGACATCGGCTCCTCCAAGAAATATCTGATCGCGAGCTGCGACCAGAGCCTCAAGCGGATGGGGCTCGACTATGTCGATATCTTCTATTCGCACCGGGTCGATCCGGCTACGCCGCTCGAGGAGACGATGGGCGCGCTCGTTCAGCTCCATCGGCAGGGCAAGGCGCTCTATGTCGGGATATCGTCATACGAACCCGGCCTGACCCGGCGGGCCGCCGCGATCCTGGCCGAGGAGAAGGTTCCACTCTTCATCCATCAGCCGAGCTATTCGATCCTCAACCGCTGGATCGAGCGTGCGTTGCTCGCCACGCTGGACGATCTCGGCACCGGCTGCATCGCATTCTCGCCGCTCGCCCAAGGCATGCTGACCGCAAAGTATCTCGGTGGCGTGCCGGACGACGCGCGCGCCAGCCGGCAAGGATCGCTGTCACAGGCGCTGCTGAACGAGCGGAACCTGTCCGCGATCCGCGCGCTCGACACGATTGCCAGGCACCGTGGCCAGACGCTCGCGCAGATGGCGATCGCCTGGGTTCTGCGCGATCCGCGCATCACCTCGGCGCTGATCGGCGCGCGCACCGTCGAGCAGCTCGACGACTCGCTCGATGCCGTAAAAGCCGCCGACTTCACCGCCGACGAACTTGCGGCGATCGATGCCGCCGCCGAGGATGGCGGGATCAACATCTGGTCGGGCTCTTCCGAAATCTCGACGCTGCCGCCGGCACAGGGCGTACCCGCCTGATACGCGGACCGAAGGCGCGATCGCGGTCTCGCGCCGCGCCTTCCGTCTTCTTCAGCGCCCGGTCACGCCACGATCTGAAGTTTCGGCTTGCCGGACGACATTGGCCGAAAATCGGCGGCCCAGCCGCGGTCGAACGATTTCAGGAAGGCCTCCAGCCCCATCGGTCGCGCGAAGAGATAGCCTTGCGCCATTCTGTAGCCGATGTCGCGCAACTGCTGGAGCTGCCCGTCCGTCTCGACTCCCTCGATGATGCAGTCGAGTCCGAGCGTCTGGCAAAGCCCGAGGATCGCGGAAATGATGTTGCGGCCGGACGCTTCATCCATGTCCGCGATGAAGCTGCGGTCGACCTTGACCTTGTCCAGCGGAAGCCGATGCAGGTAGCTCAGGCTCGAATATCCCGAACCGAAATCGTCCAACGCGATCCGTATCCCGAGCGCGCGCAAACGCTTGATGCTGGCGACCGCCGCCTCGAAATCGCGCATCAGCGCGGTCTCGGTCAGTTCGAACGTGATCCGCTTCGGATCGATATCGCCACGCTCGATGATATCGATCAGCAGGTCGATCGTGTCGGTGGAAACGATGTCGCGCGCCGACAGGTTGAACGAAAGCCCGATATGCTCCGGCATCCGGGCGAAGCACGCCAGCGCATTGCGGAACAGGCTCGCGGTGATCGCGTGCATGAAACCGAGCCGTTCGGCGGCCATGATGAACTGGTCGGGCTTTATCGCGCCGAGCGTCGGGCTGGTCCAGCGCCCCAGCGCTTCGACGCCGAGCACGGCCATGGTCTCGGTGCAGAATATGGGTTGGAACTGGACATGCAGTTCCGTGTCGAAATCGGCGGTGTGCATCGCCGCCTCGATCGCGCGTTCGGACCGGATAAGCGTCTCGTGTTCCGCCGAAAAGAGCGCGCACACGCCGGGGCCGAGCGATTTGACGTGATACAGCGCATAGTCCGACCGGTCGAACAGTTGATGGACGGAGGAGCCAGCATCCGGGAAAGTCGCGACCCCGCCGGAGCAGCCGAGTACGATCCGTTGCCCTTCGATATCGAACGGCTCGGTCAGCAGGTCGCAGATCCGCTGGCCGATCTCGCGGGCGCGATCGATATCGTCCAGGATGAGAATGCCGAACTCGTCGCCGCCCAGCCGGGCCACTTCGCACGCGTCAGTGGCGCGGCTCGCGAGCCTCGCCCCCACGGCGGCGAGGAGCCGGTCACCGAAGACGTGTCCATAGGTATCGTTCACCGGCTTGAAACGGTCGAGATCGAGAACCCCGACCGCGAACCGTTCCCCCGTCATCTTGCGCGACCTCAACACGCTGTCGAGTTGCGCGAAGAAGTGTCGCCGGTTGGGCAGCCCGGTCAACACATCGGTCAGCGCCAGACGCGCATTCTCGCTGCTCAACCGCTCGGCCTCCGCCTGCTCCGCGGCGAGACTCACCTGCGAGCGAATGAGCGTAGCGAAGCCCGCGAAGCTGTTCAGCAGCACGCGGATCATCACACCCGTCACCAGGGCGATGTTGAGCGCCATGGCGGTGAAGACCGCGTTGCCGTGGAAAAAATTGTAAACGAGATAGGGGCTCATCACCGTCACGGTGACGAGAAGCGCCGCTTGGGGAACGCTGATAAGGCAAAAAATACAACCGATCACCGTGACCGCGATGAACAGGGCGACATGCGCTTGCTCCAACGGGCCGCCATATTGGTACAATGCGAGAGACCAGCTCACGAACGCGACGCAGAGCGGCGCGGCGAGAATCGTCGTCCTGCGCAACGTGCGGCGGGCGACGGTCGCATCGATCGCGACGACGGGCGGCGCGAACGCCCAGATCAACAGTCGCCAGCAAGACACCGAGATGAGCAGCCCGGCGACACCCAGCGTCAACCATCCCGGCGCGTAAGCGAAATGCGTGTAGCTCACCGCGCTCGCGTTGAGGATCAGCAGGGCATAGAGGAGGGGTATCTGGCGCTTGAGTTCGCCATATTGCGCAACCCGAATATCGGGTTCGCCAGCGAAGCTGAGCCAGGTGTAAAAGCGGCGCAACATGCCTGAACCCTCCGGGCATACCTATGCGGGCCCAGAGGTTAAGAAGGACTTATGGCCGGGGCTAGTGCTGCCGACACTGCTTATACCAAAGTCGAGGCGGCATGGATACTAAAACGCGCGCCCTGGTCGACACGAACCCGGTCGGCTTCACCCTCGATGCCGGCATGGCGTAATCGGCGCACCTACGCCTTCGCCCCAATCGACTTGCGCTGACCGAAGACGAGCGCGGTCGAAGCGCGCGAGGCTCTGGTCAGTCGGCGAGTTCCGCCAGAAAAGCACCATGATCGAGCGGCCGCGAGAACATCGGGAAGTTCTTGGTGATCGACGCGGCTTGCTCCGCCGCGCTCAGCGTCGCGGTGCAATCGGTCAACGTCACCACCCGGTAGCCGCGCTCATAGGCCGAGCGCATCGTCGATTCCACGCAGCAATTGGTCAGGAACCCGGCGATGGCAAGGTCCGTGATCCCGCGCTGGCGCAGGATGAAATCGAGGTTGGTGCTGGCGAAACAATCGAGCCCGCGCTTACCCTCGATCACGATATCGCCCTCCACCGGCGTCATGTCAGGCGCCAGCTCGGCACCCCAGCTATCCTTGCGGAAAGCCTGCGCCTGAACGATTCCGGCCAGGATGCCATACGGTTCGGCCGGCACTTCCGGATAGCCGGGCGCGAACATGATCGGCGCGTGCAGGATCGTCGCGCCACGCGCGCGCGCCTGCTCCGCGACGGCGCGGCTGTGCGCCAGCATATCGGTCTGTGCCATCACCTCGGCGACAGCGGAATGTTGCGCGCCGCCCTCGGTCACGAAATCGTTCTGATATTCGATGAACAAGACGGCGGTGGTGGCGGGGTTCATTGCGGGTCTCCGAGGATCACACGAGGGCCGGCAGGCGTTCGAGGTGCTTGTCGAGCGTGATCGGATAATCGCGGATACGCACGCCGGTCGCGTTGTAAACCGCGTTCGCGACCGCCGCGCCGACGCCGCACAGCCCGAGTTCGCCGACCCCCTTGGCCTTCATCGGGTTCGCCTTGTCGTCGGCTTCGTCGAGAAACACGACCTCCTGATGCGGAATGTCGGCATGCACCGGAACCTCGTAGCCGGCGAGATCATGGTTGACGAAGAACCCGAAGCGCGTGTCGACCGCGAGTTCCTCCATCAGCGCGCCGCCGACCCCCATCGTCATCGCGCCGATCACCTGGCTGCGCGCGGTCTGCGGATTGAGGATACGCCCGGCCGCACACACCGCCAGCATCCGGCGCACGCGCGTCACGCCGGTGAACGCATCCACGCCGACCTCGACGAAATGCGCGCCGAAGGTGGAAAGCTGATAGGTATCGCCGAGCTTGCCGAACTCGATCTTGTCCTCGGCGACCAACTCGCCGGCGTTGGCCGCCTGCGCGAGATCGGTCGAGCGGTTGCCGCTGCGGACCTTGCCGCCCTCGAACACGGTATCGGCCGAATTGAAGCCGAGCCGCTGCGCCACCGCCTCGCGCAGCTTGACGCACGCGGCATAGACGCCGGCGGTCGCATTGGCCGCGCCGAACTGGCCGCCCGACCCGGCCGAGACCGGGAAGCGCGAATCGCCGAGCTTCACGACGACGGCGTCGACGGGCACGCCCATCATCTCTGCGGCGGTCTGCGCGATGATCGTGTAGCTGCCGGTGCCGATATCGGTCATGTCGGTCTCGACCGTGACGACACCGCCCTGGCCGAGCCGCACGCGCGCGCCCGACGCCATGTTGATATGGTTGCGGAACGCGGCGGCGACACCCATGCCGACCAGCCAGCGCCCGTCGCGGACCTGCGCCGGCTTGGGGTTGCGTCGCGACCAGCCGAAGCGCTTGGCGCCGTCTTCGAGGCAGCGCGCGAGCTGGCGTTCGGAAAAGCGGCGCTCGGGCTTTTCGGGATCGACCTGGGTGTCGTTCTTGATGCGGAACGCGATCGGGTCCATCCCGAGCTTCTCGGCCATTTCGTCGATCGCGATTTCCAGCGCCATCATACCCGGTGCCTCGCCCGGCGCGCGCATCGCATTGCCTTCGGGCAGATCGAGCACGGCGAGGTGCATCGAGATCCTCCGGTTGGCGCCGGCATAGAGCAGCTTGGTCTGGTTGACCGCGGTCTCCGGCTCGCCATCGGGCTGGTCGCCCGAGCCGCTGTCATGCGCGATCGCGGTGATGGTGCCGTCCTTGGTCGCGCCGATGCGGATATGCTGGCGCGTCGCCGGGCGGTGCGTGGTGTTGTTGGGAATGAGCGGGCGCTGGAGCGCGACCTTGACCGGGCGCCCCGCCGCGCGCGCGCCGAGCGCGGCGAGCACCGCATCGGTGCGCAGGAACAATTTGCCGCCGAAACCGCCACCGATATAGGGCGACAGGAAGCGGATCTTCTCCTTGGGGATGCCGAGCGTTCGGGCGAGATCGCCGTGCCCCCATGCGATCATCTGGTTGGAGGTCCACACCGTCAGTTCGTCGCCGCGCCACGCCGCGATCGAGGCGAACGGCTCCATCATCGCATGGCTCTGGTCGGGCGTGCTGTAATGCGCGTCGAGCTTGACCGGCGCGGCCGCGAATGCCTGTTCGAACTGGCCGACCCGGTCCACGCCGGGCGATCCGCTGCCCTCATCGCTCGATCCGCCGGCGAGCGGCGCGGTCTTCAACGCCGTTTCGAGATCGAACCGGCCCTCGGCGCGCGCATAATCGACGCGCACCAGCGCCGCCGCCGCGCGCGCCTGCTCGAACGTCTCGGCGACGACGATGGCGACCGCCTGGTGATAATGGTCGATCTCGGGGCCACCGAGCAACTTGACCGTGTTGAACTTGCCCTTGCCGAGCTTGCCGGCATTGTCCGCGGTGACGATCGCGATCACGCCGGGCGCCGCCTTCGCCTGCGTGAGATCGATCGCGCTGATCCGCCCCTTGCCGATCGCCGCGCCGACGACATATCCATAGGCCGGATCGGCAATCTCCCGATGATGTTCATAGGCATAAGGCGCGGTGCCGGTCGTCTTGAGCGGGCCGTCGATCCGAGCGTGCGCCCGGCCGACCACGGTCATCCGGTCGATGGGGTTGTCGCCCGCGGGCGTTTCGAACTTCATGCGGTCGTCCTCACTTCGGCCATCGCCGCCGCCAGCGTCCGTTCGGCGAGCGGGAGTTTGAAGGCATTGTCGTGGGTCGGCTTGGCGCCGGCGAGCAACTTCGCGGTGACGGCCCTGGCGCCACGCGGCAACTCCGCCTCCGCCGCTGCTTCCCGCCACGGCTTGTGCGCGACCCCGCCGAGCGCGACGCGGCCGGTGCCGTCCGGCTGGATCACCGCCGCGACGGAGACGAGCGCGAAGGCGTAGGATGCGCGGTCGCGCACCTTCTCGTACACATGCCGGCCACCGATCGGTTTGGGCAGCGTCACCGCCGTAATCAGTTCGCCGGGCGCCAGCGCCGTTTCGATATGCGGCGTGTCGCCGGGCAGGCGGTGGAAGTCGGCGATCGGGATCGCACGCGTCTCACCGGCCGCGTTGACCGTCTCGACCGTGGCGTCGAGCACGCGCATCGCCACCGCCATGTCGGACGGGTGGGTGGCGATGCATTTGTCGCTCGATCCGATCACCGCGAGCTGGCGCGAGACGCCGCCGATCGCGGCGCACCCCGAACCGGGCTTGCGCTTGTTGCAGGGCATGTTGGTGTCGTAGAAATACGCGCACCGCGTGCGTTGCAGCAGATTGCCTGCGGTCGTCGCCTTGTTGCGGAGCTGGCCGGACGCACCCGCGACGATCGCCCGCGTCAGCACACCGTAATCGCGGCGCACCCGCGCATCGGCGGCCAGGTCGGTATTGGTGACGAGCGCGCCGATGCGCAGCCCACCCGAGTCGGTCGGCTCGATCCTGTCGAGCTTGAGATCCTGAACATCGACGAGGTGGACCGGCGTCTCCACCTCGATCTTCATCAGATCGAGCAGATTGGTGCCGCCGGCGATGAAGCGCGCGCCCGGCCGGCCCGCCACGGCCCGCGCCGCCGCGACCGGATCGTGCGCGCGTTCGTAGGTGAACGCCTTCATGCCTTGCCTCCTGCGACGTCTGCGATCGCCTCGGCGATGTTCGAATAGGCGCCGCAGCGGCAGATGTTGCCGCTCATCCGTTCGCGCACTTCGATGTTCGAAAAGGCCGGGCTGGCGGCGACATCGGCCTGGACATGGCTCGGCACGCCGCGCTTGATCTCGTCGAGCACCCCGACCGCCGAGCAGATCTGCCCCGGCGTGCAATAGCCGCACTGATAGCCGTCATGCTTGACGAACGCGGCCTGGAGCGGGTGGAGTTTCTCCGGTGTGCCGAGACCCTCGATCGTCGTCACGTCGTCGCCCTCGTGCATCACGGCGAGACTCAGGCAGGAATTGATCCGCACGCCATCGACCAGCACCGTACAAGCGCCGCACTGGCCATGATCGCAACCCTTCTTGGTGCCGGTGAGGTGCAGGTGCTCGCGCAAAGCGTCGAGCAACGTCGTGCGCGCATCGAGCGTCAAGTCGCGGCGCTCTCCGTTGACCTTGAACGAGACCTTCGCCGGCGCGGGATCGGCGGCGGGGCGCTCACCCGCGCGCGCGGCGTTGGCTGGGCTCGCGGCGACGACGGCGGTCGCCGCGCCGCCGGCGAGAACGCCGCGCCTCGACACTACCGGTTCCGGCATGTTCGGCATCGCATCGTCTCTCTCTGCTGTACGGGAATGGGTTCTCACGCCTGTCTAACGCACGTCTCACGATTATGTCACCGTGACTGGCGCTCATATCAGCGATGACCGAAATTCATGGATCGCGTGCGTTTAGCGCGCCAGCCGCTCGATCAACGCCATCGCGCCATGCGGCGCGCGAACCTTGGCGCCGTTGATGAAGAAGACGAACGTCTCGCGCGGCCGTGTCGCCGGCGCATCCGGCGATACATAGGGCAGGCCGTCCGGCTGCTCACCCTTGGCCCATCGGCGCGACACGTCCGCCCAGCGGTCGAGCGCGTCCGCGGCATAACCGGCCGGCTCGTCTTCGACCGCATTCTCGAGCCGCGCATAGACGAAATCACCGCTCACATCGGCGATCGCCGGATAGTCGGCCGAATCGGCATAGACCAGCGCCACCCCGGCTTCGCGCGCCATCGCGACGAACTCGGGCACCGCGAAGCTCTCGTGCCGGACCTGCACCGCGTGGCGCAGCGCGACGCCCGCGTGCGATGTCGGCAGAAGCGCGAGAAACGCGCCGAAATCCTCCGCGTCGAATCGCTTGGTGGCCATGAACTGCCACAGGATCGGGCCGAGCCGATCACCCAGTTCGACGATGCCCTGCCCGACGAATTTGGCGATCGACTCGCCCGCCTCGGCGAGCACCTTGCGGTTGGTGCAATAGCGCGAGGCCTTGAGCGTGAAGACGAAGCCATCCGGCACCGCCTTCGCCCAGCTCGCGAAGGTCGCGGGCTTCTGGCTGCTGTAATAGGTGCCGTTGACCTCGATCGCGGTCAGATGCTGCGCGGCATATTCGAGTTCGCGCTTGTGCGGCCATTTCTCGGGGAAGAAGGTGCCGCGCCACGGCTCGTAGGTCCAGCCGCCGATGCCGACGCGAATCGCAGGGGTGTCGCTCATGGCGCCCTGTATAGCGCGCCCGATGGTTCCACCGCCGCCCGAAAATATCGAGCTGGCATGCCACCCGCCGGATACCTAGCTGACACCCTCACTGGACGGAGTTTGCACATGGCCGGATCGGCATTGGTGGTGGGCGCGAGCGGAATCGTCGGCAGCGCCACCGCGACGTTGCTCAACGCGCGCGGATGGCGCGTACACGGGCTGGCGCGTCGCCCGCGGGAGCAGGCCAGCGTCATACCCGTCGCCGCCGATCTCCAGGATGCGGCTGCGACGGCGGCCGCGCTCGCCGGGCTCGACGTCGACGCGGTGTTCATCACGACGTGGCTGCGCCAGGACAGCGAGGCCGAGAACATCCGCGTCAATTCGGCGATGGTGCGCAACCTGCTCGACGGGCTGCGCGCCGCCAACGCGGGCGCGCGCCACGTCGCGCTGGTCACGGGCCTCAAACATTATCTCGGGCCGTTCGAAGCCTATGGCAAAGGCACGCTCCCGCAGACGCCGTTCCGCGAGGAACAGGGCCGGCTCGATGTCGAGAACTTCTATTATGCGCAGGAGGACGAACTGTTCGCCGCCGCCGCGCGCGACGGCTTCACCTGGAGCGTGCATCGCCCGCATACCGTGATCGGCAAGGCGGTCGGCAATGCGATGAACATGGGCACCACGCTCGCGGTGTATGCGACGCTGTGCCGCGAGACCGGGCGGCCGTTCCGCTTCCCCGGCTCGCCGGCGCAATGGAACGGCCTCACCGACATGACCGAGGCCGCGCTGCTTGCACGCCATCTGCTGTGGGCGACCGAAACGCCGGCCGCCGCCAACGAAGCCTTCAACGTCGTCAACGGCGACGTCTTCCGCTGGAGCTGGATGTGGGGGCGGATCGCGGCGTGGTTCGGGCTGGAGCCGGCACCGTTCGACGGCGAGATTCGACCGCTCGAAGCGCAGATGGCGGGAGATGCCGCGCTGTGGCGCGAGATCGCCGCGCGCGAGGGGCTCGCCGAACCCGATCTCGGCCGGCTCGCGTCCCCTTGGCATACCGATGCCGATCTCGGCCGGCCGATCGAAGTCGTCACCGATATGTCCAAGAGCCGCCGGCTCGGCTTCACCGACTATCGCGCGACCGAAGACGCCTTCACCGATCTGTTCGCGCAGCTCCGCGCCGAGCGGCTGATCCCGTGAGGCTCCCCGCCTAGACCGTCACCTGCTCGCCCAGTTCCAGCACCTTGCCGGGCGGGATGTGGAAGAAGTCGGTCGGGTCGCTCGCGTTGCGCTGGAGGAACATGAAGATGCGGTCCTGCCAGATCGGCATGCCGACATCGGCGGCGGGCTTGATCGTGTTGCGGCCGATGAAATAGCTGGTCTTGGCGGGGTTGAGCAATTTGCGCTCGTCGGTGCGCACGAGCCCGAGATCGTGCGGTACGTCGGGCGATTCCATGAAGCCGTAGGTCAGCACGACCGAGCTGAAATTGTCGTCGATCGCGGTCGAGCGAACGCGCTCCTCCGGATCGACGAACGGCCGGTCGGCGGTGCGGATGCTGACGATCAGGTTGCGCTCGTGCAGCACCTTGTTGTGCTTGAGGTTGTGGAGCAGCGCGCCCGGCGCGCCCTCGGCATTGGCGGTCAGGAACACCGCCGTCCCCTCGACGCGCTCGGGCGGGCGCTTGGCGAGCGCGGCGGCGAGATCGGTGAGCGGGATGCTCTGCCGCTTTTCGAACGCGCGCACGATGCCGCGCCCGCGCACCCAGGTGTAGATCGTGAAACCCAGGATCGCCGCGACCAGCAGCGGCACCCAGCCCCCCTCGATCACGCGCAGGATGTTCGCGCCGAAGAAGATCACGTCGAGCACGAGGAACGGCAGGATCAGCGGGATGGCGCGCGCGCGCGACCAGCCCCAGGTATGCCGCACGACGATATACGCGAGGCAGGTGGTGACGACCATCGTGCCGGTGACGGCGATGCCATAAGCGGCCGCCATCGCCGAGGAGGTGCGGAACTGCACGACCAGGATGAGGACGCCCGCCAGCAACATCCAGTTGATCGACGGCAGATAGATCTGCCCGGCCTGCGCCGCCGAGGTCTGGCGGATGCGCAACCGTGGCAGCAGCCCGAGCTGGATCGCCTGTTGGGTCAGCGAGAACGCGCCGGTGATGACCGCCTGGCTGGCGATGATCGTGGCCAGCATCGCGAGGATCACCAGCACCGGCCGCACCGAGTCCGGCGCCATCAGGAAGAACCAGTCGCGGTCACCGATATCGCCGCCCGCCGCGTGCGCGGTCTCGAGCGCGCTCAGCACGAAGGCACCCTGCCCGAGATAGTTGAGGAACAGGCAGGGCAGCACCAGCGCGAACCAGCCGATCCGGATCGGCCGCCGCCCGAAATGGCCCATGTCGGCGGTCAGCGCCTCCGCACCCGTCACCGTCAGGAACACCGCGCCGAGCACGAACAGCCCGGTCACGCCGTGCGTGAACAGGAACATCGCGCCGTAATGGGGCAGGAACGCCCGTACGATCGAGATTTCGTCGGTGATGTGCCACAGCCCGAGGCCGCCTATGCACAGGAACCACAGGATGCAGACGGGGCCGAACAGCTTCGAGACATGCGCGGTGCCGCGTGACTGGATCGCGAACAGCCCGATCAGGATCGCGATCGTCAGCAGCAGGATCATGTCGTCGCTGAACATATTGCCGGCGCCCGGCAGCGTCTTGAGACCCTCGACCGCCGACAGCACCGACAAGGCCGGCGTGATGATCGCGTCGCCGTAGAACAGCGCCGCGCCCGACGCGCCGAGCACCAGCGCGATCAGCGAGCGTTTGCCGAGCCCGCGGCGCGCGAGCGCGGTCAGCGCGAGAACGCCGCCTTCGCCGTGATTGTCGGCGCGCATCAGGAAGACGACGTATTTGATCGTCACGACGAGGATCAGCGACCAGAGCGCGAGGCTCAGCACGCCGAGCACCTCGTTCACCTCGGCGCCATCGGCGGTGGTGAGTGCGAGCGCCGTGCGGAACGCGTAGATCGGGCTGGTGCCGATATCGCCGAACACCACGCCGATCGCGCCGACCGTCGTCGCCAGAAGCGCTGGATGTGGATGTGCGGAATGACCTGTCGCTTCAGGCACGGAGGACATGGCGGGCGTTGGACCTGACGGTTGGACGAGCGGCTGTACGCGCGCTGAACGAGCCTGCAAAGGACTTTGTTGCGCCGCCACATCGGTCGGCGCGGGCGCGATCGCGCACTTGATCCGCCCGTCGTTTTGGCCGCATAGCGGCGCATGGTTCGCTTTTCGTTCGCAGGCTTCGAGCTCGTCGCGCTCGCGCAAGGCGCGCTGTTCTGGCCGGCGCGCGCCGCGCTGATCGTCGCCGATCTGCATTTCGAGAAGGCGAGCTGGTTCGCGATGCGCGGCCAGATGCTGCCTCCCTATGATTCGATGGCGACACTCGCCGATCTCACCGCGCTGGCGGACATGACCAAGGCGGCGGAGATCTGGTGTCTCGGCGACAGCTTCCACGACAGCGCCGGCTGCGAGCGCCTGCCCGACGCCGCGCAGGCGATGCTCCGCACGCTGGCGGGGACATGCCGCTGGACGTGGATCACCGGCAACCACGACGCCGGGTTGATCGACCGCTGCGGCGGTGACGTCGCCGCCGAGGCGGTGATCGACGGGCTGGTGCTACGCCACGAGGCGGTGGCGGGCGAGACTCGCGCCGAACTTTCGGGCCATTACCACCCCAAGCTGCGGCTGCGCGTGCGCGGGCAGACCATCTCGCGCCGCTGCTTCGTCGCCACGCCGACCAAGCTGGTGCTGCCCGCGTTCGGGTCGCTCACCGGCGGGCTCGACGCCGGCCATCCCGAGATCGTCCGCGCGGTCGGCCTGGGCGCGGAGGCGCTGGTGCCGGTCGAGAACCGGCTGCTGCGCTTCCCGATCGCGGCGTAGCGCATGTCCCCCTAGCCCGTTCGTGCTGAGCGCAGTCGAAGCACGCGCCCCGGACACCAGCGCTTGTGGCACGCACTTCGGCTTCGCTCGGTGCGAACGGTGTTGGGTGCCCGATCTGTGCGTCTCAATCCTTCCACGCCCAGAACAGGTGCGCCGGCGGCACGTTCCACCATTCGAAACCATGATCGATCCGCTTGAACGCGGGGGCGAGGAAGTCGCGCACCCGCGCGCGGAACTGATAGACGAGGAACGCGCCGCCGGGGCGCAGCACGCGATGGGTCGCGCTGGCGATCGCGTCGCCCACACCGGGCGGGAGCGTCGAGAACGGCAGTCCCGACAGCACGTAATCGGCCTGTTCGAAGCCATGTTCGGCGATGATCGCCTGCACGTCCGCCGCCGAGCCGAGATGCGCGATGAAACGCGAGTCGCGGATCTCGTCACGCAGATGGTCGATGAAATCGGGGTTGGTGTCGATCGCGATCAGCGTCGCGTCCGGGGCGAGCCGATCGAGGATCGGCTGGCAGAACGTGCCGACGCCCGGACCATATTCGACGAACAGCTTGGTCTTGCCCCAGTCGACGCGCGACAGCATTTGCCGGATCAGCCGCCGCGAGGAGGGCACGACCGATCCCACCATTACGGGGTGCTTGAGGAATCCGCGCAGGAACAGCGCCTGCTGCGATGGGCGGCGCGCCGGCGCTGGCGAACGATCACCGGTGGTCGAGAGGGTCAACGGCAGTTCCTGTTCTGGTTTGTCACATTCGCGTAACCAACACGTCGGCAAATCGGTTGCAAGCCCATTGCGAACGGCGCATCGCCCCGCCGCATGGATCAGGACCGCACCGGGCAAACGCTCGTCATCTTCCTGTCGGCGCGCACCGCCGCCGACGATCCCGGCTATGCGGCCGCCTCGGCGGAGATGGCGATGCTCGCCGCCGCGCAACCCGGCTACCGCGGCGTCGAGAGCACGCGCGGGCCGGACGGTTTCGGCATCACGATCAGCTTCTGGGCCGATGAGGCGAGCGCGCTCGCGTGGCGTGCGCATCCGCGCCACCGTGAGATTCGCGAACTCGGACGTGGGCGGTGGTACGACTCCTACGAGGTGATCGTCGCCGAGGCGACGCGCGGATACCGCTGGTCCAAGTAACGTCGCCCCGGCGCAGGCCGGAGCCGCCGCGTGGCCGGCGGAGCGCCCCATGACGGCCCCGGCCTGCGCCGGGGTGACGATCATGTCTTCCCGTTCGTCCCGAGCGAAGTCGAGGGACGTGCCACAACCGCTGTGGCCAGTGTCTCGACGTCGCTCGACACGAACCGATTCGGAAGCAGTTACGTCGTCTTCGGTACCAATTGCCCCGGCGCGACGAAGCCGATCGGCTGGAGCGCGGAGGCATCCTGCTTCAGCCGCGCGCCGATCTGCTCATATTCGCGTTCCAGCTCGGGCGTGACCGAGGCGCGCGACTCCTTGAGCGCTTCGTCGAAATGCGCCTGCGTCACCTGCCCGACCGACAGCGACTGGCGCAGCGCGACGAGGCCGGCGCGCCGCACCAGATCGCCGAGGTCGGCGCCGGTGAACCGGCCGGTCCGGCCCGCCAGATCGGCGAGATCGACATCGTCCGCGAGCGGCATCTTCGCGCTCTGGATGCGCAGGATGCGTTCACGGCCTTCGCGATCGGGCACGCCGACGTAGATCAGCTCGTCGAACCGGCCCGGGCGCAACAGCGCCGGATCGATCAGATTGGGCCGGTTGGTCGCGCCGATCACGACCACCGCCTGCAACTCCTCCAGCCCGTCCATCTCGGCCAGGATGGTGTTGACCACGCGCTCGGTCACCTGCGGCTCACCCATGCCGCCGCCGCGCGCCGGCACCAGCGAGTCGAGTTCGTCGATGAAGATCACGCATGGCGCGACCTGGCGCGCCCGCGCGAACAGTTTGGCGATCTGCTGCTCGCTCTCGCCATACCATTTGCTGAGCAGATCGCTCGACTTGGTGGCGATGAAATTCGCCTCCGCCTCGCGCGCGACCGCTTTGGCGAGCAAGGTCTTGCCGGTGCCGGGCGGGCCGTAGAGCAGGAAGCCCTTGGCCGGGCGGATGCCGATCCGGCGGAACGCGTCGGGGTCTTTCAGCGGCAGTTCCACGCCTTCCTTCAGCCGCATCTGCGCGTCGTCGAGTCCGCCGACATCCTCCCAGCGGACGCGCGGCGCCTCGACCATCACCTCGCGCATCGCGCTCGGCTGGACACGCTTGAGCGCGCCGAGGAAATCCTCGCGCGTGACCGCGAGCGTATCGAGCACCTCGGGCGGAATCGTGCCGTCGGCGAGGTTGAGCCGCGGCATGATCCGTCGCACCGCCTCGATCGCCGCCTCGCGCGCCAGCGCGGCGAGATCGGCGCCGACGAAGCCGTAGGTGGTGCGCGCCAGTTCGGCGAGATCGACCTTGTCGCCGAGCGGCATGCCGCGCGTGTGGATGCCGAGGATCTCGCGCCGCCCGCGCTCGTCGGGCACGCCGACGATGATCTCGCGATCGAACCGGCCGGGACGCCTGAGCGCCTCGTCGATCGCCTCGGGGCGGTTGGTCGCGGCGATCACCACCACGTTGGCGCGCGCCTCCAGCCCGTCCATCAGCGTGAGGAGCTGCGCGACCAGCCGTTTCTCGGCCTCGCCCGAGACCTGCCCGCGCTTCGGCGCGATCGAATCGATCTCGTCAATGAACACGATCGAGGGCGCGTTCTTCGCCGCTTCCTCGAACACGTCGCGCAGCCGCTTCTCGGATTCGCCATAGGCCGAGCCCATGATCTCGGGGCCATTGACGAGGAAGAACTCGGCCGCGCTCTCGTTCGCCACCGCACGCGCGAGCCGGGTCTTGCCGGTACCGGGCGGCCCGTGCAGCAACACCCCCTTGGGCGGATCGACGCCAAGCCGCTGGAACAATTCGGGGTAGCGCAGCGGCAGCTCGACCATTTCGCGAAGCTGGTCGATCGTCGGCCCCATGCCGCCGATGTCGTCATAGGTCACATCGGCGCGGCGCGCTTCCTTGGGTTCTTCATACTCGGGGCGAAGCTCGATTTCCGTATTCTCGTCCACATGCACGACGCCTTTCGGGGTCGTGCTGATGACGGCGAGGCGGATTTCCTGGAGCGCATAGGCGGGCGAGCGCAGGAATTGCTGGACGCCCGGCGGCATGTTCTCGACGCGCTGCTGCCCCGCGGTCGCGACGACGTCGCCTTGCGTCAGCGGGCGGCCGAGGAAGGTGCGCTGGAGCGCGTTCGACGAGCCTTGCAGCCGCAGATTCTGTTGTGCGGGCGCGAACACCACGCGCGCCGCCGGCTTCGATTCGACCTTGCGGATCTCGACGAAATCGCCCGAGCCGACGCCGGCGTTCGCCCGCTGGAGCCCGTCGATGCGGAGAATCTCGAGCCCTTCGTCCTCGGGATAGGGCGCGACCGCGCGCGCGGGGGTGACCGACTTGCCCTCGATCGCGATCACATCGCCTTCCGCGAGTCCGAGCGCCGCCATCATCGCGCGCGGCACATGCGCCAGGCCGCGCCCGCTATCCTCCGGCCGCGCGTTCGCGACCTGCACTTTTCTACCCGGTGCCTCGCCGTCCGCCATATTCCGCTCCCGTAGCACGCTCAAGCGCAGGAGATAGGATGACGGTTCCGGTAATGCGAGAGGTTCCGGCGGCACGCGGCGCGCGGACAAAAAAAGGCCAGCCCCGAAGGGCTGGCCGTGAAAGTTTTAGGAGAGGATGCCTGAAAGGCACCCGCTATGTGCGTCGCAGCGCGATCTTGTGCAAGTGCGAAGAGATTGTCTTGGGATGCAGAAATTGCAATCGCGACTCGCTTTTTGCATGATGAGGGTGGTAGATTCGATCCAGAGCAATTATGTTGCGCTGCACAAGGAACCGGGAGTTCGATGCGCAGACTGCCACCCCTGACCGCGATCGAGGCGTTTGTTCAGGTCGCGCGGCTCGGCTCGATCAAGGCCGCGTCGCAGGAACTCGCGCTGTCCGCGCCCGCGCTCAGCCGCCGCGTCCAGGCGCTCGAACGCTTCATCGGCAAGCCGCTGTTCGAGCGGCGGCATCAGGCGGTAGTGCTCAACGCCGATGGCGAACGCCTGCTCCAGCAGATCGCGCCCGCGCTCGACAGCCTCTCCGACGCGGTCGAGATCATGACCAGCGGCACCGAAATGCTGCGGCTGCGGCTCGGCATCATGCCGCTGTTCGCCTCGCAGCGGCTGTTCCCCAAGCTTGCCGACCTGCGCGCCAAACATCCCGAGCTGCATCTGGATATCGACACCGCCGGCCACGGCTTCGCCCGGCTCGGCGAGGGGCTCGACGCGGTGATCGCGCTCGCGCGCGAGATGGACCCGGCGCTGTACGGCAAACGGCTCGACCGCAATTCGATCTACGTGATCGGCGCCAGGGCGATGCTCGAAGGCGCCAATCCGGTGACCCGGCCCGAACAGCTCGCCGGGCTGACCGCGCTCGTCCACAAGGACATGCCCGATCTGTTCACCGAATTCCGCGCCGCGGCGGGGCTGGAGAACACGCCCCCGCTGGCGATCGACCATTTCGATTCGGGGCCGCTGATGCTAGAGGCGGCCGCGCAGGGGCTCGGCGTCGCGTTCATGCACGAAAGCCATTTCGAGGACGCGCGCGACCCCCGGCTGGTGCGATTGTTCGATATCGAGATCGAAAGCCCGTACAGCTATTGGTTCGCCTGTCGCCCGCGCGCGATGCTGCAGCGGCCGGTCAAACTGTTCCACGACTGGCTGGTGACGGCGATCGCCGATCCGAGCGTTTAGCGGGGCCAGCGGCCAGCGCCGCCTGAATCGCACACGCGTTGGGCGGCACCGATCCGTTGCGACCGGATCGTGACATCGCAAGCGCACGCGAGCTCTCGTTTTCGGAGCGGCTCGTTCTCCATGTCCGATCGGCAACTCCGGGCGAAGTCTTCAGGAGCAGCGTTCGGCGAGGCCGATTGCGCGCGGCAGAAGGATATCCTCACACCTTAGACCGACCCCTGTATCCGTCCCGACCGCGAAGCCCGCCCGACCTTGACAGTTCAAATATAATACGCAATGCGTATTAAATGAGCGATGCGGATAGCCATGAAGCGGACGAGGCAAAGATCGTGCGGGCGGTGCTCCGCCTTGCCCGCCGGTTGCGACGACCGGCTTTGGACGGCGAGGTCACGGGCGGCGGCTTGGCGCTGCTCGCATCGCTGCATCGGCAAGGCCCGATGAGCGCGGTGGCGCTCGCACGCGGCGAGGGATTGCAGCCTCAATCGCTGAGCCGCCTGCTGGTTCGACTGGAAGATCGCCGGTTTATCGAACGGCCGACCGATCCGGCCGATCGTCGCCGCCACCTGATAGCCCTGACCGATGCCGGCGCCTTCGCTTTGCACCGGGCGATGACGCGACGCCGGGCGTGGTTGGCAGATGCCATGTTCCATCACCTCGATGATGCCGATCGTCGAACGCTGCTTGCCGCATCCGATGTGATGCTCCGGCTCGCCGGCGACACGAAGGAGGACGACCATGAATGAAGAACCACATCTGATCGCGGCCGAACCACAGCTTTTCGTGCCGGATTTGGGCGCGGCGTGCGCCTTCTATGTCGATCGCCTCGGCTTCACGCTCACGTTCGTACACGGCGATCCGCCCTTCTACGCGCAGGTCCGGCGCGGCGGCGCTTGCCTCAACCTGCGGCACACGGACAATGCCGTGTTCGCGGACGGCTTCCGGGAGCGCGAAGCCGATGCGCTTTCGGCGACCGTGACCGTTCAGGGCATCGAGGCGCTGGCACACAGCTTCGACTCCGCCGGCGTCGCGTGGCATCAGCGCCTCAAGCGTGAGCCGTGGGGCGCGCAGACGTTCATCCTCCGCGATCCCGGCGGCAACCTCATCGCCTTTGCGGGATAGTCGGCTCTCGCTTCGCGTAGCCGACCTCAAGCCGCCCCGAAGATATAGCTCGCGCCGACGATCGACCGGATCACCTTGTCCGGCATGGCGGCCAGTGCGGCGGCGATGAAGGTTTCGCCGGAGCAAAGGCCGGGAATGATATAGTCCGGGTTGATCGCCTGCATCAGCGCGACCGTCTCCAGCGCCTGATCGCGAGTCTGCGGCGGCACGAGATGAAAACCGCCAACGATCGCGTGGACCTTGTCGATGCCCGACACCGCCTGCGCGCGGCGGACGGTGTTGATGATGCCACGGTGGCTGCACGAGCCGATCACGACGAGACCGCGCCCGGCGACGTTGAAGGCCGTTCCCAGTTCGTGCTCCGCATCATCGACCACGAAGTTCTTGTCGCGCTTGGCGGGGTCGAGCAGGCTGCGCTCACAATTTCGGCCGGGCAGCATACCGGTCGGCACGCGCGGGCGCTCGGGCGAGACGAAGGGAATCGAACCCGTCGTGAAGCCCTGCCCGGCCACGATCCGGGGATCGCCGGAAACGATCAGATTGATCCCGGCCTTTGCGATCATCGCGCGATCGATCGCGCCGAACGATGAGCCGTCGGGAGCGGTGCCCCGGATGCGCGCGCAAAACGCCTCCTCGCCGCCTACGAAAAGCGGCGTGCCGCGCCGCACCGTGCCGCTCGCGAGCAAGCCGTCGAGGCCGCCGAAATGGTCGTAATGGCCGTGGCTCAGCACCATCGCGTCGATCGTGCCGGGCGCGATATCAAGAAGCGCCATGTTGTTGAGCAGCGCGGCAGAGGTGTAGCCGAAATCGATCAGCGTCGTGCGCGCCGCCCCGGCCGCCGACCACCGGGCGAGAAGCGAATAGCCCCATTGGCCGGCGAAGGCGGTGTGATAATCCGCGGTGATCGGCGGGGGCACGATGCGGATATCGGGCCGGGTGATCGCGCCGCCGAACACGCTCGTGGTGCTGTCGATCAGGACGGTGAGGTGGAGACGGTCCACCGCCGGCACCGAGAGCGTGGCCGCACCGAAAACCGGAAAGCCGGGCACCAGTGCCGCGCCGGCCAGCGCCAGCAGAGATCGGCGGTTCCATTCCATGACACACCCCGCTGCTTCGTCGCGGCATGGTGCCATATTCGCGCACGAGGGAACAGTGAGGTGCCGCCGTCACGAGGGGCATGGCCCTCTCCCCGCAGGCGGGAAGAGGGCCGGTAGAGGTTAGGCCGCGCGTGCCTTGACGATCTTGCCGGGCGCGCGGGGCGGCTCGCCCTTGGGGAGCGCGTCGACATGCTCCATGCCCGAGGTCACTTCGCCCCAGACGGTGTACTGGCCGTCGAGGAAGCGCGCGTCGTCGAAGCAGATGAAGAACTGGCTGTTCGCGCTGTTGGGATCGTTGGTGCGCGCCATCGAGGCGACGCCGCGGACATGCGGCTCCTTCGAGAATTCGGCGGGCAGGTTCGGCTTGTCCGAGCCGCGCATGCCGGTGCCCGAGGGATCACCGCCCTGCGCCATGAAGCCGGGGATCACGCGGTGGAACACCACGCCATCGTAAAAGCCTTCGTTGGCCAGTTCGGCGATGCGCGCGACGTGCTTGGGCGCGAGATCGGGGCGGAGCTTGATCGTGACGTCGCCGGTTTCGAGCGTCAGCGTCAGCGTTTCGGGAGTATCGGCCATCCTGCAATCCTTGTCTTGATCGGATGCCCGGCCCTAGCCCTGACAATCGCGTCATGCAAACGCGCGGGCGTTGGCTTTGGCGACTCGCCGCGTTAGGAGCCGTTGATCCGGACGCCAATCGGGCAGGGAGGCGAATCCATGAGCGACACCGAACTGCCCCGGCCCGAGGACGAGGCCGCGATCGAGACCGGCGAGGTCGCCCAGCTCGACGAGGACGACCGGCTCAAGCCCGAATTCGTCCGCGCCGTGCTCGACGCGGTGTACGAAGGCGATGCCGAGGGTGCGCGCGCGCTGGTCGAGCCGCTCCACCCCGCCGACATCGCCGATCTGTTCGAGCTGACGCCGCACGAAGACCGCGCCGATCTCGCCAAGGCGATCACCGATCTGCTCGACGCCGACGTGTTCGCCGAGATGAACGATTACGTCCGCGAGGATCTGATCGACGCGCTCGAGCCGCACGAGATCGCCGACATCGCCGCCGAACTCGATACCGACGACGCGGTCGCGATCATCGAGGACATGGACGCCGAGGATCAGCGCGAGGTGCTGCGCGCACTCGACCCAGACGATCGCGCCGCGATCGAGGAGGCGCTGAGCTACCCGGAAGAATCCGCCGGCCGCCTGATGCAGCGCGAGCTGATCGCGGTGCCCGAACATTGGACCGTCGGCGATACGCTCGATTACCTGCGGCGGCACGAGGAACTGACCACCGACTTCTGGGAAATCTACGTCGTCGATCCCGGCCACAAGCCGGTCGGCACGTGCAAGCTCTCCTGGATCCTGCGCACGCCGCGCAACATCGCGATCAGCGACGTGATGCAGCGCGAGCAGACGCTGATCCCGGTCGACATGGACCAGGAAGAGGTCGCGCTGCGCTTCCAGAAATATGCGCTGATCTCGGCGGCGGTGGTCGATCTGAGCGGCCGGCTGGTCGGCATGATAACGGTCGACGACGTCGTCCACATCATCCAGCAGGAAGCGGGCGAGGATATCCTGCGGCTGTCGGGCGCCGGCGAAGGCGACATCAACGAGCCGATCCTGCTGACGGTGCGGACGCGGATCACCTGGCTGGTGGTCAATCTCGGCACCGCGATCCTCGCCGCCTCCGTGGTTGGGCTGTTCCAGGGCGAGATCGGCCGGTTCGCGCTGCTCGCGGTGCTGATGCCGATCGTGTCGGGCATGGGCGGCAACGCCGGCACGCAGACGTTGGCGGTGGTGGTGCGCGCGCTCGCCACCAACCAGCTCACCGAATCGAACACGATCCGCATGATCCTGCGCGAATTCCGCATCGCCGCCGCCAACGGCGCGATGCTCGGGCTGCTGATCGGGGCGGGCACGTTGCTGATCTTCGGCAATCCCGCGCTCGCCGTGGTGATCGGGCTGGCGATGATCATCAACAATCTCGTCGCCGGGCTGGCGGGCGTGCTGGTGCCGGTGACGCTCGACCGGCTCGATGTCGATCCCGCCGTGTCCTCGGCGGTGTTCGTCACAACGATGACCGACGTGATGGGGTTTTTCTCGTTTCTCGGGCTCGCGACTTTGTGGGGTCTTGGCAGCTAGGCCGGTCGTGGCCAGATGGGCCTGGATGGCATTGCATCTCACCAAGGTTGCGTTCGGGGCGACCAGTTACGCGCATCTCGAAGCGCGCCTGCGCGAGCGCGCCGAGGCGGGGCCGGTGTTCCTGACCACGCGCTACCTGCCCAAGCGCCATGAGGAGATCGCCGGCGAGGGATCTTTGTTCTGGATCTTGAAACACATGCTGGTCGCGCGCTCGCCGATCCTCGGCTTCGGCGAGGCGGAGGGCGGCCGCGTCGCGATCCTGCTCGGGCCGCTCGTGCGCGTCCAGCCGCGCCCCAAGCGCGCGCATCAGGGCTGGCGCTATCTGGAAGCCGAGGATGCGCCCGCCGACTTCGGAGACGGGGATCATGACGCGGACGCGATGCCAGCGGCACTGAGCGCCAAACTGAGCGCGCTGGCGCTGATCTGATCTGATCTGCCGCCCGCTCGGCCGGGCGAAGGCGACGCACCTGCGCCGCGGCCATGTCCCGCATGGGACAAACTGCGCGCCCACCAAATACAAGAAGGGACCGGCGCCAATACACGCGCCGGTCCCTTCGACCCCCAACGCAACACGGGGTAACGCGTGAGCGGCTAGACGGCCGGCGCGTCGCCGCGCCGGCCCTCCGCTCCGTCCCGATACGCCACACGGGAAGAAGCCTGTTAAGCGCATGAGCGCGAAAATCGTTCCGGGGGCGTAGCGACGGCGGAAACCCGCGCCTCGCTCCGTCAGCGGCAGTAGCGTGGGTTGTCCGACTGATCGATCGCGCGGCCCGCCAGTGCGCCCGCGCCCGCGCCGAGAACGGTGCCGACCCCGCGATCGCCCCGGCCCGCGATGCTGTTGCCGAGCAGACCGCCCGCGATCGCGCCGAGGATCGTGCCGGTCGCGCTGCTGCACTGGTTCGACCGGTAGCGGCGGTTGTAATAGCCGCGATCATAGCCGCGATCGTACCCACGGCCGTCGTAATAGCCGCCGCGATCCTGATAATAATAGGACGGGCCACGATTGTAGCCGTCACGATAGGCATCGTTATAGGCGCGGTCGTAACGGCCATCGCCGTAATATTGGGCCGAGGCCGGCGCGGCCGCCAGGCCACCGGCGGTCATCGCGAGGGCGGCAGCGGCGAGCGAAACTTTCTTCATCATCGTCCTTCTCCCGAAATCCGGTTCGAAACGGCGGCGGCGATGCGCCGCGTCCTTCGATGATGCCGGTATGACCGAGTCGCTTTGAGCCGAGACTGAACGCGTCCGTTATCCTTTGTTCATCGTTGGAAAGCGTTGCGCCGTGTCGCGGCATCGCTCACGGCTGGCGCGATGCGCGTGGTCCTGTCCTGTCTGCTGATGCTGCTCTTCGTCCCGGACTGGATGGGCGAGCCGCGCCTGCCGCTGATGGGCAAGCGCGCGGTCGTCCGCGCCGCCCCGATCGCGCTCGACGCGGCGCATCCGGCGCGGAGCAGGGTCGGCGCGCTGGTGTGGCTCGGCGGCGTGCGACTCACCAGCCCCGATCGGGCGTTCGGCGGCTTCTCCGCGCTCCACGTCGCGCGCGGCCACCGCGTCACGCTGCTCAGCGACGGCGGCAATATCGTGCAATTCACGCTCGGCCCGGATTGGCGCCCGCGCGCGATCGCGTTCGGCGATCTTCCCGCCGGCCCCGGCACCGGCTGGGCCAAGGTCGACCGCGACAGCGAATCGATGGGCGTCGATCCCCGCGACGGCAGCGTCGTCGCCGGCTTCGAGAACAGCAACATGCTGTGGCGCTACACGCCCGACCTGCGCCGCGCGCTCGGCGCGGCGGCCCCGCGCGCGATGGCGGGATGGCCGGGCAACGAAGGCGCCGAATCGTTCACCTTCCTGCCCCGCGCCGGCTGGGGCGGCGGCGCGATCGCGATCGGCGAGCAAGCGCCGTGGCCCGGCGGCACGGGCCGCGCGGCGTTTCGCTTCACCGGCGATCCGGTGCGCGAGCCCAATCGCGGCTACCGCTTCAGCTATATCCCGCCCGCGCGCTCCGATCCGAGCGACATGACGGTGCTGCCCGATGGCCGGCTGATCGTACTCAACCGCCGCTTCACGCTGCCCTTCACCTTCACCAACACGCTGGTGGTGATAGACCGCGGCGCGATTCGCCCGGGCGCGGTGGTGCGCGGACGCGAGATCGCGACGCTGGCGCCGCCGCTGGTCCACGAGAATTTCGAGGGGATCGCCGCGACGCGCGAGGGCGGGCGCACGATTCTATGGCTGGTGTCCGATGACAACCAGTCCGTGCTTCAGCGCAGTCTGCTGCTGAAATTCAGGCTCGACGCGCCGGGCGCACCGAAGCGCGCCCGGCCGTGAAGCGGATCAGGCGGCGGCCTGCGCCGAGGAGAGCTTCTTGGCGACGTCGCGCTTGAGGCGACGCGCGCGCAGCGAGAGCTTGTCCTCGCTGGTCTTGACCAGCCAGTTGTCGAGCCCGCCGACATGCTCGACCGAGCGCAGGCCGTGCGTCGAGACGCGCAGCTTGACGCTGGTGCCGAGCGCTTCGGACATCAGGGTGACGTTCTGCAGGTTCGGCAGGAACGTGCGCTTGGTCTTGTTGTTGGCGTGGGAGACATTGTTCCCCACCATCCGGCCCTTGCCGGTCAGTTCGCAAATCCGCGACATGATGTATTCCTGAAAGCTGGGGTGATCCCGTGAAGGCGCAGGCGCATAACGGGGTTGTCCGGGCAGGTCAACCGATTCAGCGCGCTCGCCGCCCGCTCCTGGGGCGATGCAACGATCCGCCAGGCCCCGCGTTGGTTACGATATCGATTCGATCGTCCCGTGGGGAGAGTGTTGATGCGTTTCCTGTTAGCCCTGATCGGCATCGCCGCCGTCATCGTCGTCGCGATGGTCTCGCTCGGCCTGCTGTCGTTCCAGACCCGCCCCGGCAGCCTGCCGAGCGTCCATGTCGATGGCGGCACCGCCCCGGCGGTCAGCGCCAATGTCGCGACGCTGTCGGTCGGCACCAAGGAGAAGGTGGTCGATGTGCCCACCGTCGGTACCACGCAGAAGACGATCGCGGTGCCGACCATCCATATGAACAAGCCGGGTGACGGCACCAGCAACGCCGCCGCCGAATAACCTTGTCGCGCGCGCGGCCGGCGGGGCATGGGGCGATGATGTTCCCGGTCCCGCCCCCGATGCGCGCCGCGCTCGATGCCGCCGCCGCCGCCGCCGCGCGCGGGGAGGTGCCGGTCGGCGCCGCGATCGTGCGCGCCGGCACGATCATCGCCACCTCCGCCAACGCGCCCCGCACCCGCCACGATCCCACCGCGCATGCCGAGATGCTCGCGATTCGCGCCGCCGCCGCGGCGATCGGCGACGACCGGCTCGGCGACTGCGACCTGTGGGTGACGCTCGAGCCGTGCGCGATGTGCGCGGGCGCTATCGCCCACGCGCGCATCGCCCGGCTCTATTATGGCGCGGGCGATCCGAAGGGCGGCGCGGTCGAGCACGGCCCGCGCCTGTTCACGCACCCCACGATCCACCACCGCCCGGAAATCTACCCCGGCATCGCCGAGCGCGAGGCGGCGGCGCTGCTCCGCGACTTCTTCGCGCGGCGCCGCTGATCTTCCGCGCGAGCGGGGGGATCAGCGCAGATCGCTCTCCGGGATCGGGACGATCTTGATCTCCACGCGCCGATTGGCCGCGCGGCCCTCCTCGGTCTCGTTGTTGGCGATCGGCTGGGTCTTGCCGAACCCGCGCGTCGCGATGCGCGCGCCGTTCACCCCGTGCGTGACGAGGTAATCCGCCACCGCCACCGCGCGCCGTTCGGACAGCCCCTGGTTGTACGCGTCCGATCCGATCGCATCGGTATGGCCGTAGATATCGATATAGGTCCGGTCATATTGGCCGAGCACCCGCGCGACATCGTCGAGCGTGTGCTGGAACGCCGGCGCGACCGTGTCGCTGTTATAGGCGAAGTTGATTCCCGAAGGGATGCTGAGGATCAGGTCGTCGCCGCGCCGGATCACGCGGACCTCGGTGCCGGCGGTGCGCTCGCGCAGGTCGCGCTCCTGCTTGTCCATGTACGATCCGATCGCCGCGCCGGCGAGCCCGCCGATCCCCGCGCCCGCGATCTTGGCGGTGCGGTCGTGCCGCCCGCCGACCAGATCGCCGAGCAGATAGCCGCCGAGCGCGCCGCCGATCCCGCCGATCGCGGTGTTCGAAAGACGCTGCCGCCCGGTCTCGGGATCGGTCACGCAGGCGGTGGTGGCGAGCAGCGCGGCGAGCGCCGCGACCGTGGTGAAGCGCGCGGCATGGCGCATGATGATCGGTCCCTTTCCTTCCCGGCGGCACCCGCCGCCGGCCCGTACCGCCCAACCATTCCGCTCCCGCGTCTGTTCCGCAAGCGAATTGATCGTGCGCGCGGCGGTTGTGAAGCGGCGCGATTCGCGTCAAAGGGGGTATGGCGCCATGCACCCTCTCTCTCCCTTCCCGTGGATCGACGTCGCGATCATCGTCGCGTTGATCGTCCTGAACGGCCTGTTCGCGATGTCCGAACTCGCGATCGTCTCGGCGCGGCGCGCCCGGCTGGAGGCGATGGCCCGCGCCAGGGTGCGCGGCGCCGAGACCGCGCTGAGGCTCGCCGCCGATCCCGGCAAGATCCTGTCGACCACGCAGATCGGCATCACGCTGATCGGAATCCTCGCCGGCGCCTATTCGGGCGCGAGCCTGGGCCAGCCGGTCGCGGCGCGGCTGCAATGGCTCGGCCTGCCCCCGCAGACCACCGAATCGCTCGGCTTCGCGCTGGTGATCGGGCTCACCACCTATGCCTCGCTGGTGATCGGCGAGCTCGTCCCCAAGCAGATCGCGCTGCGTGCGCCCGAACGGATCGCGGCGATGGCGGCGGGGCCGGTGCTGGCGCTCGCCTGGGGGACCGCGCCGGTGGTGTGGCTGCTCGATTCGTCGAGCGCGCTGCTGTTCCGGCTGATGCGGCTCGATCGCAAGACCGAGGAGCATGTCACCGCCGAGGAACTCCATCTCATCGTCGCCGAGGCGAGCAAGTCGGGCGTGATCGAGGAGCATGAGCGCTCGATCATCTCGGGCGTGGTGCGGCTGGCCGACCGGCCGGTGCGCGAGGTGATGACCCCGCGCACCGATGTCGAATGGATCGACGCGACGCTGAGTGATCGTGGCGACGAGGCCGGCGTGCGCGCCGCCTTGATGGTCGCCTCGCACAGCCGGCTGCCGGTGGCGGAAGGCTCGGTCGACAAGGTCGTCGGCGTGGTGCAGGCGCGCGACGTGGCGGTCGCGCTGTTTCGCGGCGAACCGCTCGATCTGCGCGCGCTGATGCGTTCGGCGCCGGTGGTGCTCGATCAGATCGACGCGATGGACGCGCTCGACGCGCTGCGCCAGGCCGAGGTGCCGATGGCGCTGATCCACGATGAATACGGCCACTTCGAAGGCATCGTCACCCCCGCCGATCTGCTCGCCGCGATCGCGGGCGAATTCGCCTCCGATGCCGATCCCGACGACGAACCCTCGGTGGTGGAGCGCGACGACGGCTCGCTGCTCGTCGCCGGCCACATGGCCGCCGACGCGCTCGCCGAGCGGCTGTGCATCGACCTGCCCGAAGACCGCGATTATGCCACCGTCGCCGGCCTCGCGCTCGCCAAGTTCCGCCACCTGCCCGGCGAGGGCGAGCATTTCACTGAACAGGGCTGGAAATTCGAAGTCGTCGATCTCGACGGCCGCCGCATCGACAAATTGCTGGTGAGTCGGGCGTAACGTCGCCCCGGCGCAGGCCGGGGCCGCTGCACGACGTGACGACCCGGCTGCCCAAAACGCAACGGCCCCGCCCTCCGCCGAGGCGACGACAGATAGGCGAAAAAACCCAGCCCCAGCCGCGCGCGACCTCGCCCGGCGCGAACGCACGCGATTTCACCCCAGCAACGCCTCGCCGCGATACGGCTTGCGATGCACGCCCACCGCCAACGCGCCACCGAGAACCGGCAGCACCACCGCGCATATTATCATCCACACAGGATGCGGCAGCGTCAGCACATTGGCGAGCGCGGCCGCCATCACCGCGGCGACGACGATCCCCGCGGCCACGCGGCGATCGCACACGCGCAGACCCAGCCACGCGCCGCCGAACGCGCCGATCGGCCAGCCGGCGACGATGAGCAGTTTCGCGGCCAAGGGCATGTCGGCGACGACGCCGGCCAGCGTCGCGGGGTCGGCATTGTCGAGGGCCGGCAGCGGATATAGCGCGGTCTCGATCGATTCGGCGGCGCCGACGATCAGCAATGCCGCGGCCACGCCGAACACGATCCCCAGCACTGTCCGCATATACTCTCCCGCGCGTCTCGCGAACGGGCGCTATAGCCCGGCGCCGCGCCGGAACAATCAGCCGTGCGCGCGGGTGCCGTGGTTCTGCGCGAGCCGCTCGCCCTTCGCCTGGCATGCCGCCGAGACGACCGGATAGTCGAGGTCGCTGTTGCGCGCCAGCACCGCCGGCATCGCTGCCTGGCATTGTTCGATCGAGCGATATTGCACGGTCTCGATCCGCGTCTGCGCGCATTGCGCGCTGCCGTCGCCGCAGCCCAGGATCGCCATGACGTAGAAGAGCGGTTCCATGAACGCCTCCGGTTCGCTTGGGGGCGGTCTCGCCGGCCCGCCATCAGGAGGTAAAGCGACCGGGCGGGCCGCTGGTTCCATGAGACGCTTCCGATACGGCTTGACCACGCCTACATTCGGTCACGATGCCTCCCGAAACCTTCACCTCCGACGCGCGCGAGCGCCCGCTGCTGCCGACGCTGCGCCGCTTCCTGCCCTATCTATGGCCCGCCGGCGCGCCCGCGCTGAAGCTGCGCATCGTCGCGGCGATGCTGCTCGTCATCGCGTCCAAGCTGGTCCAGGTCTATGGCGCGCCGTTCGCGCTGCAAGGCGCGATCGACGGCATGGCCGGGCACCGCCCCGCGCCCGATCTCACCACGCTCGTCTGCCTGATGGTCGTCGGCTATGCCGCCGCGCGTTTCGGCTCGGTGGTGTTCGACAACCTGCGCAACGCGGTGTTCGAGCGCGTCGGGCAGGATGCCACGCGGCGGCTGGCGGCGACGGTGTTCCGCCATCTCCACCAGCTCAGCCTGCGCTTCCACCTTGAACGCCGCACCGGCGCGGTCACCAAGGTGGTCGAGCGCGGCACCAAGAGCATCGACACGATGCTCTATTTCCTGCTGTTCAACATCGCGCCGACCGTCCTCGAACTCGCGCTCGTCATCGGCATCTTCTGGACCAAGTTCGGAGTGTGGCTGGTCGCCGGCACTTTGGTGATGGTCGGCGTCTATATCTGGTTCACCCGCGCCGTCACCGATTGGCGCGCCGCGCTGCGCACGCGGATGAACGATCTCGATACCGGCGCTGTCGCGCACGCGGTCGATTCGCTGCTCAATTTCGAAACGGTCAAATATTTCGGCGCCGAGGAACGCGAGGCGAAGCGCTACGACCGGGCGATGGCGCTCTATGCCAATGCGGCGGTCAAATCGGAGAATTCGCTGGCCTGGCTCAACGTCGGCCAGGCAGCGATCACCAATCTGATGATGGCGGGGGGCATGCTGCTCGTCGTGATCGGCTGGAGCCAGGGGCGTTTCACCGCCGGCAACGTCGTGCTGGTGTCGACGCTGCTCAGCCAGTTGTTCCGCCCGCTCGATCTGCTCGGCATGGTGTATCGCACGATCCGCCAAGGCGTGCTCGACATGGGCGCGATGTTCGATCTGGTCGACACGCCGAGCGAGGTGGTCGATCCCCAGGGCGCGCCGCCGCTCGCGGTGGCGCGCGGGCATGTCCGCTTCGAGAACGTGCGCTTCGGCTATGATGCCGGCCAGCCGATCCTCAAGGGCATCGACCTCGATATCCCGGCGGGCACCACGCTCGCGGTGGTCGGGCCGTCGGGCGCGGGCAAATCGACGCTCGCGCGGCTGATGTACCGGTTCTACGATCTCACCGGCGGGCGCATCACCATCGACGGGCAGGATATCGCGCAGGTGACGCAGGCGAGCCTGCGCGCCGCGATCGGCATCGTCCCCCAGGATACGGTGCTGTTCAACGACACGATCGGCTATAATATCGCTTATGGCCGCGAGGGCGCGAGCGCGACCGAGATCGAGGCCGCCGCGCGCGGCGCCGCGATCGCGGGCTTCATCGAACGCCAGCCGCAGGGCTATGAAACGCGCGTCGGCGAGCGCGGGCTCAAGCTTTCGGGCGGCGAGAAGCAGCGCGTCGCGATCGCGCGCACCCTGCTCAAGGATCCGCCGATCCTGATCCTCGACGAAGCCACCTCCGCGCTCGACAGCCGCACCGAGGGCGAGATCCTCGACACGCTCCAGGCGATCGAACGCGGGCGCACCACCATCGTCATCGCCCACCGCCTCTCCACCGTGGTCCACGCCGACGAGATCGTCGTGCTCGAGGCGGGCGAGGTCAAGGAACGTGGCACCCACGCCGAACTGCTGCGCCGCGACGGCCTCTATGCCGAGATGTGGAACCGGCAGGCGCAGGAACGCGCCGAGGAAGCGCTCGCCGCCGAATAACCGCGTCGCTGAAACGCCTCGCTACGACGTTCGGCCCGTTGCGCTGGCGCGTGCGCTGGTGCAACAGGCGGATCGTTACGCGCAGGGTAATCAAGGTTGCAACCGCCTGCGCCGGAGACTGTGAATGACCGACGCCGAACCGGTGGAACCGGCCAAGCCGCTCCCCCGCACCCCCGGAGAGCGTTTGCGCGAAGCCCGCGAGGCGCAGGGCCTCTCGCTCGACGAGGTCGCCGCGCGCACCCGCGTGCCGCTGCGCCAGCTTCAGGCGATCGAGGACGGCAATTACGCCGCGCTCCCCTCGATCACCTATTCGGTCGGCTTCGCCAAGGCCTATGCGCGCGCGGTCGGCGCCGACGAGGTCTCGATCGCGCGCGATGTCCGCGCGCAGAACACGCACCAGCCCGCGGTGCGCCGCACCGAATATGTCGCCTACGAACCCGATGAGCCCAAGCGCGAGCCGAGCGGGCTCGTCGCGGTGGTCGGCGTCGCGCTCGCGCTGCTGCTGCTGATCGCCGCCGGGCTGTGGTTCGGCACCACCTGGTTCCGTGGCGACAGCGCCGCGCCCGCCGCCGCGACCGACACCGCCGCGCAGACCGCCGTGCCCGAGGCCCCGGCGACGCCGGCGCCCGTGCCGGCCGGCGGCCAGGTCACGCTCACCGCCAAGGATGACGTGTGGCTGCGCATCTACGACCGTGACGGCACGGTCTATGAGAACACGCTGAAGCCCGGCGACAGCTATGCGGTGCCGCAGGACCGGGCCGGGCTGATGATCAACGTCGGCCGCCCCGACAAGCTCACCGTCACCGTCAACGGCAGCGCGGTGCCCGCGCTCGGCGACGGCAGGGTTCCGATCAAGGACGTGCCGATCAGCGCCTCGGCGCTGCTCGCGCGCGGCAACGCCGCCGCGCCGGTGGCCGCCGCGACCCCGCCCGCCGCCGCCAGCCCCGCCGCCCGGGCCGCCCCGCGCGCGACCCCGCGCCACCGCGAGAGCGCGGCGGAAGCGAACGCCGCGGCGCTCAACATCGCCGCGCCCGCATCGGCACCGCCGGCACCCGCCGCGACGCCGGCTCCGTAAAGGCTGGCGACAGGCGGCGTGGCTTAGAGCTATAGCGAGCGGCAGCGGACTTGCGAGGGATGGGAATGCGTAGACGGATTTTGGCCTGGGTTCTGCTGGCGGGCAGCGCGTGCGCGGCGGCCCCGGCGTTCGGCCAGGCCTCGGCGGTCGAGAGCCGCGTCGGCAAGCTCGAAAGCGAGATGCGCGCGGTCCAGCGCAAGGTCTTTCCGGGCGGCGCCGGCCAATATCTCGAACCCGAGATCAAACCCGCCGCACCCGAGGATATCCCCGGCAGCCCGTCGGGCAGCCCGCTGTCCGATCTCACCGCGCGCGTCAACGCGCTCGAGAGCCAGTTGACCGGCATCACCGGCCAGATCGAGACGACGCAGCACCGCACGCAGGTGCTCGAGGATGCGTTCAACGCCTATAAGCGCAGCACCGACGCGCGCATCAAGGCACTGGAGGACGCCGCCGGAGGCGCCGGCGCCGGGTCGCCCGCGCCGATCGCCGACACGTCGGACACGCCGCCGCCCCGCGCCGGCGGCAAGCCCGGTGCGGGCGTCAAGCAGCCCGCCGCGCGCCCGGGCAAGACCGCCGAGGCCGAAGACGGCGCGCCCCCCACCACCGATCCCGCGCGCCAGAAGCAGCTCGCCGCGATCGAGCGCCCAAAAACGGGCGACGCCGCCGAGGACGCCTATCTCTACGGCTACCGGCTGTGGCAGGCGAAAATGTACCCGGAGGCCGAGGCGCAGTTCAAGCTCGTCACCGCCACCTACCCCAAGCACAAGCGCGCGAGCTACGCGCAGAACCTGCTCGGCCGATCCTATCTCGAAGACGGCAAGCCGAGCCTCGCCAGCCTCGCCTTCTACGACAATTACAAGAAATGGCCCGATGGCGAGCGCGCGCCCGACAGCCTCTATTATCTCGGCCAGTCGCTGGTCCGGCTCGGCAAGCCCGCGGCGGATGTCTGCAAGGTCTATCGCGAGCTCGAGGACGTCTATGGCGCCAAGCTCAGCGACGCGATGAAGGGCGATGTCACGCGCGCCAAGGCGCAATCGAAATGCGCGTGATGTGATCGCGCTCGAACCGGCGCCGGTCGCGCGGTTCGGGGCGGATTGCGAACGGCTGCTCGGCGCGCCGCTCGGCGAGCGCCGGCTGGCGCTGGCGGTCTCGGGCGGGCCGGACAGCATGGCGATGCTCGCGCTCGCGGCGGCGGCGTTTCCCGGCCGGGTGACGGCGGCGACGGTCGATCACGCGCTGCGCGCGGCGAGCGCCGACGAGGCGGCGATGGTCGCCGCCCATTGCGCCACGCTCGGCGTGCCCCATGCGACGCTCGCCATCGCCGAGCCGCGCCCCGCCACCGGCAACCTCCACGCCTGGGCGCGCGCGCGCCGCTACGCGCTGCTGCTGCGCTGGGCCGCGCAGGCCGGCTGCGCCGCGCTGCTCACCGCGCATCACGCCGACGACCAGGCCGAGACCTTCTTGATGCGCGCCGCGCGCGGCTCGGGCGTGGCGGGGCTGGCCGGCATCCGCGCGCGCCAGCCGGGTGGCCCGCCGATCATCCGCCCGCTGCTCGGATGGCGGCGCGCCGAGCTGCGCGCGATCGCTGCCGCCGCCGCCGTGCCGTTCGTCGATGATCCGAGCAACCGCGATCCCGTGTTCGAACGCGCCCGCGTCCGCGCGACGCTCGCCGCGATCGACTGGCTCGATCCGCTCCGCCTCGCCGCCGCCGCCGCCCACGCCGCCGAGGCCGAGGACGCGCTCGCCGCGCTGACCGAAATCTTCTGGACGCAGCGCGCGGTGGAGACGCCCGGCGCGGTGGCGCTCACCGTCGCCGGCCTGCCGCGCGAGATCCGCCGCCGCCTCGCCGCGCGCGCGCTCCGCGCGATCGACCCGGCGACCGCCACCGACAATATCGAGTCGCTGCTCGAATCGCTCGAATCGGGCAAACGCGCGACGCAGGGGCGCGTCCTCGCCGCCCCGGCGCGCGAAATCTGGCGATTCGGCCCCGCCCCGCCACGCCGATCACACCAATCGGCGTAAGTAATGGCTCTGTTCCATTGCCATTAACATCAGGCTGCTTATCTTGGACGTTCGAAAGGTAGCGTATCCATGAACGATAACGACAAGCGGCCCGGCCCCGACAATGGGGGCGGTAATCCCTGGATGAAGAGCCTGCTGATCTGGGTCGGCATCCTGGTCGCGCTTGCGATGTTCGTCATGTTGCTCGACACGCGCGACGTCGCGAACGGCAACAACACGATCGCATATTCGGCGTTTCTGGATAAGGTCGAATCGCATACCATCAAGGACGTCAACGTCGCCGGTGAGGTCATCACCGGCACGCAGACCGATGGCAGCAAGTTCCGCACCTATGCGATCCCGTCCGATCTGCAGTTGACCGACCGGCTGCGCAAGGCCGGCGTCGAGATCAACGCCAAGCCCGATGAAGGCTCGCCCTTCTGGCAGATCATGCTGATGCAGTCGCTGCCGTTCCTGTTGTTCCTCGGCATCGCCTATTTCGTGTTGCGCCAGATGCAGAAGGGCTCCGGCTCGGGCGCGATGGGCTTCGGCAAGAGCCGCGCCAAGATGCTCACCCAGCGCGACGGCAAGGTGACGTTCGACGATGTCGCCGGCATCGACGAGGCGCGCGAGGAGTTGCAGGAGATCGTCGAGTTCCTCAAGGATCCGACCAAATTCGCCCGCCTCGGCGGCAAGATCCCCAAGGGCGCGTTGCTGGTCGGCTCGCCCGGCACCGGCAAGACCTTGCTCGCGCGCGCCATCGCGGGCGAGGCGGGCGTGCCGTTCTTCACCATCTCGGGCTCGGACTTCGTCGAGATGTTCGTCGGCGTCGGCGCGAGCCGCGTGCGCGACATGTTCGAACAGGCCAAGAAGTCGGCGCCGTGCATCGTCTTCATCGACGAGATCGACGCGGTCGGCCGCCATCGTGGCGCTGGCCTCGGCAATGGCAATGACGAGCGCGAACAGACGCTCAACCAGTTGCTGGTCGAGATGGACGGGTTCGAGGCCAACGAAGGCATCATCATCATCGCGGCGACCAACCGCCCCGACGTGCTCGATCCCGCGCTGCTGCGTCCGGGCCGGTTCGATCGCCAGGTGCAGGTGCCGCGTCCTGACATCGAGGGCCGCGTCAAGATCCTCCAGGTTCATATGAAGAAGGTGCCGCTCGCGCTCGACGTCGATCCGCGCACCATCGCGCGCGGCACGCCGGGCTTCTCGGGCGCCGATCTCGCCAACCTCCTCAACGAGGCCGCGTTGCTCGCGGCGCGGCGCGGCAAGCGGCTCGTCGCCGCCGCCGAGTTCGACGACGCGCGCGACAAGGTGATGATGGGTGCCGAGCGCCGTTCGATGGTGATGACCGACGACGAGAAGCGGATGACCGCCTATCACGAAGCCGGCCACGCGCTCGTCTTCGCGCACGAGCCGACCGCGGATCCGATCCACAAGGCGACGATCATCCCGCGCGGCTTCGCGCTGGGCATGGTCCAGCCGCTGCCCGAACGCGACACCTACAGCTATCACCGCGACAAAATGCACGCCGATATCGCCGTGGCGTTCGGTGGCCGCATCGCGGAAGAGCTGGTGTTCGGCTTCGACAAGGTCAGCTCGGGCGCCTCGAACGACATCATGCAGGCGACTCGGCTCGCGCGCGCGATGGTGACGAAGTGGGGCCTGTCCGACCGGCTCGGCCCGCTCGACTTCAGCGATAGCGAGGACAGCTTCACCGGCTATGCCGCGCCGCGTGCCGGCAAGGCGATGTCGGACGAGACCGCGCGGCTGATCGACAGCGAGGTCAAGCGCTTCGTCGAACAGGGGCTGGAGCGCGCGCGCCAGATCCTGACCGACCATATCGATCAGTTGCACCTCATCGCCAATGCGCTGCTCGAACTCGAGACGCTCACCGGCGAGGACATCAAGCGCCTGATCGCCGGCGAGGATCTCGACCGCCCCGACAGCAACGCGCCGACCGTGGTGCTGCCGAGCAGCGGCACCTCGATCCCCAAGACGCGCCGTGGCAAGGGGCCCGGCCCGTTCGGCAACCCGCTGCCGGCGTGAGATTTTGGGGCCACCCGGCGGTTCGTCCGCCGGGTGGCCCGTCCCGTCCCCGCACGATCACCCGCGCCCCGCGTCCTACAGCGCGCGCGACAGCCGCACCGCGCGCGCGATCCACGGCGGGTTCGTCACGAGCTGCGGGCGCGCGCGCGGCTCGAACGGCAGGATCTGCAACCGCGCACCCTCCTCGTCGCGCTCCTGCCCGATCAGCCGCCCGAACACGAACCGCCCCGCCGGCTTCGGCACCAGCACGTCGCGGTTGAGCGCGGTCGCGAACGCCTCGGGCGCCAGCCGCTCGCACCAGATCTCGTCCCCCGCGCGGTAATCGCCGATTCCGGCCGCCACCGTCACCGCGATCAGCCCCGGCGCGGCGGCGGGCGCGACGACGCTCGCCGGGCGGCGCGGCGCGTGCGCCCCGCCCGCCTCGATCACCGCCGCGACCGGAATGTCGGCCCGGTCGGGCAAGCGCACGAGGTCCGCCGCCGTCACGCCGAGCGCCGCCGCGATCCGGTTGAGCCACGCGACCGATACGGTGCGCGTGCCCGTCTCCAGCCGTCCGATCGTCTGCGCCGTGGTGGCCGGCGAGCACGCGCGCGCGACATCCTCGAGCGTCATCCCCTTGGCGCGTCGAACCTCGCGAATGGCGGTTATCATCGGGTGTAATGAACCACGTTGGTTTTCCCCTGTCCTACAGCGGCATCGCCGTGCCACCCGCTTCCTATTGTATTCAGGAGGAATTTCAATGCGTGAGCGGGTGGAACAGGCAATCGACGCAGATGGCGTGCGAAGTGAGACGGTTAGCCGGCGCGGACGCAGCGTGACCGTCAACGTCGCCGAGTCGCCGCTCGGCTGGCTGCGCGCGCGCGGGCTGGTCGATGCGCGCCAGTTCGAAGCGGGCGAGCGGCTCCGCGACGATTACGAAACGGCGGCGCTCGCGCCCGCCGTCACGATGCGCTGGGCGCCGCGCGTCGATGGCGGTGCGGCCGGCGGCCTCGATCCAACAACCGCGCGGATCGCCGCCAAGCGCCGCTTCGACGCGGCGGTCGCGGCGGCCGGGCCGGGGCTCTCCGACATCCTCTGGCGCGTCATCTGCGCCGGCGAAGCGCTCCCCGCCGCCGAGAAGGCGCTCGGCTGGCCGACCCGCGCCGGCCGCCTCGTCCTCACCCTCGCGCTGGACCGGCTGGCGGCGCACTACCGGCTGTCGTCATAGACGACGTTAGCGATGTTTGCGCCGGCTCGCTCCCCACGAGCCGGCGATATGCCCAGCCGATCCCGATCAGCGCGAAGCCCAGCCCCATGAACGACAGGATTCGCAAAATCCCTTCGAGCGCGGCGGCGTCGATCAGGAACACCTTCAGCGTCACCGCCGTCAGCAGCGCCAGCCCCGCGACGCGCAGGTCGGCGGCGCGGTCGCGAATGCCGATCCCGAGCCACACGATTGCCAGCCCGAGCAGCGCCGCCGAATAGAGCCAGGTCTCCGTGCGGTCGACCGCCCCGGTCAGGATCGTGCCATGCGCGGCCTGCCGGACCGTCGCCGCCACCGCGACGAGCACCGCCGCCAGCAAGGCAATCAGCCCGCGACGATCGTTCCGCCACGGCCACAGCCACGCCGCGATCAGCGCGGCATCGAGCGTCGCCAGATTGAACACCGGCACCGCGCCCACCGCCTGCGCCACGAACGCCGGATCGAGGATCAGCAGGTCGAACCACACGAACCGCGCGAGCCCGACCACCAGCAGCGCCCGCGACAACGCGGGCTGCCGCGCCCGCATCGCCCAGGCCGCAGCCAGGAACGCCTGCGTGATGGCGACCCGCTCCGCCATGCCGAGCGCCGTGAACCGCGCGGCATCGCCGATCGCGAGCGGCTGCTTGGCGAGCGCGTAGAGCGTGACGATGCCGACCGCCGCCACCGCGAGGATCGCCCGCCGCCGCCACGCGGGCGCGATCGGCCGCCGCCACGTCAGCGCCCCCGCGATCAGCGCGGCCGGCAGCGTCAGCTCGCGCAGGATCGTCGCGATCGGCGGGAGCAGCAGGAACGGCAGACGATCGCCGAGGATCGACCAGCCGACGAGCCGGAGCAGATCGGCGAGCGGATGCCACGCGAACGCCAGCGTCGCGACACCGGCCGCCACGCTCGCGCCCGGCAGGGGCAGCCGCGCCGCGATGACGAGCGCCGTGGCCAGTCCGAGTCCGGCCGCATGCCACGGTGCGGGAAGGGCGGCCGGCAACAGCGACAGCCCGATCGCCAAGCCGATCCAGCCCAGCAGGGCGCGACCGATCCGATCGGTCAGCAGCCAACCGGTCGCCGCGATCATCCCCGCCGGCAACAGCCCGAGCGCGAGCAGGTCCGCGAGCGGCGGTGCCGGCGCCGCCGTGAGGACACTCGCCACATACGCCCGCGCCGCTCCGCTGGTCAGCACGACGGCGGCGGCGGTCGCCAACGCCGGCGCCATCGCGAGCCGGCCCAGCGCGGCGTCCCCCGCCCGCCTCGACCAGCCCGCCAGCGCGACGCCGATCGCGAGCCACGCCGGCCAGCGCCACGGATCGGGCAGCACCTCCGCCGCCGCGACGCCCGCGAGCAAAGCCGCCGCCGCCGCACCGCCGACGAGGTCGGGCGAAACCCGCAGGAGCGGATTCGCCGCTGCGCGCCCACGCCAACTGATCGCGGCACAAGCGAGCGCGAGCGCGAACAGCACCGCACCCCAAACCACCGGCGCGAGCAGCGACGGGGCGAAGGCAATGCTCACCAGCGCCGGTCCGGCGGCTCCGCCGACCGCGATCATCGCCCAAAGCGCGCTCTGCCGGAGCAAGACATGGCCGGACACCGCGAACAGCACCGTGATCGCCACCGCCGCCCACGCGGCTGCGCCATGCACGGGCTGAAGCAAGGCCGCCGCGAGCAGCATCAACACCAGCGCGAGCGCGGCACCCGCGCCGGGCGCCAGCTTAGCGTCGCGCCAGCCGAGCCACAGCGCCGCCGCGCTCAGCAGCAGATACAATCCCCACGACAGGCCGGAGAAATCGAGCGCCGGCGCCAGCACCAGCAGTTGCACTAACCCGGCGACCAGCGGCACGAGCCGCAGCCACGGCCGCCGCGAGGATGCCCCGGCGCCCGGCAACGCCAGCGTCGCGCCGACCGCGAGCAACAGCACGAAACCGCCCACACCGGCAAGCGCCCCGCCCGGCATCATCGCGATCAGCAGGTTCGCCCAAGCGAAGCCGCCGCCGCACGCCGCCAGCGCCAGCCACGCCCAGCCGCGCCGGATCGCCAGGCCGAACAAGGCCGCGATCAACAGCGCGAGATACACGAGCAGCGGCCCGACCCCGCCAGCGCCCAAACCCGCCAGCAACGGTGCGACAAAGCCGCCGATCAGCGCCATGATCGCGGTCGGCGAACCATGCCGCAACGCGAGGCCCAGCGCCGCCAGCGTCACCGCCGCCATCAGCGCGAACGCCGGCGCGGTGCCGATCAGGTGATACAAGGCCGCGCCGACATACAGCGCCGCGTACAGGCTGGCGGTGCCCGCACCCGCCAGCACCTGGCCGACACGCGGATCGTCGCGGGTGGCGGGCAGACGGCGCGCAACCTCGCTGCCCGCGATCAGCAACAGGCCGAACAGCCCGGCGAGCGACGTGCGCGCGGCCGGCCCGAGCAATCCGCTCTCGATCGAATAGCGCACAAGGAAGAACGCCGACAGCACCAGCGCCGCACCGCCGATCCAGATCGGCAGCTTGCCGCCGACAATGCTCTCGAAGCTGATCCGCGCCGGCTGGGGCGCACGGCGCGGCGGCGGCACGGATTCGGGGGGCGGCACGGCGGCCTCGGGGAGCGGTGGCGCGATCGTCTCCGTTGGCGCGACCTTGATCGGCCCCTCGGGCAACCGCACGCGGGCGGACGCGCGCCCGGCCCGATGCTCGGGCGCCACCATGGGCTCGCGCGCCGTCTCATCGCGCCGCAGGTCGAGCACCTCGGTCTCCAGAGCGCGCACGCGCATGAGCAGGTTGCGGACCATCAACCCCAGCACGACGACCGCGATCAGCAACACTTCGGTCATCGTCGCTCCATGACACTCAATCAAACCAATAGCATGCTCGACGCCCGACACGAACTTTCGTCGATGGTATCGCGGCGCGCCGACTTGCGCTAACGCGGTCGGCATGCAGATCGACTTCGTGAAATGCCATGGTTCGGGCAATGATTTCCCGCTGATCGACGCGCGCGACGGCACCGTAGCGGAGCGCGATTGGCCAGGGATTGCGCGCGCGCTCGCCGATCGTGCCGGGCCGGTCGGCGGCGACGGGCTGCTGCTGCTGACCACGGGCGACGAGGAACACGCTTTTGGCATGCGCATGTTCAACAGCGACGGCAGCGAGGCCGAGACGTGTCTCAACGGCTTGCGCTGCGTGGCGCGCGCGGGGTTCGAGCGGCTCGGCCTGGATACCGCGACCGTGCGGCTCAAGACCTCGCAGGCGACCGTCGCGCGCGATCCCGATCTCGCGCCCGGGGTGGTGACGATCCGAGAAATTGCCGGCCCCGCGACGCGCGACGTGACCACCTGGCCGCTTCATGGCGCGGGAACGGAGATCATCGAAGCGCCGATCGCGACGCTCGGGAGTGAGCGCGCGTTCACGGCGATCGCCATTCCGAACCCGCATCTGATCGCCTTTGTCGGGGCGGCGGATGACAGCGAGCTGACCGCGATCGGCGGCGTTTGCGAAGCCGCGCCCGCTTGGTTGCCCAACCGCGCCAACGTCAGCTTCGTCGAGGTGCGCGAAACCGGCCTGTTCGTGCGCACCTTCGAGCGCGGCGTCGGGCTCACCAACAGTTGCGGCAGCGCGATGGCCGCCTCGACCTATGCGGCCTGTCTGACCGGCCGCGCGGAGTTCGGGCGCGAAATCGCGGTGTTCAACCGCGGCGGACTGGTGCGCGCGCAGGCTGAAGACGACGGCATGGTGCGATTGTCGGGCAATGCCACAGTCGAATGGGCCGGCACGATCACCGTTGATCCCGCGACGGCGAGCACGCGCGATCTCGTCGTATCGGCGCGCTTCGATGCCGAGCGAGCCGCCTGGAACCGAGCCGTGGAAACGCTGTGCGACGACGGCTAAGCCCCGGTTCAGCCAGTTTGTGCAACCAAGCGCATCCCGTGTCGTTACGACGGCACAATGAAAGGACGGAAGCCATGAACCCGATTTCCCGCTTCGCCGCCATCGCCGCAACCGCGTCACTCGCGCTCGCCGCGCCGGCCGTCGCGCAAACCCGCGATGACGATGCCCGCTTCCAGGCAGCGCAACAGCGCTTCAACAACGAACTCAACATCTTCCGGCAGGAATTCGACCGCTATCAGGCGGCGCGCGCGCGTGGATACAACAACCAAGGCTATTATAACGGCCCCCGCAATGCTCCGCCGCCGCCCTATGTTCAGCCGTACGCCGACGATCGCGACGAAGGCGACTATGATCCGGCGCGCTATTATCGCGACGGGCCGAACTATCAGGAGCGCGTGCTGAGCAACAACGACCGCGTCTATCGCGGCAATGATGGCCGCTATTACTGCAAGCGCAACGATGGCACGACCGGCCTCATCATCGGCGCTGCCAGTGGCGGTATTCTCGGCAACGTGATCGACGGCGGCCATTCGCGCATCGTCGGCACGCTGCTCGGTGGTGCGGTCGGCGCGCTGGCGGGCAAGGCGATCGACCAGAACAATAGCCAGGTGCGTTGCCGCTGATGGGCGAATCCGCGCTCGTCGCCGCGATCGAGCTTGGCGGGACCAAGTGCATCGCGGCGATCGCGCGCGGACGCGACATCCTCAACCGCGAACGTTGGCCGACGCGCACACCCGCCGAAACGCTGCCGGCGATCCTGGACTGGATCGCCGAAGCATCGGCGGGCGAACCGCTCGCCGCGGTCGGTGTCGCCGGCTTCGGGCCGCTGGTGGTCGATCCGACGCATGCCGATTACGGCAAGATCGGTTCGACCCCCAAGCCGCATTGGTCCGGCTTCGACTTGCGCGGCGCGGTGGTGGCGCGCTTCGCCGTGCCGATCGGATTCGACACCGATGTGGCGGGCGCGGCACTGGCCGAAGGGCGATGGGGCGCGGCGCGCGGCTGCGGCACGCACATCTATGTGACGATCGGCACGGGCGTGGGCGCCGGGATCGCGGTCGCCGGCAAGCCGCTCCACGGCGCGGCGCATCCCGAGGTCGGGCATATCCGCGTGCGGCGTGATCCGACCGACGCCTTCGCCGGCGCGTGCCCATTCCACGGCGATTGCCTGGAAGGGCTGGTGTCCGGCCCCGCCATCGCCGCACGCGCGGGAATGCCCGCCGAACAGCTCGCGTCCAACGATCCATTGTGGGACCGGATCGCCGACGAGATCGCCGAGCTGGTCATGACGTTGATGCTCACCGTGCCACCGCAGCGGATCGTCATCGGCGGCGGCGTAGGGTCGAGCGGCCGCTTGCTGCCGCGTATTCGCGCGACGGCGACAGCGCGGCTGGCGGGCTATGGCCCCGGCAGCGACGCCGCGGCGATCGAGCGGCTGGTCGTATCACCGGGGCTGGGCGCCGATGCCGGTCCGCTCGGCGCGGTCGCGCTTGCACTCGCGGCGGTGGAATAGGCGCGAGCGCTCAGTGCGGCCGCAAGACCGGCGCACGCAATTCGACGTCGCTCACCACCGGGCCAGGCTGGCTGTGATCGACCTTGTACAGCACGCTGGTTCCGTCGCGCCAAATCTCGACCAGCCCGGTCGCGAGCCGCGGATCGTAGGCGGGCGGCTGGATCAGCCATACATAATCGAACGCATCGCGCGGGAAACGTGCCAGTGACGTCGAGATCGGTCGCCACCATTCGCGCGGGCATTGCACCGCCGTCACGATCTCTGATGGATCGTGCGCGTAGCGCTTGGCCTTGGCATATTGCGTCGTGAGCAATTGCGCACCGGCCATTGACCATTGATCGTTGGAATAGGCCATCCGGCGCTCCAGCGCGATCGCCGGCAGATGTTCGAGCCGCGAGGCGGTCCAGTCGCCATAGCATTTCTCGCCGACGAACGAGACCAGCCGCGCGCCGACCGGCACATGATCGAGCGCTTTCAGCTCGCGCTCGTAGCTCTGCGCGTAGATCCAGAAACTCGCCGTCGTCGCTGCGATGCGCACGAGGAAGAAGCTGAGGCCGAGCGTCGCCAGCACCCACGTTCCGAGCACCGACAAATCGGTCTTGGGGCGGATCGCGATCACCGCCATCGCCAGCATGAACGGCACCAGCCGCATGTCGGCATAGGCCGATCCGAACACGATCCGCGGCAGCAGGATGTAGACGAGCAGCAGGAATGCCGCCGACAGCGCGAGGTTGCGCGAATATTGGATGCTCGGATCGCGCACCGCGCGCACCAGGATCATCAGCACCACCGCGACGCTGGCGATATCGAGCAGCTCCCACCGGTCGCGGAAGGTCATCACCAGCCAGCCGATCTTGGCGCGCCAGTTGAACCAGTCGGTGGTCTGGCCGCCGACGTGATCGCCACTGCGCCAGAAGATCATCAGCACCATCGGCAGCGCGAGCGGCACGCAGGCCAGCCCGGCGCGGATCAACGCCTGGTGCCAGCGATGCCCGGCATCGTGCTGGCGGATCAGTTCGGCCGAGAAGGCGAGCACGCCGAGCGTCCCCCAGCCGAACGTGTGGCACAGCCACAGCAGGCACGAGATCGGCACGAAGATCGCCGCGCGGAGCCGCACATGCCCGAGCCGCGCCATCCTGAGCCACAGCGCGAACAGGTTGAGCGCGATCACCATCGACAGCTCGAAATTGACGAAGCCGAAATGGAACGGATAGCTGTAGGCGAGCGGCAGCGCGAACAGTGCGGTGGCGGGAATGCGACCGTGCACCTCGCGCGCGATCCACAGCAACCCGGACACCATCAGCGCGGGGATCGCCATCACGATCAGCTTCACGCCCAGTTCGAGCCCGAAGATTTTCGACATCGGGATGATGAGCAGATCGATGCCGAGGTTGCCGATCAGCGACCAGTTGAAATCATACCATTCCTTGAGGAACGGATGATCGGCGATGGCGAGCTGCACGCGGAAGCGGCCCATATGGCCGGGCAGATCGACCAGCGGCGGAATCTCGGGGCGCAGCAGGGGGATGACGGCGATCAGCGTCGCGAGGATCACGAACAGACGTGTCTGCCACCAACGCGGCGCTTGCTGGGGTTCGACCATCCGCGCGCTTCTAACGGGCGGCGGGCGGGTGCGACAAGCCGGCTTGCGAAACCGCAGCGCCGAAATCGTGCGCGTCCATGTTGGCGACACCAGCGGCGCCGCGGATCGCGAGGAACGCGAGCGCCGCCCACGCGACCTCGCCACGCCGGCGCAGCTTCACGCGCGCGTTGCAGCGGATCGACAGCAGGGCGAGGGCGATCGCTCCGGGTGCGATCGTGCTGTCCAGCCCGGCTGGCGCGGCGATGAACACGAGCAGCAGCGCAAGCGCCGCTGCGACGAGCATCGGCGCATGGACGAAACGCCGGTCACGGTAGCTTTTGTGGGCCACCAACGCGACGACGATCATGCAGGCCGCATCGAAGACCGGCCAGCGATTGCCAAGCGCCATCGTCAGCCAGCCCGGCTTGAGCGCGAGGCTCGCCAGCCAGTCGTCGGGGCCGGCCATCCGCCACGTCGGAAGCATCAGCACCGGCGGCGCGAGCGGCAGGCAGGCGCGCGCGGCGCGCCACCCGCACGCGCTCCACGGGCGACGCAAACCCTCCCGCTCGACGGCGCGTTCGCGCGCGAGTTCGGCTGCGAACACCGTTGCGAGCAGGCACAGCCAGCCAGTCGCGTCCGCAGCGTAGATCAGGCCTGAGAGCGCGACGAACGCCGCCGCGCGCGGCCACGGCCACCGCGCGAGACGCAGCCAAAGCACGAAGCCGGCGAGTGTCAGCGTTGGGCCAGGAGTGCTGAAACGGTCGGCGAAGGGCAGCGCGAAATAAGCGCTCGGCTGGATGCGGCCATGCGCGACGCGCGACAGCCACAGCATCGCCGCCGCCATGAGCACGGGCGTCGCGCTCAGCGCCGACGTGACCCCCGCCGCGAGCGACGGTGCGGCGACCAGCAGCAGCGCGAGCGCGATGCACCACCACGTCTCCCACCAGGGGCGCGGGGGGATGCGTCTCGCCGCTTCTACGGTCAGGGTTCGCGTCGCCAACGCCGGTCAGCCCAGCGATACCGCGAACCCCGGCATTGCCTCAGCCGTCGCGGCGGCCGAGCAGCCGCAGCCGCAGCGCGTTGAGCTTGATGAAGCCGGCCGCGTCGCGCTGGTCGTAGGCGCCCTGATCGTCCTCGAAGGTGACGACCTTTTCCGAATAGAGCGAATAGGGCGACTTGCGGCCGGTTACCGATACATTGCCCTTGTAGAGCTTGAGCCGAACCGTGCCCGTCACCTTGGCTTGGCTGTGATCGACGGCGGCCTGGAGCATCTCGCGCTCGGGCGAGAACCAGAAGCCGTTATAGACCAGCTCGGCGTAGCGCGGCGCGAGTTCGTCCTTGAGGTGCGCCGCGCCGCGATCGAGCGTGAGCTGTTCGATGCCACGATGCGCGAGGTGATAGATCGTGCCGCCCGGCGTCTCGTACATGCCGCGCGACTTCATGCCGACGAAGCGGTTCTCGACCAGATCGAGCCGGCCGATGCCGTGCTTGCGGCCGTATGCGTTGAGCGTCTCGAGCAAGGTCGCCGGCGACATCGCCTCGCCGTTGATCGCGACGCCATCGCCTCGCTCGAAATCGATCGTGATGACCTCGGGCGTGTCGGGCGCGTCCTCGGGATTGACCGTGCGCGAATAGACGTAGTCGGGCACTTCCTGCCACGGGTCTTCGAGCACTTTGCCTTCGGACGAGGTGTGCAGCATGTTCGCGTCGGTCGAGAACGGCGACTCGCCGCGCTTGTCCTTGCTCACCGCGATCTGGTGCTGTTCGGCGAATTCGATCAGCCGGGTGCGGCTGGTGAGATCCCATTCGCGCCAGGGCGCGATCACCTTGATGTCGGGGGCGAGCGCATAATAGCCGAGTTCGAAACGGACCTGATCGTTACCCTTGCCGGTCGCGCCGTGGCTGACCGCATCTGCGCCGACCATCTTGGCGATCTCGATCTGGCGCTTGGCGATCAGCGGCCGCGCGATCGAGGTGCCGAGCAGGTACAGCCCCTCGTAGAGCGCGTTGGCGCGCATCATCGGGAAGACGTAATCCTTGACGAATTCCTCGCGCAGATCGTCAATGAAGATATGCTCGGGTTTCACACCGGCGAGTTCGGCCTTCTTGCGCGCCGGCTCGAGTTCCTCGCCCTGGCCGAGATCGGCGGTGAAGGTGACGACCTCGCAATTATACGTCTGCTGGAGCCACTTCAGAATCACCGAGGTGTCGAGGCCGCCCGAATAGGCGAGGACGACGCGTTTGATCTGATCGGACATGCGGACTCCGGCGAAGGGGAAAATCGCCTGCGCCTCTAGGCGGCGCTCGCCCGCTTCGCAACCGTGATGCGCGCGGCGAGGCCGGGGAGGAACGCGCCCAGCGCCATCGCACGATAGGCATAGCCCGCGATCAGCGCCAGCCACAGCCCGGTCGCGCCATACGGACGCAGCAGAAGATCGGTGCCGATATAGGCAGCGGTCGAGACGATCGCGGCGTTGCGCAAAGCCCGGCCCTCGGTCGCGCCGATGAACACACCGTCGAGCAGCCACGCCGGCACGCCGATCAGCGGGACGAGCGCGACCAGCGGCACCAGCGCATAGGCGGCGTGGCGGACGTCCACGCTCGCCACCAACGCATCGATCATCGAGCCGCCGCCGAACGCGACGACAATGGCGAAGGCCGCGGCGGCGGCGAGGCAAAACTCTCCGACCAACCGGATCGCGCGCCAGAAGCGCTCGCGCGATCCGGCGCCTATCGCCTGACCGATCCGCGATTCGGCGGTGAAGCAGAAGCCGTCGAGCACGAACGCCGAGATCGAGACGAACTGCATCAGCACCTGATTGGCGGCGAGTTGAGTCGCACCCAGCCGCGCACCGGCATTGGCGAACCAGGTGAACATCACCAGCAAAGCGACAGTGCGGATCATGATGTCGGCGTTGACCGCGAGCAGCCGCCGCATCGCGGATGCCGCGAACAGACCGGCGCCGCGCAGCCCCGCACGGCCGGTCGGCCCAAGCCGCCCCGATACGATCACCAATCCGCATGCGAATGCGATCCAGTCCGCCGCCGCCGTGCCCAGGCCGACACCGCGCACGCCCCAGTGAAAATGCCACACGAACAGCACGTCGAGCACGATGTTGGCGAGGTTGGCGACGATCTGGATCACCAGCGCCTCACGCGTTTGCCCCAGCCCAAGCAGCCAGCCGTTGATCGCGTACACGCCGAGCAGCGCGGGTGCGCTGAGGAAGCGCGCGGCCACGAACGCCCGCGCCGCCCGGTCGATATCGGCGCCTCCTGCGAGGATCGCAAAGGCCGCCGGGATCAGAACCACCTGCAGCGCGAGCAGCGCCGCGCCGAAGCCCAGCCCCATCACCACGCCGCGCGCGAGCAGCGCCGCCACCTCCGCGTGATCGCCCGCGCCGTGCGCCTGCGCGGTGAGTCCCGTCACGCCCATGCGCAGGAAGCCGAAGCTCCAGAAGAAGAAGTTGATGACGGTCGCGCCAAGCGCCACGCCCGCCAGCGCCACGGTGTCGCCAGTGCGGCCGATCACGGCGGTATCGACGAGTCCGACCAAGGGTATCGTCGCCTGGCCAAGCATGATCGGCCAGGCCTGCGCGAAGATCGCGCGGCGGGTAAGCGAGGCGTTCATGATCTCGGCGATACGGTGGTTCGATGCGTAAAACTACCGTTCGTGCTGAGCGCAGTCGAAGCACGTGCCTCGAACGCTTGCGCCCGTGGCACGCCCTTCGACTTCGCTCAGGGCGAACGGCGGGATAGGCGGGTGTCGCTAGTCCGCGTCAGATCGCCAAACCGTTCGTGCCGTGCGCCGTCGACGCACCAGCGCAAGTGCCTCGACTACGCTCGGGGCGAACGGCTTGGCGCTACTTCTTCGATGTATCCCCGCCGCGCCATGCGCGTTCGAACGGCAACCGCCAGGCGTGCGGGGCGATGAGCTGGTGGATCGACTTCGGCCCCCACGAACCCGGCTCGTACAGCCGCACCGGCGGCGGATTCTCGAGCAACGGCGTCGAGACCTGCCACAGCCGCTCGATTCCCTCGGCGGTGGTGAACAGGGTCCGATCGCCGCGCATCGCGTCGAGGATCAGGCGCTCATAGGCTTCGAGCACCTCGTCGATCCGCCCGGTCTCCTGAAGCGCGAACTGCATGCTGAGCTTGTCGAGCCGCATCCCCGGCCCCGGCCGCTTGCCATAGAAGGAAAGCGACACGCGCGAGGCATCGGCGAGGTCGAAGGTCAGATGGTCCGGCCCCTGCGAGCCGACGCCGGAGCCGGCCGGGAACATGCTCTTGGGTGGCTCGCGAAACGCGATCGAGATGATCCGCTGCCCCTCTGCCAGCTTCTTGCCGGTGCGCAGATAGAAGGGCACGCCGGCCCAGCGCCAGTTGTCGATCTGGCACTTGAGCGCGATAAACGTCTCGGTATCCGATTCGGGATCGACGCCTTCCTCGCCACGATAGCCGACATATTGGCCGCGCACGACATCATGCGGGTCGAGCGGCAGCATCGAGCGGAAAACCTTGTTCTTCTCCTCGCTGATCGGGCCGGGTTCGAGCGCGGTGGGCGGCTCCATCGCCATGAAGCCGAGGATCTGGAACAGATGCGTCACCACCATGTCGCGGAACGCGCCGGTGCTCTCGTAGAAGCCGATGCGCTTGCCGAGACCCAGGGTCTCTGGAACGTCGATCTGGACGTGATCGATGAAGTTGCGATTCCAGATCGGCTCGAACAGCCCGTTCGCGAAACGGAAGGCGAGGATGTTCTGCGCCGGTTCCTTGCCGAGAAAATGGTCGATGCGGAAAATCTGCTCTTCGGCGAAAATCTCGTGCAGTTTCGCGTTGAGATCGACCGCGCTGGCGAGATCGGTGCCGAACGGCTTCTCCATCACCACGCGCGACTTCTCGACCAGTCCGGCGGCACCGAGCATCCGCGCGCTCGACAGAGCCGCGTTCGGCGGGACGCTCAGATAATGGAGCCGGCGGCTCTCGGTGCCGAGGCTCTGCTCGGCGGCGAGCACGACCTCACGCAGCTTTTCGGGGCCGGCGGCGATCGGCAGATAATCGAGCAAAGCGGCGAACGCGGTCCATTCGGCATCGTCGATCGGCCGGGTGCGGAACTCGTCGAGCGCGGCACGCGTGAAGATGCGGAACGCATCGGCATCCATTTCGTCGAGCGACATGCCGATGATCCGGCAATCGGGAATGAACCCTTCGCTGATGAGGTGGAACAGCCCCGGCAGCAGCTTGCGCCGCGAAAGATCGCCGGTCGCACCGATCAGCACCACCACCTGCGGGAATTTCGGGCCGACCGAAAGAGAAGCCTTCGACATTCGTATATTCGTCCCGCCGTGCGTCCATGAGACCGCTCAACGCACCCTCGCCCGATCGGATGCATGTCGCATCTCGGCCGCCCTTGGAGCGCATCGCTTGCGGCAGATCAATCGGGATTCGGTGCGTGCGGAAATTGCGCTGTCAGGAAATCGAGCACCGCACGCACTCGCACCGGCATGCGCAAGGGGGCGTAGCGATGCGCGACGGACAGCGTCAGCGGCGCTATGTCGTAGCCGCACAACACAGGACGTAGCGTGCCGCGCGCGATATCGCCGCTGACCTGGATCTGCGGGAGCAGACCGATGCCCAGGCCGCTCGCCACCGCCCGGTACACGGCCTCGCTGCTGTTGGCGCGAAACGGCCCACCTACGCGCCAGCTTTCGCCGGCGATGTCCCATGTCGCGCGCGCCGGGCCGTAGCCATAGGCGATGCAGGCGTGGGCAAGCAGACCGGCCGGCGTAGCCGGCGCGCCCCGCGCCGCGAGATAGGTGGGCGCCGCGACCAGCACGCGCGCGATCCGGCCGAGCGGGCTGGCATGAGCCGCTTCGGGCACGGGATCGCCGACCCGCACGGCGAGGTCCAGTCCGGCTTCGTCGAGACTGTCCTGCCAGTCCGCGATCGCGAATTCGATCCGCAGTTCGGGGTGGCGCGCGTTGAGCGCCACGATCCGCTCGGCGTAGTGCAGCCCAAGCGCGGTCGTGACGCCCACGCGCACCACGCCGCGCGCGCGCGCCGCGGCGCCGAGATCCGCTTCGGCATGGTCGATCTCCTCGATCACGGCGCGGGCATGATCGAGCAGCCGCTCGCCATCACGCGTCAGGGCGATCCGGCGCGTGGAGCGTAGCAGCAAACGCGCGCCGAAATGCGCCTCGAGCTGATCGATTCGGCGCGCGATCGTGGTATGACTGGCGTGGCTCTGCGCCGCGACGGTCGAGAAGTTCCGCCGCTCGGCGACTTGGACGAACGTGCGGAGGTTCTGAACGAGATCGGACATTTGCACGGATATCGCACAAGTAATGGGCTCATTATAGCTATTGTCTTTGTTTTCGCACAGGCGACATGAGGTTCATCCGGCCCCAAACAGACCGGTATCGAGGAGATGATCGAAATGTCCGACCGGATCGCTCACCCCGGATTGCGCGCACGGATCACCAGCGCCGAACGGGCGGCCGCACTGATCGACCACGGCATGACCGTCGGCATGAGCGGCTTCACCGGATCCGGCTACCCCAAAGCGGTGCCGATGGCGTTGGCCGCGCGGATCGAGGCCGAGCATGCGGCCGGCCGCCCGATGCGTGTGCGGGTGTGGACCGGCGCTTCGACCGGACCGGAACTCGACGGCGCGCTGGCCCGCGCCAACGGCATCGAACTGCGGCTGCCATATAATTCCGATCCGATCGCACGCGACCGCATCAACCGCGGTGAGATGGACTATCTCGACATGCATTTGAGCCAGGTCGCGCCAATGGCGTGGCAGGGCTTTCTGGGGCCGCTCGACGTCGCGGTGGTGGAAGTGAGCGCGATCCGCCCCGACGGGTCGCTCGTGCCGTCGTCATCGGTCGGCAACAACAAGACCTGGCTCGATCGCGCGAAGAAGGTCATCCTCGAGGTCAATCGCTGGCAGAACCCCGCGCTGGAGGGGATGCACGACATCTATTACGGCACCGCACTGCCGCCGCACCGCGTGCCGATCCCGTTGGTTCGCGCCGACGACCGGATCGGCGAGCCCTATCTGCGCTGCGACCCGGACAAGATCGTCGCGATCGTCGAGACCGACGCACCCGATCGCAATGCGCCCTTCTCGCCGCCCGATACCGCCGCGACGGGGATCGCCGGGCATCTGCTGGAGTTCCTCGGCCATGAGGTGACGAAGGGGCGCTTGCCCGCATCGCTGCTGCCGCTGCAATCGGGCGTCGGCAACATCGCCAATGCGGTGCTGGCCGGGCTGGTGGACGGGCCGTTCCACGATCTCACCGCCTATACCGAGGTGATTCAGGACGGCATGCTCGATCTGCTCGACAGCGGCCGCCTGCGCATCGCCTCGGCGACCGCCTTCTCGCTCAGCCCGGAAGCGGCGGCGCGGCTCAATGCGGAGATGGGGCGCTACCGCGACCGCATGATCCTGCGCCCGCAGGAGATCAGCAACCATCCCGAACTGATCCGCCGGTTGGGCTGTATCGCGATGAACGGGCTGATCGAGGCGGACATCTACGGCAACGTCAATTCGACCTGCGTGATGGGATCGCGAATCCAGAACGGCATCGGCGGCTCGGGCGACTTCGCGCGCAACGCCTATGTCTCGATCTTCATGACGCCCTCCACCGCCAAGGGCGGCAAGATCTCGGCGATCGTGCCGCAGGCGGCGCATGTCGACCACATCATGCAGGATGTCGCGGTGCTGGTGACCGAACAGGGGCTGGCCGATCTGCGCGGCCTCAGCCCCAGGCACCGTGCCCGGCTCGTGATCGAACGATGCGCCCACCCGTCTTACCGAGATGCGCTGACCGACTATTACGAGCGGGCGCTGACGAAATCCTACGGCCTGCACGCACCGTCGCTGCCAAGCGAGGCGCTGTCCTGGCATCAGCGCTTCATCGACACCGGGACGATGCAGCCGGCCTGACGGACTTAGTCGAGGTTAGGCCGCAGCCAGCGCTTCGCCGTATCGAGATCGACCCCGCGCCGCGTGGCATAATCGGCGACTTGATCGTCACCGATCCGCGCCACGCCGAAATATTCCGCCTGCGGGTGGCCGAAATAGAAGCCCGACACCGCCGCGGTCGGCAGCATCGCGAAGCTTTCGGTGAGGCTCGCGCCGGTATTGTGGTGCGCGTCGAGCATCTTGAACAGCATCGTCTTGAGGCTGTGCTCGGGGCACGCGGGATAGCCCGGCGCCGGGCGGATGCCGCGATATTGCTCGCGGATCAACGCCTCGTTGGTGAGCTGCTCGTCGGGCGCATAGCCCCATAGCTCGGTGCGGACGTGCTGGTGGAGCCGCTCGGCGAACGCCTCGGCGAGACGATCGGCGAGCGCTTTGAGCAGGATGTCCGAATAATCGTCGATGGCCGCCTTGAAGCGCGCGAGATGCGGCTCGATGCCGTGAATCGACACCGCGAAGCCGCCGATCCAGTCGCCTTTGGTGTCGATGAAATCGGCCAGGCACATATTGGCGCGGCCCTCACGCTTGGCGATCTGCTGGCGCAGGAACGGCAGGCGGAACACATCGGTGCCGTCGACCAGATTAAGCATGTCGAGGCCGATCAGCTCGTCAGCGTTGAAATCACCCTTCACGTCCACGATCACATCGTCCTCGTGGCGCGCGCAGACCCACAGCCCGGCGACGCCCCGCGCGGTCAGCCACTTCTCGTCGATGATCTTGTCGAGCATCTTCTGTGCATCGGCGAACAGCGAGCGCGCGCTTTCGCCGACCACCGCATCGTCAAGGATCGCGGGATAATTGCCCGCCAGCTCCCAGGCGCGGAAGAACGGCGTCCAGTCGATCACCTCGCGCAGATCCTTGAGATCCCAGTCGCGGAACACGTGCAGGCCGAGCTTGGCGGGCGCGGCCGGCTTGAGCGCCATGTCGGCGACGAACGGATTGGCGCGCGCCTTGGCGAGCGGGAGCAAATCGTTGTTACCCTTGTTGGCGCGGGCGATGCGGACCGCTTCGTAATCCTCGGCGGTCTTGGTGACGAACGCGTCCTTCTGCGTGTCGCTGACCAGGGTCGAGGCGACGCCGACCGCGCGGCTCGCGTCGAGCACATGGACGACGGGGCCGTCATAGGCGGGCGCGATCCGCAGCGCGGTGTGGACCTTCGAGGTGGTCGCGCCGCCGATCAGCAGCGGCATCGTCATGCCGGCGCGCTTCATCTCCTCGGCGACCGTCACCATCTCGTCGAGGCTCGGCGTGATGAGGCCGGACAGGCCGATCATGTCGGCGTCATTCTCGTTCGCGGCTTTGAGGATGTCGCTCCACGGCACCATCACGCCCATATCGACCACGTCGAAGCCGTTGCACTGGAGCACGACGCCAACGATGTTCTTGCCAATGTCATGCACGTCGCCCTTGACGGTCGCCATGATGATCTTGCCCTTGCCGCGCGCGCCCGGCTCCTTCGCCGCCTCGATGAAGGGGAGGAGGTGCGCGACCGCCTTCTTCATCACCCGCGCCGATTTCACGACCTGCGGCAGGAACATCTTGCCCGATCCGAACAGATCGCCAACCACGTTCATGCCGTCCATCAGCGGCCCTTCGATCACCTCGATGGGCCGCGCGAACATCTGGCGGCATTCCTCGGTGTCCTCGACGACATACAGGTCGATGCCCTTGACCAGCGCATGTTCGAGCCGCTTCTTGACGTCCCAGCCGCGCCATTCCTCGGCGGCCTTCTCGGCGACGGCATCGGTGCCGCGGAAGCGCTCGGCGATCGCGATCAGGCGTTCGGTCGGGGTCTCGTCGGGGCTGCGTGCCGGGCGGTTGAGGATGACGTCCTCGCACGCCTCGCGCAGTTCGGGATCGATATCGTCATAGATGTCGAGCTGCCCCGCATTGACGATCGCCATGTCGAGCCCGGCGGGGATCGCATGATAGAGGAACACCGAATGCATCGCGCGGCGCACCGGCTCGTTGCCCCGGAAGCTGAACGACAGGTTGGAGAGCCCGCCCGAGAAGTGAACGTGCAGGCAGCGTTTCTTGATCTCCTTGACCGCCTCGATGAAATCGACGCCGTAATTGTTGTGCTCCTCGATCCCGGTCGCAACCGCGAAGATGTTCGCGTCGAAGATGATGTCCTCGGGCGGGAAGCCGATGCTCATCAGCAGCTTGTAGGCACGCTCACAGATCTCGATCTTGCGCTGTTGCGTATCGGCCTGGCCGACCTCGTCGAACGCCATTACCACCACGGCGGCGCCATAGGCCATGCAGCGCTTGGCTTCGTGGAGGAACTTCTCCTCGCCCTCCTTCATGCTGATCGAATTGACGATCGGCTTGCCGCTCACGCATTTCAGCCCGGCCTCGATCACCGACCATTTCGACGAATCGACCATGAACGGGATACGCGCGATATCCGGCTCGGCGGCGATCAGCTTGAGGAAGGTCGTCATGGCATGCTCGGCATCGAGCAGCCCCTCGTCCATGTTGACGTCGAGCACCTGCGCGCCGCTCTCGACCTGCTGGCGCGCGACCTCGATCGCGGCCGGGTAATCGCCCGCCATGATGAGCTTCTTGAAACGCGCCGAGCCGGTGACGTTGGTGCGCTCGCCGATGTTGACGAAAGAGGTGGAGAGGTTGGCGGTCACGGGCAATTCCCAAATCGTCACCCCAGCGCACGCTGGGGTCTTGCAGTAACGGAGCGCGCCCATGCGGCGCGAGACCCCAGCTTGCGCTGGGGTGACGAGACGTAAGGTTATCCCGCCATCGTCATCGGCTCCAGCCCGGCGAGCCGCGTCACCACCGGCGCGACCGGGCGCTGACGCGGCGGCAGGCCGGCGACGGCGCGGGCGATCTCGGCGATATGCGCCGGCGTCGAGCCGCAGCAGCCGCCGAGGATGTTGACCTGCCCGGCATCCGCCCATTCCTTGACCAAGCTGGCGGTCGTTTCCGGCATCTCGTCATACTGGCCGAGTTCGTTGGGCAGCCCGGCGTTCGGGTACACCATGATGAGCGTGTCGGCGATGCCGGCGAGCGTCTTGACGTGCGGGCGGAGCTGCTCGGCACCGAACGAGCAGTTGAGCCCGATCGTCACCGGTTTCGCGTGGCGCACCGCATGCCAGAACGCCTCGACCGTGTGGCCCGACAGGTTGCGGCCGGACAGATCGGTCAGCGTCATCGACAGCATGATCGGCACGTCACGGCCGAGCGCATCGCCCGCTTCGATCGCGGCCATGATGCCCGCCTTCGCGTTCAAGGTATCGAACACCGTCTCGATCAGGATGAAATCGGCGCCGCCTTCGAGCAGCGCATCGGTCTGCTCGCGGTACACGCCTTTCAGGTAATCGAAGTCGATCTCGCGAAAGCCGGGATCGTTGACGTCGGGGCTGAGCGACAGCGTCTTGTTGGTCGGCCCGACCGCACCGGCGACGAAGCGCGGGCGGCCGTCCTTCGCCTGATATTCGTCGGCAATGCGCCGCGCGAGCCGCGCGCTTTCGATGTTGATGTCCTTGACCAGCGCCTCGGCACCGTAATCGGCCTGGCTGATGACGTTCGCGGAGAAGGTGTTGGTCTCGGCGATGTCGGCCCCCGCCTCGAAATAGGCGCGGTGGATCGTCTCGGGAACCTCCGGCTTGGACAGCGCGAGGATGTCGTTGTTGCCCTTCTGGTCCTTGGCCAGCCCGAGGGTGCCGGCATAATCGGCCTCGGAGAGCTTCCAATTCTGGATCTCGGTGCCGAACGCGCCATCGGTGATGAGGATTCGCTTGGCGGCCTCGGCGAGCAGGGATTCACGTGGGGTCATCGTCTTTTTTCCTTCTCCCCTCCCGTCTACGGGAGGGGGCGGGGGAGGGCTTGTCGGAGAAGCGCGCCGTCCGTGGGCAGGCCCTCCCCTAGCCCCTCCCGCAGGCGGGAGGGGAATGGTTATGCCGCTTCCGCGACCTTGGCCGGCACCTTCGCGCGCAGGCCGAGCATATGGCAGATCGCGAAGCTCAGTTCGGCGCGGTTGAGCGTGTAGAAATGAAGCGCGCGCACGTCGCCGGCGTAGAGCTTGCGGCACAGTTCGGCGGCGAGCGTCGCGGCGATGAGCTGGCGCGCGGTGGCATGGTCCTCAAGCCCCTCGAACAGCCGGCCGAGCCATGCCGGCACCTCGGTTCCGCACATCGCCGACATCTTCACGATGCTCGCGAAATTGGTGACGGGCATGATGCCAGGCACCATCTCGGCGGTGATGCCCGCCGCCACCGCACGATCGCGGAAGCGGAAGAAGGTTTCCGGCTCGAAGAAGAACTGCGTGATGCCGCGCGTTGCGCCGGCGTCGATCTTGCGCTTGAGATTGTCGAGATCGTCGCTGACCCCGCGCGAATCCGGGTGGCATTCGGGATAGGCGGCGACCGAAATCTCGAACGGGTGAAGCCGCTTCAACCCCGCCACCAGATCGGCTGCGTTGGCATAGCCTTGCGGATGCGGCACGAAGCCGTCCGCGCCCGGCGCATCGCCGCGCAGCGCGACAATGTGGCGAACCCCCGCCTGCCAATAGGCGTCGGCGATGGCGTCGATCTCGTCCTTCGACGCCTCGACGCAGGTGAGGTGCGCGGCGGCGGGCGTGGCCGTCTCAGACTGGATGCGCGCGACGGTGGCGTGGGTACGCTCGCGAGTCGAGCCGCCCGCGCCATAGGTGACCGAGACGAAGCGCGGGCCGAACGGCTCGAGCGTCTTCACCGTCTCCCACAGCGCCTCTTCCATCTTGGGGGTCTTGGGCGGGAAGAATTCGAACGACACGGCGGTGTCGCCGGCGACGTCGGCGAACAACGGCGCCTCCAGCGCGCGGCGCGCCTCTTCGAGTTGCGAAACCGAGATCGTCATGCCGCCTTCACCTCTTGTACCGTGCGTTCGGCCGTCGCGCGCTTGCGCGCCAGCCAGAGTTTCACCGTCAGTTCGCCGCCTTCGAGCGTCTCGATTCGATCGGGGGCGAGACCGGCGGCGGCGAACCATGTCGTCATCTGCTCGTCGGAAAAGCCGAGCCGGGTGTGCGCGTCGCGCGTGCGCAGTTCCTCGCGATCATGCGGCGCGAAATCCGCGATCAGCAGCCGCCCGCCGGGGTTAAGCACGCGCGCCGCTTCGGTAATCGCCGCGCCGGGCTGCTGCGCGAAATGAAGGACATGGTGGACGATCGCGAGATCGGCGGCTCCGTCGGCGAGCGGCAGCGCGTAGAGATCGGCCTGGCGCAGCTCGGCATTGTCGATGCCGTGGCTCGACAATTTCGCGCGCGCGAGGCGGAGCATCTCGGAACTGCGATCGATCCCCAGCGCCTGTTCGGCGCGGCCGGCGAACAACTCGAGCATCCGCCCGGTGCCGGTGCCGATATCGATCAACTGGCCGATGCGCCCAGCACCGATCACCCCGTCAATCGCCGCCTCCACCTGCTCCTCGGCGATGTGGAGCGAGCGGATCGCGTCCCATTCGCGCGCATTCGCCTCGAACCATTGCGCTGCCGAGGCCGCGCGATCCGCGCGTACCGCGGCGAGGCGCGCGGCATCGGCGGTCGCCCAATGATCGGCCTGGAGCGCGTTCCAGGCGTCCAGCGCATCGGCGACGGGCGAGACCCGGTCGGCGGAACCCAGTGCGACGAATACCCAGCTTCCCTCCTTGCGCCGTTCGGCAAGGCCGGCGTCGCACAGGATCTTGACGTGGCGGCTGACGCGCGGCTGGCTTTGCCCAAGCACCTGCGCGAGTTCGCCCACCGACAACTCCATCGAGCGCAGCAGCGCGAGGATGCGCAACCGCGTCGCGTCCGCCAGCGCGCGGAAGATGTCGAGAGCGATCGTCATGGCGGAAGAAGACATAAAGATATCTTTATATCAGGTCAATGACGCTCGGGCTCGTGACGGACCTTCCCGCGATTGCGCGCGTTGTGCGGCTTCGATATCGCGTATGCCGCACCACGCCGGAGACCCGCCGCCATGAAGAAGATCATCCTCATCGCCCTCGCCGCTTCGCTCGCGCTGCCCGCGTGCAGCCAGAAGGCGCGGGATGAGAGCGCTCAGGCCGGCGACACGATCGCCGCAGACGCCAATGCGACAATGGCCACCGCCGCGAACAGCACCGAGGCGGCCGCCGACAAGGCGTTCGGATCGGCCGAGGCCACACTCGACAATGCCGGCGACGCGATCGGCAACGCCGCGGGCAAGGCCAAGGACAAGACGGGCCGGGCGCTCAAGGACGCCGGCAACGCGATCGAGGATTGATCGCTTGCGCCACACACTCGGCGCGCTGGCGCTGTTGCTCGCGCTGACCGGCTGCGGATCGGTCGCGTCCGCGCCCGGCGCGATAACGGGTGGCGAGGCGCAGGCGCTCAACGACGCGGCGGTGATGCTCGATGCGAACAGCGTAAACGCCGATGTCGCCACCATCGTCGATGACAATCAGGACTAGACCATGAACGATCTCCGGCGTCTCGGCGCGACCGACTTCCACATCCTGCCGCTGGCGCTCGGCGGCAACGTGTTCGGCTGGACCGCCGATCAGACCGCGAGCTTTGCGGTGCTCGATGCGTTCGTGGCCGGCGGCGGCAGTCTGATCGACACCGCCGACGTCTATTCGCGCTGGGCGCCCGGCAACCAAGGCGGTGAATCGGAAGCGATGATCGGCGCCTGGCTCAAGCGGAGCGGCAGACGCGACGACGTGCTGATCGCGACCAAGGTCGGCATGATGCCCACCGAGACGGGATCGCCGCTATCGGCCGACGCGATCATCAGCGGGTGCGAGGCATCATTGAAGCGGCTCGGTGTCGACACGATCGATCTATATTACGCGCACAAGGACGATCCCGAAGTGCCGCTCGACGAAGTGGCGGAGGCGTTCGCGTCGCTGGTCAAGGCTGGCAAGGTACGGGCGCTCGGTGCCTCCAATTACCACGCGGCGCGGCTGAAGGCGGCGGTCGATGCGGCGCGCGCGGCGGGGTTGCCGCATTTCCAGGTGCTCCAGCCCGAGTACAATCTCGTCAGCCGGCATCACTTCGAAGGCCAGCTTCAGGATTATTGCGTCGAACATAATATCGGCGTGCTGCCCTATTACGGGCTCGCCTCCGGCTTCCTCACCGGGAAATACCGCACGCCGGAGGACATGCGGCAAAGCGCGCGCGGCAGCGGCATGGCCGAGTTGATCGCGCGGAAATCGGGCGTGCTTGCCGCGATGGACGCGGTTGCCGACGAGACGGGCGCGACTCTCGCGCAGATCGCTCTCGCGTGGCTCGCCGCGCAACCCGGCGTGGTCGCACCGATCGCCAGCGCGACGAGCGTGACGCAGGTCGAGGATCTGCTCGGCGCGACCCGACTCACGCTCGACACCGGGCAGCTCGACCGGCTGACCAACGCCGGCGCGTGACGGGCGGGACTATACCCCTTCGGTGATGATCACCCGGTAGGTGGCGGCTTTGAGCCGGTGCTGCAACGCCGCCTGATAGCCGGGGCTTTGATACCAGGCCCGCGCCTCCTCCACGCTCGGGAACTCGAGCACGACGACACCGTCGGGCGCGGGGCCTTCGAGCGCATCGGCCGCGCCGTAGAAGGCCAGCCGCTTGACGTCGAACCCGTCGCTGCCGCGTTCGCGGTTCAGACGTTGATATTCCGCCATTTCCGCTTCATCATGAACGGGTTCGTCGCGGATGAAGATCAAATAGGCTGCCATTTGCGTCTCTCGTGACGTGGTGAGTGGACGGTCGGGTTCAGTTCGCAGGCCGGGCTTTCATCGCCTCGATCAGCTTCTTGACCTCCTGGCTGCGGCCGCGTGGCAGGACCAGCACATCGGTGCCGCTGGCGACCACGATCAGATCATCGACGCCGACCAGCGCGACGCGCATGCCATCGGTTCGCACCAGGCAATTGGTCGTGTCGATCGCGATCACCTCGCCGGCGGCACCACTCGCATGCGCATTGCCCGCGGCATCGAGCTCGCTGATCGCGTGCAGCGCATCCCAACTGCCGACGTCGTTCCAGCCCATGCTGACCGGCACGACCGCGACTTGCTCGGCCTTCTCCATCACCGCGTAATCGATGGAATTGTCCGGCGCGGCGGCGAATGCCTCGGCATCGGGAAAGATCCGCGCGCCCTCGCGCCGCGCCTTGGCCATCGCGAGCTGGCAGGCGGCGAGCATCTCGGGCGCATGAACGGCGAGCGCGCCGAGATAATGATCGGCGCGGAACAGGAAGATACCGCCGTTCCAGCTATGGTCGCCCGCCGCCAGCATCGCCTCGGCACGCTCGCGCGGCGGCTTCTCGACGAACTTGGCGACGCGGTGGACGCCGCCCGAAATCTCGTCGCCGACCTTGATCCAGCCATAGCCCGTCTCCGGGGCGTCGGGCGTGATGCCGAAGGTGACGAGCCAACCCTCGGCCACCAGCGGCAGCGCCGCGTGGATCGCGGCGTGAAACGCGTCCACATCCGCGATGACGTGATCCGACGGCATCACCAGCAGCGGGTTCGCGCCTTCGGCCGCAAGCGCGGCGAGCGCGATCGCGGGTGCGGTGTTGCGGCCGGCGGGTTCGAGGATCAGCGCCTGCGCGGTGGCGCCGATGCTGTCGAGCTGCTCATCGATCATGTCGGCGTGCCGCGCGTTGGCGACCACGATCGGCGCGGTGAAATGCTCGCCGCGCGCGCGCATCGCGGTGAGCTGGAACATCGTCTCCTCGGCGGTCAGCGCGAGCATCTGCTTGGGCCGCTCGGGCCGCGACATCGGCCACAGCCGGGTTCCCGATCCTCCGGACAAGATGACAGGCGTGATCGGCGTCGAAGACGGCATCGGGGATTCTCCAGACAGGATTTCGGCGAGGTCGTTCCACGCGCGTAGCAGAATGCGCAGTGAAGGGAAAATGTTGCAATGCGAGGTACGATCGGACCGAAAGTTCGGCCGGATCAAAATGGATCATGCTCGGTCGCGTAGTACGCCATCGCCATCGTCGTCATCTGGGCGTTGACGCGGATGCAACTGGTGAAGGTGCTGGCATCGGTAACGAGCACGTTGGCGACGCCGTGGACGCGGCAATCGAGATCGACCACGCTTGTCGCGGGATCGGTGCCGCGCGCGTTGCCGCCATGCGGGTGCGAGGTGGAAAGCGTCACGTCGTCCGCCTCACGCACGTACCGCTCGAAGAACGCATCGATGTCCTCGTCGCGCCGGAGCGTCGTACCGCGCGCGAGCGCAGGATAGACTTCCAGCGCGCCGGCCGCGAAATGGACACGGGACAGCGTCGCGAGCGCGCGACGTAGGTTGGGCAGTTCCACATCCGCGCGCAGCTTGAGATGCAATGCGCCGTCGATCAGCGAACCCTGCCGATCGACCGGAATCAACACGCCCGCCGAGGCGAGCCGATCGTAATTGCGCATCCGCTGCGCATGATCGCCGATCCAGCCGGGCATCAGCGTCGACATGCTCATCGGCGGTTGAAAGTGCGATTCGAGCAGGAAATCGCGCGCATCGACATAGGTGGCCATCTGGTCCTCGTCCCAGCTCCTCACCGCGTTCGGCATCAGCGCGACCACCGGGCAGGCCATGTTGAACGACAGGCCGGTGCCCGCCTGGCCGATGCCGCTCGCCTGGAGCAGCCGGCTCGATGCCATCGCGCCGCCCGCCACCACCACGCCCTTGCGCGCGCGGACCACGCGCTCATCGCCGCCGGCGAGCGTGACGGTCACCCCGTCGGCGACATGACGGCCATCCTGCCGGTCGTCGCGCCACAGGATCGCCTCGGCCTTGGCTTCGGCGAGGATGCGGGCGCCTTGCGCGCGTGCATCGAGCAAGAATGACTGCGCCATGCCTTGTTTGCGGCCATAGGGGCAGCCGGTGTTGCAATAGCCACAATAGGCGCATTCGGCCGGGCCATTGGGTGGCCCGAAATTCTTGCTGAACCACACCGCCGGCGCCGCCTTGTCGACCGGATCGGCGCTCTCCGCCGCATAGGCCGCCCAGCCCCTGAGCAGATGCGGGCCGTTGTTCCGCCCGGCGCGGTGCGCGATCGGCTGGATCGAGAGTCGCTTGGTGATCGCATCATAAGCGGCGTGGAAGCGCGCGCGATCGACCGGCGCACCGAGGCTCGCCCACCGTTCAAGCACGTCGTCGGCTTGCGGATGCGTCAGGCCGTCGCGGTTGACCGGCAAGCAGATGCCATTGTTGATGACGGTCGAGCCGCCGACACAGCGCCCCTGGAACACGATCACATCATGGTCGCGGCTCGACTGCAGCCCACCATCGATGAAGAGCCGCGAGGTCATCCGACGCTCTTCGTGGCTGAGATCGCGCGACGCCCATAAAGCGCCCGCCTCGACGATCAGCACGTCGTGCCCCTGCCGCGCGAGATTGGCGGCGGCGACCGCGCCCCCGGCGCCCGAGCCGATCACGATGACATCGACCTCCTCGGGCACGTTCGCGTGATCGACCAGGTCGGCATGGCTCAGGTCGCGCTTGTCGTAATGCGTGATCGGCATCTCGCCCGCGCCGCGTTCGCGGTAATACGGGAGCGTGAAGCCGATCTGCGCAAGCACCGGATTGTCTGCGTTGTCGATCTGCCCTTTCTCGTTCGTCTGCGAGGCGCCCTGCCAGTGGCCGTAATAGCCCGCGTAGATGACGCCGCGGATGCGCGCGAGATCCTGCATCAGATCATTCTGCGACCGCTCGAGCCGCCGCGCGATCTTGCGAGCACCCCAGCCCGGCCCGAGCAACAGGAAAAGCGGACCGCCCAGAACAAGACAGACAAGATACAACGTGAGGCCGATTTCACGCGGCTTTCCGCCCTCCATCAAACCAAATTGATGCTGCAGATTGGCCACCACCTGATCGGGCGCAATCGCCATATCGACCTTGTGGAACAGCGCCTTGGTCAGCGCTTTTAAGATACTCGCCTGCAAGACATTGAACGGTTTCTTCATGACGCCCCCCGCGATCATGACTCTCCCATAGCATGATGTCCTCGCGGTTACGATCGCGACATCGCGCTATCGCAAACCGCCGCCGGATCTCCTATCTCGCGCCCAACAGGAGCACGCCCGTCAGCGCGCCCGATTGTTCGAGAGAGATGTTCATGACCGATCCCGTCGTCATCGCCAGCTATGCCCGCACGCCGATGGGCGGCTTCCAGGGCGCGCTCAGCCCGCTCAAGGCGACCGAATTGGGGTCGATCGCAGTCGCTGCGGCGGTCGCGCGCGCCGGCGTGGCGCCCGACGCGATCGAACGCATCTACATGGGGTGCGTGCTGCCGGCTGGCCTCGGGCAAGCGCCGGCGCGGCAGGCAGCGATCGGCGCGGGCCTGCCCGTTTCGGTCGAGGCGACGACGGTCAACAAGATGTGCGGATCGGGCATGCAGGCGGCGATCATGGCCTATGACGCGCTCGCCGCCGGCTCCGCCGATATCGCGGTGGCCGGGGGCATGGAGAGCATGACCAACGCGCCGTACCTGTTGACCAGGCATCGCGGCGGGGCGCGGATCGGCCATGATGCGGTGTACGACAGCATGATGCTCGACGGGCTGGAGGATGCCTATCAGCCGGGCACGCCGATGGGGGTGTTCGCCGAGGATGCCGCGCGCGAATATCAGCTCACCCGCGCCGATCAGGACGACTATGCGCTGCGCTCGCTCGCGCGCGCGCAGGATGCGATCGCGGGCGGCGCGTTCGACCGCGAAATCACGCCCGTCACCGTCAAAGGGCGTGGCGGTGACACCGTGATCGACATCGACGAGCAGCCCGGCAAGGCCAAGCCCGAAAAGATCCCGGCGCTCAAGCCGGCGTTCGTCAAGGACGGCACGGTGACGGCGGCCAACGCTTCGTCGATCTCGGACGGCGCGGCCGCGCTGGTGATGACGCGGCAGAGCGTCGCCGAAAAACTCGGACTGCCCGTGATCGCGCGGGTCGTCGCCACGGCCGCGCACGCGCAGGAGCCCGCGAAATTCACCAGCGCGCCGGTGCCGGCGATCCGCAAGGTGCTCGCCAAGGCGGGTTGGAGCGCGGATGAGGTCGATCTGTTCGAAGTCAACGAAGCGTTCGCGGTGGTGGCGATGATCGCCGCACGCGAACTCGCCATTCCCGCCGAGAAGCTCAACGTCAACGGCGGCGCGACCGCGCTCGGCCATCCGATCGGCGCGTCGGGCGCGCGGATCATGGCGACGTTGCTCGGTGCGCTTGAGGCGCGCGGATTGAAGAAGGGCGTGGCGAGCCTGTGCATCGGCGGCGGCGAGGCGACCGCTGTGGCACTGGAACGGGTGTGACTTGAGCGTCGCCCATGCGCAGGCCGGGCCGGCATATGACGTGGCGACCGGCTCGCCAAACAATGCGCGGCCCGGCCTCGGCCGGGGCTACGGCGGAATCAGCGCAGGTTCGCCGGTCGCCTCAGATCGAGCGTGAGCGGGAACTCGCCCGGAGATTCCTCCTGCGGCACCGGGACTGGACCGGGGGTGTGCCCATAATCCTGGAACCGCGCCTTGCGGCGTGCCTCCGCCTCGAAGCCGTTGACCGGCACTTCGTCGTAATTGCGCCCCCCGGGATGCGCGACATGATAGACGCACCCGCCGAGCGAGCGCTGGCTCCACGTATCGAGCACGTCGAACGTCAACGGCGCGTTGACGGGCAAGCGCGGGTGCAGGCAGTCGGCCGGCGCCCATGCCTTGTAGCGCACGCCGCCGACCACCTCGCCCGGCACGCCGGTCGGCACCATCGGGATGCGGCGACCGTTGCAGGTCAGCACGTGCCGCCCGGCGGTGAGATTGCCCGCCCGCACCTGCAAGCGCTCGGTCGAGCTATCGACATACCGCACCGTACCGCCGATCGCACCCGTTTCGCCCAGGACATGCCACGGTTCGAGCGCATGCGAGATCTCGAGGCTGACGCCACCGGCGTCGATCGTGCCGTGGATCGGGAAGCGGAACTGCCGCTGTGCCTCGAACCACGCCGGATCGAAGGGATAGCCCGCGCGGCCGAGATCCCCGAGTACGTCGAGCAGATCCGCCCACACGAAATGCGGCAGCATGAAGCGGTCGTGCAGCGCGGTGCCCCAACGGGTGAGTTGGCCATGCTGCGGCTCGCGCCAGAACCAAGCGGTCAGCGCGCGTAGCAGCAGTTGCTGGGCGAGGCTCATCCGCGCGTCGGGCGGCATCTCGAACGCGCGAAATTCGACGAGGCCGAGTCGCCCGGTCGGGCCGTCGGGCGAGAAGAACTTGTCGATGCAGATTTCGGTACGGTGCGTGTTGCCGGTCACATCGACGAGCAGGTTGCGAAACAGCCGATCGACGATCCACGCCGGCGGCTGCTCCCCCGCGACCGGCCCCGGCACCTGCGCGAGCGCGATCTCCAGCTCGTAGAGACCGTCATGCCGCGCCTCGTCGATACGCGGGGCCTGGCTGGTCGGGCCGATGAACATCCCCGAGAACAGATAGCTGAGCGCAGGGTGGCGCTGCCAATAGAGCACGAAGCTCTTGAGCAGATCGGGCCGGCGCACGAACGGCGAATCGTACAGCGACGGCCCACCCAACACGATGTGGTTGCCGCCGCCGGTGCCGATCGCACGACCGTCGAGCATGAACTTGTCGGCGGTCATGCCGGCTTTGCGGGCGATGTCGTACAGCGTCTCGGTGATTGCGCTGGTCTCGGCCCAACTCGCTGCGGGGTGGACGTTGACCTCCACCACGCCCGGATCGGGCGTGACCTTGAGCACTTTGAGGCGCGGATCGGGGGGCGGCGCATAGCCTTCGATCCGCACGGGCACACCGAGCGTGGCCGCCGCCGCTTCGACCTCGGCGATAAGTTCGAGATAATCGTCGATCGCGCGCATCGGCGGCATGAAGACCGACAGGAAATGTCCGCGCGGTTCGGCCGTGACCGCGGTGCGAACGGCGCCGGCAACGATCTCCTGCTCGACGCGCTGCTGCGGCTGCGCGCCCGACACCGGGGGGCGCTGCGTGATCCGCTGTTCGGTGGCGGGCGCCGCCTCGCGCGCCATCGCGGGGCGCTGGGTGCGGAAATCGGGCAGCGGTTCGCGTGGTTCACTGGTGTCGCGCGGGTTGATGTAAGGATATTCGGACGGCGGCACATAAGGCAAAGAGCCGAGCGGCAGGCGATAGCCGAGCGCGCTGTCGCCCGGCACCGTATAGAGCTTGCCGCGCCGCAGCTTCCATTGCTCGGTCAGCCACCCCCGCTCCACCTTGCTCTGCCATTTCTGCACCGGCAGCACATAGCCAATCGGCGTGGAGAGCCCGCGCTCGAACGCGCGCACCATGCGGCTGCGCGCTTCCGGATCGTCGATCTTGGGGTCGTCAGGCGAGGTGTTGACCGGCAGTTCGGCTTCCTTGAGCGACCAGGCGAGCGGATCTTCATAGGCCGGCACGACATGGCCGTTGGGCAGACCGAGCCCGGAGGCGAGCAGATCGAGGAAGCGTTCGGCCGTCTCGGCCGTCACGGCCGGCTTGCCGGTGCCGTCCTCCTCGGCGATCAGCCCGGCATCGCGCCAGATCGGGACGCCGTCATCACGCCAATACGCGGCATAAGCCCAGCGCGGCAGCGTCTCGCCAGGATACCATTTGCCCTGGCCATGATGGAGCAGCCCGCCGGGCGCGAACCGTGCGCGCAACTCCCGGATCAGCGTGTCGGCATAAGCCGCCTTTGTCGGGCCGACCGCATCGCCGTTCCATTCCGGCGCCGAACCGCCGTTCGCCGCGACGAAGGTGGGTTCGCCGCCGATCGTGAGGCGGACATCCTGCGCCGCGAGATCGGCATCGACGCGGTGCCCCAGGGCATCGAGCGCCGCCCAGCGATCATCGGTGAACGGTCGCGTGATCCGTACCGCTTCGGCGATGCGCGACACGCTCATCTCGAAATGGAAATCGACCTCCGCAGGCTCGGCCATGCCGCTGATCGGTGCGGCCGAGCGGTAGTGCGGCGTCGCGCACAGCGGGATATGCCCTTCGCCGGCGAACATCCCGGATGTGGCATCGAGACCGATCCAGCCGGCGCCCGGGATATACACCTCGGCCCAGGCATGCAGATCGACCACGTCCTGGGCGACTCCCTTCGGCCCTTCGACCGGTTCGACATCGGCGACGAGTTGGATCGAATACCCCGACACGAAGCGCGCCGCGAAACCGAGCCGGCGCAGCAACTGCACCAGCAACCACGCGCTGTCACGGCACGAACCCTGGCCGATCTCGAGCGATTCCTCCGGCGTCTGCACGCCGCTCTCCATGCGGATGATGTAGCCGATCCGCTCCTGGAGCTTCGCATTGATATCGACGAGGAAGTCGATCGTCCGGCCGCGGTGCTGGGCGTGCTGCGCCACCAGCGCTTCGAACAGCGGCCCTTGCGGTTCGAGGTCGAAATAGGCGGCGAGATCGATCCTCAGCGCATCGTCATAGTGAAACGGGTAGTTTTCGGCATAATCCTCGACGAAGAAGTCGAACGGATTGATGACGTCGAGATCGGCGAGCAGATCGACCTCGATCGTGAAATGATCGACCGGATCGGGAAACACGATCCGCGCCAGCCAATTGGCGTGCGGATCCTGCTGCCAGTTGAGGAAATGGCCGGCCGGCTCGATTTTCAGCGCGTAATTCGGCACCTTGGTGCGGCTGTGGGGCGCCGGGCGCAGCCGGATCACCTGCGGCCCGAGCCGGATCGGGCGGCTGTATTTATAGGCGGTGAGATGGCGCAGACCGGCTTTGAGCATGAGACCAAACAGACGGCATGCGTTGCAGCTATGCAACCAAAATCTTGAAAAGCTTTCCTGGCGCGAAACTCGCGTCGCCGGGTCGCGTTGAGCGGAAACAATCCCGATCGGAGACTGCGAGTGGCCGCATATACCTGCCCCAATTGCCGGCAGCGTCTCCATTTCGAATCGCGCGTCTGCCCGAGTTGCGCGCATCCGCTCGGCTTCGCGCCCGTCGCCAACCGCTTCCTTCACCTCGATGTCGCCGATGGCGCGTGGCGTGACGCGCGCGGCGCGGCCGCGATGGTGCAGCCGTGCGCGAACACGCGGTACGGCGTGTGTAACTGGGTGGTCGATCGTGGCGACCCCCAATCGATGTGCCTCGCCTGCCGGCACAACCGCACGATCCCGGACCTCGGCGTGCCCGGCGTGCTCGAACGCTGGACCCGGATCGAGGACGCCAAGCGCCGCGTGCTGCATGGGCTGATGCGTCTCGGGCTCAAATTGGAAACCAAGGCGCAGAACATCCACGGCCTCGCCTTCGATTTCCTCTACGATCCGTCCGCGGAGCAAGGTTATGCGCCCCGGCATTTCACCGGCCATGAAAACGGCCTCATCACGCTCAACCTGGTCGAAGCCGACGATGCGCAACGCGAACGCATCCGCCGCCAGATGGGTGAGCCGTACCGAACCCTGGTCGGGCATTTCCGGCACGAAATCGGCCATTATGTATGGTCGCGGCTGATCGAATTCGGGCCGGACCTCATCCCGTTCCGCGCGCTGTTCGGCGACGAGCGCGCCGATTATCAGGCGGCGCTGCAGGCGCATTACACCAATCCACCCCGCCCCGGCTGGGAGGACCATTATGTCTCCGCCTACGCGACGATGCACCCGTGGGAGGATTTCGCCGAAACCTTCGCGCACCACTCGCACATCGTCGATACGCTCGCGACGATCGGCGAGTTCGGCACCCGGCTCGATCCGATGCCCGCGGCAGCGCCGGGCACACCCGACAGCGTGATCGACTTCGATCCCTACAGCGCCGATACCGCGACGCTGACCGCCCACTGGATTCCGTTCGCGTTCGCGATCAACGAGATCAACCGCAGCATGGGCCAGCCGGATCTCTACCCCTTCCGGCTATCGCCGGGGGTGGTCCTGAAGCTCGATTTCGTCAACCGGCTGGTCGCCTTCTACGCCGGCCGCTGGGCGCCGGGCGAAGCCGAAGCGAGCGACATCAGGGCGCTGGCGGCGACGCTCGGGCAAGGTGTCGAACTGGGCGCGGGGTGACCCGGAAACGGCCGCGGCATTCGCGCGTTTTGTCAGGTGAAGGAGAGTGCCATGCCGCGCGGAGACAAGGACGCCTATACCGACAAGCAGAAGCGCAAGGCCGAGCATATCGAGGAAAGCTATGAGGATCGCGGCGTTTCCAAAAAGGAAGCCGAGGCGCGCGCCTGGGCGACGGTGAACAAGGAATCGGGCGGCGGCAACAAATCCGGCTCGGGGCGCGGCAAGCCCGACACGCATGTCTCGTCATCGCGCGGCGGCAAGGCGCACGCATCCGGTTCGGCCGAACAACGCTCGGCGGCGGCGCGCAAGGGCTGGGTGACACGGCGCAAGAACGCCGGCGGATGAGGCTGTCGCACTAACGGGGTACGGAATTTATCCTCCGAACCGCACGCCGATCCACAGGGTGCGCGGCGTTCCTAAGTCCATCGATCCCGCCTGGTTGCGCGTCACCACCGTCGCGTCGAGCAGATTTTCCGCGCGCGCTATCACCGCGAGACCCTTGCGCACGGGTAGCTTGGCGAAAGCGTCAACGGTGGTCGCCGCGCGCAGCACGTCGGTCTGGAGATCATCCTCATATTGCTTGCCGACATAGCGTGCGGTGAGCGAGGCGAACCAAGCCGAACGCGGCCGCCACGCCAGTGTCGCGCTCGCGGTGTGTCGTGGGCTCTGGGCCGGGACCAAGCCGTCGAACGCCATACCGGGCGCATCGACCGCGCTATCGCTGAACGCATAGCTCGCTGATAGGTCGATCGCGCCGCGCCGCCAGTCGAAGCTCGCTTCGACACCTTTGGCGACGACCGCGTTGACGTTGCCGCGTCGCCGAAGCGTGGGCGATATCGTCAGGTTGGCGATCGCGTCGCCGAGCCGGTTGTAGAAGCCGGTCAGGCTCACCGTCATGCCCGGCAGCGGACGCGCGTCGATACCGCCCTCGACTCCGCGCAATCGCTCGGGCGATAGATTGGCATTGGCCTGCGTCGTCACCGGGAACACGGTGAAAGGCCGGTACAGCTCATTGAGCGTCGGCAGCCGGAAGCCGGTATAGCCGGCCAGCCGCAGATCCACCATGCCGAGCTTGAACAACGCCCCCGCCCGCCCCGTCGCCTCGGTACCGTCGCGATCCGGGAAGACCGTGTCGGTGGTGAGCAGGCCGGCCGCGTTGCGCTGACGAAAGCGCCCGTTGGTGATCGTCCAGTGATCGGCGCGCACCCCGCCGGTCAACACCAGCCGCCCGAGCGTCCAGTCATCCTCGACGAACAGCCCGGCGACACTCGTGTCGCCGCCGGCGTTGCGCCGCGCGGTGACGAGGCCGGTCGCGCCGTAGGCATCTTCGAACAACTGCCCGTCCGCGAGGCGAAAGTCGCCGCCGACACGCAGCACGTGATCCCCGCCCACCGGCGGACGCAATTCGATCTTGCCGCCGACACCGGTCGAAGGCGTGTTGCGCTGGTCGAGCGTGAGCTTGAAGGTGGACGAACTGATGACCTTGTTCGCGAAGGTGCGGGCCTGCACATAGGCGAGCACATCGACCTGCCAGACCCCGCGCGAGATCAGCCGTACGCTGGCGTCCTCGCCGCTCGAAGCCGAATCGGCGCCGGCGAAGCGCAGCGTGCGATTGTCGCCGAACACGAGCCCGCGAAACTGAACCTCGCTGCCCGGCCCGAGCGGCGCGACCGCGCGCAACCCCGCCGACCAGTCACGGTAGCGCGCTGGCGCGCTGGCGACGGTCCGCTGCTCGGCAGGCGTGGTCTGGAAGCCGTCGCCGCGATCGAACTGGCCGGACAGGGCGACGAAGCCGCTGCCGACCGTGGGCGCGACGGTGGCGCTGAGCGCCTGCGCGTTGCGGCTGCCGTACAGCGCCTCCCCCGAGACGGGCGGCAGATCGGCGCGGCTCGCGCTCGTCATTTCGATCGTGCCCGCCACCGCCCCCGCCCCGAACGGCCCCGATCCACCCCCGCGCGTCACGCGGATGCCGCCGAGGCGGGCGGGGACAATGGCATTGAACGGGATGTAACCGAAGAATGGATCGGCGATCGGCACGCCGTCGAGCAGCACCAAAGTCCGGCTCGACGCGTTGCCGCCAAGCGCGCGCAGCGTCGCGCCTTGCGCGGACGGGTTGGCCGAACGACTGTCGGAGCGGCGGAACTGCTGAAAACCGGCCACATCAAGCAGCACGTCCTCGACCCGGCCGGATGCGTCGTTGGTCAGCCGCGCGCGGTCGATCGTCACCGATCCATAAGCGGGGGTGCCCGGCGGCAGATCGAGCCCGCGCCCGAGCACGACGATATCGCCGGTCGCCGGATCGACGGCCTGGGCGTGTGCGTTCGCTGCGGTCAGAAGCCCCGCGAGCAGCATCGGCACGCGCATCGCGCGGGGCATCGTGATAGTGTACGCCGCCATCATGCCGGAATGCTTGGCCACCCGCCGCACTTCGGTCAACAAAAGGAATTCGCTTGGAAAAAGACCAACCCGCCGCGCCGGCCCCGGATCGCCGCATCGCGCTGCTGATCGATGCCGACAACGTATCGCACAGCAACATCGCGGCGATGCTGGCGGAACTGTCGAAATACGGCACCGCCAACATCCGACGCGCCTATGGCGACTGGGGCAGCGCCGGCCTCAAGGGCTGGCGCGACAAGCTCCACGAATTCGCGATTCGGCCAATCCAGCAGTTCAGCTATTCGGCCGGCAAGAACGCGACCGACATCGCGCTCGTCATCGATGCGATGGAATTGCTCTACACGCAGAAGCCGGACGCATTTTGCATCGCATCGAGCGACGCCGATTTCACGCCGCTGGTGATGCAGTTGAAGGCCAATGGTCACGATGTGTACGGGTTCGGTGAACGCAAGACCCCGTCGCCGTTCGTCAATGCCTGCACCACCTTCCTGTATCTCGACAGCCTCGATGGCGGCGCGGCGAAGGACGCGGCCGCCGAACCGGCCGCCAAGCCCAAGGCGAGCAAGAAAGCCGCCGACAAACCTGCCGCTACGGCCAAATCGCTGACCCAGGACGCCAAACTGATCGCGCTGCTGCGCGGCGCGGTCGAGGCATCCGCCTGGGACGATGGCTGGGCGTCGATGTCGGCGGCTGGCAGCACCGCCAAACGCCAGGCGCCGATCGACCCGCGCAACTATGGCGTGAAGAACTTCCCAGCCTTGTTCGAGGCGACCGGCGCGTTCGAGATCGTCAAGGGCGACAACGGCCAGACCTATGTCGCCGACAAGCGCAACGCGGATCGGACGCCCAAGCCGGCGCTATAACCCAACCCCGTTCGTCCCGAGCGAAGTCGAGGGACGTACCCCAGGCGCAGGTGTCTCGACTTCGCTCGACACGAACGGTTGAGGTATGTCCGGCGGATCGGCAGCACTCATACGTCATGCCGGACGTGTTCCGGCATCCACCGTTCCGCACATCGATCCGCGGCGGGTCTCGCGGGACCGTGGATCCCGGAACAGTCCGGGATGACGGATCAATGCGTGAGAAACGGCGCTATAGCCCTCAAACCGTCATCCCTTGCAACAGCTTGGGCACATCGCCGCTCTCGCCGCGGGCCTCGGCCATGAAGCGGTTCTTGAGCGGCGGCAGCCGGTCGACCGCCGACAGACCGAAGCGGCGCACAGCGTTTGCCGCCTTGCCCGGAATGCCGAACAGGTGCGTCAGCCCGTCGGTCGCCGCCGCGACCATGAACGTATCGAGACTGCGCCAGCGTTCGTAGCGCGTCAGCACCTGCCGGTCACCGAGATCGAGTCCGGTGCGTTTCGCCTCGACCAGCACCTCGACCAACGTCGCCACATCGCGGAAGCCGACGTTGACACCCTGCCCGGCGATCGGGTGGATGCCGTGGGCGGCGTCTCCCACGAGCGCGAGCCGCTCGGCGGTGATCGTCGCGGCATGGTGGAAGCCGAGCGGATAGCTCTGCCGCTGGCCGAGTGGCCCGAGCTTGCCCAAGAATCCACCCATCTTCTTGTCGCATTCGGCGAGGAAGCCACGCTCGGACAATTTGATCATCCCCGGCGCCTCGTGGCGCTTGACCGACCAGACGATCGCGGAGCGATGGCCCTGATCGTCGTCGTTGAGCGGCAGGATGGCGAACGGGCCTTGCGGGTAGAAAATCTCGAACGCGATATTTTCATGAGGATGCTCATGGTGGAGCGACGTGACGATCGCCGCGTGATCGTACTGCCAGCGCGCGACCTTGAGGCCGGCCGCTTCGCGCGTCGGCGACGCGCGCCCCTCGGCGGCGATCAGCAGCGGTGCATGGATGATCTCGCCCGACGACAAGGTGACCGAGACGCCGTTCGCATCGCGCGCGGTGGCAACCGCGCGGGTCTTCATCCGCACCTCGACCCCGTCCGCCGCCTGAGCCGCTTCATAAAGAGCGCGGCGCAGCAGGCGGTTCTCGAACATCGTGCCGAGCGCGCCCTCGCCGGGTTCGGGCGCAAAATCGAGCTTGCCCGGCGCGAGACCGTCGCTGACGCGAATGCCTTCGATGGGGCACCCCATTCCGTCGAGCCGGTCGAGCACGCCGATCGCACCGAGCAGACGGGTCGGCGCGCTGGCGATCGCCGAGGCGCGCCCGTCGAAACCGGCGGCGAGGATCACGTCGGGATCGGCGATGTCGATCACGATCGCGCTCAGCTTGTGCGCCGACAGCGCCACGGCGAGCGCGCTGCCGACCAGCCCGCCACCCAGAATGATTACGTCCGCTCGGTTCATGCCGTTCGCTCTAGCGTTCCTGAAGGCCGGTGCCAAACCCTGAACGCGCGCCACACCGCTCAGGCGGGCGTGAACCTGAGCGCGACGCCGTTCATGCAATAGCGCTTGCCGGTCGGCGGCGGCCCATCATCGAAGACATGGCCGAGATGCCCACCGCAGCGGCGGCAATGCACTTCGGTGCGCGACATGCCGAGCGATGCGTCGTTGCGGGTCCGCACCGCGTTCGGCAGCGGCGCCCAGAAACTCGGCCAGCCGGTGCCGCTGTCAAACTTGGTCCTGGACGAAAACGCCGGCAGCACGCAGCCGGCGCAGGCGAACACGCCCTTGCGATGCTCTTCGTTGAGCGGGCTGGTGAAAGGGCGTTCAGTGCCTTCGTGGCGCAGCACGGCATAGGCGGCGGGAGAAAGCTTCGCCTTCCACTGAGCGTCCGGCAAAGTGACCTCGAAATGCTCGGGCGGGGCGGCGGCGGCGCCACGGCACCCGAACAACAGGAAAGCCCCCGCCCCCGAGGCGGAGAGCGTCAGGAACTGTCTGCGATCGTGCATTCCAGAGAACCTTTTCGAAGGATGGAAAGCATATAGGTACGCGGGGCGCGAATGCACGGATGCGCGCCGCGCACCAGCGAGCGGCGATCAGGACGTGGGCGTTCCGCTGAGCGCCTGGCCCACCGTTGCGACACGACGCTTGAACCAGCTCCCGCTCCCCGATTGCAGTACGCCACGCCGAAACGCGCGCGCACCGATCGTGATCGCGATTCCCACCCACAGCGCCTGCCACGCCAGCGCGAGCAGATGCGGCCACACGTGCGGGAAGTTGGCCGCATGTGCCGCCATCGCGAACGGCGAGCTGAACGGAAAAATCTCGGCGAAGCGCGTCACCCAATTGTCCGCGCCGCCAGCCGCGCGCAGCGCCAGGCTGAACATCAGCACCTGGACGATCGTGATCGGTAGCGACAGCATCTGCAATTCGCGCGGGGTGGTCGCCTGCGCGCCGACGCCGAGGAACACCGCACCGAGCAGCATGTAGGCCATGGCGAAATAGGCGAAGAACAATGGCACGAAGAGCGGCAGGCCGATCGCCGGGCCGATCTCGCCCAGGCCGCCCGCCATGCTCGCCGGCAGGATCGCGGTGAGCTGGCTGGCGAGCGTGCCCCAGAAGCCGACGAACAACACCGCCGAGCCGAACATGCCGAGCAACTTGCCGAAGAACACCGCCTCCAGCGGAACGGCGGCGGCGAGGATTTCGATCACCTTGTTGTTACGCTCCTCGGCCATCGTGCCGACCGCTTGGCCGGACAGCAGCAGCGACAGGAAGAAGATACCGAACACGCTGAAGAACGCCGCCTGGCCGTGCCCACCCGAGGAGGCGCGTTCGCGTGCGATGGGGGTGAAGGTGGCCGCTGAGAGCGGGCGCGCGCCGCTCGCCGCAGCGCGCAGCGTCCCCTCGGCGAGTTCGGCGAGATAGCGAGAGTCGCCGCGCCCCTGCGCGCCGTAAAGGATGATCGGAGCCGCGAGATCGCCATAAAGCGCGGCGGTGGTGTCCGGCCCCGCGCCGGCGAACACCGCACGCGCTTGCGTGGCGGGCGTGGTGCCGGGCGTCTCGAACGTCAGCACCGGGGGCTGATCGGAACGGCCGAACAATTTGCGAAGCCGCGCATCCGTGGCGCGCATCGCCGCCTGCCGCTCGGGCGCGACGATCGCGACGATCTGCGCCTTGTCGGCAGCGTTGGTCGCCATCGACGTGGCGCCCCCTGCTCCGACCAACCCGAACGACAGCATGATGATCGGCGAGAGCAGGAACAGCAGGAAGGTCGGCGTGAACACGGTCGCGACGAAATCGCGGCGCGCGATCGTCAGCGTCTGGCGGACGATACGGTTGGACCAGACGCTCATGCCGAAATCTCCTGCGTCGCGTCGAGCGCACTGGCGCCGACGATGCGGACGAAGGCGTCGTGCAGCCCCGGCCGCTCTATCGAAAGTCCGGCGATGCCGTGCCCACCGTCGATCAGCCGCCGTAGCGCCGCCTCGACGCCGCCATCTGGCACCGGAAAGTGCCAGCCATCGCGCTGATGCACCGCGCCGTCCGGCAGGTAGGCGGCCAGGCCGGGCTCGTCGCGGTCGGGTATGTAATGCGCGCGCATCGGCAGCAATCCGCGTGCCTCGGCGACGGTGCCTTCAAAACGATGCTTGCCGCCGGCGATGATGGTCAGCCGGTCGCACAGCCGCTCGGCGTGGGCCATGACGTGGGTCGACATGACGATCGTCGCGCCACGGTCGCGCTCGGCGAGGATCAGCGTTTCGAGCCGCTCCTGATTGACCGGGTCCAGCCCGGAGAAAGGCTCGTCGAGCACCAGCAGTTCGGGCTGATGAACGACCGAGCCGAGCAATTGGACGAACTGCGCCATGCCTTTCGACAGCTTGCGGATCCTGGTGTCGGCGGCATGGCCGAGACCCGCGCCTTCCATCAGCGTGACGGCGCGCTTGCGCCCGGCCTTGAGATCGAGGCCGCGCAAGGCGCCCATGAACGCGATCGCGTCCTTGGCGCGCATCCCCGGATACAGGCCGCGCTCCTCGGGGAGATAGCCGACCCGGTCGCTCGCGTCGCGCGGGTGGGTGTGGCCGAGCAGCGTGCGATGCCCGCCGTCGGGCTCTATGATGCCGAGCAGCATGCGCAACGTCGTGGTCTTGCCTGCACCGTTTGGCCCGAGCACACCGTAGATCGCGCCGCGCGGCACGGCGACGTCGACGCCATCGACCACACGCTTTCCGCCGAAGTTCTTGACCAGCCCTGTCGCATGGATGGCAAACGCGTTCGTCAAACCTACCTCCGTTCGTCCCGAGCGATGCCGAGGACGGGGCGCAACCGCGCGTCCAGCAGGTGCCTCGACTTCGCTCGACACGAACGGGAGGGGTGATGGCGCCGCGCCGCCGTGGTAGCGGGCATTGATGAACGAACACAACCCGCTGGCGGGCCAATCGGTTGCCGCGCGGCTCAAGGCCAAGGCGGCGGAGCTCGGCTTCGTCGCCTGCGGGGTCGCGTCCGCCGATGCGACCCCGCGTGCGGGCGAGCGACTGCGCCAATGGCTCGCACAAGGCATGCATGGCGACATGCTATGGATGGCCGAGCGCGCGGCACAGCGCGAAAGCCCTGCGGCCTTGTGGCCGGCGGTCCGCAGCGTGGTCGCGCTCGGCATGAGCTACGCGCCCGCCGCCGATCCGCTCGCGCTGGCCCATGTCGGGGACATCGGCCGCATCTCGGTCTATGCACAGGGCGGTGATTATCACGATGTCGTCAAACGCGCGCTGAAGGCGCTGGCGCGGTGGCTGGTGGCGGAGGCGCCCGGCGCGGATGTGAAAGTGTTCGTCGATACCGCGCCGGTGATGGAGAAGCCCCTCGCCGAAGCCGCCGGGCTGGGCTGGCAGGGCAAACACACCAATATCGTCAGCCGCGAGGCCGGGAGTTGGCTGTTCCTCGGCGCCATCTACACAACGCTCGATCTGGAAGCGGATGCGGGCGGGCGCGACACTTGCGGATCGTGCGACGCCTGCCAGCGCGCCTGCCCGACCGACGCCTTCCCCGCGCCCTACCGGCTCGATGCCAGGCGGTGCATTTCGTATCTGACGATCGAACATGCGGGGCCAATCCCGCGCGCGCTTCGCGCGGGAATCGGCAACCGCATCTATGGTTGCGACGATTGCCTCGCGGTATGCCCGTGGAACAAGTTCGCAACCGCCGCCGCCGCCAACCGCGCCTTCCTGCCGCGCGCGGAACTTGCCGCGCCGGAGCTCGCCGATCTGCTCGCGCTCGACGACGCGGATTTCCGCACCGTTTTCGCGGGATCGCCGATCAAGCGGATCGGGCGGGACCGGATGGTGCGCAACTGCCTTATCGCAGCGGGCAACAGCGGCGTGGCGGCGTTGATTGCGCCGGTCGCGAGGCTGCTCGATGATCCCGCGCCTGTGGTGCGCGGTGCTGCGGTGTGGGCGCTCGGGCGGCTTGCTCCTGACCAAGCGGCGGCAGCGCGCACGCTCCGGATGTCAGCCGAAACGGATGCCGACGTTTACGCCGAATGGGCCGCGCTCGCTCCCTGACCGGCGCCGCGCGATCACCCCTTTCCGTTCGTGCTGAGCGAAGTCGAAGGACGAACGGCTCTTGGAGGAGCCGCGCGATCGTAGACGGCTCTTACGCGAGATCATCCGGTCGCCCGCGCCCGGCCCAGCCCGACCGTGATCGCGATGTCCATCGTCACGTTGCCGACGGTGCGGAACAGGTCGGGGATCGTCTCGACGGCGATCAGCAGCCCGAGCGCCTCGATCGGCACGCCCATCGCGAACGCGACCGGCGCGACCGAGGCGATATAGCTGATCGTGCCGGGCAGGCTGACCGAACCCATCGTCGTGATCGCCGCCGTACACACGCCCGCCGCGAGCGCGCCCGGCCCGATCGCGACGCCCAGCCAATGTGCGATGTAGAGCGCCACCGCGAGGTTCATCGCCGGGCTGGTCGCACGGAACACCGCGACCGCGAGCGGAAGCACGATCCCCGCCGCAGCGGGCGCCGCTCCGAGCGATTCGCTCGCCGCCAGCATCGTCGGCAGTGTGGCGAGCGAGGATTGCGTCGAGATCGCCACCGCCTGCGCGGGTGCCGCCGCGCGCGCGAACCGCAGCACCGAGACGCGGCCGAACACCGCCGCGACCGGATAGGCCGACAGCAGAACGACGAAGCCGATCGCCGAGACGATGACGATATAGTGCAGCAGCGCGCCGAACGCCGCCGCCCCCGTCCGCGCACCCACCCCATAAGCAAGCGCGCCGACGCCGATCGGCGCGAGCCTGAGCACCCAGGCGATGATGATGAGCAACGCATCGGTGATCGCCTGGAACCAGCGGGTCAGCATCGCGCGCGGTTCCGGCGCGAGCTGGGTGATCGCGAAGGCGAGCGCGAGCGCGAACACGGTGAGCGGCAGGAACGAATCGCCCGCCGCCGCGCTCACGACGTTCGACGGGACGATCGTCTCGAAGAACGCGCCGAGCGTCGGCACGGTGCCAACCGGTTGCGCGCCGGTTAGCGCCTGCCGCAGCGCCGCCGACCAATGCGCAGGGAGTGGCCACACATCGAGCAGCAGCGGCGTCGCGATCGCCGACATCACCGTCGTCGACCACAGGATGACGATCATCGTCAGCACCGCGCGCAAGGCGAGCTTGCCCGCCCGCGCGGCATCGGCGGCCGCACCGACACCGGTCACGAGCAAACCGATGATCAGCGGCACGATCACCATCTGCAAGCCATGCAGCCAGGCAAGGCCGATCGGCTGCGTGAAGCCGGTGATCGCCAATGCGAGCCTGGAATCGATCGCGACGAGCGCGATGCCGATCAGCAGCCCGCTTACGAGCGCCAGCAAAATGCGTGTTGGCTGTGACATGCCTGTTCCCCCGTTAGCGCTCAACGAACGGGGAACGCGCTAAAATGGCAAGCGGATTGTGGATTTCGGAGGGTGCGAGGTCTCCGGACCGGAGCATCAAGCAGCCGGCGCCCGGGCGTTGCGCCGTATCAGGAATCAGCCGTATCAGGAATCAGGAGCCGCAGTCCCGCGCCGCCCGCCAATGAGGAGGCGCTTAAAAGCTCGCGGTCTCGTACGCGCCGGTCTGAACGCTCGCCAGGGTCATCTTGGGGGCGGGGGTGTCGGTGGCCGGCTCGGCATCGGCATTGCCGGCGTGGTCGGAGTAGATGAAGCCCTTGGTCGGATAGGCGGTGGAGCCGAGATCGTGCTGCGGGCCGTACCAGACCTTGACCATGCTCCAGTCGCCGTTCGCCGAGACATCGATCGCACGAACATTGGTCTCGATGCGGCCACGGCGCGACCAGTTGGCATGGGTGAGCAGCACTTCGCGGTCGTTCACCACCGCGCTCACCATTGCGACGTGGCCGAGCCGCATGTGCCCCGTCGAGGCGAAGGCGAGCACCGCGCCGACCTTCGGCGCGCGGCCACGGTCATAGCGACCGGCGGCCTGACCCCACCAAGTGTTGGCATTACCGCGAATCTGGATGCCGGAGATGGTGCGGGCATAGGGGGCGCACTGCCAAAACTGGGCGGCCGCAGGAGCCGTTGCCGTCAGGGCGCAAGACAACACCAGCGCGGAACGCGCTGCAAACGACTTGAAATTCATGCGACCCCCCAAGGTCTTTGGCTTCGTTGAGCCTATTGAGCAGGTCGCGGACGCGATGAAAACCCGGCCACGCCGACGAATGGAACCTTTTCCGATGAAGCGTGTTTCAGCGACGATGACTGCCCCACGGCACCGTGCTTCGGCGCGAACGGCGGGCGTCTGCGCTCGCCATAACGCTGCGGACGCTGTAGAATCATCGCCATGAAACGCGCCGCTCTGGCTCTTTGCCTGCTCTCGCTCGCCTGTTCCCCGCGTGGCGGGAGTGGCGACGCCGACGCAATCTACAACGCCGGCGAGCAAGAAGCCCAGCTTTCGCCCGGCGTACAGCCGGTTCGGATCGGCGAGGGCGGCCCCGGCTTCGCCGCGTGCGCGGCGGCGGGAACGGTTGTCAATCTTTCGCCACAGGACCAGCCCTACCTGCCAATCCGCGCCGCGCCGTTCGCCGAGGCGAGCGAGATCGGGCGGCTCGAAAACGGCGCGCCACTCCTGCTGTGCTCACACTCACTCGATCAGCGCTGGCAGGGCGTGGTGGTGCCGCCGGCGGGCGGAACCCCGGCCGATTGCGGCGTCGCCGCGCCGGTCTCAGCGCCACGAGGTTATGCCGGGCCGTGTCGCTCGGGCTGGGTGTCGTCGGCCTTCGTGCGGGCACGGGCCGGGTAAGTTTCGAAGCTCACCGTTCGTCCCGAGCGAAGTCGAGGGACAACTCCCGCGCGTAACGCAAGGTGTCTCGACTCGCTCGACACGAACGGCTGAAGACCTACCGGGCGATTCCGCCCGCCGCCAGCACCGCCAGCGTCACCAGTTCGCTCGCGGTCGAGGTCATCGGCGCGATCTGCACGCTCTTCTCCATGCCGACGAGCATCGGCCCGATCACCGCGTCGCCGCCGAGCTCGCGCAGCAGCTTGGCGGAGATGTTGGCCGATTGCAGCCCTGGCATGACCAATACGTTGGCCGGACCCGACAAGCGCGCGAACGGGAAATTGGCTAGCTGCTTGGGGTTGAGCGCGACATCCGCCGCCATCTCGCCCTCATATTCGAAGCTCACCTGCCGCCCGTCGAGTACCGTCACCGCGTCGCGGATATTGTCGAGGAAGGCGCCACCCGGGTTGCCGAAGGTCGAATAGCTGAGGAACGCCACGCGCGGCTCATGCCCCATGCGGCGGGCGACCTGCGCGGTATCCTCGGCGATATCGGCGAGTTCCTCGGCGGTCGGCCGTTCGTTGACGGTGGTGTCGGCGAGGAAGACCGTGTGGCTCTGGCCGACCATCAGATGAATACCGAACGGCGTACGTCCCGCCGCCGGATCGATCACGCGACGGATTTCGCGCATCGTGTGCGCATAGGTCCGCGTCGTGCCGGTGATCATCGCGTCGGCCTCGCCGAGCTGGAGCAGCACCGCGCCGAAGATGTTGCGGTCCTGGTTTATCATCCGTTCGCAATCGCGGCGCAGATAGCCGCGCCGCTGGAGCCGCTCGTAGAGGAAATCGACCATGCGCGGCACCAGCGGCGAGTTGCGGCTGTTGTGCAGTTCATAGGTCGAAGGATCGGTCACGCCGAGCGCACGCAGCCGATCGGGCACGTCGTCGCGGCCGACCAGCACCGGCACGCCGTAGCCGCCGTCCTTGAACGCGATCGCGGCACGCAGCACCGTCTCTTCCTCGCCCTCGGCGAACAGCACGCGCTTCGGGTGCGCCTTGGCGCCCTCATAGGCGAGCGTCAGCACCGAAGTGGTCGGGTTGAGCCGCGCCTTGAGGCTCTGGCGATAGGCTTCGAGATCGAGGATCGGCTTGGTGGCGACGCCCGAATCCATCGCCGCCTTGGCGACCGCGACCGGCACGATCTCCATCAGCCGCGGATCGAACGGCGCGGGGATGATATAATCGGGGCCGAAGCTGTGCTGGACGCCATATGCCTGCGCGACCTCCTCGGCGACCTGCTGGCGCGCGAGCGCGGCGAGCGCCTGCGCGGCGGCGACCTTCATCTCGTCGTTGATCGTCGTCGCGCGCACATCGAGCGCGCCCCGGAAGATGAAGGGAAAGCCCAGTACGTTGTTGACCTGGTTCGGATAATCCGACCGGCCGGTCGCGATGATGACATCGGGGCGCACCCGCTTCGCCTCGGGCGGGCTGATCTCGGGATCGGGATTGGCCATCGCGAAGATGATCGGCTTGGGTGCCATCTTGGCGAGATATTCGGCGGGCAGCGCGCCGGCGGCGGAGAGGCCGAGGAACACGTCGGCGCCGTCGAGCGCTTCCTCGAGCGTGCGTCGATCGGTGACGGCGGCGTGCGCCGACTGCCACTGGTTCACATTGTCCCGGCCCTGGTAGATCACGCCGGTGCGGTCGCACATCAGCAGATTGTTGCCGGGCAGCCCCATCGCCTTGATGAGCGCGGCGCAGGCGATCGCCGCGGCGCCCGCGCCATTGACGACGATCTTGGTGGTTTTGATGTCGCGTCCGGTCAGGAACAGCGCGTTGATGAGGCCGGCGGCGGCGATGATCGCGGTGCCGTGCTGATCGTCATGGAACACCGGGATGTTCATGCGCTCGCGCAGGGTCTGCTCGATCACGAAGCATTCCGGCGCCTTGATGTCCTCGAGGTTGATGCCGCCGAAGCTCGGCTCCATCAGTTCGACCGCGTCGATGAAGCGATCGACGTCCTCGGTCTTGAGTTCGAGATCGATCGAATCGACGTCGGCGAAGCGCTTGAACAGCACCGCCTTGCCCTCCATCACCGGCTTCGAGGCAAGCGCGCCGAGATTCCCCAGACCGAGGATAGCGGTACCATTTGAAATCACGGCGACGAGATTGCCCTTGGCGGTATAATCATACGCGGTCGCCGGATCCTGCGAGATCGCCAACACCGGCACGGCGACACCGGGCGAATAGGCGAGCGCGAGATCACGCTGCGTCGCCATCGGCTTGGAGGCGATGATCTCGATCTTGCCGGGGCGTCCCTCGGAGTGGAACAGCAGCGCCTCGCGCTCGGAAAACTGGACGTTCGATTCGTTCGACATTGGGCAGCCTTCTCCAGAAGCGTCTAGCCCTTAGTGTCACTCTCTGGGAAAGGGAACGCCACTATCCCATTTTGCGCGTGTCAAAGTCTTGCCGGGTGCGGTCGATCTTGGCGTCGGCCACGGTCCCAAACGCCGCAGAGCCCCTCGCGCAAGCCGTGACCGCGGTCGTCGGACGGCAATCGACGTGCGGCGGATGACCGGGCACGGCGCGTATAAGCGAACCGTCGCGGTCCATCGCGCTCGACCAGCGGCATTGAGCCGCTGGCGCCGAGCCTCTATCGGCTGGACGCGTGACCGATCCCGTTTCCGCTCCCACGCCGATGATGGCGCAATATCTCGCCCTGAAGGCGCAGGCGCAGGACTGCCTGCTGTTCTACCGGATGGGCGATTTCTTCGAAATGTTCTTCGAAGACGCGAAGATCGCCGCCGCCTGTCTCGACATCGCGCTCACCGCGCGTGGCGAGCATGGCGGCGCGGCGATCCCGATGTGCGGCGTGCCGGTCCATTCGGCCGAAGGGTATCTCGCGCGGCTCATCAAGGCCGGCCACCGCGTCGCCATCGCCGACCAGACCGAGACGCCCGCCGAGGCCAAGAAGCGCGGCGGGTCGAAGGCGCTGGTCGCGCGCGGGATCATCCGCGTGGTAACGGCCGGTACGCTGACCGAGGAAGCCTTGCTCGATGCGCGCGCGGCCAATTGGTGCGTCGCGATCGGAGAGGCGGGCGGCGGCGTCGCGCTGGCCGCCGCGGATATTTCCACCGGCCGGTTCGAGCTGATCGAAACGAGCGCCGCGAGCCTGACCACCGAGCTCGCGCGACTGAACCCCGCCGAGACGATCGCCGCCGAGGACAGCGCTTTCGCCGAGTTCACCACCTCGCTGCGGCCGAAGCCCGGCTTCGACAGCGTGCGTGGCGAAGCCCGGCTCCGCGATCTGTACGGCGTCGCCACGCTCGATGGCTTCGGCCAGTTCAGCCGCGCGGCGCTCGCGGCGGCGGGCGGCCTGGTCGCGTATCTCGGTCACAATGCCAAGGGTGCGCTGCCGTTCCTGCGGCCGCCGGTGCTGCGCCTGAGCGCACAGGCGATGGCCATCGACGCGGCGACGCGCGAGAGCCTCGAACTCACCGCCACGACATCGGGGTCGCGCAAGGGCAGTCTGCTCGACGCGGTCGATCGCACCGTGACGGGGGCGGGCGCGCGGGCGCTCGCCGCCGACATCGGCGCGCCGCTGGTGGACCGGGCCGCGATCGAGGCGCGGCTCGATCTCGTCCAGTTGCTGTGCGAAGATAGTGGCTTGCGCGAGTCGCTGCGCGCCACACTGCGCGCGCTCCCCGATATCGGCCGCGCACTGGGGCGGCTAGCGGCGGGACGCGGATCGCCGCGCGATCTCGGGCAGTTACGCGACGGTCTGGATGGCGCGTGGCGGCTCGGCGAGAAGCTGGAGGACCTCCTCTCCCCCGTTCGTCCTTCGCCGGGCTCAGCACGAACGGGAATGGAACTCCTCACCGATCTGGCCCCCCGGCTGCGCGGCCATGGCGCGCTCATCGACCTGCTCACCCGCGCGCTGGTCGCGTCACCGCCGATCGACGCTTCGGATGGCGGCTATATCGCGCCTGGCTATGACGCCGCGCTCGACGATCTGCGCGACGCCGGCGCCGGTGGGCGGCGCGCGATTGCGGCGCTGGAAGCGGATTATCGGGCGCGTACCGGCATCGCCGCGCTGAAGATCAAGCATAACGGCGTCCTCGGCTATCATATCGAGGTCGCCGCGCGCGTGGCGGATGCGCTGATGGCGCCCGACAGCGGTTTCACCCACCGCCAGACGCTCGCGGGCGTCGTACGCTTCAACGCACCCGAACTACACGAAGTCGCGGTGAAAGTGTCGCAGGCCGGAGCGCACGCGCTCGCGGCGGAGGCGGCGCATCTCGAAGACCTAACGCATGCCGCGCTCGACCGGCGCGAGGCGATCGCCGCCACCGCCGATGCGCTTGCCCGGCTCGACGCCTCGGCCGGCTTGGCCGAGCGCGCGTGCGAGGGCGGCTGGGTGCGGCCGACGCTGGTCGATCATGCCTGTTTCGACGTCGAAGGCGGCCGTCATCCGGTGGTCGAGGATGCGCTGGCGAAGCGCGGCGAGCGCTTCGTCGCCAACGACTGCAAGCTGTCCGAAGACTCGCGATTGTGGCTCGTCACCGGCCCGAACATGGGCGGCAAATCGACCTTCCTGCGCCAGAACGCGCTCATCGCGGTGCTCGCCCAGGCCGGCAGCTACGTTCCCGCGAGCGCCGCCACATTGGGGCTGGTCGATCGGCTGTTCAGCCGCGTCGGCGCGTCGGACAATCTCGCGCGCGGCCGATCGACCTTCATGGTCGAAATGGTCGAAACGGCAGCCATTCTCGCACAGGCGACCCCGCGTAGCTTCGTCATTCTCGACGAAGTCGGACGCGGCACATCGACCTATGACGGCCTCGCGATCGCCTGGGCGGTGGTCGAGGCGATCCACGAGGACAATCGCTGCCGCTGCCTGTTCGCGACGCACTACCACGAACTGACCCGCCTCGCCGAACGCTGCGAAGCGTTGAGCCTCCACCACGTCCGGGCCCGCGAGTGGAAGGGCGATCTGGTGCTGCTCCATGAGGTCAGCGAGGGGCCGGCGGATCGAAGCTACGGCCTCGCGGTCGCGCGGCTGGCGGGATTGTCTCCAGCGACACTCGCGCGCGCCAAGGCGGTGCTGGCGAAGCTCGAGGCGGGCCGCGCCAAGACCGGCGGCATCGCGGCTGGACTCGACGACCTCCCGCTTTTCGCCACCGCGCGCGAGGAGGAACCGCCGCCGGCCGATCCGGTGCGTGAGACGCTTGCCGCGATCGATGTCGATGCGCTCACCCCGCGCGATGCGCTCGAGCAGCTCTACCGGCTGAAAGGGCTGCTCTAGCCGCATCGGTCGGAGCCACGAACGCGGCCTCGCGCGCCCTTGAGCGCGACGAACCGACGCGATATTCGCCCGCGATACCTCTCGGTGGAGAGTGGAGTGAGCTGGAAAGACACGGTAAATGCGCGCGGCTGGAAGGTGCCGTTCGTCAACAAATCGCTGTTTCAGATCGGCAAGGAACTGGTGCCGCGGATCGACGCGATCATCATGCGCCGCTCGCTCGTTCCCGACCAACCGGTGATGGACAAGGCGTATTTCGCCTGGATTCCCGAGCTTGAGGCGCATTGGCGCGAAATCCGGGCCGAGGCCATCGCGATCCGGACCGAGGAAATACCCTCGCTCGGCGACATTTCGTTCGATCATGGCCGGATCGCCAAAGACCGTCGCTGGAAATCGCTGTTCCTCAAGGGTTATGGCTACCGTCTGACCGGCAACGCCGCGCGCGCGCCGGTCACGGCGGCGCTGATCGAACGGATTCCCGGGCTGGTGACCGCCTGCTTCTCGGTGCTCGAAGCCGGCGGCCAGATTCCACGCCACCACGGCATGACCAAGGGCATGCTGACCTATCATCTCGGGCTGAAGGTGCCGGCCGAGCGCGCGAAATGCCACATGACCATAGAAGAGGGCGATGCGCGCCATGTCCTTCCCTGGGCCGAGGGCGAATCGCTGCTGTTCGACGATCTCTACAATCACCAGGTCTCGAACGACACCGACGAGGATCGCTACATCCTGCTCATCCAGATCAAGCGGCCCTGCCGAGGGCTCGGCAACGTGATCCAGAACGCCTTCCTTTTCGGTGTGCGCCACTCCCGCTTCGTGCAGGATATCGTGCGAAACATCGAAAAGGCGCAACACGCGACCGTCAACGCGCCGGGCCGGTAAAGCCCGCTTGGCGGGCGCCTTGGCATCGGCGCGTGACGGGGCGATGCCAAGCCTCTATCCCGGCTGCATGCCAGCCCGTTTCGACTCCCTCCCGCAACGCCGCGCGATCATCGACCGGCGCGCCCTCGCCGATGCGCTCGCCGCGCTTGAGGGGAGCGATCCGGTGCCGCTGCGCGCCGCCGGCACCGCGCTCCTGAAGTCCGCGCTTGATGCCGGCCGTACCGAAATCGGACGGCGGCTGATCGAGTACCCCTCGCGCGGGCTGGAGATCGCCGCCGCGCAGGCGTTCCTGGTCGATCAGTTGATCCGGCTGCTCTATGATTTCACCACCCAGCGGCTCTACCCGGTCCACAATCCGACCGCGGCCGAGCGCCTCACCGTGATCGCGGTCGGCGGCTACGGGCGCGGCGAAATGGCACCCTATTCGGACGTCGATATCGGCTTCCTCACGCCCTGGAAGCAGACGGCGTGGGCGGAGCAGGTCATCGAATCGATGCTCTATGCGCTCTGGGACCTCGGGCTCAAGGTGGGCCATTCGAGCCGCTCGCTCGACGAGATGGTACGGCAGGCGAAAAGCGACGTAACCATCCGCACCGCGCTTCTGGAGGCGCGCTACGTCTGGGGCGACCAGCCGCTCTATGACGAGGCCGCACGGCGCTTCAAGGTCGAGGTGCAGGCCGATACGGTGCGCAGCTTCATCGCCGAGAAGCTCGCCGAGCGGAACACCCGCCACAAGCGGATGGGCGACACGCGCTATGCGGTCGAACCCAACGTCAAGGAGGCGAAGGGCGGCCTGCGCGACCTCCACACGCTCTTCTGGATCGGCAAATACGCCTACAACGTGTCCGAACCGGGCGAGCTGGTCGAGGCCGGGTTGCTCAGCCGCGCCGAATATCGCCAGTTCAACCGCGCCGAGAATTTCCTGTGGGCGGTGCGTTGCCACCTGCACAGCATCGCGCGGCGCGCCGAGGACCGGCTCACTTTCGACATGCAGGCCGAGATCGCCCGTCGCATGCGCTTCGCCGACCGTACCGGAAAGTCCAAGGTCGAGCGCTTCATGCATTATTACTTTCTGCAGGCGAAGCGCGTCGGCGACCTGACGGGTGTGTTCCTCGCGCATCTCGACGAGAAGTTCGCCGCGCGCGGCCGGCGCTTCGGGCTGCCGATGCTCGGCCGCGGCCGGGCACCGCGCAAGCTGCACGGCTTCGTGATCGAGCGCGGCCGGCTCGCGATCCCGTCGGACGATTTCTTCCAGGCCGATCCCGTGCGGCTGATCGAACTCTTCGCGCTCGCCGACCAGAACGGGCTCGAAATTCACCCGCTGACGATGCGCACCGCCGCGCGCGACGCCAAGCTCGCCGACGACATCCGGCAGGAACCGCGCGCCAACGCGCTGTTCCTCGACGTGCTGGCCTCGCAGCGCGACCCCGAGACCGTGCTGCGCTGGATGAACGAGGCGGGCGTGTTCGGTCGCTTCATTCCCGATTTCGGCCGCGTCGTCGCGCAGATGCAGTTTGACATGTACCACCATTACACCGTGGATGAGCATACCATTCGCGCGATCGGGCTGTTGTCGGCGATCGAGAAGCAGACGCTCGCCGACGATCATCCGCTCGCGAGCGCGGTGTTCGACCAGATCGTGTCCCGCCGCGCGCTATATGTCGCGGTGCTGCTCCACGATATCGCCAAAGGGCGCGGCGGCGATCACTCGATCCTCGGCGCGGAGGTCGCACATCGGCTGTGCCCGCGGCTGGGAATGAGCGAGGCGGAGACCGAGACGGTCGCCTGGCTGGTGCGCTACCATCTGCTGATGTCCGCCACCGCGTTCAAGCGCGACCTGTCGGACTTCAAGACGATCCTAGATTTCGCCGAGACGGTCCAGAGCCCGGAACGGCTGCGGCTCCTGCTGTTGCTCACCATCGTCGATATCCGCGCGGTCGGCCCCGGCGTGTGGAATAGCTGGAAGCGGCAGTTGCTGACCGATCTTTACGAATCGGCGGAGGAGGTGCTGCGGCTCGGGCACAAGCAGAAGGGCCGTGAAGAGCGGATCGCGGCGAAACAGGCCGGTCTGCGCGCCGCGCTCGACTGGGACGATGCGAAGTTCGCCGCCTTGCTTCGGCGCATGCCCGATCCCTATTGGGTGGCGGAACCCGACGAGGTGCTGGTGCAGAACGCGCATCTCGTCGATCGCGCCGGCGCGGCCCAGCTTTCGATCGACACCCGGCCCGATCCCGATCGCGGCGCGACGCTCGTCTCGGTCTACGCCGCCGACCATCCCGGACTGTTCTACCGCATCGCCGGCGCGATCAGCCTCGCGGGCGGCAACATCATCGACGCGCGCATCCACACCACCCGCGACGGCATGGCGCTCGACAATTTCGTCGTGCAAGACCCAATGGGCGGACCGTTCGAGGACGACATGCAGCTCAAGCGGCTGCGGATGGGAATCGAGGATGCGCTCGCCGCGCGCGGCGGGCGGCTGGTCGACAAACTGCTCGCCAAGCCGCTGTCACGGCCGCGTGCGACTGCCTTCCCAATCGCGCCCAACGTGCTGATCGAGAACAAGGCGTCGAACCGCTTCACCGTGATCGAGGTCAACGCGCGCGACCGGCCGGCGCTGCTCCATCAGCTCGCGCACGCTCTGTTCGATTCGAAGGTGACGATCCACTCGGCGCACGTTGCCACCTACGGCGAGCGCGCGGTCGATACCTTTTATCTGACCGACCTCACCGGCGAGAAGATTTCCAACGCCACCCGGCTGCGCGGCATCGAACGCCGTCTGCTCGTCGCCGCGAGCGGGGAGAAATTACGCACCGCCGCCTGAACTGGCGCTACTTCGCCTCGCGCCGGGTGAAGTAGATGTGGATTCGCACCCACGCGCCGACCATCGGCTTGCCGCCGACACGCGGCGGGCGAACGAGGAACTGCCAGGAGGCGAGCCGCATCGCGCGCGCGAGCCCCGAACCGATCGGCGATTCGCCCAGCGAGCGGCAATTATCGACATGGTAGTTGGCGATCGTCTGGCAGGCGATGTCGGCATATTCGGGGTTTTCGACCTTGGGCATGTAGCCGCCGAGTTCGGCGTCGGTCGGTTCGCGATACCATTCCGCGTTGAACAGCCGCTGGCCCCCCGGCCCCTCGCCCGGGCCATAGGCCGCGCCGCCATTATTGCCGCCGCTCGCTTTGTCATCGCCGCTGTCGCTGCCGTGCGTCGGCAGCTTCGAGATGTCGGTCGCGGCGTAATCGTCCTGGCTCAGCGTGATCATCTTCGGCGGCACGGGCACGGGCGGGACCGGCGGCGTGATCTCGGGCTTGGGCTTGGTGATCTTGGGCGCAGTCGCCTTGGCAGCATGTTGCACCGGCGACTTCGGCCCTTTGGCGGCGGCCTGCTTGGCGGGGTCCGGCAGCTCCGAGGGCACGAACACCCGAAGCTCGCTCGGCTTGGGTGCCGGCGGCGTCGGGCGTTGCATGCTCCACAGCAGGACCAACAAGGCGATGAGCAGTTCGAGCGCGAGCGCCAGCCCGAACGCGATAGCGCGCCGCCGGAACGACGGATCGTGCCATCGCCAATAATCGTAATCGCTTGCCGCCATTCGCGTAAAAGACCCAACGCCCCGTTTCGACGCGCACCGCGCCCCGGTGCCCGTCACGTCAACGGATCACCGAGCCATAGGAGGCGGGATTGTGCGCCGCAACGCATATGCCGCCTTACATGGATGCGAGGCGACGGTGAAATGACGTTCCCGTCACGTCGGTCGCGCTCGCGTCCAGGTTATGGCGATCACTCGCGTTCGGGCACCGGCACATTGAAGCCGTTGAGTGTCATCGATACCAACGCATACAGGCCGACCAGGTAGATCAACTCGTTGGCGCCATGCTGGCCGAATGTCTCGACGGCGAGCGCATAGCAGGGTTCGGGCAGCACGCCGCCGTTCACCAGCGCGAAGGCGACATCATAAGCGACGCTCTCTTGGCGGTCGAGATCAGCGGGCTTGATGTTGGCACACAGCGCGGAGAGTCGCGCGGCGCTCATCTTCTCGCGTTCGGCGACGGCGATATGCGCGTAGATCTCATAGGCGGCATTGAAATGCGCGCCCGTCACCAGGATCGCGATCTGGCGGGCCGGATCGGGCAAAGTCGCCTGCATCGACATCGCCTTGGTGAGATCCCATATCGCCTTGCCGATCACGGGCTCGTGCAGCCACGGGTTCCACGGTCCCATCAGCGCGCCATCGTCGGCGAGCACCTTGAAGTCATTGAAGTTGGTGGCGATGCCCGCCTTCATGTCCTCATAGAGCGGCTTTTGAGCATCGGTCAGGTCGGCGGGGGCGATCAAAGGCAAGCGCACGGGCGGTCTCCTTGGGCTGAGGCGACTCGCGCTATAGCCGCTTCGGTGCGGCGGTTGCGTGAAACTGGCGTCATGGTCGCGAAAACCGCTAAGGCGCGGATGATGCTGTCACGCCTCGTCCTCACCGATTTCCGCAACCACGCCGATCTCACGCTCGTGCCCGGCGGCGGCTTCGTGGTGCTGACCGGCGAGAATGGCGCGGGCAAGACCAACGTCATCGAGGCGGTGTCGCTGCTTGCACCAGGACGCGGATTACGCGCGGCACCGCTCGGCGAAATGGCACGGCAAGGCGGCAAGGGCGGGTTCGGCGTCGCAGCGACGCTGGAGACGACGCACCCCCAATCCCCCTCCCACGTGTGGGAGGGGCTAGGGGAGGGCTTGTCACGAGGCGGTACGCTTGAAGGACAGGCGGGAGCGGAGAATCCTGCGGGAGGAGAGATTTCGATCGCCACCGGCACGATCGCCACCGCGCCCGAACGGCGGATCGTACGCATTCAGGGTGCGACCGCTCCCGCCACCGCGCTCGCCGAATGGCTGACGGTGCTTTGGCTGACCCCGGCGATGGACCGGCTGTTCGTCGAACCCGCGTCCGAACGCCGCCGCTTTCTCGATCGCCTCACGCTGGCACTCGCGCCGGGCCATGCCGTCCATAGCAACCGTTACGATGCGGCGATGCGCGCGCGCAACCGGCTGCTCGGCGAAGCATCGGAGGGCGCGCCGCTCGATGCCGATTGGATCGCGGCGCTGGAGGTGCAGATGGCCGAGCATGGCGCCGCCATCGATGCGGCACGGCGCGAGACGGTCGCGGCGCTCGGTCTCCGACTTGCCGAGCAACCCGACGGGCCGTTCGCGCGCGCCGGGCTCGCGCTGGAAGGCTGGACCGGCGCCGGCGAAACGCTCGCCGGCGATCTCGCCACCGGGCGGCGGCGCGACATGGCGGCGGGCCGGACGTTGATCGGCCCGCACCGCACCGATCTCGCGGTCAGCCATCTCGGCAAGGCCCAGCCCGCCGCCTTATGCTCGACTGGCGAACAGAAGGCGCTGTTGCTCGGTATCGTGCTCGCGCATGCGGAGCTCGTGGCGGAGCGCACCGGGCGTCATCCGGTGCTGCTGCTAGACGAAGTCGCCGCGCACCTCGATCCGCGCCGTCGCGCCGCCTTGTTCGCGGCGCTGGCGGGCAAGGGACAGGTGTGGATGACCGGCACGGAGGCGGCGCTGTTCGCGGAACTGCATGGCGAAGCCTCGCACGTAGCGCTGCCGTTCGTGCGCTGAATGCCCTGAGCCGCTGCGGGCAGAGGCGCCGCACTGCGATGCCGCCCCAGGCGCCGGTTGAAACGAACAGGAGGTGTTCAGGCCGGAATCTGCTGACTGATGCAGTGAAAACTGCCGCCCCCGGTGAGGATCGCGTCGGCGCGCAAGCCCACCGCCGTGCGATCCGGAAACAGCGCCTGTACCGCCGCCACCGCGGCCTCGTCGTTGGGCGCGCCGTAGAGCGGCACGACGACCGCGGCGTTGCCGATGTAGAAGTTCATATAGCTCGCCGGCACGATCTCGTCGTCGCGCAGCACGCGCCCCGGTGAGGGGATCGGCGCGACCGTGAGGCCCGCCGCCACCGCCGCCTCGGCGGCCGTGCGGTACACCGCCGCGTTCGGATCATCCTCGGCCGCTTGCGGAATCGCCACCACGCCCGGCGCGACGAACCGCGCGAGGTTGTCGACATGGCCGTCGGTATGGTCGTTGAGCAGCCCGTCACCGAGCCACAGGATGTCGCTGAAGCCCAGATCGTCGCGCAACCGCGCGGCGATCTCGTCCTTGCTCAGGTCAGGATTGCGGTTCGGGTTGAGCAGGCATTGCGCGGTGGTGACGAGGCGGCCGGTGCCATCGCCGTCGATCGCGCCGCCTTCGAGCACCCAGTCGCGCCGCTCGACCGGTGCGTCGATCGTCGCCGCCAGCCGCAGCCCGACGTCATCGTCACCGGGCAGGTCGTATTTGCCGCCCCAGCCGTTGAAGCGGAACGACCGCGCGCTGCCGTCGCCGAGCAGGATCGGCCCGGTGTCGCGCAGCCAGATGTCGCCGAACGGCTGAACCACCACTTCGGCATAGTCGCCGGCGATCTGCGCCGCAGCCTGTGCCGCCGCGTCATCGGCGGCGACCAGGATCACGCGCTCGCCCTTGCCCCCGGCGTGGACCGCACGGCCGAACGCGGCGACTTCCTCGCGCGCCGGTTCGAGATCCTCTTCCCACAATTCGGGGTGGCTCGGGAAACCGATCCAGACGGCAGTGTGCGGCGCCCATTCGGCGGGGGGTACGATAGTCGTCATTCGGGATTCCTATTGCGCGGCCGCACGCTGCTTGTCGCGAATCGCGCGGAATTCGGCGGTCTTGTACCAATTGGGCCAAGCGTCGCCATCGGCGAGTTCGCGGCCCAGCCGATAATATAGGGTGAGATCCTCGACCGCGCCCGACCAATCCCAGGCGGGATTATATTCGTCCTGCGGCTTGTGATAGCGGTTGGCGATATAGTCGAGCGTCGCGGCGTGGCCGGCGGCCTCGCCGCCCACCACCAGATCCTCGCCCGCGCCGCCATCGAACATCGGCACGCCGAGCTTGGCGAAGCTGAAATGGTCCGATCTGAAATAGCTGCCGCGCTCCGGGTTAGGCTCGGGCTTGACCACCCTGCCCTGCGCTTCGACCAAAGTCTTCATCATGTCTTCGAGTTCGGATTTGCCCGCGCCGGTGATCTCGAAATCATGGGTGCGGCCCTTCACGTTGAGCACGTCCATGTTGACCCCGCCGACGGTGCGCGCGAGCGGAGAGACCGGGTGCTCGGCATAGTAACGCGAGCCGAGCAGCCCCGCCTCCTCCGCCGTCACCGACAGAAACACGAGCGAGCGTTTGGCCGGCCCGGACTTGGCCTGCGCCTCGGCGAGCGCGACTAGGCCAGCGACGCCGCTCGCATTGTCGAGCGCGCCGTTGCAGATACCGTCACCCTTCACGGCGTCACAGTGGCCGAGATGATCCCAATGCGCGCTGTAGAGGACATATTCGTTCGGCGCGGACGTGCCGGGCAGGATGCCGACCACGTTCTTCGACGCCTGCCGCCGGATGGTGTTGTCGAACGACACCGACGCCTTGACGCCGAGCGGCACCGCGCGGAAGCCCTTGTGCTTGGCGGCCTCGGTCAGCGCGGCGAAATCCTGGCCCGCGCTCGCGAACAGCGCCTTGGCCTTGTCGAGCTGGACCCAGCCGATCGCCGCGCTCTCGCCCATATGGTCGCCCTTCTCGTCGAGTTCGAGCTGCGGCCCGGTGTTGCTCGACTGGACGACGCCCCAGCCGTAAGCGGCCGGCTCGGTATCGTGGACGATGATCGCCGCAGCAGCACCCTGCCGCGCCGCCTCTTCGTACTTGTAGGTCCAGCGGCCGTAATAGGTCATCGCCTTGCCTTCGAACACACCGGTGCGCTCGGACGACTGCCAGTCGGGATCGTTGACGAGGATGATGACCGTCTTGCCCTTCACATCCACGCCGGCATAGTCGTTCCAGCCACGCTCGGGTGCGGTGATGCCATAGCCGACGAACACCACGTCACTGTCCGTCACCGCGATATGTGGCGCGACGCGGAAGGTCTTCACGACCATGTCGGTGCGATAGGCGAGGCTGAGCGGGGTCTCGCCGCCGGTGATCGTCAGCGGCGCGACATTGGTCGCGGTGGTCTCGACCAGCGGCACGTTCTGGAACCAGCCGCCATCGACGCCGGGCTTGAGCCCAGCCGCCTTGAAGCGCTCGACGATATAGGCGGTGGTCTTGTCCTCAGCCGGCGTGGTCGGCTTGCGCCCCTCGAACGCGTCGGACGAGAGCGTCTTGGTCACGTCCTCGAGCGTCTGCACCGAAATGGCGGGGGCCTGCGCGAGCGCAGGGGCGGCAAGGAACGTCAGGCCGAGCAGAAGGGCGCGCATACGAACTCCGCTGAAGAGGATGCGCCTGTCTTGGCAGCGCGCCGCGCCGAGCGCAACGCGCGCCGGTCAGAACAGCTTCAGCTCGGCGAGACGGACTTGCTTCCCCTGCGGCTTGCGGATCGCGAGGCGGATCGCATCGGTGCGGACCGGCTGCCAGGTGAGCGTATCGGTGGCGTTCGCGCGCGGTGCCGCGCCGCGCGTGTCGAGCGGTCGCCATGCGCCATCGACACGATATTCGAGCCGGTAGCTGTCCGGTGCTCCGAACGCACCGCCCGCGAAGAACGACACTTCGCCGCGCCCGAGCGTGACCGGCTTGCCGAAATCGACCGCGAACCATTCGTCCTGCGCCGCGCCGGTCGAATCCCAGCCGTTGGGCAGTTCGGGCATGAACCACACGCGCCCGTCGATACCCTGGTGCAGCCGCTCGGGATCGGTGCCGCTCGATGCGCTCGGCTTTGGGTAATCGGTGCGGACGAGACTGATCGACTGGGCGATCGGCCGATCCACCGGTGGATTGGCCTTGGCCGCGACCGGCACGACCAGCTTGCCGAGCGTCGGGCGCGATGCCGCCAGCGCGCCATCGACATAGACGCGCAGACCCGCACCGCCGCGATACCGCCGCCCGTCTTCGTCATAGACCACCGACAGCAGCCGGCCGTGATACGGCACGTCCTGCGCCGCGAACCAGCGAAGTCGGTCCTTCGCGCGATCCCTGGCGGGCAGCAGCGGGTCGACCACCACGCTGTCGTCGGGCTGCGGGGTGATGCCGGCGAGGCCGGAGATCACGAGATCGTCGAACCCGCTGTGGAAATAATGGTGGCTGCGCGGCAGCCCGACGATCGGCTTGCCGGTCGCGGGGTCGTAATCCTCCTCCAGATCCAGCCGGTCGCCCTGATAGTGCATCCGCGCATATTGGCGCAGCAGCCGCAGGTAATCGCCGCGCCCGATCGCCCCGTCGGGGCCGGCGTGGAGGCGATTGGCGAGACCGGTCAGCACCTGCGTGGTCTGGAACGGCCACACCGGCCCGTTCCACTGGCATTCGCGCAGGCCCGTCGCGGCGTCATAGCGATATTGCCGCATGTAATATTGGTAGCTCGGCTCGGTGGTGCGCAGCCCCGCCGGACCGCCTAGCTCGTTCGCCGACAGGATATGCGTCCAGGCGCGATCGAACTTGGCGTCGGCGCCGATCAGCCCGAACGTCCAGGGCAAATAGCCGACCAGCTCGCGGCCGCGGATCTGATCCCAGTATTTCACATGATCGTTGCTGACCTTGTAGCGGTCGATGAAATGGCCGAACCTGTCGCTCCACAACGCATCGAGCACGCGACCGCGCAACCGCTCGGCGCGCGCGGCATAGTCCGCCGCCGTCGCGGTGTCGCCCGCGAGCGCCGACAGCCGGCTGATCGCCATCGCATTGGCATATTGGAAGCTGTTGATCGACGGGCGGAACGCATCGCCGCCGCGAAACCCGTCCTTGCCGCCCGACGCATCGATCGACGAGATCGTATATTCGGTCGCGTCGAGCAGCGGCTCGATCCAGTACAGCCCCTTGGTGAAGTCGAAGCGATCGTCCCACAGGCCGTACACCAGCCGCATCGCCGGCAGCAGCCGCACCGCGCCGTCGCGGTCGTGATCGACGAGGTAGCGGCCCCACACCGCATCGGCGATGCTTTCGCTGAAATGACGGTCGTTGCCGCCGTCGAGATAGAGGAAATTGATATAATCGTCGGCGAAGCGGCGGTCGCGCAGCCAGCGCCCCTCGTTGATGTGGAAGGCGGTGGCGTCGTTGAGGCTGGCATAGGGCTCGCGCTGCCAACCCACGTCGTTGAGGAACTCGGTGGAGATGAACCCCTTGGCGCCGAGATCGCGCTGGTGTGCGCGGAACACCTGCCAGCGGTAATAATAGACCGCGTCGAGCGTCGCGTCCGAGCTGTCGAACAGCGGGATGCGATCGCGATACCAGTCGGCGTCGTTGCCGTACTGCCGCGCGAGGATCGCGTCGCGATCGAGCCGCGGGGCGGGCGCGGGCGCGGCGGCGATCAGCGTGAGCGGTGCTGCGCAAAGGAGCGCGGCCCGCAGCCTGCGTTTCAGGGCGATCATCCGCTCAACTCCGCTGGCGAACGTGCAACAGGCTGGCGCCGTGCGAGGGCAGATCCCGCGCCACTGCCCCGGTCATGTCGGCGAGCGGCGTCCGTTCCCACAGGTCGCGCGCGGATACCATGCCACGCACGCCGAGCCGATCGAGCGGCAGCGCCACCCGGCGAGGCTTTCCCGACGTGTTGAACAGCGCGACATAATGCCCGCCGGCGGGTGCGGTCGCGCTCCACAGATGCGTGCCGTCTTCGAGGATGTGCGGCCGGTTGTCCGAACTCGCCTGGTTGACCGCGATCACCTCGGGGTTGGTCAGCAGCGCCAGCGTCGCCGCGTCGAGGTGGCGCAGATCGCCGCCCATAATGAGCGGCGAACGCGCGATCGACCATAAGGTCATCAGCGTGCGTTGCTCGTCGGGGGTGAAACGCGAATCGCGCGCGCCGAGCGCGAGCCGGCCGAGCGGCAGCATGTCGCCATCGGGCCAGCGGCCGCCGCCGATATGCGGGCTCCAGGTTTCGAAGCGGGTGAACTGCGCGGTGAGCTGCGGCCATTCGTCCCAAAAATCATCGGCGATCCGCCACATCTCGGCATGACGGCGGACGTGATCGGCGCGGATCACCGGCGTCTCGCCGGGCGAGAGGCTGAGCACCATCGGGCGACCCGAGCGTTTGATCGCCAGCGCGACCGCTTCGATCTCGGGTGCATGCGCATCATAGGGGCGGCTCATGTCGTCGACCTTGACGAAATCGACGCCCCAGCGCGCATATTGCGCGAACACGCTGTCGTAATAGGCTTGCGCGCCGGGTTCGCGCATATCGACGCCGTACATGTCGGGGTTCCACGAACACACGCTGGTCACGTCGGCGACATCGCGCGCGCGATACTGCGTGCCGAGCACCGGCAGATTGCGTTCGACCGCGAGCCGGGGAATGCCGCGCATGACATGGATGCCGAACCGCAAGCCGAGCGCATGAACCCGTGCGGCGAGCGGGGCAAAGCCAAGACCGCCAGCGCTCGACGGGAAACGATTCGGCGCAGGGAGCAGCCGGCCGTTGGCGTCGATCACCGGCACCGGCTTGGCGTTATACTCGTAGCTCTTCGCGTCGGGATCATACCATTGGATATCGACCGTGAAGATGTCGTAGCCGGCGGGCAGCAGCTTTGCCGCCATGATGCCGGCGGTCTCGATCGCCTGCGCCTCGGTGATGGTGGTGGCGAAGCTGTTCCAGCTATTCCACCCCATCGGCGGCCTCGGCGCGAGCGAAGCGGCGGCGCGCGGCGTGGCGCTGGTGGCGCCCGGCAGAGCTACCGCCGCCGCGCCGGCGACGAGCACCGTGCGGCGATCGATACCGCTCATACCCGCAGCACCCCGTTGGCCACCGGCGCGCCGAAATCGGGCGTGCCGTCCGGCGCGTAGCGGATCGGCTGTACGCGGGTGTGGCGGTTAGGATCGAACAAGGGATCCCCCTTGATCTCGGCGTAATCGCGCGCGTGATAGACCAGCATGTCGCGACCTCGTTCGTCGGTGGTGAAACTGTTGTGGCCGGGGCCGTAAACCTTGTGCGCGGGCGACGACCGGAACACCGGCAGCGGTGCTTTCGACCAATTCGCCGCGTCCATGATGTCCGCGTCCTCGCGGCAGGTTAGCATGCCCAGACAATAGCGCGCATCCGTCGCGCTCGCCGAATAGGTCATGAACAAACGCCCGTTGCGTGCCAGTACCGCCGGGGCCTCGTTGACCTTGTAACCGCGCACTTCCCAGTCGAGCGTCGGGACGGACAGGCGCACCTGCTGCGCGGCGAGTGTCAGCGGGGTCTTCAAAGGCGCGAGGTAGAGATTGCTGTTGGTGTCGATCCCCGGCTCGCGTTGCGCCCATGCCAGGTAGCGCTGACCCTTGTGGACGAACGAGGTCGAATCGAGATTGAAACTGTCCCATGCGGTCTGAAGCTGGCCGAGCACCGCCCAGTTGCCCGTCATCGGGTCCGCCCCGTCGCACACCACCGCATAGGTGCGGATGCGGAACACGTCCTCGCCACCGCCGCTGGGGCCAGCGGCGAAATACATCGTCCAGCGCCCGTCGACCAGATGCAGCTCAGGCGCCCAGAGGAAACCCGACATCGGCCCGGACGTTTCATGCCGCCATACCACTCGCTCCGACGCGGTCGCGAGCCCGGCGAGCGTCTTCGCACGGCGCAAGACCAGCCGGTCATATTCGGGCACCGATCCGGTCATGTAGTAAATGCCGTCGGTATGGCGGAAGATCTGCGCATCCGCGCGGTTCCTGACCAGCGGATTGGTGATTGCCGCTTCTGTCCGGATTCGCGCCGCGCCGGGGGCGGCGACGAGCGTGGCGGCCGCGCCACCAACGAAGCCACGACGGGTCAGCTCAATCATGTGCGATCCTCTGCTTGCGGGTCTGGCGGGCGCTCGCGGAATCCGCGAGCGCCCGCGCGGTGACGGCGAGGACGATTTCCGCCCGCGCCGTCTCGTCACCGGCTATTGCAGGTCGAGCATCACCACCGACTTGGACGGCAGCGCCACCGTCAGCGTCGTGCCGTCGATCCGCGCACCGGTGAAGGCGGCGGGCGCGATGGCGTTCGGCGTCGTGAAGTCGTTATGCGCGTTCATCGTCGCCGCGGTGAGGATGCGGCCCGAGACGCTGCTCGCGCTCACTCCGCCAAGCGCGACGCTGACCGTGGCGGGCTTGTTCGGATCGAGGTTCGACAGCGCGACGTGGACCTTGCCGGCCTTGTCGCGCACCGCCGAGGCGGACACGCCCGGCATCGTCCACTGGTCCTTGTTGTACCACGGCGCCTTGATGTCGAGCGGCAGCACGGTCGCGTCCATGTAGGGCTTGTACATCTCATAGACGTAATAGGTCGGCGTCTTCACCATCTTGGCGCCGTCGGTGAGGATCATCGCCTGGAGCACGTTGACCATCTGCGCGATCGCGGTGACACGGACGCGATCGGCATGCTTGGCGAAGATGTCGAGATGGACCGAGGCGACCAGCGCGTCGCGCAGCGTGTTCTGCTGGCGCAGGAAGCCGGGATTGGTGCCCTCCTGCGCCTTGAACCAGGTGCCCCATTCATCGACCGCGAGGAACAGCTTCTTCTGCGGATCGAACTTGTCCATCATCGCGCTGTGCTTGGCGACGAGCTCTTCCATATGCGACGCGTCGGCAAGCGTGTGCGCCCAGCCGGCCTCGTCGAATTCGGTCGCCGACGCGCTCGGCGGCCAGCCGCCCGTCATCGTGTAATAATGGAGCGATACGCCGTCGATCTGCTTCGCGGCGTCGCGCATCATGGTTTCGGTCCACTTGTAATCGTCGCCGTTGGCGCCCGATGCGACCTTGAGAATCCGGGTGCCCTCCGGCGCGACGACGAAGGTGGCATAGCGCTTGGTCTCATCGGCGGCATAGGCCGCGCTCATGTTGCCGCCGCAGCCCCACAGCTCGTTGCCGATGCCGAAATAGGGCACCTTCCACGGCGCCTTGTGGCCGTTCCTCGCGCGCTCATCGGCCAGGCTGCCGGCGGGCGAGGTCATATATTCGACCCACTCGGCCATTTCGCGCGGCGTGCCATTGCCGACATTGCCCGAGATGTACGCTTCGGACCCGATCTGATCCATCAGGTCCATGAACTCGTGGGTGCCGACCTCATTCGGTTCGGTGACGCCGCCCCAATGCGTGTTGATCTTGACCGGGCGCTTGGCCTGCGGGCCGATGCCTTCGCGCCAGTGATATTCGTCGGCGAAACAGCCGCCCGGCCAGCGCACCATCGGCACGCCGAGTTCCTTGAGCGCGCCGACCACGTCGTTGCGGAAGCCGCGCGTGTTGGGGATCTTCGAATTCTTGCCGACCCACAGCCCGCCATAGATGCCGTTGCCGAGATGCTCCGCGAACTGGGTGAAGATGTGACGATCATAGATCGGCCCCGGCGTCTCACCGTGCAGCGTCACCGTCGCCGTGTCGGGTGCTGCCTGCTGCGCCACACTCCCGGTGGCCGCCCCGGCGATCGCGATACCGCCCAGCAGCATGCGTAAAAGTCTTCTCATCCTCGTCCTCCCGGTTAATCGTTGAATGGTTCGACCACATCGCGCCGTGCGCGCAGAAACGCGTCGGCGACCAGCTTGAGCGGCCCGGTATCGATATCGCTACGCCCGCTGCGAATCAGCGTGGCGAAGCGCGCGTACAGCCCTCGATATTCGCGGTCCTCATGATGCTCGTCGCCGCTCGGCAGCGTCAGCACCGCGCCGCCGCGCGACAATCTGCAGGTGCCCGCGTCGGTTTCGACGATGATGTCCCAGCTTTGCGCGCCAGTCTGGCGCCAGTCCAGATCCAGGTGGATTTCAGCACCCGCGCTATCGGAGAAGCTGAGATCGGCGGCGATCGGCGCGGCGCGGTTGGCGGGAATGGCGATCGTACCCGACCGCAAGAAGAACGGGCGCGGCAGGATATGCGTCGCGATCGACAGCGCGTTGATGCCGGGATCGAAAACACCGAGTCCGCCCGGTTCCCAAATCCACGCCTGCCCGGGATGCCAGACGCGGACATCCTCGCGCCATATGATCGAGACGCGTTCGATACGCCGTTCCGCCAGCCATGCGCGCGCCGGAGCGACGCCTGCCGCGAAGCGCGAGTGCCATGCCGTGAACAGCGACGCGCCCGTTTTGACCGCCCGCGCTTCCAGCGCATCGACTTCGGCCAGCGTCGCGCCCGGCGGCTTTTCGAGAAGCACGTGGATACCGCGCGCGAGCGCATGCGCGGCGAGATCGTAGCGGACTTGCGGCGGGGTGCAGAGCGCGATCGCATCGACCGCAGGGCCTTGCGCCAGCAGCGCGTCCAGACTCGGCAGGTGCGGCACGCCGGCCACGTTCTGATCGGCGATCGGGCTCACCGTCGCGGCAAGGCTGAACGCCGCATCGCCACGAATCGCGGGCAGATGCTGATCGCGCGCGATCTTGCCCATGCCGACGATGCCGATACGAAAGGGGTTCACCGATCAGAGCACCTTGGCGATGGCGGGACGAAAGCCGGACGCGGTTCGGTGCTGCAACCGGCACAGGGCCATGCGATCCATCCTCTCTCTCGTCACGGGCAAACACCGTGCCTTTTCAGCCCGTTCGCACGGCCATCCAATTACTCCTACTTATTTCCGCAAGCGGCGAAACGCAATCTTTCGTTTTGCAAAGCCGAAACGGCTGTTACGGCTTCGCAAGGAGACGAGGATGACCGAACACGGCGAGGACGTCGAAGGCATGGCGATGGAGCGGACGCCGCGCGGAACTGGGCGGCGGCTGCACGGGTCGATCGCGCACAAGATCGGCGTGGCGATCGTTTCGGGCACCTATGCGCCCGGTGATATCCTGTCGAGCGAAGTGGATTTCTCCGAGGCGCTCGATGTGTCGCGCGGGGCCTACCGGGAGGCGATCCGCGCGCTCGCCGCCAAGGGACTCGTCGAGAGCCGGCCCAAGGCGGGAACGCGCGTGCTGCCCCGCGCGCGCTGGAATCTGCTCGATCCCGACGTGCTGACCTGGGCGTTCGCGGGCGAGCCTGACGCACAATTCGTCCGCAACCTGTTCGAATTGCGCGCCGTCGTCGAACCTGCCGCCGCCGGCTTCGCCGCCGAACGGCGCGACCGCGAAGACCTGCGCGTCCTCAAGGAGGCGCTCGCCCAGATGCGCCGCCATTCGCTCGCTACCGAGGCGGGCCGGATCGCCGACCGCGACTTCCACGATGCGATCCTGCGTGCAACCCGCAACGACGCGATGATGGTGCTGGCGGCGAGCATCGGCGCGGCGGTGAGCTGGACCACGCAGTACAAGCAGCGCGCGCGCGCCTTGCCTCGCAATCCGATCCCCGACCATGCTCGCGTCTACGAAGCCATTGCGGCCGGGGATGCGGCCGGCGCCAGCGCGGCGATGCGCGTGCTGGTCGATCTCGCGCTTCAGGATACCGCCAGCGCGATGGGCGCCCCCGTCTAATCGTCCACGATCAAAGCCTTGCCCTGACAATTTTGGTCCGACTATAAGCCGCATGCAAACGGCGCCGCGCTTTTCAGGCGCGCTATGAGGGAACACAGAGGATGCTGAAGATGATGCGCGTCGGCGTGGTGGCACTGGCCGCCGCTACCGCTCTCACGCCGTACGCGGCCAACGCGGCGGAGGCAAAACGCGAAGCGGCCGGCAAGCTCAGCGACGGCTCGACGATCGAGGCGATCACGCTCTCGAACGGTCGCGGCGTTTCCGCGCGCATCCTCACCTATGGCGCGACGCTCCAGTCGCTGATCGCGCCCGACCGGGACGGCAAGCTCGCCGATGTCGCGCTCGGCTATGATGACGCCGCGACGTACCAGAGCCATCCGAATTATTTCGGTGCCACCATCGGCCGCTATGCGAACCGCATCGCCGGCGGCCGATTCACGCTTGATGGCAAGACGTATCAATTGCCGCTCAACGACAAGGTCAATTCGTTGCACGGCGGCGGCAAGGGCTTCGACAAGCAGCTCTGGAAGATCGTTTCGGTCAAGTCCGGCCCTGTCGCATCGGTGGTGCTCGCCTATTCGAGCCCCGATGGCGACGCTGGCTATCCCGGCGCGCTCGACGTGACGGTGACCTACGCGCTCGACGAAAGCGGCGCGCTGAAGGTCAGCTATGACGCCAAGACCACCAAGCCGACCGTCGTCAACATCACCAACCACAGCTTCTTCAATCTCGCCGGCGAAGGCGCGCCGGCTGGTGCGACCTTCCACACGCTGGTGATTCCCGCGCAGACCTATACGCCCGTCGATGCGCACCTGATCCCGACCGGCGAACGCCGTCCGGTCGCCGGCACCGTTTTCGATTTCCGCAAACCGCGTGTGATCGCCGATGGCATTCGCGACGGGCGCGATGAACAGATTCGCTTCGGCCAGGGCTACGATCACAATTTCGCGCTCGACAAGGGTTTGACCGCGACACCCCAGCTCGCCGCGCGACTGGAAGATCCCGCCTCGGGCCGAGTCCTCGAGATTCTGAGCACCGAACCGGGCGTGCAATTCTACACCGGCAACTTCCTCGACGGCACCTTCGTCGGCAAGGGTGGGCACGTGTACCGGATGGGCGATTCGGTCTCGCTCGAACCGCAGAAGTTCCCGGACTCGCCCAACCATCCCGATTTCGTCTCGGCGCGGGTCGATCCGGGCAAGCCGTACCATAGCGAGATGATCTTCAAGCTGTCGGTCGCGCGGCGCTGATCTCGCCGCTCCCATGTTCCACGTGAAAACGGGCGATCTGCTTGATCGAGCAGGTGGCCCGTTTGCTATCGAAGCACATACAGCCCCGCTTTACGCCCTTCATCGCCAAGGCTAATTTCGCGATGGGGACATTCAGGGGGCGATATGAAATACGCGTATTGGGCCGGCTTGGCGCTGCTATCAACCGCGTCGCAAGCCGGGGCGGCGAGCGATGCGGCACTGCGTTTCGGCGCGCGCGAGGATGTCCGCCAGATCAGCATATCACCCGACGGCAAGCGGATCGCGTATATCGCGCCGACCGGCACGCGCGGCGATACCGTAATAATCGCGACCGTGGCGACCGGCGAACTGAAGGCGATCACCGCATCTTCCGGTAATCCGGACCGACTGCAATCCTGTCATTGGACCACCGATACGCGGCTGACATGCGCGATCTATATGGTGGTTACGGACAGCCGCCAGCGCATTTTACCCTTCTCGCGCATCTTCGCTCTTGATGCCGATGGCAAGCGCTCGACTATGCTGAGCGCGCGCACGAACGACCGCACGCTCGGATTTTCGCTGGGCGGCGGCGAGATCATCGACTGGCAGCCTGACAAAGCCGACGGCAGCGTGCTGATGACGCACACCTACATCCCGGAAGCGACGACCGGCAGCCTCGTTACTTCTACCCAAGAGGGTCTTGGCGTCGACCGCATCGACACCGTGACTCTGAAGCATACGATGGTGGAGCCGCCGCGCCGCGGGGCCGAGGGCTATATCAGCGACGGGCATGGCACGGTGCGGATCATGGAAGTTCGGGGTGAAACGAACACCGGTTACATGAAGGACACGGTCAATGTCCTCTATCGCACGCCAGACAGCCGCCAGTGGAAGCCGCTCAGCACCGTGAAGCAATCCGGCGGTGTCAGCACCGGGTTCGATCCGGTCGCGGTGGATCGCGACAAGAACGTGGCATATGGCTTCGACACCGTCGGCGGTCGCAACGCTCTGTATTCGGTGGCGCTTGATGGATCGCTCAAGCGCGAACTGGTGCTGGCACGCCCCGATGTCGATGTCGACGATCTCGTGTCGGTGGGACGGCAGAATCGCATGGTCGGTGTCGGCTTCGCCACCGACAAGCGTCAGACCGTATATTTCGATCCAGAACTCGCCAAGCTGTCCGCCTCGCTGTCCAAGGCGTTGCCAGGCCTTCCATTGGTCAACATCGTCGATGCCACCGGAGACGAGAGCAAGCTGGTGATCTTCGCCGGCAGCGATGTCGATCCCGGGCGGTACTACCTCTATGATAAGGCAACCCGCAAACTGGCGGAGCTGCTGCCGTTGCGGCAGGCGCTGGCAAAGACGCCTTTGGCAAGCGTGAAGCCCGTCAACGTGATTGTCGCCGATGGCACGACGATCCCTGCCTATCTGACACTACCGCCGGGTGGGGCGGCCAAGGGGCTGCCCGCGATCGTCATGCCGCACGGCGGCCCGGATGCGCGGGACGAATGGGGCTTCGACTGGCTGGCGCAGTTCTTCGCCAACCGCGGCTATGCGGTGCTCCAGCCCAATTTTCGTGGATCGACTGGTTATGGCGTCGCCTTCTTCGAGAAAAACGGCTTCCAGTCCTGGCCTGTCGCCGTCGGCGACGTGAACGACAGCGGGCGCTGGCTGATCAAACAAGGCATCGCCGATCCGGCGAAGCTCGCGGTGGTCGGCTGGTCGTACGGCGGCTATGCCGCATTGCAATCCGCGGTTCTCGATCCTGCTCTGTTCAAAGCGATCGTCGCGGTCGCACCGGTCACGGATTTGGAAAGCCGCCGGGAGGAATGGCACGAGTTCACCAACTATTCGCTGGTCGACACGCAAATCGGCCATGGTCCGCATGTCCAGGCCGGCTCGCCCGCCCAACATGCCGACCACTTCACGGCGCCGGTGCTGCTGTTCCACGGCGACCTCGATCGCAACGTGGCGGTCGCCGAGTCACGCTTGATGGCATCCCGTCTCAAGGGCGCGCACAAAGCCGTGACCTATGTGGAGTATCCCGCGCTCGACCATCAGCTCGAGGACAATGCGGTGCGGGCGGACATGCTCGACAAGATGGATGGCTTCCTGCGTACGACCTTGGTGTTGCCCTCCGCGCCGTGAGCGGCGCGGAAAGCTTGATCCACGCGAAGGCAAGACACGAAAAAGGGCGGCCGTCGCGGGCCGCCCTTTTTTGATTCGGAGCGCGACGCGGGCGAAGCCCGCATCGTCGGTCGGCGCCTTGGCGCCGCCGGCCGCTCGCGCTGTGCGTTTCTCGATTTAGCTTCGCCAAATCTCGATCAGCGCGAGTAGAACTCGACCACCAGGTTCGGTTCCATCTTCACCGGATAGGGCACTTCGTCGAGTGTCGGAACGCGCGTGAAGGTCACCTTCGCCGCGCCGTCCGGCGCGACATAATCAGGGATGTCGCGCTCGGACAGGGTCTGCGCTTCCATCACCAGCGCCATTTCCTGCGCCTTGCTGCCCAGCGTGATCTCTTCGCCGGCGAACACGCGACGCGACGCGATGTTGCACTTCACACCGTTGACGCGGACGTGGCCGTGCGAGACGAGCTGGCGCGCGGCGAAGATCGTCGGCGCGAACTTGGCGCGATAGACGATCATGTCGAGGCGCTGCTCGAGCAGGCCGATCAGGTTCTGGCTGGTGTCGCCCTTCATGCGCGCGGCTTCGGTGTAGCAAGCGCGGAACTGCTTCTCGGTGACGTCGCCGTAATAGCCCTTGAGCTTCTGCTTGGCGCGAAGCTGCAGACCGTAATCCGAAACCTTGCCCTTGCGGCGCTGGCCGTGCTGACCGGGACCGTATTCGCGCTTGTTGACAGGCGACTTGGGGCGACCCCAGATATTCTCGCCCATGCGGCGATCGATCTTGTGCTTGGCGCTGGAGCGCTTCGACATATTCTCTTCCTTGCAAATGCCAATAACGAGACCGGCGCCGCCACGCGGGCGGTGCCGATCAGATCCCGGTAATCGCTCCGGCACGGATGCCGGGGCCACCGCTTCACCGGGGTGCGGGGCCAAATGCGAAGGGGGCCGTTAGCGGGGGCGCGCGTGCGAGTCAAGCCAATCGATCCGGAGACGAAGCCGGCCGCAGCCGCTAAGGGAGCGCCGCTCTTGACGCCACCCCGCCGCCCCTTCCACCCTCGCGCGTACACGTAAGGATGTGACTCAACGCCATGCAGCTCGTCATCGTCGAATCGCCCGCCAAGGCGAAAACCATCGAGAAATACCTCGGCTCCGACTACCGGGTGCTGGCAAGCTACGGCCATGTCCGCGATCTGCCGCCCAAGGACGGCTCGGTCGATCCCGACGCGGGCTTCGCGATGGAATGGGAAAATTACGCCGACAAGGCGCGGCAGCTCAAGGCGATCACCGACGAAGCCAAGCACGCCGACCGCTTGATCCTCGCGACCGACCCGGATCGCGAGGGCGAGGCGATTTCGTGGCACGTGCAGGAGGTGCTGCGCGGGCGCAAGGCGCTGCCCAAGGACGTGCAGCGCGTGACGTTCAACGCCATCACCAAGGCGACCGTCACCGAAGCGATGAAGCACCCGCGCGAACTCGATACCGATCTGATCGACGCCTACCGTGCGCGCCGCGCGCTCGATTATCTGGTCGGCTTCACGCTCTCGCCGGTGCTGTGGCGCAAGCTGCCCGGTGCGAAGTCGGCGGGCCGGGTCCAGTCGGTCGCGCTGCGGCTGATCGTCGAGCGCGAGCGCGAGATCGAGGCGTTCCGCGCACAGGAATATTGGTCGGTGACCGCGCAGATGGAGCACGACGGCACGCCGTTCGTCGCGCGGCTCACCCGCTGGAACGGCGACAAGCTCGATCGGCTGTCGATCGGCGACGAAGGCACCGCGCTGCGCGCCAAGGCCGATGTCGAGCAGGGCCGGTTCACCGTCGATACGGTCGAGACCAAGCCCGCCACGCGCAACCCGCCACCGCCGTTCACCACCTCGACCTTGCAGCAGGAGGCCGCGCGCAAACTCGGCTTCTCGGCCGATCACACGATGCGGATCGCGCAAGGGCTCTACGAGGACGGCGCGATCACCTATATGCGGACCGACGGCGTGCAGATGGACGGCAGCGCGATCTCGGCCGCGCGGCTCGCGATCGCTAACCGCTATGACGCGCATTATGTGCCCGACAAGCCGCGCCAGTACACGTCCAAGGCCAAGAACGCGCAGGAAGCGCACGAGGCGATCCGCCCGACCGATTTCAGCAAGGACCGCGCCGGCTCGGGCGATCATGCCCGCCTGTACGATCTGATCTGGAAGCGCGCGCTCGCCAGTCAGATGGCGTCGGCGCGGCTCGAGTGCACCACGGTCGAACTCGCCGAAGGGACTGGCCGCACCGCCTTGCGCGCGACCGGGCAGGTCGTGCTGTTTCCCGGCTATCTCGCGCTGTACGAGGAAGGCACCGACGACAGCCAGGACGAGGACGCCCGCCGTCTGCCGCGCATGCGCGAAGGCGATGCGCCCGCCAAGAAGGCGGTCGATGCCGAGCAGCATTTCACCCAGCCGCCGCCGCGCTTCTCCGAGGCGAGCCTGGTCAAGCGGCTCGAGGAACTCGGCATCGGCCGGCCATCGACCTATGCGTCGATCATCAAGACGCTCAAGGATCGCGCCTATGTGCGCACCGAGAAGAACCGCTTCTTCGCCGAGGAGAGCGGCCGGCTGGTGACGGCGTTCCTCGAACGCTTCTTCGAACGCTATGTCGGCTATGATTTCACCGCTGGCCTCGAGGACGAACTCGACGAAGTCTCCGGCGGGCGCGCGCAGTGGCAGGCGGTGCTCGAAGCGTTCTGGAAGGACTTCAAGCCACGCACCACCGAGGTGATGGAGCAAAAGCCCTCCGAGGTGACCGCCGAACTCGACAAGTTCCTCGCGCCCTATCTGTTCCCGGAACGCGCGGACGGCGGCGATCCGCGGCTGTGCCCGAGCTGCGGCAAGGGGCAGCTCGCGCTGCGCGGCGGCAAGTTCGGCGCCTTCGTGGCGTGCTCCAATTACCCGGACTGCAAATATACCCGCCGCTTCGGCCAGGGCGGAGCGGCCGAGGATGGCGCCGCGCTCGAGAATGAGATTCTCGGCAACGATCCCGAGACCGGGCTGCCGGTCGAGCGCAAGTCGGGGCGGTTTGGGCCATATATCCAGCTCGGCGAGGGCAAGGAGGCGAAGCGCGCGTCGATTCCCAAGGACGTGCCCAAGCTCGATCTCGAATGGGCGCTAAAGCTGCTCTCGCTGCCGCGCACGATCGGCACGCACCCCGAGACCGGGCTGCCGATCACCGCGTCGATCGGGCGCTATGGTCCGTATCTGGTGCACGACGGCAAATATGCCCGGCTGACCTCGACCGCCGACGTGTTCGAGACCGGCATGAACGCTGCCGTCGTCAAGCTCGCTGAGGCAGCGGCGGGCGGCGGACGACCGCAACGCGGTGCCGCCCGCGAACCGCTCAAGGTTCTCGGCAAGCATCCGCGCACCGAGGCCGAGATCAAGCTGATGGAGGGCCGCTACGGCCCCTATGTCACCGACGGCGAAACCAACGCGACCCTGCCAAAGTCGATCGAGAAGGACGCGCTGACGCTTGAGGAAGCCGCGCAACTGATCGACGCGCGCGCCGCCGCCGCGCCGGCCAAGCCCAAGAAGAAGGCGCCCGCCAAAAAGGCCGCGGCCAAGAAGCCGGCAGCGACCAAGGCCGCCGCCAAGCCCGCTGCGAAGGCGCCCGCCAAGAAGGCGGCGCCCAAGGCGACTAAGAAAGTCTGACGTTCCAACGCGTCAGAACCGGTCGTGCGGAGCGAAGTGGAGGGATGGCGCCGTGCGCAGGTGCCTCGAATTCGCTCGGCACGAACGGGTAGCTAGACTGGCGAGATCAGGTTTGGCGGGCGCGCATCGCCGCGATCAGGCGGTCGTCTGCATCTCCACCGCGACATTGTCGATCAGTCGCGTGGTGCCGAGCCGCGCGGCGGCGAGCAGCCGCAACGGCCGGCCCGGCTCGGGATGTTCGGTCAGCGTCTCGGCATCGACCAGCGCGACATAATCGATCGCGAAACCCGCCGCGTTCAGCATGTCGTGTGCGCTCGCCATCGCCGTCGCGACGTCGCCGCCTCGCCCGATCTCGCGCGCCGCGATGCCGAGCGCGCGTGGAAGCGCGACCGCGCGGGCACGTTCCGCCTCGTCGAGATAGATGTTGCGTGAGGACAGCGCCAAGCCGTCATCCTCACGCTGGGTCGGAACGCCGATGATCTCGATGCCGAAATCGAGATCGGCGACCAGCCGGCGGATCACCGCGAGCTGCTGGAAATCCTTTTCACCGAACAGGGCTACATCGGGGCGGACCTGGTTGAACAGCTTGGTGACGACGGTGGCGACGCCGTCGAAATGCCCAGGCCGCGCCGCGCCATCGAGACCGTCGCTGACCCCGGAGACCGAGATGTTGGTGGCGAAGCCGGCTGGATACATCTCCTCGACGGTGGACGCCCAGAGCACGTCGCAACCGGCGCGGGTGAGCATCTGTGAATCGGTGCCTTCGCGGCGCGGATAGCGCGACAGATCCTCGCCCGCGCCGAACTGGCGGGGGTTGACGAAGATCGACGCGACGATCCGCCGCCCCGGCCGCTTCGCCGCCTCGATCAGCGCGATATGGCCGGCGTGGAGCGCGCCCATCGTCGGCACCAGCGCGATCGACTCGCCCGCTGCGCGGAAGGCGGCGACGGCATCGCGAAGTGCCGCGATCTGACGGATGGTTTGCACGGGCGTCGAGCCTCCGGTAAGAATGGCTGGGCCTTCTATGGGCGGTAGCCCGAACGGGCAATAAGAGGAATTTGAGACATTGCCGGGTGACGGGAAAAAGCCGCACATCATCGTTTTCGCCAACGAAAAGGGCGGCACGGGGAAATCGACCACCGCGGTCCACGTCGCCATCGCGCTGGCGATGAAGGGCGGCCGTGTCGCCGCGTTCGATCTAGACCACCGTCAGCGCACCGTCGGGCGCTATCTCGACAATCGCGCCGTAACGGCGAAGCGCACCGAGCGCGAACTCATCACGCCGCGCCATGCCACGCATGACGGCAAGACCGACGCGAAGTTCGAGGACTTGTTCGCGTCCTTGTCCGAAAATGCCGATTTCCTCGTCATCGATACGCCCGGTCGCGACGATCCGTTCGCACGGATGGCGGCCCAGCGCGCCGACACGCTGGTGACGCCGATGAACGACAGTTTCGTCGACTTCGATCTGATCGGTCAGGTCGATCCCGACACCTACAAAGTGACCCGCCCGAGCTTCTATGCCGAGCTGATCTGGGAGGCGCGCAAGGTGCGCGCCCGCACCGATGGCGCGACGATCGACTGGGTGGTGTTGCGCAACCGCGTCCAGCATATCGAGGCACGCAACATGCGGCGCGTATCCGAAGCGCTCGACCAGCTTTCCAAGCGCGTCGGCTTCCGCATCATCCCGGGGCTCGGCGAGCGGGTGATCTACCGCGAGCTGTTTCCAAAGGGGCTGACTATGCTCGATTCGGGCGCGTTCGGCGAGATGGGGCTGAGCCATGTCGCCGCGCGGCAGGAGCTGCGCGAGATGATGAACGCCCTTTCCTTGCCCGATCCGGCCGTGCCGATGTTCGCCTGATGACGAAGTTCCTGCTCCTGGCCGCGTTGCTCGCAGCCGGATGGCATTTTTTCTTGCGCCGTTCCAACGCCAAGCCGCGGATCGACGAGCGGGAGGCGCGTGCGATCCTCGGCGTGAGCGCCTCCGCCGACGCCGAGACGATCCGCGCCGCGCACCGCCGCCTCGTTTCCGCCGTCCATCCCGATCGCGACGGCGGTTCGCCGGAGCTTGCGCGGCGGATCAACGCGGCGCGCGACCTGCTGCTCAAGCGGTGACGCCACGCCCGTGAGCCACCGTTTCGATCCGACGATCCTGCGCGAATACGACGTGCGCGGAGTGGTCGGGACAACGCTCCACGAGAGCGATGCCCATGCGATCGGACGCGGGTTCGCGACCCGCGTGCGGCGGGCGGGCGGCTCCCGCATCGCGGTCGGCTATGACGGGCGGCTGTCCTCACCGGCGCTCGAAGCGGCGCTGGTCGCGGGGTTGACGGCAGGCGGGGTCGATGTCGTGCGGATCGGCTTGGGACCGACGCCGATGCTCTATTACGCCGAGGCGCATCTCGGCGTGGATGGCGGCATCCAGATCACCGGCAGCCACAATCCGGCCGATCAGAACGGCTTCAAATTCGTGCTGAGGCATGCACCCTTCTTCGGGGCCGAACTTCAAGACCTCGCGACGCTCGCGCGGGAAGGCGGCTGGAGCGAGGGCGCGGGAGCCGTCTCCGACGCGGACGTGCTCGACGCCTATGTCGATCGGCTGATGATGGGCCATTCGGGCGGCGCGTACCGGATCGGCTGGGATACGGGCAACGGCGCATCCGGCCCGGTGATCGAGCGATTGGTGCAACGCCTGCTCGGCGAGCATCATCTGCTGTTCACCACGGTCGATGGCAGCTTTCCCAACCATCATCCCGACCCATCCGAGGCGGAGAATCTCGCCGATCTCAAAGCATTGGTCCTGCGCGAAGGTCTGGATTTCGGTTTCGCTTTCGACGGCGACGGAGACCGGATCGGCGCGATCGACGCGCGGGGCCGCATCCTGGCGGGCGATCAGATTCTCGCCGTGCTCGCCGAACCGGTACTGCGTGACCTGCCGGGCGCGACGATCATCGGCGACGTGAAGATGAGTGGCACCGTGTTTGATCGCGTGCGCGATCTCGGCGGCGTGCCGCTGATGTGGAAGACGGGCCACAGCCACATGAAGGCGAAGCTCGCCGAAACCGGCGCGCCACTCGCCGGCGAGCTGACCGGGCATATCTTCTTCGGGCAAGACTTTTATGGCGTCGACGACGCGCACTACGCCGCAGTGCGGTTGATCGATGCGATCCACCGCTCCGGGCGCTCGCTCGCCGCCTTGCGCGACGCGATGCCAGTAATGGTGAACACGCCGGAGCTACGCTTTCCGGTGGATGAGGCGCGCAAATTCGCGGTTGTCGAGGACGTGCTCGACCGCCTCGCCGCCGACGGCGCCACCGTGGATCGCACAGACGGCGCGCGTGTCGATACCGCGGAGGGCTGGTGGCTGCTACGCGCATCGAACACGCAAGGCGCGCTGGTGGCGCGGGCCGAGGCGCGCGACCAGGCCGCGCTCGACCGGCTGCTCGCGCAGATCGACGCACAGCTCGCGGCGAGCGGCATCGCGCGGACCGGATGAACGCTCCCGCTCGTGCCGAGCGAAAACGGGCGCGGACGTGAGCGCATTAGGGTAGAGTTAAGGGACTGGCTTTTCGCCGCTCGAGCCGCCACCTAAGTGGCATGCCCCCTCCCCCGCCCCCGCCGATGATCCGGGTCGTCGATCTTGAAACCACCGGCCCCGCCCCGCCCGCACACGGCGTCTGTGAGATCGGCTGGCAGGATGTCGCGCAGGGCCCCGACGGCCGTTGGGAGTTGGTCGGCGAGGGCGGTTCGAGGCTGGTCAACCCCGGTCGATCGATGCCGCCGATCACGCAGGCGATCCACCATATCCTCGATGAGCAGGTCGCGGACGCGCCGATATGGCATGATGTCGCGCGCCAGGCGCTCGATCCGTGGCCGCGCCGGCTCGCGCTCGCCGCGCATCGTGCCGATTTCGAGCAGCAATTCTGCACGCCCGCGCTCACCCGTAGCGCTGAATGGATTTGCACGTGGAAATGCGCGATGCGGCTGTGGCCCGACGCGCCGAGCTTCTCCAATCAGGTGTTGCGCTATTGGCGCAAGCCCGAAGGCATCGAGCATGAACGCGGCCTGCCCGCGCATCGCGCCTTCCCCGACGCATATGTGACCGCGTTCCATCTGCGCGACATGATCAATCTGGTCGGTGTCGAGCAGTTGCTCGAATGGTCGCGGCTGCCCGGCCTGCTGCCGCGCGTGCGCTTCGGCCCCGATCGCGGCAAGGAATGGCACGAGATCGAGGATGAATCGCTCGCCAAATTTCTCGGCGACCGCGATATCGACGTGCGTTTCACGGCGGAGACCGAACTCGCGCGCCGTCAGGGCGGCGGCTTCGTCGGACGGCAGACGTTGCAAGATCGACTATTGTAAGCGTTTGCTATGTTGATCCACATCAAGGTGGGGCGGCTGGTGTTTTGCGCCGACGCCCTCTACCACCCCGCACGATGATCCGGCGAGCGCTACGAATATTCGGCGAAAGCGAAGGTGCGATCGGCCGCCTTTTGATCACCTGTATGAGTATCGGTTTCGCCGCGCTGCTCGCGGCGGGCGTAGCTGCGGTGTGGACGACGATGCGCAGCCAAGCGCATACCGACATGGTCAACCACACCTATACGGTCAAACTCGCGATCGCGCACACGCAGACGCTGATCGAACAGGGCGAAACGGCGCGGCGTGGCTATCTGCTGACCGGCGATTCTGATTACCGGCATAATTACGACGTGGCGGCGCTGCAGACCGCGCCCGAAATCGCGCGGATCGCAAGGCTTACCGGCGACAATCCGGTTCAGCGGCGGAACCTCGCGACACTCCGGCCCTATCTGCGCGCGCTGTTTGCGCAACGCGCCTCCACCAACGGCCAGATCGCGCGGGGCGATAAGGCGGACGCGCTCACCAGTTTCCTCAACGAAAAGGGCGCGCGTCGGATGTACCATATCCGTGCCGTCCTCGCCGCGATGGGCGATGAGGAAACGCGATTGCTCGGCGTTCGTGACATGGAGCAGCGCAACACCGTGCGCGCTTTCTACGGCGTGCTCGCGGCGGCGGGCGTGTTGCTGATGATCGTCGCGCTGCTCTCGATCACGACCGTGCAACGCTATACGCGCGACCTCGCCCAATCGCGCGACACGCTGCGCGACTTCGCGGATTCGCTGGAGGATCTCGTCGCCGAGCGCACCACCGAACTGACCCGCGCCAACGAGGAGGTGCAACGCTTCGCCTATATCGTCAGCCACGATCTGCGCTCACCACTCGTCAACGTGATGGGCTTCACCGCCGAACTGGAAGCGGCGACCGCGACGATCACCGGGCTGATCGACCGAGCCGAGCAGGACGCCCCCGAGATCCTGAGCGACGAGGTGCGGCTGGCCGCGCGCGAGGATCTGCCCGAGGCGATCGGCTTCATCCGCACGTCGACGCAGAAGATGGACCGGCTCATCAACGCGATCCTCAAGCTGTCGCGCCAGGGCCGCCGGGTGATCACGCCCGAGCCGCTCGACACGGGTGCGTTGGCGGCGACGGTCCGGGCCAGCGTGCAGCATCTGCTCGACGACCGCGGTGCGGAGCTCGAGATCGCGCAGCCGATGCTCACGATCGTCAGCGATCGTCTGGCGCTCGAGCAGATCTTCTCGAACCTGATCGAGAACGCGGTCAAGTATCTCGATCCCAAGCGGCCCGGCCGCATCATCGTGCGCAGCCGTCGCGAAGGCGTGCGCGCGATCTTCGAGATCGAAGACAATGGCCGTGGCATCGCGCCTGCCGATCATGCCCGCATCTTCGACCTGTTCCGCCGCTCCGGCCAGCAAGACCAACCCGGCGAGGGCATCGGCCTCGCGCATGTTCGCGCCTTGGCGTACCGGCTCGGCGGGACTATCGACGTGGCGTCCGAGCTGGGCCGCGGCTCGACCTTCCGCATCAACCTTCCCATCACCTATGTCGAAGCCCCGACCACTCGAACCGAGCGAGACCCCGCATGAACGACCACCGTTCCGTCAGCATCGTGATGATCGAGGACGATGAAGGCCACGCGCGCCTGATCGAGAAGAACATCCGTCGTGCCGGCATCCTCAACGACATCACCCATTTCACCGACGGCACCACCGCGCTCGACTATTTGTTCAACCATGCCGACGGCCCGGCCCACAATGGCCCCGCCCTGGTGCTGCTCGATCTGAACCTGCCCGATATGAGCGGGACCGCCATCCTCGCCAAGATCAAGAGCACCCCAGCCCTCAAGCGCACGCCGGTGGTTGTGCTCACCACCACCGACGACAAGGTCGAGATCCAGCGCTGCTATGATCTCGGCTGCAACGTCTACATCACCAAGCCCGTGAATTATGAGAGCTTCGCGCAGGCGATCCGTCAGCTCGGCCTGTTCCTGTCGGTGATCCAGGTGCCGGAGATCGAAGGCAACTGATGGCCGACACGCCGCCCACCTATGTGCTCTACATCGATGACGATGCTGGCCTGCGCCGCCTCGCCTCGCGGTCGCTCGCGCGGCACGGGTTCGTCGTCACGGTGGCGGAAGGCGGCGCCGAGGGGGTCGCGCTCGCGCGGGAACAGCGGTTCGACCTGATCGCGGTCGACCATTACATGCCCGGAATGGACGGGCTGGAAACGCTCGGACACCTGACCGCGCTGCCCGATGCGCCGCCGGTCGTCTATGTCACCGGCTCGGAAGAAGGCCGCATCGCGGTTGCCGCGCTGAAAGCCGGCGCAGCAGATTACGTCGTGAAGTCGGTGGGCGCCGATTTCTTCGATCTGCTTGCCTCCGCGTTCGCACAGGTGCTCGAACGCGCCAAGCTGGAACGCGACAAGCACGCCGCCGAGCAGATGCTGCGCGCGAGCAATGCGCGGCTCGAAGCATTGCTGCGCGAGGTCAACCACCGCGTCGCCAACAGCCTGCAGATCGTCTCGGCGATGGTGCGGATGCAATCGACCGCGCTCGCCGACGAGAATGCGCGCGCCGCGCTGGAGGATACGCAGCGCCGCATCACCGCGATCGCGCAGGTGCACCGCCGGCTCTACACCACCAACGACGTCGAACAGGTCGATATGCGCGAATATCTGCGCGCGCTGGTCGACGAACTCGGCGAGACATGGTCGAGCGACGCCGAGCCGCGCACGCTCAGCCTGTCGGCCGAACCGATTCGTCTCGCGACCGACCGTGCGGTCTCGCTCGGCGTGATCGTCACCGAGCTGGTCAGCAACGCGTGCAAATATGCGTATCCGCTCAAGGCCGGCGAGGTGCGGATCGCGCTGTCGCAGGTCGATGGTGACCAGTTCCAGCTCGCGGTCGAGGATGATGGCGTCGGCATGGACGTCGCCGCGCCGGCGCGCGGCACGGGCGTCGGCACCAAGCTCATCCGGGCTATGGCGCAGAGCCTCCATACGATCGTCGAATATGATGTCGGGCACCGGGGTGTGCGCGCGACGCTACGCGCCGCGCTGGGGTAGGCCCCATCAGTCCGTGGATAGTCCGTGCGCCGCGTTCGCGAGGCCGCCGTCGGCAGGCCGCTCGCCAAGGACGGTGACGATACTGCCGACGATGATCATCGCGCCGCCGACGAGGATCGTCGCCCCCGCCGGATCGCCGAAGAAGCCGATGCCGAGGATCGACCCGACCAGCGGCTCGATGTTGATGAACACGCCCGCGGCCGCGCTGCCGACCCGGCTCGCGCCGATGTTCCACGCGACCGTGGCGAGGAAGGTCGAAAGCAGGCCCTGACCGGCGATCCCGGCCCACGCCGCCGCCGACATCCGCAGCGGCGGTGCCCCGTGCAGCAGCAGCGCGATCGGCAACACGGCCAGGGCGGCGATGACAACGGTAACGGCGGGCACCGCCATCGCGCTCGCGGTCTTGGGCGCCCGCCGCAAAGCGAGCAGCCACGCGAGGAAGATCAACAGCGCGATCAGCGACAGCGCGATGCCGAACGGCGTGCCCGAGCCGTCGGGCTTGCCGGCGATCAGCACCGCGCCGAGCGTCGCGGCGGCCACGCCGATCCACGATGCGCGACTCACCCGCTCGCGCAGCAGGAACGCTGCGATTGCGATCAGCGCTGGCATCGCGCCGACCAGCAACGCGGCGAGCGTGACGGTGACGTGCGCCAGCCCCTCGAACTGCACCACGAACGCGACGCCATAGCAGATGCCGGCGATCACGACCGGCGCCGAGCGGAACAGCGCGCGCGCCTCGCGCGAAGCCAGCGCGAAGGGCAGCGAGACGACCGCGGCGATCGCGAAGCGCAGCAGCACCATATGCGCCGCCCCCATCTCGTGCAGCGCGATCTTGCCAAACGGGAAGCCGAGCCCCCAGAAGATGCCCGCGAGGGCGAGGAACAGGAAGGGCAGCATCGCCGCACCGTCGCACAGGAGCGGAGTCGATGCCACCACCGCGTGCTACCACCGCGGTGACGATTGCGGCACCGGGCCGCGCGCTTGCAACCCCTGCGGTTGACGCTGCACCGCAGCATAGCCACTTGAGGCAGTATGAATGCCCCCGCCCATTTCGCCCCGATCGTCGCCGAGCGCCCCGCCGCGCCCGTCGCGCTGGTCCATTTCGCCCTCGCAATGGGCGGGTTCGCGATCGGCACCACCGAATTCGCCACGATGAGCCTCGTCCCCTATTTCGCCAAGGGGCTTGGCATTGACGAGCCGACGGCAGGGCATGTCATCAGCGCCTATGCGCTCGGTGTGGTGGTCGGCGCACCATTGCTCGCGGTGGCGGCAGCCAAGCTGTCGCGGCGGACCTTGCTGATCCTGTTGATGACTGCGTTCGCGCTGTTCAACGGGCTGAGCGCGCTCGCGCCGACCTATCACTGGATGCTGCTGTTTCGCTTTCTCAGCGGCCTGCCGCACGGTGCCTATTTCGGCATCGCGGCGCTGGTCGCGGCATCGCTGGTGCCGACCAACCAACGCTCGCAGGCGGTTGGGCGCGTAATGCTCGGGCTCACCGTCGCGACGATTCTCGGCGTCCCGCTCGCCAATTGGCTCGGGCAGGCGGTGGGCTGGCGCTGGGGGTTCGGCGTGGTCGCGGTGCTGGCGTTGCTCACGGTGACGCTGGTCGCGCTGTTCGCACCCCGCGACAAACCTGAGCCGGGGGTGAGTCCGCTCACCGAACTCGGCGCGCTCGCCAACAAGCGCGTGTGGCTGACGCTCGCGATCGGCGCGATCGGCTTTGGCGGGATGTTCTGCGTGTACACCTACCTCGCCTCGACGCTGTTCGAGGTGACGCGCGTCTCCGCGGCGATGCTGCCGGTCGTGCTGATGGTTTTCGGCGTCGGGCTGACCTTGGGCAACATCGTCGCGCCGCGCTTCGCCGACAAGGCGCTGATGCCGACCGGCGCGGTGTTGCTCGTCGGCAGCATCGTGAGCCTCGCGCTCTATCCGCTCGCCGCGACGCACTTCTGGTCGATCTGCGTCGATGTCTTCGCGATCGGCTTCACCGGCGCGCTCGGCACGGTGTTGCAGACGCGGCTGATGGACGTGGCGGGCAAGGCGCAGGCGCTCGCCGCCGCGCTCAACCATTCGGCGTTCAACACCGCCAACGCGCTCGGGCCGTGGCTCGGCGGCATCGCGATCGCGGCGGGTTACGGCTGGACGTCGACCGGCTGGGTCGGCGCGCTTCTCGCTTTGGGCGGATTAACCGTGCTCGGCGTCGCAATGCTCGACGACCGCAGGACCGCGTAGCCCCCCACCGCCGACAGCAGCGAGCCGAGTAGCACGCCCACCTTCACCTCGTCCTGCAGCGCGGCCGCGCCGGGGAAGGCGAGTCCACCGATGAACAGGCTCATCGTGAACCCGATCCCGGCAAGCAGCGCGACGCCGTAAAGCTGCCGCCAGCTCGCGCCCTTGGGCCGCTCGGCGATGCCAAGCCGCTGGGCGAGCGCGACCCCGCCGAAGATGCCGGCTTGCTTGCCGAAGAACAGCCCGAGCGTCACCGCGATCACCAACGGCGCGCGCAACACGCCCGCCGGCAACCCGCCTAGCGCGATCCCGGCGTTCGCGAACGCGAACAGCGGCACGATCGCGAACGCGACCCAGGGCGAGAGCGCATGTTCGAGCCGATGCAGCGGTGAATCCGCGGCGTCGGGCGCGCCCGGCGAGCGCGTGATCGGGATCAGCGCCGCCGCAAGCACCCCGGCCACGGTCGCGTGCGCGCCCGACAGCAGCACCAGCCACCAGAGCAGCGCGAACGCGATCAGATAGGGCGTGAGACGCTTGACCCCTCGCCGATTGAGCGCCGCCATCACCAGCAGCATGCCCGCCGCGCCCGCGAGCGCGATCCAGTCGATTTCCCCAGTATAGGCGACCGCGATGATCGCGACCGCGCCCATGTCATCAACGATCGCGACGGTGGTCAGGAACAGCTTGAGCGAGGGTGGCACGCGCTTGCCGAGCAACGCCATCACCCCGATCGCGAAGGCGATATCGGTCGCGGCCGGAATAGCCCAGCCGGGGCGCAGCGCCGTGTCGCCGCCTGTCACCGCGAGGAAGACCAAAGCGGGCATCACCATCCCCGCCACCGCCGCGATCACCGGCAGCCGCCGTCGCGCTGGGCTGCACAATTGCCCGTCGATCAGCTCGCGTTTGATCTCCAGCCCGACGTAGAGGAAAAACAGCGCCATTAGCGCGTCGTTGATCCACAGATGCACCGTCATCGGCCCGATCATGGGCGCGAGCACCGGGCCAGTGCGCACGTGAAGCAGATCGAAGTAACCGGCGCCGAGCGGGGAATTGGCGATTATCAGCGCGAGTGCCGCCGCCACCATCAGCACGATGCCGCCCGCCGCTTCCCGTCGCAACAAATCGCGCAGCGCCGATCGCGCTTTCTTCGTGATCGACTTCGCCATGCCCGACCCTAACCGATTGAAGGAGGCGACGAAACCAAAACCGGTCGCCGCGCCGTCGATGGGCCGACCCGCTATCGCCGCTCCGGCCCGAAATTGAGCCGCCGCGTGACGTTATAATCGAGCACGGTCATCACGAAGAACGCCGCCGCCTGCTTCGTGCGCGTCCACCACCCGCTGCGCGACGCGTAAAGTTCAGGCGTGATCGCCTCGGAATCGGCGACTTCGCCATCGAAATACGCGCGGACATGCGCGGCGAACGCCGCATCATCGATCCGCAGCATCATCTCCAGGTTGAGGAACAGGCTGCGCACATCGTAATTGGCCGAACCGATATACACCACGTCGTCGATCAGGAAGAGCTTGGTGTGCAATTTGGTCGGCTGGTATTCGTAGATCTCGACGCGCTTGCGCAACAGCCCGGCGTAGGTGAAGCGCGACGCCCAGATCGCGGCGCCGTGATCGTTCTTGGAGGCGAGGACGATCCGCACCCGCCCGCGCATCCCCACCCTGTCGAGCCGCCTGAGCATGCCGGGATTCGGCGCGAAATAGGCGGCGATCAGCCCGATCTCGCGCGCACCCTCCATGTCGCGTTTGACCGCGCGCGCCCAGGGCGACAACCGCCGCGTCGGCCCGCCGAACAGCCAGCGCACCGTGCCTTGCGGCTCGCTCCAGTTCGACAGCGCGCGCCGGAGCGAGCGCAGCGGCGGCTTGGGCTGCTTCGCCCAGCCTGACAGCGTGTCGAAATAGCCGGTGATGCGATGCGCGGCATCGCCCTCCACCAGCAGGCCGAGATCGCGCCACGCCTGTTCCGCCGGCGTGCCGAAATACCCGTCCTCGACGTTGAACCCGCCGATGATCGCGCGCGCCGTATCCGCCCGTTCACCGTCGGCAAGCGCGAGCTTCTGATGGTTGCGCAGCAGATACCGCCGCCCCCAGCGTGGCACGAACCGGCAGACGGTCACGCCCGCATCGCGCATCGGGTCGAAGAAATGGCGCTGCTCGGCATGTTCGCTGCCGAGACCATCGACGATCAGCGAAACCCGCACGCCGCGCTCGGCCGCGCGGATCAGCGCGGCGCGGACGGCTTCGCCGGCGCGATCATCGACATAGATGTAATAGAGCATCCGCAGCGTCGCCCGCGCCTCGTCGATCAGCGCGACGAGCGTCTCGAGCCGTTCCGGGCCGTTGACGAGCATCCGCAACCGGTTGCCATCGACGGTGAAGACGGGCTGTGGCGCGGGACGATCCATGTCGGCGTCGTGGCGCGCGGCGGGCCGGCGCGCAAGCAGGGTATCGGGCTTCACATTGGCTCAACGCGAGCGCACGCGGAGGTTTCCATGCCTGGCGGGGCGTTTTATTGACTCTTCGGCAGGGCGGGACTACAGCGCTTGGCTTATCCTTTCAGCATTATCCACGAAGGAAGCCATTCATGGCGCGCGTCACCGTCGAAGATTGCGTCGACAAGATTCCGAACCGGTTCGATCTGGTGCTGCTCGCCGCGCAGCGCGCACGGCAGATTTCGGGCGGCGCCGAGCTGACGCTCGATCGTGACCGCGACAAGAACCCCGTCGTCGCCTTGCGCGAGATCGCCGAGGAAACCGTCCGTCCCGATCATCTCGAGGAGTCGGTCGTGTCGGGTCTCCAGAAGGTCCAGGTCGATGATGAGGACGCTCCGGATGAGGTCGGTTCGCTCGCGGCTTCGGCCGAGGCGCTTCGCCTCACGGCCGCCGCGCCCCCGCGCAACCAGAACCTCGGCGCCGATTACGACGGCTGAGCCGAAAATCTTCCCGATCACGAGAGGGCGGCCGTTCGCGCGGTCGCCCTTTTTCATGTCGTACGTCCGAAGCATTTCACCGCGCGGGCGCTGAACACACCAGCTTGTTCGGCCCCCGTTAAGCGCGTATTCGCTTGGGCCATCGCATGGCCAGATCTTCCAAAGCCCGTTCCCGCACGCAAAGCGCGCGGGTGTCCGACAAGCCGCTCTGGCGTCGTCGTCTTATCCTGCTGATCCAGATCGGGTTGGGCATCGCCGCACTGGCGCTCGCCGCGCTGGCGATCACGGTCTACGTGACGCGCGCGCAATTGCCGAGCTTCGAGCAGCTCAAATCCTCGCCCAATGGCCAGATGATCCGCGTCCATGCCGCCGACGGCACCGTGATCGTGTCGCTCGGGCCGAGCTACGGCGACTGGCTGAGCTACGACCAGATTCCGGCGGTGATGCGCGAAGCGATGATCTCGGTCGAGGATCGCCGGTTCCGGTCGCACCTCGGCGTCGATCCGATCGGCATGGCACGCGCGATCCGCTTGGGCATCGCCAATCGCGGCACCGGGCGGCGTCAGCAAGGCGCATCGACGATCACGCAGCAGGTCGCGCGTACGATCTTCCTTTCCAACAAATATGATCTTGGCCGCAAGATGCGCGAGGGGTTCCTCGCTCTCGCGCTGGAGCGCAAGTTCAGCAAGGACGAGATCCTCGAACTGTATCTCAACAAGGTCTATTTCGGTGGCGGCGCCTACGGCATCGATGCGGCAAGCCGCAAATTCTTCGGCCACGGCGCCGAGCATTTGACGCTGGCCGAGGCCGCGATCATTGCCGGCCTGGTCAAGGCCCCCTCTGTCTATTCGCCGACCGCCGACGAAGCCGCCGCGAAAGACCGCGCCGGTGTCGTCCTCTCGCTGATGGAGGAAACCGGCGCGATCACCCCGCAGCAGGCCGCCGACGCCGACGTGCAGAACGTGACGTTCGCGCCGGAACCCAAACAGAACAGCGTGCGCTACTTCACCGACTGGGCGCTGCCGCAGCTCGCGACGTTGATCGACGAGCCGAGCCGCCCGCTCGAAGTCTGGACGACGCTCGATCTCGGCATGCAGCGCGCCGCCGACGCGGCGGTACGCAAGAATGCGCCCGCGGGTGCGCAAGGCGCGCTGGTCGCGATCGACCGCGATGGCGCGGTGCGCGCGATGGTCGGCGGCAAGGATTACGTCTCGTCGATCTACAACCGCGCAACACAGGCGGTGCGTCAGCCGGGATCGGCGTTCAAGCTGTTCGTCTATCTCGCCGCCCTGGAAGCCGGGCACAAGCCCGAGGATTCGATCGTCGATGAGCCGGTGACGATCGACGGATGGAGTCCGCGCAACGACTCACGCCGCAACATCGGCGCGACGACGCTCCGCACCGCCTTCGCCTATTCGATCAACACGGTCGCGGCCAAGCTCGGTCAGCAGGTCGGCTTCAGCACCGTCGCCGACATGGCGCGGCGTTTCGGCATCACCACGCCGGTCAACACGCATCCCTCAATGGTGCTCGGTACGTCGGAAGTACGGCTGCTCGATCTAACGCGTGCGTTCGCGAGTGTCGGCAACAAGGGTGTCGCGGTGACGCCCTACGGCATCACCAAGGTGACGGCGGCGGGGGAGACGATCTACACGCAGCAGATCGACACCAGCCACGTTCTCGTCGCGCCCTATGTCGCCGCCGAGATGACCGATCTGCTCCAGACCACGGTCAACACCGGCACGGGCAAGGCCGCGCAGATCGGCCGCCCGGTCGCGGGCAAGACCGGGACGACCACGTCGAGCAAGGACGGCTGGTTCCTCGGCTTCTCGAGCGGCCTCACGACGGGCGTGTGGATGGGCCGCGACGACGCCAAGCCGATCGCCGGGCTGCACGGCGGCACCGCGCCGGCACGCGCCTTCCATGATTTCATGGCGGTCGCGGTGGCGAACCGCCCGGTCGAGCAGTTCGAGACGCAGGTGACTTTGCCCGACATGTCGATGGAACCCGACGAGGAAAGCTATTTCGGCGCGCCGGACAATGGCGTCTTCGTCGATGACGACGGCAATCCGGTGCAGGGTGGGGGTGCTCAACCGCGGCAGAACGATCGGCAACGTGTCGATCCCGATGGCAACCCGATCGACGACGGCATCATCGCGCCCGATGGCGACCAGCAGGGCCGGCCCGAGAAGCTTGACCAGCAATGGATGGATCATGTCCTGGGCCGCGACACGCCTGCGCCAAATCGACCGCGCGGCGATCGTCCAGCCGCCGCACCGCCGCCAGCGCGGCCGGATCGCTATTCGGACTCGCGCCCGAACCAGTGAAGGCCCGCGCCGTGGGCGCGCAGCCATGCGCGCGATTCGGCGGGGTCACGCTCATCAAGGTTCGCTGCGAGCGCGTGGAACGCCGGGCTGTGATTCATATGGACGCGGTGCGCGACCTCGTGCGCGACCGTCGAGCGGCGCACGAACGCCGGCGCTAGGATCAGCCGCCAGCTATAGCGGATCGCCCCGCTCGATGCGCAGCTTCCCCAACGGCCGCGCGGATCGCCGACCGTCACCCTGCTGACCGACACGCCGGCGCGCGCCGCGCACTCCGCGGTTTCGAGCGACAGCACCCGAAGCGCCTCGCGCCGTAACCATAGCTCGACGCGCCGCGACAGACTCTCGGCCGGCCCGCCACAGACCAGCCGGTCGTCAATGCGAGTCACCGCACGCGGGTGGGCAGCGTCCCAATCGATCGTCAGCGTCTCATCGCCGAACGGCACCAGCGCGCCTGGCGCGAACGGGCGCGGCATTGGTAATCGCGCGCGTTGCGCATCGATCCACGCCTGCTGCCCGGCCGCCCACGCGAGCGCCGCCTTGACCGGCGCACGTGGCGGCAGCGTGAGCCGGACGCGCCCGCTCGCCGGATCGACCGACAACCGAGCACGGCGCGCGCGCGGATGCCGGACGACCTCGAACGGTTCGCTCACAACTCCCGATCGATCACGTGATTTTCGAAATCGCCGGCATCATCCTCGGAGATCGTCCAACCGCGCACGGATTCACCTGCGCGGTGAACCGCGTCGCGATCCCCGCTGACCAGATAATGCCACTCCGGCAACGGCTTGCCAGCCGCGCGAAGGCCGTACGCACAGGTCGAGGGCAGCCAGTCGATCGTGTAGACATTGTCGCGATTGAGCCGAACGCATTCGCTCACATAGGCGTGGCGATGGCGGTAATCCGAACATTGCGCGGTCGCGCGGTCGAGCAGACGGCACGACACGTTGGTCGGGAACATCTCGCCGGTCTCTTCATCCTCGAGCTTGTGCAGGCAGCACTTGCCGCAGCCATCGCACAGCGCCTCCCATTGCGCCCGGTCGAGCTTTTCGAGCGGCGTGTCTTCCCAAAACCGCGTGCTCATCGCACCCACCGTCCGAGCTCGGCGGCGACGTCGCCGGGGGTCTTGTCGACCGGGATCAGCGCCAGCGGCTTGTCATTCGGGTCCATCAGATATGCGACACGCGAATGTTGTACCATATAGCCGCCGCCGGGCGCGGGTGGCTGCTTTTCGTAGAAGACCGCATACTCCTTGGCGATCGCCGCGATGGCGGCCGGCGAGCCGGTCAGCCCCACCATGCGCGCGTGGAACGCAGCAACGAACGGCCTGAGCACCGCCGGCGTATCACGTTCGGGATCGACCGTGACGAACACCGGCACCACCTTGGCACCGCGCGCCGCATCCTTCGCCTCGAACGCGCGCAAGCCTTGCCCGAGCGTCTGCATGTCGGTCGGACAGACATCGGGGCAGAATGTATAGCCGAAGTACATCACGCGGTATTTGCCGGCGAAGCTCGTGTCGGTGACGCTCCTGCCATCCTGATCGGTCAGGCGAAAGGCTCCGCCGATCTTCGCGCCGGCCAGCGGCGGTGGGGCGGTGTCGACCGGTTTGGAACAGGCAACCGGGGCAGCCGCCACCAGCAGGGCGACCAGCGACGCGACCGGTACGCGGACAATCTCATTCATGGTGCGCGCAGCATTGATCTGATAGCGGCAAAGGCGCAAGTCTGACCATGCAGGCAAGAGGTCGAATCCATCCATGAAAGCACGTATTGCCGGACTGTCGCTGTTCGCCGTGGCGCTCGCGCTCCCGCTGACCCCCGCCGCGGCGCAACTCGGCCAGTCGGCGGGATATAAATTCCTCCAGGCGATCCGCGAGTCGAAGAACGACGAAGTCATCGCGACGTTGTCCAAACCGGGTTCGACGATCGTCAACACGCGCGATTTCAACACCGGCGAGGGCGCGATCCACATCGTCACCAAGCGCGGCGACATTGCGTATCTCAACTACCTGCTCGCCAATCAGGCCGATCCCAATCTGCGCGACAACAAGGGCGAAACGGCAATGCTGATCGCAGCCGGCAACGGTCGCACCGACATCCTCGAGATTCTCAAAAAAGCCGGCGCCAACGTCAATCTCGCCAATAATAGCGGCGAGACTCCACTGATCCGTGCGGTGCAGCATCGTGATCTCGCGACGGTTCGCACCTTGCTGGCGGAGAAGGCCGATCCCGATCAGGCCGATGTGATCGCCGGCATGTCTGCGCGGGACTATGCGCATCAGGACACGCGTTCCCCAGCCATAGCCAAGTTGATCGACGAGACACCCAAAGCCGCCAAACGCGCCGTATCCGGGCCGCGGCTGTAGTTCGCCACTCTTGTGGATGGCTTCCTCGCTCCTGAACGGAGCATGGCTCAAAACGCGCCGTCGGCCTCAGGGTCGAGCGCCGTGGTCAGCCGGCGCGCGGCGCGGCGGGCGAAGGCGAGGGTTATCCGTTTGCGTGCGGGTGCTGGAAGCGGATGGGTGTACGCCTCACGCGTGATGACGGCATCATAGCGATCCGCGACGATGATTCCGGTACGCCCGGGAAGGAACGCCGCGCCGTTCAGCGGTGAGATGTCGAATCCCGCTGGCACCGCCCAGAAATAGCGGTCGCAACAGCCGAGATAATCGGTCCACTTCGAATCCCCGAGCAGATCCGCGCGCGACACCTTGATCTCGACGATAACGACGTTTCCCCGCGCGTCGAGCGCCATCAAATCGGCGCGCCGCCCCCCTTCGAGCGGAACCTCGCCAATGGCGACCAGATCGTGGCGAAGCAGCATCCGAACCGTGCCACGCGCCACCTCAGCGGCGCATAGCGAATCGTGGGCGGTGACGGGATCGGGAATGGCGAGCATCTCCCGATCCTAGAACATTTCACGAACGCGTCAAACCGGCAGGGGCCGGTTCACCGCCTCAACGATAGAAGATGTGGTTACCGATTGAGGCGACCTGCGTACGATTGAAGTTCGCGTTGACGCGGCGCGCATGGAAGAACAGTGCCTTCGAAGCGGGGCTGTCCCAAGCGTCGGCGAGCGCGACACGAGCGACCGCGAGCGCGGTGCGATAATTGCGGTTCGCGTTGATTTCGGGAACGTGGCCGCCGCGCACGAACGAGAACTGGCCGGGCTGGGTGACGACCGAGCAAATCGAGCCCGGGAAACGGCCTGACTTGCTGCGGTTGATGATGACTTCGGCGACGGCGAGCTGTCCGCTCAGCGGTTCGCCCTTGGACTCAAAATAGATCGCGCCGGCAAGGCACTGAAGATCGTCGCTGCGCGCATCATCGTCGGACTGGGCCGCGACGGCGTCGGCAAGCGAGGCGTAGGAAGTGGTGGGCTTTTCCGAAGACGGGGCGGGATCGGCAGGATCGACCGCGGGCGTCTGGCTATCGGAAGGGGTCTGGGTAACCGCGACTGCCGGAACCATCGAGGTCGGCTGTGCGTTGATAGGCTGGTTGATTTGGAGAGCGAAGCCAGGTGTGCTGGCCCCGGCGAGTCCGGTGATGCTGGCAAAAATCGCCGCGATGGTTGCGGCACGGTGAAGAAGCGACATTAAACCGACAAATATGCGGTGGTGCGCGCAAAAGATCGCCTCGAACGACGCAATCTTCCCGGACATCCCCCGACTGCGTAATCAACCCGGATCGCACCCGTGCTGACACAACGCCAAAACTGATGCTCGCCCTATCCCGGCAATGGTCCCGATCGTCAATGTTGCGCGATCGTTTCTGCGGCGAATCGTTGCGCAGACGGGATGTCGAGATCGATCACCCAGAGGTCCGGGTCACGCGCACGTCGGCGTTGCCAATAGGATGTCACCTCGTCGGGCAACGACGTATCAGGCGGTCCTGCGGACACCAGCGCTATCCGGCCGTCCAGATCGCGGCCTTGTTCTAGCATCCCGGAGAACCTGCCCTTGTCGTTCAGGATCAGCAGGATGCTGCCTGCCTGGGAATCGCCTTTCGCCAACACCATCGCCATGCCGCCGGCATCGTTGGCGCGCCGCAGCAAAGCCGACACGAGCAGATCGATCGGCAGCCGACCGTTCACGCGACCCGATATCCGGGCAAACGCGCCAGCGCGATGCGCGAGCGCATGAACGTGCCGGTGCCGCGCGCGGCCTCTTCGCCTGCTTCGTCGATAAGCCGCGCTTCGGCGACGAACACGCGACGCTGTCCGCTGATCCAGCGCCCTTCCGCGACCACCGGGCCGCTTCGCAGCGGCTTGGTGAGCAACAGGTTGAATGCGGTCGTGAGGAGGAAGCGGTCCGAGACAAGGCTGTTGGCCGCATAGAAAGCGGCATCGTCGAGCATCTTGAAGTAGCTCGTGCCGTGCGCCGCGCCCCCGGCATGGAAATAGCGCTCGTCGATATCGAAGTGGATGCGCGCGATGCCCGGCTCGGGAATCTCGAGCCGGGATTCGAACAGCCGGTTGATCGGCGCCGCCGCATACAGGTTCTCCAACGCACGGAAATGCGCTGCTTCCCCGGCGGTGGCAGGATCAGGCGGCGTCACGCGCCTCGCCGGTGCTGAACAGCGCATAAAGCGCATCGGGCGACCCTGCGCCGCGCAATTTCGCCACGAAGGCGCGGTCGCGCAGGCTGCGCGACACCAGCGCCAGCGCCTTGAGGTGCGCCGCGCCGGCGTCCGGTGGCGACAGCAAGGTGAAAACGATATCGACCGGCAGATCGTCGACCGCCTTGAAATCGATCGGTTGCGCAAGCCGCGCGAACACGCCGACGACATGCGCCAGCCCGTCGATCCGCCCGTGCGGCGTGGCAACGCCGCCGCCGAAGCCGGTACTGCCGAGCTTCTCACGCGCGACCAGGGCATTCGCGACATCGGCGGGGTCCAGGCCATAGGCGGACGCCGCAATCGCGCCGATCTGCTGAAACAGGGGCTTCTTGGCGCTGGCGGCGAGATTCGCCACCACCGCGCCGGGCAAGAGCAGATCGCTAAACTCGGTCATCAGTTTCCTCGGCCGTTCACCGGCGCTTCTCCGCCGGCGCGCATAGACCGGATTGCGCGCCGGCGGAAGCGTCAGGCCACTCCGTTGGTGGCCCGATGCGGCTCGACCCAGCCGATCGTGCCGTCACCACGGCGATAGACCATGTTATAGGCGCCCGAGCCGACATTGCGGAACAACAAGGCGGTGGTGTTGCGCAGATCGAGCATCATCACCGCATCCGAAACCGTGGCGTCGGGCACATCGACGCGCGTTTCCGCGATGATCGGCGGGAAATCCTGCTCGATCTCTTCCTCGGCGGTTTCCTGGAAGACGGTGTAGCCGGCATTGTCGGTAACGGTGCCATCATCGGCGATCGTCGCCCCGCCGGCGGGCACGGCGCTACGATCCTTGAGGCGGCGCATGTAGCGGCGGAGCTGCTTCTCGATCTTGTCGGCGGCGCCATCGAACGCGACATGGGCTTCCATACCGCTATTGTTCGCCTTGAGCACCAGCCCCTGCATGACGTGCGCGACGATATCGCAGGTGAAAGCCTCGTGCGGGCCGCGGCCGAAGGTCACTTGCGCGGAAATCGCACGCGCGAAGTATTTCGTGGCGATCGCCTGAAGGCGTTCGTCGACATGGACCTTGATCGCCTCGCCTGTCTCGACCTGATGGCCGGAGACTCGGATATCCATGCGCATTCTCCTTTTTCAACGCGGCCGGACAGGCTGAACCGTCCGTCCGCTATCGTCAACCAATAGCCTCCGCGCCCCATAAAGGGTTGGAGACGGAGTTTAGAAAGGCTGCGTGGCGCGCAAGTTCCGCCTCGCTCGCGGCAAAGACGCGCGCCGGGCGAGCGATCCTGGGGGCGGTATCGACCAGGATCGGGCGTTCCTCGACGCGCTCCTCGGTGACCAGGCCAAGGCCGATCTGCCGGCCACCGGTCAACTCGACATAGACTTGCGCGAGCAATTGCGCGTCGAGCAATGCGCCGTGGAAGGTACGTGCGCTGCGATCGATGCCATAGCGCGAGCAAAGCGCGTCGAGGCTGTGCTTCGCGCCGGGGTGCCGGGTGCGCGCGATGACGATCGTATCGACCATACGGTGCATGCCGATCAGCGGGCGTCCGCAACGGGCGAGCTCGCCGTTGAGGAAGCCGAAATCGAACGTCGCATTGTGCGCGACGAGGGGCGCATCGCCCAAAAATTCGAGCAGGGCATCGACCCCATGCGCGAACAGCGGCTTGTCGGCGAGGAAGGCGTCGCTCAACCCGTGGACACGTTGCGCTTCGGCCGGCATCGTGCGTTCGGGGTGGAAATATGCGTGGAAGGAGCGTCCGGTCTCCACGCGGTTGAACATTTCGATACAGCCGATCTCGACGAGGCGGTCGCCATCGGCGAAGCTGAATCCGGTGGTTTCGGTGTCGAACACGATCTCGCGCATCCTGATGTTATCCGCCTTTGCCGTCCCGCAGGCAAGCGATCACCGTAGCGACGGCGGCCTCGGTTTCGGCGATGCCGCCCCCGGTCGGGATGACGAAATCGGCGCGCGCGACCTTTTCGGCATTTGGCACCTGACGCGCCACGATCGCCTCGAACTTCTCGTCCGTCATGCCGGGCCGCGCCAGAACGCGGGCGCGCTGTACGGAACTCGGCGCATCGACGACGGCGATGCGATCGACCCCGGCTTCGCCCCCGGTTTCGAACAGCAACGGGATGTCGAGCAGCACGATCGGCGCATCCGCGTGATCGTGCAGGAACGCCGCCCGCTCTTCCGCGACGGCGGGATGGACGATCGCCTCGAGCCGCTTGAGCGCAGGCGCGTCGGCGAGCACCGCCTTGCCGAGCCGCGCACGATCGACCCCGCTCGGCCCCGTCGTGCCGGGGAACGCCGCCTCGATCGCGCCGACCAATCGGCCGCCGGGGCCTTGCAGGCGGTGAACTACCGCGTCGGCATCGAACACAGGCACGCCGCTGCGCGCGAACATCGCGGCGACGGTGGATTTACCCATGCCGATCGAACCGGTCAGGCCCAGTTTGATCACGCCAGCAACAGCGCGCGCAGTTCCTCGTCGCGGTCGCGCGGGGGGGCCGCGCCGAAGAACAGTTCGAACGCGACCGCCGCCTGCCCGACGAGCATCTCCAGCCCATCCACCGTCTCGAGTCCCCGCGCGTCGGCTTGGGCGAGCAACTCGGTTTCGACCGGTGCGTAGACGACATCATACACCAGCGCGTCGTCGGGGAGGGGAGACAGATCGATCTCGAGAGCGGGCTGGCCGACCATGCCGAGCGCGCTGGTATTGACGATGAGCGCGGCGGGCGGGATCGCGCTGCCCAGCGGCAACGCCTTGCCCTTCAAGCCGAACGCCGACAGCAACGCGGCCGCCTTCAGCACATTTCGGTTGAGCAAGGTCACCGGCCCGATGCCGGCACGCGCCAGCGCAAACAGCACCGCGCGCGCCGCACCGCCGGCGCCCACCACCACCGCCGGCTTGCCGGCCAGATCGCGGTCGGAAATCGGCGCGTAGAAGCCGGCGGCATCGGTGTTCGTGCCGATCATCGCGCCGTCGGGCTGACGCAGCACGGTGTTGATCGCGCCGATCGACTCCCGGACGCCGCCGGGATCCTCGACATGATCGAGCGCGGCCTGCTTGTGCGGAATCGTGATGTTGCACCCACGCCAATCGGCATCCGTCTGCCGCTCCGCGAAATAGCCGGCGAGATCGTCAGGCAGGACATGACGCCGCGCATAGCGCGCATCGAGACCGAGCGCGTCGATCCAGAAACCGTGGATCAGCGGCGATTTCGAATGCGCGATCGGGTCGCCGATCACCTCCGCATACATCGTCATGCCGTCATCACTCCCCGGACACGCAGATAGTCGAGCACTTGCAGCAGCGGCAGCCCCAGCACGGTGAACTGGCTGCCCTCGATCCGGGAGAACAATTGCGCGCCCGCTCCCTCGATCCGGTAGCAGCCGACACAGCCCGATATCGCTGGCCATTCCGCGTCGAGATAGCGCTCGATGAAGGCATCGGAAAGCGTGCGAACGTGCATCTTCGCGCGATCGACAACCCGCCATACTGGGCGCCCCGCTTCGGCGATCACCGCCGCGCTGACGAGATCGTGGCGCTTGCCCGACAACCGGCGAAGATGGTCGGCGGCATTTTCACGCGATACCGGCTTGTCGAGCATGGTGCCGTCTTCGAGTTCGACGATCGAGTCCGAACCGAGCACCAGGGCGCCGGGCGCGCGCTGCGACACGCGCAAAGCCTTCAGTTCGGCAAGCGCGTCGGCGAGGTCGCGCGCGGCGAGGCCCTCCGCCCGCAGCGCCGCTTTGGCGCTTTCTTCATCCACCCCCGCTGCGACCGCCTCGAACGGCACCAATGCCGCCGATAGCATCGCGCGGCGCGACGCGCTGTTCGAAGCCAATATCAAAGTCATGCTTCCCCCCGTTCCGCGACCAGCGCGATGATCGCGGCGGCGGTTTCCTCGATCGATCGGCGCGTCACGTCGATCACCGGCCAGCCATTGTCGGCGAACATCCGCCGTGCCCACGCCACCTCCCGCGAGACGGCCTCATGATCGACATAGGCCGTCTCCGGGGCCTGGTTGAGCGACAAGAGACGGTTGCGGCGGACCTGAATCAACCGGTCGGCGCTCGTCGTCAGCCCCACCACCAGCGGTCGCTTGAGCGCGAAGAGCACCGGTGGCGGCGGGCTTTCCACCACGATCGGGATATTGGCGGTCTTATAGCCGCGATTGGCGAGATAGATCGAGGTGGGCGTCTTCGAGGACCGCGACACGCCGGCGAGGACGATATCGGCCTCTTCCCAGTCCTCCGAGCCGAGGCCATCGTCGTGCGCGATGGTGAATTGGATCGCATCGACACGCGCGAAATAGGCGGCGTCCAGCATGTGCTGGCGTCCGGGCCGCGCCTTCGCCTGCTGGCCGAGCAGGCTGGAGAGCGCCCCGGTCACCGCATCAAGCGGCGCGACCGCGGGCAGGCCCAGCGCGCGGCAGCGCATCTCGAGATTGCGACGCGTCTCGCTGTTGACCAGCGTGAACAACACCAGCCCCGGATTCTGCGAAATCTCCTGAAGGATGCGCTCCAGGTGGCCCTCGGTTCGCACCATTGGCCAGAAGTGCCGGATCGTCTCGACGTCGTCATATTGCGCGAGCGCGGCCTTGGCGATGTTCTCCAGCGTCTCGCCGGTTGAATCCGAAAGGAGATGGAGGTGGAGCCGCATCGGCGGGGCCTCAACGGGACAGAAGTGTGGATAACATCGGGATCGTCGCTACCGTAACTTCGCACGCCAGCAAAGGCCGATCGAACGGTGGAAAATTCGCCACTTACCCACAGTTCGGCGCACATCCGCCGATTTTATCCACAGCCTGTGGAAAGCGGGTGCGACGGAATCGAATCCGAGGCATTCGGCGGAGTCTCGCCCGTCAAGCTGTTGGCATTTCGGGGACGACCGCATAAGCCCCGGCTTCCACGCGCCAACAGCTTCAACATCCCTTTAGATTCTTCTTTATTGTAAGAGGTACGCCGTGTTTGCGATCGAGATGACCCGGTGAAACCCTTACTTGCGACCCTGCGTGGGGAAAAACAGGCTACCTCGCCGGTCTGGTTGATGCGGCAGGCGGGGCGCTATCTGCCCGAATATCGTGCGTTGCGGGCGGAGAAGGGTGGCTTCCTCGCGCTTGCAACCGATCCGGAGGCGGCGGCCGAGGTGACGTTACAGCCGATCCGACGCTTCGGGTTCGATGGCGCGATCCTTTTCTCCGATATCCTGATGGTGCCGGCCGCGCTTGGCCAGTCGCTCACCTTTGGAGCGGGGGAGGGGCCGGCGTTGGCACCGCCGCTGCTCGGTCACCCGCTGGCGGCGCTGACACCGAACCCGGCCTTCCTCGATCCGGTCTATGCCACGGTCCGCAACGTCGCCGCCGCCTTGCCACCGGAGATGACATTCCTCGGTTTCGCGGGCAGTCCCTGGACTGTGGCCACCTATATGGTCGCGGGGCACGGGAGCCGTGACCAGAGCGAGACGCGCCGCTTCGCTTACACCGATCCGGTGCGCTTCGGCGAGATCATCGATGCGATCGTGACGATGACGATCGACTATCTATCGCACCAGATCGAGGCGGGCGTCGAGGCGGTGCAACTGTTCGATAGCTGGGCTGGGTCGCTCAGCCCGGCGCAGTTCGAACGCTGGGTGATCGCACCCAACGCCACGATTGTCGCCGCGCTCCACGCGCGCCACCCGCAGGTACCCGTGATCGGTTTCCCCAAAGGTGCGGGGGGCAAACTGCCGGCCTACGCGCGCGAGACCGGCGTCGATGCGCTCGGGCTCGACGAGACGGTCGATCCACGTTGGGCGGCGCTGAATGTGCCCGTCGGTCTGCCGGTACAGGGCAATCTCGACCCGCTCGTGCTGATCGCCGGCGGTGCGGCGCTGGAGGCGGCGGTGGCGAACGTGCTTGAGGCGTTCGCGGATCGCCCCCATATCTTCAACCTCGGGCATGGCATCCTACAGGACACGCCCATCGGAAATGTCGAGCGTCTGCTGGCGCTGGTGCGGAGAGCGCGATGAACTTCCTCGGCAACGCCTATCTTTGGGTCAAGGCGGCGCATGTCATTTTCGTAGTGTTCTGGATGGCCGGGCTGTTCATGCTGCCGCGTTATCTGGTCTATCATCAGGAAGCACTCGGCAACCCCGAGGAGGCGGCGCGCTGGACCGATCGCGAAAGCAAGATCCGCGCGATCATCCTGACCCCGGCGATGGTGCTGGTATGGGCCTTCGGGCTGCTGCTGGCGGCGAATGCGGGCCTGTTCAGCGGCGTGCCGAGGCTGGCATGGCTGCACGCCAAGCTGGTGCTGGTAATCGTCCTGACGGCCTATCACGGCTGGGCGGTGTCTTACGCGAAGAAGCTCGCGAAGGGACAGGCGACGCTGACCGGCCGGACGCTGCGGATGGTCAACGAGGTGCCGGCGGTGCTGGTGACGCTGATCGTCATTCTGGTGATCGTCCGCCCCTTCTGACTTGACTTGGGTGCGCGCCGCACTTAGCTGTCCGATCAATGTTAACGCGCGGCGCCGTCCTGGCGACCGTTGTGTGGCATCCTGCCTCAGCCTCGTCGCGTATCCTGCTGACTGACGCTCATTTTCCCAGCACATCTCGCTCCGGACGCCCTCAATGCATCTCAAAGACCTCAAGAACAAGAAACCCGCCGAACTCGTCGAGATGGCGGAAGCGCTCGGCATTGAGAGCGCGTCGACGCTGCGCAAGCAGGATCTGATGTTCGCGATCCTCAAGGTGCAGGCCGAAAATGGCGATCAGATCATGGGGCTCGGCACGATCGAGGTGCTGCCCGATGGCTTCGGTTTCCTGCGTAGCCCCGAGGCGAATTACCTCGCCGGCCCGGACGACATCTACATTTCGCCCAATCAGGTGCGGAAGTTCGGTCTGCGCACCGGCGACACCGTCGAAGCCGAGATCCGCGGCCCCAAGGACGGCGAACGCTATTTCGCGCTGACCAAGCTCATTTCGGTCAACTTCGATGATCCGGATGCGGTGCGTCACCGGGTCAATTTCGACAACCTTACGCCGCTATATCCAGAGCAGAAGCTCACGCTCGATCCGAGCGATCCGACGATGAAGGACAAGTCGGCGCGGGTGATCGACATCGTCTCGCCGCAGGGCAAGGGTCAGCGTACGCTGATCGTCGCGCCCCCCCGCGTCGGCAAGACGGTGATGCTTCAGAACATCGCCAAGGCGATCACCGACAACCATCCCGAGGTGTTCCTGATCGTGCTGCTGATCGACGAGCGGCCCGAGGAAGTCACCGACATGCAGCGTTCGGTGAAAGGCGAGGTCGTCTCCTCGACCTTCGACGAACCCGCCACGCGCCACGTCCAGGTCGCCGAGATGGTGATCGAAAAGGCCAAGCGCCTCGTCGAGCATAAGAAGGACGTGGTGATCCTGCTGGATTCGATCACCCGCCTCGGTCGTGCCTACAACACCGTCGTTCCTTCGTCGGGCAAGGTGTTGACCGGCGGCGTCGACGCCAACGCGCTCCAGCGTCCGAAGCGCTTCTTCGGCGCGGCGCGCAACATCGAGGAGGGCGGGTCGCTCTCGATTATCGCGACCGCGCTGATCGATACCGGCAGCCGCATGGACGAAGTGATCTTCGAGGAGTTCAAGGGCACAGGCAACTCCGAAATCGTCCTTGATCGCAAGGTCGCCGACAAGCGTATCTTCCCGGCGCTTGATGTCGGCAAATCCGGCACGCGCAAGGAGGAACTGCTGGTCGATCAGAGCAAGCTCTCCAAGATGTGGGTGCTGCGCCGTATCCTCATGCAGATGGGCACGATCGACGCGATGGAATTCCTGCTCGACAAGATGAAGAACTCGAAGACCAACGAGGATTTCTTCGACAGCATGAATCAGTAGCCGAGAGCGGTCTGCTGCATGCTGCGGCAGGATTCGCTCCGGCCGGGCAGGCGAGGCCTCAGCCTCGACCCACGACGCGGGCGTTGCCCGCGTCGCTGCTAAATCAGCCGTCCTTGCTCATGATCGAGCAACCACCGTTTCGTCGCCGTCCCTTGGCCTGCGGAATAGGCGCCGAGCGATCCGTCGGCGTTGGTCACGCGGTGGCACGGCACCACGATCGGCAGCGGATTGCGCGCGCAGGCCTGACCGATCGCCCGCGCGCCAGACCCGATCGAACGCGCCAGCGTGCCATAGCTCCGCGTCTCCCCGAAGCCGATAGCCACCATCGCTTCGCGCATCGCCGTTCCGCGCGGGGTGGCCAGCGGGCTCAGTGGCAGATCGAACACGGTCAGCCGACGCGCGAAATATGCGGAAATCTGAGCAGCGCCCTCCGCAAGCGCACCGGTTCCCGCAACCTCGGGCTGCACGTCACGCTCAATAGTGATGGCATCGAGCCAATCGTTACCACCGTGGAGCCGCACCATGCCGATGGGCGTTGCGATCAGGGCGAAGTCGCGCGCATACATGTCACGATTATGGAGCGTTCGATCGAGGCGCTCAAGCGGAGGACGCGCGGATGAAGATCAATGTCGAGGTCGAATGTACTCCGGAGGAGGCGCGGCGCGTGATGGGCCTGCCCGATTTCACGCCGGTGCATGAGAAATATATCGAGATGCTGACCAACTCGATGGAAGGTAATATCTCGCATGAGATGGTTGAAAACATGATGCGGAGCTGGGTGCCCGTTGGAGACGCTGGTATGAATTTCTGGCGTAAGATGTTCGAGACATCGACGTCGAAATAGCCGTGGACACGATCTTCGCGGTTTCGAGCGGCGCGGCACCGGCGGCGATCTCGATCCTTCGCATCAGCGGGCCGCAGGCGTTTGCGGCGGCACGGCTGCTGAGCGGTACATTGCCCGCGCCACGTGTCGCGGGGTTGCGCGCGCTCCGCGATCCGGCGACCGGCACGTTGCTCGATCGCGGGCTGGTGCTCGTGTTTCCTGGCCCCGACAGCGCGACGGGGGAGGATATCGTGGAACTTCACATCCACGGCGGCCGCGCGACCCAGCGCGCGCTTGAAGCGGCGCTGGGGACGATCGCCGGGTTGCGTCAGGCCGAACCAGGTGAGTTCACGCGGCGCGCTCTGGAACATGGCCGTATCGATCTGACCGAGGCGGAGGGGTTGGGCGATCTCCTCTCCGCCGAAACCGAGCATCAGCGTCGCGCCGCGTTGCGCCTGTCGGAAGGCGGGCTTCGTCAACAGATCGAGCGGTGGAACGATCGCCTCGTCGATGTGGCGGCATCCATCGAGGCGGCGCTCGATTTCTCGGACGAAGACGACGTTCCCGAGGCAGTGACTGCCGAGTCGGCGAGCGTATTAGCAGCGCTGGCAGATGAAATCGGCGCGGTGGTTGTGGCACCGTCGGTCGAACGCCTGCGGGACGGTGTACGCGTCGTGATCGCGGGGCCGCCGAATAGCGGTAAATCGACGCTCATCAACCGGCTCGCCGGTCGCGATGCGGCGATCGTCTCTCCGACCGCTGGCACGACGCGCGATCGCATTGAGGTGTCGGTGATGCGCTCGGGCGTTGCCTATCTCCTCGTCGATACCGCGGGCCTGCGGGATGACGGGGCTGATGAGATCGAGCGGATCGGGATCGGTCGCGCGATCGATGCGATCGCCGCGGGCGATATCGTGCTGTGGCTCGACGACGTAGCGCCACCATATCCAAGCGCGATGTGGCTGCATGCGCGGTGTGATATTCCGGGGCGGGCGTCGCTTCCGCCCGGGCCGGACCTCGCGATCTCGGCGGCGAGCGGTGAGGGAATCTCGGCCTTATGGTCTTTGCTGGAAGAACAGGCCGGGCGGTTGTGGGTCGGTGCAGACGAGATGACGATCAACGCGCGCCAGCGCGCGCTTCTTACCAGCGCCGAGGCGGTGTTGCGGGATGGCGTTGCAGAGAGCGATATTCTGCTCCGTGCGGAGGCGATCAGGAGCGCGCGGGCGGCGTTCGATAGCGTAACGGGACGGGCCGACGTCGAGGCTGTGCTAGATGCTCTGTTCGGGCGGTTCTGCATCGGGAAGTGATTGTTCCACGTGGAACGCTTTGACTTGGTCTTTCGACGAGCATAGCGAAACCCTATGAACCAGTTCGATGTCATCGTAGTGGGCGGCGGCCATGCCGGCACCGAGGCTGCCGCTGCGGCCGCGCGACGCGGTGCGCGGACGGCGTTGGTAAGTTTCGATCCGGCGAAGATCGGTGCCATGTCATGCAACCCTGCGATCGGAGGGCTGGGCAAGGGGCACCTCGTGCGCGAGGTGGATGCCTTCGATGGCTTGATCGCGCGGGCGGCAGATGCGGCAGGCATTCATTACCGCATGCTCAATCGTAGCAAGGGGTTGGCAGTCCAGGGCCCGCGCGTGCAGGCAGATCGTCGGCGCTACGCAGCGGCGATCCAGACGATGCTGTCTTCCCAACCGAACCTCACGATCGTTGCTGGAGAGGCGGCGGCGCTGAACCTAGCGGCTGGACAGGTTGCCGGTATCAAGCTCGCAGATGGGCGTACCCTAGGTGGGCCATCAGTAATCCTGGCTACGGGGACGTTTCTGGGCGGCCGAATTTTTCGGGGCGAGGAACGCGAGGTCGGCGGCCGGGTCGGCGAGGCGTCCGCGAGCATCTTGGCCGAGCAGCTTCGTGGCGCTGGCTTGCCGATGGCACGCTTGAAGACGGGAACGCCGCCACGACTCGATGGTCGCACGATCGATTGGGCCCGGCTCGAAGAGCAGGCGAGCGATGCGGAGCCATGGACGATGTCTCCGCTGACTCCGGCTCGGATGCTTCCGCAGGTACATTGCGCGATAACCCGGACGACCGAGGCAACGCACGCGATCATCCGCGCCGGTCTCGATCGCTCGCCTTTGTTCGGCGGCGCGATTTCTGGAGCCGGGCCCCGTTATTGCCCGTCTATCGAAGACAAAATTCATCGGTTCGGCGATCGTGACGGGCACCAGATCTTTCTCGAACCCGAGGGCCTGGACGATCCGGTGGTGTATCCCAATGGGATCTCGACCTCGCTGCCGGTCGATGTGCAGGAAGCTCTGGTTGGCTCGATCCCCGGACTCGAACGTACCCGCATCCTGACGCCGGGTTACGCGGTCGAATATGATCATATCGATCCGCGCGCCCTCGATGCGACTCTCCAACTTCGTGCCATCCCAGGTCTGTTTTGTTGCGGACAGATCAATGGCACGACGGGCTATGAGGAAGCAGCGGGACAGGGCTTGATCGCGGGCCTGAATGCGGCGTCGCACGCACTCGGCACCCGTCCGGTAATCCTCGATCGCGCGAGCAGCTACCTCGGCGTGATGATCGATGATCTCGTGCTCCAAGGCGTGACCGAGCCCTACCGAATGCTCACCGCGCGGGCCGAATATCGGTTGCGCTTGCGCGCCGACAATGCCGAAACACGGCTCGGCCCAATAGCGGATGCTGCGGGCTGCCTAGGGGACGTTCGGCGAGCGCGCCTCGATCAGCGGGGCAGAGCGCGCGAGGAGATCGAAGCGGTATTCGAGCGGCCGCTCTCTCCGGCCGAACTGATCGAACGAGGCGCAGTGATTGCAGCGGGCCCGCATCGTCGGCCTGGTTCCGAGTGGCTGCGGCTTGCCGGCGTTACCGTTGCGCATGTAGCACCCGATCTGGTCGCCAATGCGGACCCGGCACTGCTGGCGGAAATCGTCGAGGATGTTCGCTACGCGCCGTATCTGCTGCGTCAGGAGGCAGAGATCGCGATGGTCCGAGGGAACGACGCGATCGTGCTTTCGCCCGATCTCGATTTCGCGGCGATCCCGGGCCTATCGGCCGAAATGGTCGAGCGGCTCAGCACCGCGCGGCCAGCGACATTGGGGCAGGCGGGCCGGCTGCGGGGTATCACGCCCGCAGCGCTCGCCGCGATCCTGCTTCATGCCCGACGGCGTGCCGCATGACCGAAGACCAAGCACGGGACTGGATCAACGCGCGCTTTGGAGCCGCCGGTGTCGCGCGGATGGAGCGGTTCGTCGATCTCGTGATCGCGGAGTCCCAACAGCAGAATCTGATCGCGCGATCGACATTCGCCGAAATCTGGACGCGGCACGTCGTCGATTCCGCGCAGCTTCTTCCGCTCGCGGAACATACACCGGGTGCTTGGCTCGATATCGGTAGCGGGGCGGGATTTCCCGGTGTGGTGGTGGCGACGCTGACCGACAGACCGGTGACACTGGCCGAACCCAGGAAGCGACGTGTCGCCTTTCTTGAAGCGGCGGCAGAGGCGTTAGGCATCGCGGCGCGAACCTCCATCTTCGCTGGAAAAGTCGAGGCGTTGAAGGCAGCGCCGGTCGGAGTCATCTCCGCTCGGGCAGTGGCCACGCTCGATCACTTGCTCGCCGGCGCGGCCGACCTGGCGACGAAAGACACGCTCTGGCTGTTGCCCAAGGGGCAATTGGCGCGGGATGAGGTGGCAATCGCGCGGCGCGCATGGCATGGTGCGTTTCACGTGGAACAGAGCCTTACCAATAAGGAATCGCTGATCGTGGTAGCGCGGGGAGTGGCACGTCGATGCAAGTCATAACGGTCGCCAACCAGAAGGGCGGAGTCGGCAAGACGACGACCGCGATCAATCTTGGCACGGCACTCGCCGCGACCGGCTTGCGCGTGTTGCTGATCGATATCGATCCGCAGGGCAACGCGTCCACGGGCCTTGGGGTAGGTCGCAACGATCGCGAACGCTCGATCTACGACGTGCTGCTCGGCGAAATGCCACTGGCGAGCGCGGTGATCGGCACGTGCGTGCCCGGCCTTGATCTCGTCCCCGCGACGGTCGATCTCTCGGGTGCGGAGATCGAACTGGTTGAATATGAGGAGCGCACGCACCGGCTGAGCCGAGCGATCCGACGTTCGGATCAGCGCTGGGATGTTGTACTGATCGACTGTCCGCCGTCGCTTGGGCTGTTGACGCTCAATGCGATGGTCGCGTCGAATTCGTTGCTCGTGCCGCTGCAATGCGAGTTCTTCGCGCTGGAAGGGTTGAGTCAGCTTCTCAACACCGTTGAGCGGATCCGCGAGCGGTTCAATCCTGGCCTGTCGATCATCGGTGTCGCGCTAACGATGTATGATCGCCGCAACCGTCTGACGGAGCAGGTCTCTGCGGATGTGCGCGCCGTGCTTGGCCGCGTCGTGTTCGAAACGGTCATCCCGCGCAACGTGCGGCTGTCCGAGGCGCCAAGCCATGGTCTGCCGGCATTGATCTACGATTTCCGCTGCTCGGGTTCGGAAGCTTATATCGCGCTTGCCCGCGAGCTTATCACGCGCTTGCCTGACACGTCCGCGCCTGACCGCGCAACCAAGGTGGCGGCATGAGCGATGGCGTTACACCGATCGCGCGGCCGAAGGGTCGCTCCGGACTAGGGCGCGGCTTAGGCGCACTGATGGGGGATATGGCGCGCGAGCAGCCGGTCGGCGCCAACGAGCCGGTCGCGCAGGGCGTGCGGATGCTTCCGGTCGGCTCGATCACGCCGCATCCTGACCAGCCGCGCCGCCATTTTCGCGAGGAGGCACTGGAAGAGCTGGCGGAGTCGATCGCTGCACGCGGATTGATCCAGCCGATCGTGGTCCGGCCGCACGGCACTGGCTATCAAATCGTCGCGGGCGAGCGTCGCTGGCGTGCGGCGCAACGCGCGCGTTTGCACGAGGTGCCGGTGATCGTCCGCGATTTCACCGACACCGAAACGCTCGAGGTAGCGTTGATCGAGAATATTCAGCGGCAGGATCTTAACGCGATCGAAGAGGCGGAGGCCTATCAGCGGCTGCTTAGCGACTTCGGCCATACGCAGGATGCACTTGGCAAGATCGTCCACAAGTCGCGCAGCCACATCTCCAATCTGTTGCGCTTGCTCGATCTGCCCAAGCCGGTGCAGGATCGTGTCGTCGAAGGCGCAATCAGTATGGGACATGCCCGTGCGCTGATCGGCGCACCGGACGTCGAGGCCCTGGCCGACCAGGTCGTCGCCAAAGGCCTGTCGGTTCGCGATACCGAAAAGCTCGCGCGGACGGTCAAGCCGGATACCGCGCGGGTGCGCGGGCACGGCAGCGGCGAGAAGAATGCCGATCTCAGTGCGCTCGAGCATCAGCTCGCCGACTTGCTTGGGCTTTCGGTGCGCATTTCGTATGGCGCCAAGGGCGGGGCGCTCACGCTCGGCTTTTCGACGCTCGACCAACTCGACATGCTCTGCCAGCGGCTGAGCGGCGAGCGGATTTGAACATCAGCGTTGGCGCGCCGCCATGCGCGCCAGTACGACGATAGCGGCGTCGGCAACGACGTTACCAGGGTTTTGCGGTGCCATCACCGCACGTTCGGCCTCGCGAATGCGTTTGATCGCGTCGTTGATCCGGCGCGAATCCCACAGCCGCAGCGCGCGGGAGGTGGTGGCGCGTTCGCGAAAGAAGACGCGTTCGATAATGGCCTTGGGGTCGGCGCCAGCATCGAGTTCGGCATGCATCTCTGCCAGGGTGACCAAGCGTCGGGTGAGCTGGCGCAGAACCGGGATCGGTGAGACGCTCGCTTCCGCGAGCTGCGCGAGCTCATTGGCGAGCATGTCCGGGCTGCCATCAAGCGCAGCGTCGATCGCGCGCGACATCTCGGTATCGCCGAGATCGGCACCCACGGCGTCAAGCGCCGCATCGTCGAACTCACGCGGCCGTTCGGGGGCAGCGTCGAGATAGAGTGCCAGCTTTTCCAGCTCACGAGTCATTACCGCCCTGTCTCCGCCGCTGGCGGCGGCGAGCCGCGCGGCGGTCCCCCCTGTAGTACGCAGTCCCTGCTCCCGCGCGATCGCGGTGGCAAGGCGGTCGGCATCACTGCCCTCGGGCAGATAACAGGCGAGGCACATCGCACGCGGATGCGCCAGCGCGAGCTTCACTACCTTCGAGGTTGCCTTGAGGGTGGGGGCGATCACGGCGACCGGATTGCCGGTGCGTTCCGCGTCGAGCAGCAAGGTCAGCGCTTCGAGCGACTCCTCGCCAGCCCCGGATACGCGGATGTGCCGCGCGCCGCCAAAAAGCGACAGCGCTGCAGCTTCATCCGCGAGCAGGCCAGGATTGATGCGAATTTGCGCAGGCTCAAGGTCGATCCGTTCGGCCTCGGGTCCGAGTGCGCGGCCGACCCGCGCAGCCAGTTCGCGCGCGCCCGCTTCATCTGGGCCGTGGAACAGGTACAGGCGGACGTCGGGGCTGGCCGCGTCGATCGCGATGCGGATTTGATTCGCGTTGGCCTTCACGGCTCGGAGGCGGGCGCGTGTTCCGCGTACAGCGCGACGCGCGACACGATCTGGTCGGCGACGATCTCCGACAGGTTTTCGAGCGCGGTGTTCTCGGCCGCGATGGTCGCATAGTCCGAGCTGACGACGTCGATGCCCGCGTCCGATCCGGCCGACGCGTCGAGCACTACCGTCCCCCGCGCGAGTTCGACGAGCTGGTATCGCGCTCGCAAGGTGCGGCGCTCGCGCGAGACGCTGTCATCGCTCCGCACGCCGAGGCCGATGATCTTGTCGTCGAGCCGCACCTCTAGTCGATACAATGGCGCTTCACCTCGCGCGGCAAGCTTGTCGCGTAGCGCATTGCCCATCAGCCAGCCTGCCTTTCCGTCGATTGGGGCGACTTCGACGCGGGTCAGCATCGTCGCGACTGCACCATCGCTGCCACCCGAATAGAGCGGGTGCAGCCCGCAGCCGGGCAGCGCGAGCGCAAGCAGAAGGACGCCGAGACGCTTCATGCGACGAGGTTCACGAGACGGTCTGGCACGACGATAACCTTTTTCGGTTCCTTGCCATCCAAGAAGGCGATCACCTTGTCCGATCCGCGTGCCATCGCTTCCAAGGCCGCCTTGTCCGCGCCCTTGGCCACCGTGAGCGTGTCGCGGAGCTTGCCATTGACCTGCACCGCGATCGTCACTTCGTCCTCGACGAGCAGCGCAGGATCGACGACCGGCCAGGCGGCATCGGCAATCAAACCTTCGCCGCCATGCGCCGCCCAGGCTTCCTCAGCCAGATGCGGCGCCATCGGTGCCACCAGCAGAACCAGCGTACGAATTGCCGCGTTGCGCGAAGCGGATGGTGCGGCGCGCTCGATCGCATTGACGAGCTCGTACAGCTTGGCGACCGCCTTGTTGAAGGCGAGCGCTTCGATGTCGGCGGCGATGCCGGCGATCGTCTGATGGAGCTTGCGGTCGAGCGCGATGTCACGGCCATCTATGGCCGCCGCTTCGCCGAGTCCGTCGAACAGCCTCCACACGCGCTGGACGAAACGCCACGAACCCTCGATGCCCGCCTCGCTCCACTCGAGATCGCGCTCGGGCGGCGAATCCGACAGTACGAACCAGCGCACCGCATCGGCACCATATTGATCGACGATCTCGGTCGGATCGACGGTATTTTTCTTCGACTTCGACATCTTCTCGACGCGTCCGACGATCACGTCCTCGCCGGTCTCGGTAACATAGGCCGTACCATCGGCCCGGCGCGAGATCGCGGCGGGTTCGAAATAGATCGGTCGTTCATGCTCGTGCGGGCGCTGATAATAGCTCGCGTGCGTCACCATGCCTTGGGTGAACAGCCCGGCGAACGGCTCGGCGATATCGAGCATGCCGATGTGCTTCAGCGCACGCGTCCAGAAGCGAGCGTAGAGCAGGTGAAGGATCGCATGCTCGACCCCTCCGATATATTGCGCGACCGGAAGCCACTTCTCGGCCGCCTCCCGATCGAATGGCTTGTTGCCGGGCTGGCTAGCAAAGCGGATGAAGTACCAGGATGAGTCGACAAACGTGTCGAGCGTGTCCGTCTCGCGCCGCGCTTCGCCGCCGCAGGTGGGGCAGGGGACATGCTTCCATGTCGGGTGACGGTCGAGGGGATTACCGGGAATGTCGAAGCTGACGTCCTCAGGGAGGACGACGGGCAATTGATCGCGCGGCACCGGCACCGCGCCGCACGCGTCGCAGTGAATGATCGGGATGGGCGTGCCCCAATACCGCTGACGGCTGACGCCCCAGTCGCGAAGGCGAAACACGGTCGAACCCATACCCCAGCCGCCTTGCTCGGCCCGCGCGATGACGGTCCGCTTCGCATCCGCGATGCTCATGCCGTCTAGGAAATGCGAATTCACCAAGGTACCAGGGCCGGTATAGGCCTCATCGCCCGTGAGAATAGGATCGGTGTTCGCGCCCTCCGCCACGACGCGCCGGACGGGAAGGTCATATTTGCGCGCGAAGTCGAGATCGCGCTGGTCGTGCGCGGGAACGCCGAACACCGCGCCGGTCCCATATTCCATCAGCACGAAATTGGCGATGTAGACCGGAACCTGCCAAGCGGAATCAAACGGATGGGTCGCGGTCAGCCCGGTGAAATAGCCGAGCTTCTCTTGGGTCTCCAACTCCGCAGCGGTGGTGCCGCCCTGCTTGCATCGCTCGATGAACGCCGCGACTTCACCATTCTCCGCGCCCAGCTTTTGCGCGATCGGGTGATCGGCAGCGACCGCGATGAAGCTCGCGCCGAAGATTGTGTCGGGCCGGGTGGTGAACACCTCGACCGTCTCGCCGTCGCTCATGTTCCACGTGAAACGTAGCCCTTGGCTCTTGCCGATCCAGTTCTCCTGCATCAGCTTGACCTTGTCCGGCCAATGATCGAGCCCCTCCAGCCCCTCCAGCAGCTCATCGGCGAACGCGGTGATCTTCAGGAACCATTGGCTGAGCTTGCGCCGCTCAACCAAAGCGCCCGACCGCCACCCACGCCCGTCGATAACCTGCTCGTTGGCGAGCACGGTCATATCGACCGGATCCCAGTTGACCGAAGATTCCTTCCGATACACCAGCCCATGCGAAAACAGGTCGAGGAACAACGCTTGTTCCTGGCCATAATATTCGGGATCGCAGGTGGCGAACTCACGCGTCCAATCAAGCGCGAAACCGAGCCGCTTCAACTGCGCCTTCATCGTGGCGATGTTATCGCGCGTCCAGCCGCCAGGATGGACGTGCTTTTCCATCGCCGCGTTCTCGGCAGGCATACCGAACGCGTCCCATCCCATCGGATGCAGAACTTCGTGGCCGGTCATCCGGCGGAACCGCGCGAGCACGTCGCCCATCGTATAGTTGCGCACGTGACCCATATGGATCTTCCCCGAAGGATAGGGGAACATCTCGAGCACATAGGTACGCGGCTTCGTCGTCGCGTCGTCGGCGGCGAACGTGCGGCGCTCGTCCCACACCGCCTGCCATGCCGCATCCGACTTCAGGCTGTTGAAGCGAGACATTGTTCGTTGTTACTCCTGCGCGAAAACCGCGCGCTTAATTCACCATGGCAGCGCGGCGCAAATCGCGCGCGCGCGTGAGGATGATGTCTTCGAGCTTCTGGACGGTCGCGGCCTGCACCGGTGACGCGACCCACTGCCCGTTCTGGTTGACCTCGCGGAGCGCCGCGACATGCAGACCATCGGCACGCAAATCCTGATCGAGAATCGTGACCGTGACCTTCATCCGCTCGGTCGGTGCCGCCGGATTGACGTACCAGTCGGTGACGATCACGCCGCCGTTGGAATCGGTCTGAAGCAGCGGCATGAAGCTCAACGTGTCGAGACTCGCGCGCCATAGATAGGCGTTTACGCCGATCGTGGTGACCTTGGACGGTGCGAGCGCCGCCGATTTCGGGTGGCTGCCCTTGTGGGCGCAGGCGGCGCTCGACAGAAGCAGCGAGACCACGATCGCAGTGCGCAACGGGCGGGACATGGGCGGTTTCCTGAGCGTGGTCATGAAGGAGAGTGTCTCTATAGATTATGCCGAGCCAGCCGCAAGCCGCGCACCGGTCTCCGGCTGTGTCCCGAGCGCCACATGGCGGATAAATTGAGTCAAGATAGTGGCAGCCGGGGATGGAATCGTGATAGGCGCGTTCTAACTGATAAGAACAGGCATGGCGCGGGGCCGTGTCTGGTGCAGGGACGACGGGGTTTTCCGGTGATTTCGACTCGGCTGCTGTCTGGGATTGGGTTGGGGGTGCTTGTCGCCGTCGGTCTCGTCGCGGCGCCGGCGATCGGTGCATCGGACGATGCCAAGGCGCGCGTTGCGCGCGCGGCTGTGCCGGTATTGCATGGCATCGGTGGATTCACGCCTGCCTCCGCAGACCCGCGGCTGGCGGCGATTTTCGCGCGCGGCGGTCTCGATCCTTCGGGCTTCCGCTTCACGCCCGCCGATTCTCGGCGTGCTGGCAGTCGCGCGGTGACCGTGGCGGTGCAGGCGCGTTCGGTGCGCGGTGCGGTGACGGCGGACCGCGCCGGCGACGGCACGGCGAACACCGTGGCATTGGCGCCGATCGCGTATAATCTCGGCGTCGCGGTCGGCTGGCGCCGGTTCGCTTTGTCGGGCGATATGGCCAAGGTCGATCTCGCCGGGATGCCGGGCAGCCGCGAATCCGCCGATGTGGGCGTGAGCTATTCGGGCAAGCGGTTTAGCGGTCAGGTCAAGGCGGGCGCCGACCGCGCGCTGCCGGGCGGGCCGAAGCTGATCGAGGAAGCGCCGGTCTATTCGGTCGATGTCGGCGGTTCATACCGGCTGACGCGCAATCTCGATGTGACGGCGGGCGTGCGCTACAAGGCCGAGCGTAGCGATCGGCTGGCCGATCTGAACGTCGATCGGCATGATAGCCAGGCCGTCTATATCGGCACCGCCTTCCGCTTCTAAGCGGAGCCGTTCCAAGACCGCTATTATTCAATTGTTGGCGACGGAAGCGCACGTAGCGCCATACCCTTCTTCTCTCGGCGCCTCCGCGGTTCCGCGTGAACCGATATTGCACGCGGAGGCGCCGGTGTGCGGAGATAGGCTCCACGCATCGATCGCCGCCCAGCCATGAAAGCCGAGCGCCCGCAGGCGGGCGAACCGGCGGGCGTTCATGCCGCCAAGCGCGATCACCGGCACGCCCAGCCCGCGTCCAATGGCAGCCGCGCGTAGCGGCCCGAGCGCCGGCGCGCCGGGGTGTGAGCGGGTCGCGAAAACGGGCGAAACGAAGATCGCCGCCGCGCCCATGTGGCATGCGGCCAGCGCCTCGCGGCGCGTGTGCGCGGACCGCGTCGAAAGGTTCGCTGCGCGGCCATTATGTACGCCGCGTTCGTGCCCCGCCAACCGCTCGTCGCCGGCGCGCAGCAGCACCAGCCCGCGCCGTCGTGCGATTCGCGACAGGCTTGAGAACAGCGCGCGCCGCTCGGGCAGGGGGGTGGCATAGTGCCGGAACACGATTCCCGCCCCGCGCGGCAGCCGCCCGACCGCGTCCCACATGCCATCGCCGAGCCGCTCGTCGGTCATCAGCCAGAGCGTGGGGACGGGGTGGCGGGCACGCATTTCACAGCCTATAGCGCCGCCGATGTCATCCGACGATCCCGTCTCCGCCCCCGTTGCCGCCCTTGCCGCCATCCAAGCGGCGATCGAACACAACGCGCGCCTCGCGCGCAGAGAGCCGGGGGATGTCACGCTTATCGCGGTTTCCAAGACGTACCCCGCCGAGGCGATAGAGCCGCTGCTCGCCGCCGGGCAGCGTGTGTTCGGCGAAAATCGCGTGCAGGAGGCCGAGGCGAAATGGCCCCCGCTTCGCGAACGCTGGCCCGACATCAGGCTCCACCTGGTCGGCCAGCTCCAGTCGAACAAGGCCGACGACGCGGTCGCCTTGTTCGATGCGATCCATTCGGTCGATCGGCCATCGCTGATCGCGGCGCTCGCCAAGGCGATGGACCGGCAGGACAGGCGTCCCGACTGCTTCCTGCAGGTCAATATGGGCGATGAGCCGCAAAAGGGCGGCTGCGCGGTCGCGGATCTACCCGCATTGCTCGCCGAGGCACGTGCCGCCGGCCTGCCAGTCGCCGGCCTGATGGCAGTGCCGCCAGCGGACGTCGAGCCTGCGCCCTATTTCGCGCTGCTCGCCAAGCTCGCACGTGATCATGGACTTGCCGGGCTGAGCATGGGCATGTCGGCCGACTTCGAAACCGCGGTCACGCTTGGGGCGACGCATGTCCGCGTCGGCAGCGCGCTGTTTGGAGCACGCGCATGAAATTCGACGGCATCATTTTCGACTTCGATGGCGTGCTGATCGAGAGCGAATCGATCGGCAACGCGCATCTCGCCGACTATCTCAACAGTATCGGCCACACGATTTCGCGCCAAGAAGCGATGGCGCGCTTCATGGGTCTGTCCGGCCGCAGCTTCATCGATGCGATCGAGACGCATATCGGCGCGACGCTGGGCGAAGACTATCACGCCGCGCGCCGCATTGAGGATGCGCGCGTGATGGCGGCGGGTATCGACGCCGTGGCAGGCGCGGTGGCGTTCGTCCAAGCGCTTCCCGAAGAGCTTCCCAAGGCGATCGCCTCGTCGAGTTCGACCGCGTGGATCGCGCGCCACCTCGATCATATCGGCCTGCGCGAGGCGTTCGGCGACCACCTCTACTCGGGCAAGGAGCATGTCGCGCGTGGCAAGCCCGCTCCTGATCTCTATTATCATGCCGCGGCGGCGATCGGCGTGGACATCACGCGCACCGCGATTCTCGAGGATTCGATCGTCGGCGCGACCGGCGCGGTCGCGTCTGGTGCGTTCGTGATCGGTTTCTGCGGTGGCAGCCATTGTTCGCCCGACCATGCCGAACGGCTCCGCGCGCTGGGCGTCCGCGCGGTTGCGTCGGACTTCAACGAGGTCGCCCGCCTCATCGGCTGACCCGCCAGCGGCGATTCGCCATTTCGCTTCCGTTTGCGGGCGCGAATCCCTATATGCTCGCCATGACGACACCGACTTCCGCCGCCCCCGGCCAGCCATCCAATCCCAACGAATATGGCGCTGACTCGATCAAGGTTCTCAAGGGCCTCGACGCGGTTCGCAAGCGACCCGGCATGTATATCGGCGACACCGACGATGGCTCGGGTCTGCACCACATGGTGTTCGAAGTGTCCGACAACGCGATCGACGAGGCGCTCGCCGGGCATTGCGACCGGATCGACATCACCTTGAACGCCGATGGCTCGGTCTCGGTGGAGGATAACGGTCGCGGCATCCCGACCGGCATCCATAGCGAGGAAGGCGTGTCGGCCGCCGAGGTCATCATGACCCAGCTCCACGCCGGCGGTAAGTTCGAGAACACCTCGGACGACAATGCCTATAAGGTCTCGGGCGGTCTGCACGGCGTCGGCGTTTCGGTGGTCAATGCGCTGTCCGAGTGGCTCGATTTGACGATCTGGCGCGACGGGCAGGAACATTACATGCGTTTCGCGTTCGGCGATGCGGTGGCGCCGCTCAAGGTCGTCGGCGATGCCAACGGCAAGAAGGGCACGCGCGTCACCTTCTTCCCGTCGCCCGCCACCTTCAAGATCACCGAGTTCGATTTCGACAAGCTCGAACATCGCTACCGCGAACTGGCGTTCCTCAATTCCGGCGTGCGGCTGTTCCTCACCGACGCGCGGCACGAGGACATCAAGACGGTCGAATTGTTCTACGAGGGCGGCATCGCCGCGTTCGTGAAGTATCTCGATCGCAACAAGCAGGCGCTGATGCCCGAGCCGGTCGCGATCGCCGGCACGCGCGACGACGTGACGATCGACGTCGCGCTCGAATGGAACGACAGCTATTACGAAAACGTCCTCTGCTTCACCAACAACATCCCGCAGCGCGACGGCGGCACCCATCTCGCGGCGTTCCGCGCGGCGCTGACGCGCACGCTCAATTCCTATGCCGATAAGAGCGGGCTGCTGAAGAAGGAGAAGGTGACGCTCACCGGCGACGATATGCGCGAGGGGCTCACCGCGATCGTCTCGGTCAAGCTGCCCGACCCGAAATTCTCGTCGCAGACCAAGGATAAGCTGGTCTCGTCCGAGGTGCGCCAGCCGCTCGAATCGCTGATGGCCGACAAGCTCGCCGAGTGGCTCGAAGAGAATCCCGCGCACGGCAAGGCGATCGTCGCCAAGATCATCGATGCCGCCGCGGCGCGCGAAGCCGCGAAAAAGGCGCGCGAGCTCACTCGGCGCAAGGGCGTGATGGACATCGCCTCACTGCCCGGCAAGCTCGCCGACTGCCAGGAGCGTGATCCCGCCAAGTCCGAACTGTTCCTCGTCGAGGGCGATTCGGCGGGCGGCTCGGCGAAGCAAGGCCGCGACCGCCATTTCCAGGCGATCCTGCCGCTGCGGGGCAAGATCCTCAACGTCGAGCGTGCGCGCTTCGACCGGATGATTTCGAGCCGCGAGATCGGTACGCTGATCCAGGCGATGGGTACAGGCATCCTCGACGAGTTCAACATCGAGAAGCTGCGCTATCACAAGATCGTCATCATGACGGACGCGGACGTCGATGGCGCGCATATCCGCACCCTGCTGCTGACCTTCTTCTACCGGCACATGTCGAAGATCATCGAAGCCGGACACCTCTACATCGCGCAGCCGCCGCTCTACAAAGCGACGCGCGGGCGATCGGAAGTCTATCTCAAGGACGATCCCGCGCTCGACGACTATCTGGTCGAGAACGGCGTCGCGGCGAGCGTGCTGGAGGGCGCGGGCGGGTCGCGCTCCGGCGCCGATCTGCGCGCGCTGGTCGATCATGCGCGGCGGATGCGGACGCTGATGCGCTATGTGCCGCGCCGCTACGATCCAACCATTGTCGAGGCGCTCGCGCTGGTCGGCGCGCTCGATCCGACGCTCGACGTCGCGACTCGCGCCGCGCGGGTCGAGGACGTCGTCGCGGCGCTCGACGCAGGCGATCCCGAAGCGCGCTGGTCGGCCGAGGTCAGCGAGGAGGGCGGCATCCACTTCAAGCGCTGGTGGCGCGGCGTGACCGATCACCACGTCCTCGAAGCGGCGTTCCTGGTGTCGGCGGAGGCGCGCAAGCTGCATGCGCTCGCGTCCGAACAGGCGAGCGAGTATGCGCGCACCGCGCGGCTGGTGCCCTCGCGCGCCGCCGCCGTTGCGGCGGAAGCCGAACCGTCGTCTGACGGCGACGCGGAGGCCGCGCCGGTCGCGGTCGGCAAGGGAGAGGCGATGGTCGCCCGACCCTCGCAACTGCTCGAAGCGATTCTGGCGGCGGGCCGCAAGGGGCTTTCGATCCAGCGCTACAAGGGTCTCGGCGAGATGAACCCGGAGCAATTGTGGGAGACCACGCTCGACCCGCAGAATCGCTCGATGCTGCGCGTCGAGGTCGAGCAGGTCGATATCGCCGACGAGATCTTCACGCGGCTGATGGGCGATGTCGTCGAGCCGCGCCGCGAGTTCATCCAGGAGAATGCGCTCAACGTCGCCAATCTCGACGTCTGAGAACCGGGGTGATGGTGTGCGCCGGATGCGGGGCCATCCCGCGCCCGGCGTGCCGTTTGCACGCGACGGTCAGGCCATGGTGTTGATGGCCTTGCGGAACTGGGCCAGCGCGATCGTGTAGAAGGTCGCGCCGATCGCGAGGATCGCGAGCAACTGCGGCCACACCACGCCGATGTCGGCACCCCGGTAGAGGATGCTTTGCGCGAGCCGGACGAAATGCGTGGTGGGCGCCGCGAGCATCACGTCCTGCACGAATTGCGGCATGCTCTCGCGCGGGGTGCTGCCGCCCGACAGCAGCTCCAGCGGCACGATCGTGAGGATCACCAGCAGGCCGAACTGAGGCATCGAGCGCGCGAAAGTGCCGAGGAAGATTCCCATCGAGGTGGTCGCGAACAGGTGCGCCGCCGCGCCGACCAGGAACAGCGCGATCGATCCCGCGATCGGCACGTGCATCGCGCCCTGAACGATCAGCATGAGCGAGAACCAGGTCGCGATCAGCACCACCAGCGCCATCGACCACACTTTCGCGGCCATGATCTCGAAGGGCGTGATCGGCATCACCAGCAGATGCTCCACCGTGCCGTGCTCGCGCTCGCGGATCAGCGCGGCGCCGGTCAGGATGATCGAGAGCAGCGTGACGTGATTGATGACCTGCATCACCGCGCCGAACCACAGCGCGGTCAGGTTGGGATTGAACCGCGAACGCACCGCCACATCGACCGGGAGCGGGTTCGCGCGGCCGTTGCGCGTGGCGAAGGTCGCGACCTCGGTATTGACGATCTGCTGGACATAGGCGTTGCCGGAGAAGGCCTGCGCCATTCGCGTCGCATCGACATTGAGCTGGATCGTGGGTGCCCGTCCCGCAAGCAGGTCGCGCTGGTAATCGGGCGGGATGTCGAGCACGAACGTGTAGAAGCCCTGGTCCATCGCGGCATCGACCTGGCGCTGCGAGATGACCGCCGGCGCGTTGAAGTAGGGCGGGTAGAAGGCGCTTCGGATTCGCTGCGAGAGCTGCGAGCCGTCCTCATCGACGATGGCGATCGGTGCCTTGTTGAGCGTCTCGGGGATGCCCGTCGCGGCCACATACACCGATCCGGTGAAGGCCCACAGGATCAGCCCGACCATCATCCGGTCGCGCCACAGGCTCCGCATCTCCTTGATGCCGAGCCGCCAGATATTCGCGGTCGTCTTCGCCGGGTTCACCGCTCAATGCTCCTGCTTGCGGACCAGCGCGATGCCGGCGGCCATCAGGATCGGCGCGGTGATGGCGAGCGCGAGAAAGGCGCTCGGCAGATCGCTGATCCCCAGCGCCTTGCAGAAGATGCCGCGGCTGATGGTGAGGATATGGGTGGCGGGGTAGATCTCGCCGACGAAGCGCCCCGATCCTTCGAGCGAGGCGACCGGGGTCAGCATGCCGGAGAATTGTACCGCCGGCACGATGGTGATGATCGCGGTCCCGAAGATCGCCGCGATCTGGCTGCGTAGGAAGGTCGAGCAGATCAGCCCGATTGCGGTGGAGCAGAGGACGAACAGCAGCGCGCCGACCGTCAGCGCGAACAGGCTGCCCTTGATCGGGACGCCGAACACCGTCACCGCGAGGACGGTGAGCAGCGCGAAGTTGAGCATCGCGAGCACCACATAAGGAAGCTGCTTTCCAAGCAGGAACTCCGTGCGGGTGACGGGGGTGACGTAGAGATTGACGATCGACCCCAGTTCCTTTTCGCGCACCACGCTCAGCGCCGTCAGCATCGCCGGAATCAACAACAGCAGGATCGGGATCACGGCGGGGACGATCGCGACCAGGCTGGCGACGTCCGGATTGTAGCGGTAGCGCGTCTCGATCGTAGCGAGCCCCAGCGCGGGGCGCACGCCGAGTTCGCGCATCGCGAAGTCGGACAGCCACGACACATGCATCGCCTGGACGTAGGAGAGCACGGTTTCCGCCCGGCTCGGCATCGAGCCATCGACCCAGATGCCGACCGAGACCGGGGTGCCGCGGCGGATGTCGCGCGCGAAATGCTCGGGCAGCTCCAGGACGACGCTCAACTCGCCGTCGCGCATCCGCCGATCGAGTTCGGCATAGCCGTGCACCGGCGCATGTTCGACGAAATAGCGTGAACCGGCGAGATTGAGCGCATAATTCTGGCTGGTCGTCGTTCCATCGCGATCGAGCACGGCGAAGCTGAGGTTCTCGACATCGAGGCTGATCCCGTAGCCCATGATGAACATGAGGAAGATGCTGCCGAGCAGCGCCAGCGTCGCGCGGATCGGATCGCGGCGCAGTTCCAGCGCCTCGCGCCGGCTGTAGCTCAGCATGTGGCGCAGGCTGAACGGGCGCGGTCGCGCCTCGGGGCGGTTGGCCGCCGCGATCGGCACCGTCGGCGCGGGGGCGAGGGCGGCGCCGTCCGCATCCACGCCGCCGATGCGGCGGAGGTGGCCGATAAAGGCCGCTTCGAGATCGCTCGCGCCGCTCGCCCGCACCACCTCCGCCGGCGTATCGGCCGCCAGCACCTTGCCCATGTGCATCAGCGCGATGCGATCGCATCGCTCGGCTTCGTTCATGAAATGGGTGGAGATGAAGATGGTCACGGCGTCCTTGCGCGCGAGATCGGCCATCATCTGCCAGAAGGCGTCACGCGCGATTGGATCGACGCCAGAGGTCGGCTCGTCGAGGATCAGTATCTCGGGCGCGTGGATCATCGCCACGGCCAGGCTGAGCCGCTGGCGCTGACCGAGCGGCAGGCTGTCCGGATACGTCTCCATGAGTTCGGCAAGACCGAAACGCTCCGCCATCTCGGCGACGCGCGCGGGGATGTGCGCCTTGGTCACGTGGAACAACTGCGCGTGCAGTTCGAGATTCTGCCGCACCGTCAACTCGGCATAGAGCGAGAAACTCTGTGACATGTACCCGACCCGTTTGCGCGTCTCGATATCGCGCGGATCGACAGCGCGGCCGAGCAGCAGCGCCTCGCCCTCGCTCGCGGGGAGCAGCCCTGTCAGCATCTTCATCGTCGTTGTCTTGCCGCAGCCGTTCGAGCCGATGAATCCGAAGATTTCGCCGCGTTCGATGCGGAAATCGACGTGATCGACCGCCGTGAAATCACCGAAACGCTTGGTGAGGCCACGCGCCTCGATCGCCGGTGTGCCATTCAGCGCGCGGTCACGCGGCGGGATCGTCACGGCGCGATGCTCGCGGCGCCGCGCCTCGGGGAGCAGCGCGATGAACGCTTCCTCCAGCGTGGCGGCGCCGGTGCGCGCGCGCAGATCGGCGGCGGTGCCGATCGCCAGCACGCGGCCGGCGTCCATCGCGACGAGCTGATCGAAGCGGGCGGCCTCCTCCATATAGGCGGTAGCGATCAGCACGCTCATCCCTGGCCGGCTCGCGCGGATGCGGTCGATCAGCTCCCAGAACTGAACCCGCGACAGCGGATCGACGCCCGTGGTCGGTTCATCGAGCAACAGCAGGTCGGGATCGTGGATCAGCGCGCAACATAGCCCGAGCTTCTGCTTCATGCCCCCGGAGAGCTTGCCGGCGGGGCGGGTGCGGAACGGCGCGAGTCCGGTCGCGTCGAGCAACTGGTCGATCCGGCGCTCGCGCTCCGCGCGGCCCTGACCGAACAGCCGCGCGAAAAAGTCGATGTTCTCGAAAACCGAGAGGGTGGGGTACAGATTCTTGCCGAGCCCCTGCGGCATATAGGCGATGCGCGGGCAGACACGCTGCCGGTGCCTGGCGTCGGCCATGTCGCCGCCGAGCACCTCCACCGTTCCCTCCTCGATCGCGCGCGCCCCGGCGACCAGCGCGAACAGGCTCGACTTGCCCACCCCGTCCGGCCCGACCATCGCCACCGTGCTGCCGGCCGGCAGATCGAGATCGACGCCATCGAGCGCCACCGTGTCGCCGAAGCGCAGGCGCACGCCGGAAAGACGGGCGGCGTAACCGCTCATTTGGCGGGCGTCAGCGCGAGCTTCGCGGGCCAGGGCTTGGCGGGATCGATCCGCACATAGGCCATCCCCGGCATCCCCGATTTCACGAGATTGTGGAACCGGGCGAGCAGCTCAGGCGCGATCGAGGCGCGCACGCGAAACATCAGCTTCTGGCGCTCGTCCCTGGTTTCGACCGTCTTGGGCGTGAACTGCGCGACGTCGGCGACGAAGGAGATGCGCGCCGGAATCACGCGGCCCGGCGCCGAATCGAGCACGATCCGCGCCTCGTCACCCAACCCGACCTTGCCCACCGCCTGCTCCGGCAGGAAGAAGGTCAAATAGACATCGCTCAGGTCGATCATGTTGAGCACCTTGCCGCCCGCGCCGACCACCTCGCCGGGTTCGGCGATGCGATATTGAATCCGGCCCGAACGCGGCGCGCGCAGCACCGCGTCGCCGATGTCGGCGTCGATCCGGCGAATCGTCGCTCGTGCCGCTTCGGCATTGGCCCGGGCGCCGTTCACCTGCGCGCGCGCCGTCGCGACCGCGGCATCGATCGCCGCGAGCTGCGCGCGCGCCGCGTCGGTGCCGGCACTGGCGCTCCGCAGACGCGCGCGGTCATCGTCCTGCTCCTGCTGCGGCGTCGCGCCTTCGGCGGCGAGCGTGGTCGAACGGCGCAGATGCTGCCGGGCGGTGTCGAGATCGGTCTCGCGCGCGAAAAGCTGGGCGAGCGCCGCGCCACGCTGGCCCAGCGCCTGCGCGACCTGTGCCTGCGCCGATTGCACGGCGGTCTGCGCCGCGAGCGTCTGCGCCTGTGCCTGGGCGCGTTGCGCCTCCAGCGAATCGACATCGACCGTGGCGAGGATCTGGCCAGCCTTCACCTCCTGCCCCTCCTCGGCGAGGATCGTGCGGATGCGTCCGGGCGCCTTGGCCGAGATATCGACTTCGGTCGCTTCGATCCGGCCGTTGCCTGCCGCGATACCCTCGCCGAGCCGATCGCGCGTCAGATAGATGCGCGCGATCAACAGCGCGGCGACGATCACCGCCGCGATGGCGAGCCGGATCGCCCATGTCCTCATTTGCTTGTTCATGGAATTCGCCCTTGAGGCTCGGTTTCGGGGAAGCCGCCGCCGAGCGCGGCGTACAGCGCGACGCCGCTCGCCAGCCACGCGCGCTGGAGTTGCACACGTCTCTGTTCGGCAGAGAAGCGGTCGCGCTCGGCGTCGAGCACTTCGAGATAGGCGGCCCGGCCCGCATCGTAGCGGAGCTGCGACAGCCGGGCGCGTTCGACGAGCGTCGCGACCAGAGCCTCGGTGGTGGCGAGCTGGTCGGCGAGCCAGCGTCGCTGCGCCAGTGCGTCCGCCACATCGCGAAAGCCCAACTGGATCGATTTTTCATACGCCGCGAGCAGTTCGTCGCGCGCCGCCTCGCTGCCGCGCAGGTTGGCGCGCAGCTTTCCTGCGGTGAAGATCGGCAGCGATAGGGTGGGGCGGAACAGCCAGAGTCCGGTGCCCTTGGCGAACAGCCCGTCAAGATCGTCGCTGCTGCTGCCCGCGATCGCGGTCAGGCTGATGTTTGGAAAAAAGGCCGCGCGCGCTGCGCCGATGTTCGCCTCCGCGCCGCGAAGCTGATGTTCCGCCGCGGCGATATCGGGCCGGTTGGCCAGTAGATCGGAGGGCAGGCCGGCGGGGATCGGCTGGTCGAGCCCGACTTGTGCGAGGCCGTGGGAGAGGCTGGAGGCGTCGATGGGCGCGCCCAGCAGCAGCGCCAGCGCGTTGAGATTTTGCGCGCGGGCGAGTTCCAGACCCTGAATCTCACCAGCCGCCTGCGTGCGCAGCGTCTCTGCCTGCGTGACATCGACCTTGGACCCCGACCCGACCTGATAGCGACGTTCGAGTAGGTGGAGCGCGCGTTCACGGTTGGCGAGCGTGTCGCGCGCCAGCGCCAGCCGCTCCGCATATTCGCGATCGGCGAGGTAGCCGGCGGCGACCTGCGCGATCAGGCTGGTGGCCAGCCCGCGCCGCGCCTCGGCGCTCGCGAGATACTGTTCCAGCGCCGCCGCACGCAGGCTGCGCAGCCGGCCGAACAGGTCGATCTCCCACCGCGTCTGGAGCAGACCCGCATATGTGGTGAGCGTATCGTCGCGCAACAGCATCGCCAAATCGTCGGGTACGCCGATCTTCGCCATATCGAGCGAGCCACTGATCTGCGGCGCGAGATCGGCGCCGCGGATCCGCACGACTGCGCGTGCTTGCTCGATTCGCGCCGCCGCCGCGCGCAGATCGCGGTTGTTGGCCAGCGCGCGCTCGATCAGCGCGGTGAGTTCGGGATCGGCGAAGAAGGTGCGCCAGCCGATCCGCGCGCTACTCGCCCCCGGCGGCGAAGCCGCGACGCTCGGATAGCGGGTCGGCGTGGGCAGGTCCGGATGGGCTGGCCGGGGCGCCAGCGTGCAGCCGGCGGCCAGCAGCGCAGCCAGCATCGCAAAGGCGGTTGCCGTTCGCCTGTCCAAAGTGATCCGTCCCGTAGCTTGTTGCACCGTCGAGCTACCGCGCTGCAGCAATGGCGGACATTAGGGGTACTACGGACTCGCGGATCACACGGGCGTAGCGGCGCGGGGGGGCGACTCGACCCGGCGGGCGGCGGCGGAGTGGTCCGCGAACGGCTTACCAGGAAGCGCGCAACGTCGCCCGCAGCGTTCGGCCGAACTCCGGGCGTGCCAGGAAATAGCTGATGCCGCTGCCGCCTGCGTCGAACGCGCCGGCTCTCGGATTGCCCTCGGTCAGCCCGAGCGTGTTGGTGAGGTTGGTGATGTGAAACGCGAATGCGAGATGGTCGGTGATCTTCGCGTTCACGTTGACGTTCACGAGTGAATAGGGCGGCAGGCGTTGGGTGTTGGCGATGTCCGAAAAGCGTGCGGAATAGTGCGTGAACTCGGTGTCGACGCGCAGCCTGCCGGCAAGGAGGGTAAGGCTCGGCGTCAGCCGCAGCGACAGCCTGGGCACGCGGATCAACTGATTGCCGGTGGCATCGTGGGTGACCGGCTGAGCGCCGACCAACTCGACATAGCTGAAGTTGCGGTAGCGCGGATCTTGCAGCGTCGCTTGCGCGTCCAGCGCCAGCGGCCCGGCCAGATCGGCATGCCCGGCCAGTTCGAGGCCGATCGTCGATGTGTCCGCGATCGACGTGCGTTCGACATACGCGTTCGAAGCGGTATCGAAGCGGAAATCGGTGAACGGCAAGCGCGCGAACCGTGTGCCATAACCGACGGCGGACAGGCGCCAGTGCGGACGCGACAGGATGATGCCCGCTTCCGCCATGGTGATCGGCACGACCGCGTCGTCGGTGCGATTCGGTGAGCTGTTGAAATCGGTTGCGCCCGGCAATCGCGCGATCCGGGTGAGGCGCATGAACAGGCCGGTACTCTGGCTTGGCCGGAAATTGAGTCCGATCGTGCCATTGACGCCCGAGAATGCGCGGCGGATCGGCGCGATGACGCCATTGCCGGTGAGCACGGCGTTGTCGGCGAGGGTGGCTGGGTCGCCGAGATCCACCGGCATGCTACCCTCCGCGCCGCCGCCGATCCGGATGCGCTCCCATCGTCCGCCCAGATCGATGCGCCAGCGCGGCGCGATCTTCCACTCGTCCGCCGCATATATCGCGATGTTCGACGCGCGGATGCTGACATTGTCGAACAACGAGCCATAGCGCACGAAGCCGCCGTCGGTGAGCGCGCCGATCCGCCGACCCGCCGCATCCAGCGCCACGACATCGAGCCTGCGCGCCTGGCCGCGCACGTCGAGCAGCACCGTGCCTATCGTGCGAGCGAAGTCCAGCCGCGTGTCGGCATAGGTCAGGCCGAGCGCGATATCGTGGTGGCCGAAGCGGTCCATGCTGCGGGTCAGCCGCGCGTCGCCGATGAACTCGGTCATCGGCATCCGTACCGACAGCAGGTTGCCGCCGACGACCAGACCATTGCCGTTGCCGTCACGCTGGAACGGCGCGCCAGTGTCGGCATAGCGGAGCGCGGCGGTGGCGGTAGCCGGATATGCCGCCGTCAGTTGCGGCAGCACGCTTGCGAGATAGTCGCCCCCGGCCACGGGTCGGCCGATCGGGAACAGCCCGTTGCGCAGCGTGTCGCCGGTGCGCAGGCGCGCGTTCAGCTCGAGCGCGCCCCGATCGCCCAACCCCAGCCGACCGCTCAGCGTGTAGAAGGTGATCCGGCTTCGCGTCCCTTTCGAGAGGTCGAAGTCGCGGGGGCCGTTCGCGGTCTTGAAGAGGACGTGCTCGGTATCCGGCCCGGCCAGCGTGTCCCGGAGCGGGTCGAAGCCGGGAATGGCGCGAACATCGCCCCTGCCTTCGAAGCGGAGCGGCACGGGGAGATAGAGGATTACCCGGTCGTCGAGCCGCTTGACGTTGAATGCGAGTCGGATGTGGCCATCGTCATAATCGATTCCCGCGCGAAGCTGCCCGCCTTGATCGGCGCGATACCCCGGATCGCGCAGGCCGTCGTCGCGGCGATAGAAGCCGCCAAGCGAAACGCCGAGATTCGGCGCGATACGCGCGCCGGCGAAGCCGTCGACCCGCTGATATCCGGAGCCGCCGCCTGTCACAGAGAGCGTGTAGCCGGGGTGGCGCAGCCCGGTGCGAGTGATGAAATTGAGGCTACCGCCGGGTGCGTTGGCCATGAAGATCGCCGAGGGGCCGCCGCGTACCGCTTCCGCGCGGTCGATCGTCGAGTCGACCCGGTAGATCTGGTCGGTGTTCAGATAGCCGAGGCCGCCGTCATATTGCACGGGCAGGCCGTCCTCGAGCAGCGCGACCGACGAATAGCCATCGGTCGGGATGCCGCGCGAGCGGACGTTGTTGCTCGCTTCGCCGCCGGTCGCCTCGACCCAGAAGCCCGGCACCTGCTTGAACAGGTCGGCGGTCGATTGCGGCCCCTTCCGGGCGAGCGCCGCTGCGTCCAGCCGCGTGACCGCGTAGCTTAGTTCGGTCTCGTCAAGCGGTGCCTCGCTCGCGCGTCCGGTCACGACGATATCTTCAAGGGGGCGCGGCGGCGCCGTTACCAGCGGCGGGGGTGTTGGCATCGCGCCCCGTGGACCGCTCGACGGCCTCAGCGGAGATGGCGCCGCTGCCGCCGCGTGCAGGATCACGAGACGATCGGTGACGCGCACCACCGTCAGCCCGCTGCCGCGCAACATCCGGTCGAGCGCCGCGCGCACGGTCATCCGCGCATGGAGCGCGCCGCCGCGCCGCGCCGCGGCGAGCGTGTAAGGATAGAGGATCTGCACGCCCGACTGGCGGGCGATCTGGTCGAGCGTCGCGGCGAGATTCTGCGCGGGAATGTCGAAGCGCACCGACCGTTCGGCCGATGCCGCGCGCGCAGGCGCGGCGAGGGGCGGAGCGAAGCCGCACATCACCCCCCCGGCGAGACAAAGGGCGCGCCGGCCCGGTGGTCCGATGATGGGGAGAAAACCGCGAATCACGCCCATACGCCGTCACTGGCGGCGGTACGCGACAGATTCGTGTCACACCGTCGCGCGTCGCGCAGCGTCGCCGGTCAATCGTGCTTGCGGAACAGCAAGATCCGGTCGCCTTGCCGGCGATTGTCGATGTCGAACCCGTCGCGCAGCGCGATCAGGAAATTGGCGGGGTCGTCGGTGCGGAATTCGCCGCCCAGCCGCGTGGTGGCGAGATCGGGCTGCTGAAGCACGATCTTGTCGGGCAGGTAGCGGTTGAACTCGGTGATCGCCCGACCGAGCGGCATGCCATCGAACACGATCTTGCCCGCCTGCCATGCCGTCGCGCTGGTGATCGCATCGGGCGATAGCGTGGCGATCTCGGTGCCGCCATTGTTGATGAAGAGACCGTTCCCCGCCCGAACCGTCTCGGCACCGATCGTCGCCTGCCCCGACAGGACCAGCAACCGCCCACCGGTCGGCTCGATCCGCAGGCTGTAACTGCCCGTGCTCAAGCGCCCGTCGATCGGGTCGCTGTGGACACGGAAGGGTTGCCGCGACGGCCCGACGAGCAGGGCGACCTCACCCCGCTCCACCCACACGGTCCGTTCGTCACCGAAGCGCCAAGCGATGCGCGTGTCGGTGTTGAGCATCGCATGGCTGCCATCGGGCAGTCGGATCGAGCGGCGCTCGCCCACCGCCGTCTCGGCATGGGCGCGGGCCGGCCATGCGAGCATCGTGCCCCCGGCACCCAGGCCCAGCACCGCCGCGAACACGCCACCCACGGCGGCGCGGCGCGACCATGTGCGTTGCACGACGGGTTCCGGTTCGCGCGGGTCTTCAACGCTTTGGTCGAGCAGCGGGCCGAGGCGCGGGTCGGCGGTGCGCCGCCACGTCGCGGCGACTTGAGCGAAGGCGGCGGCGTGCCGGGGGTCCGCCGCGCGCCAGGCGTCGAACGCCTGTTCGTCGGCGGTGCCGCAATCGAGCGCCACCAGCCAGTCGATGGCTCGCTCGTTCAGCTCCGCTCCCGTCTTTCGCGCGTCTCCCATCCAAATTCCCGTTCCGTCTTCGCCCGAGCATCTTGCCGGTTGAGTGTCCGCATCAGCAGCCGCAGCGCCTTGTTCAGATGCGTTTCCACCGTGGAGACGCAGATACCCATTCTTTCCGCTACTTCGGGCGGGGGTAAGCCTTCAATTCGCCGAAGATGCAAGGCTTCGCGCATGCGCGGCGGCATCTCCCGCATCGCGCTCACGACGCGGTCGAGCTCGGAGCGGTCCATCGCCACCACGTCGGGCGTGGGGTGCTGGTCGGCGATCTCGAGCGTGTGCAGGATCGCGCTCTGGTCGAGCCGGACCACCTCGGCACGCCGGAACCGCTCGATCGCGAGATTGCGCACGATCCGCATCGTGAACGCATGCGGATTGGCGATCGCGGCCCAGTCGCTGAGCGCGAACAGCCGCGCATAGGCTTCCTGCACAAGCTCCTCGGCTTCGTCGGGCTGACGCACCAAGCTGATCGCGTAGCGACGGGTTTGAGCGTGATAGGGATACACATGGTCGGCAAACCAGATGTCGATGTCGCGCAGCCAAGCCATATCGTCGCCGCCTCTATCGAAAATGCCGGAACGACCCTTCGCCTAGGCGGCTGCTGTTACAGAAGCTTGACAGTGCGGCTCGCGGGGTTGTCGCGCGGCTCATATTTTTAATGTCACACTGTCAGTAGCTTACGTCGGAAATCCGGCGAGGCGGGAGCTCCGACCAAATTTTTTCCGCGCTGCGGTAGTGGAAAGCGCCCGCGATCCCGTCTGCGCCACGAAAGCACAATCGAACGCTTTAACCGACGCGCAACCCGCGCGCCGGAACGACCGGTCACGAACCTCGTGCGCCGGGCCGAAGACGCCTGAACGAACCAAGGGGGAATATCATGAAGCTGTTGCTGACGACCTCATCACTGCTTGCGATCCTGTGCGCGGGCACCGCGCCTGCATGGGGGCAGGACGCGCCAGTCCCGTCGCGGGCCGAAGCGGCCGGCACCGACGCATACCCCGCGCAGGGTGGCCAGCCCGACGACATCATCGTCACCGGCCGCGCCGGCACCGAGGACCGGACGAAGGCGCAGATGAGCTATTCGGTCACGCGGATCAGCGAGGAGGCGCTGCGCCTGCAAGCGCCGACCAGCGTTACCGAGGCGCTCAAGTCCGTGCCCGGCTTTTGGGTGGAATCGTCGGGCGGCGAAGCGAGCGGCAACGTCCGCGCGCGCGGCGTGCCCGTCGATGGCTTCGGCTCGATCCAGTTGCTGGAGGACGGCATCCCCGTCCAGCACGATCCGGCGCTCGGCTATCTCAACGCCGACCAGGTGTTCCGCCTCGACGAAACGATCGAGCGGATCGAAGTCGTGCGCGGCGGGCCGGCCTCGCTGTTCTATTCGAACGCGCCGGCGGGCGCGGTCAATTTCATCCCGCGCCAGGTCGGCGACCATGCCGAGGGTCTCGCCAAGCTCACGCTCGGCGCGGACAGCCAGTATCGGATGGACTTCTGGGCGGGCGCGCCGATCGGCGAGTGGAAGCTCGCGGTGGGCGGCTTCTACCGGTCCGAAGGCGGCGTGCGTGATCCCGGCTTCACCGCCAACCGCGGCGGCCAGATCCGCGCCACGGTGTCGCGCGAATGGGAGCGCGCCAAGTTCAGCCTCGACGTGAAGCGGCTCGACGACATCGTCGGTTTCTACACCGGCATCCCGATGCGCACCTATGCCGACGGCAAGATTCGCGCGGTGCCCGGCTTCAGCGGCAATTACGGCACCGGCGCCGGCCCCGAGACCGAACGCATCAAGATGATCGAGGGCGACGGCAGCATCTATGATTTCGACAACAGCGTCGGCACGCAGGTGAAGCGGACCCAGATCACCGGCAAGTTCGAGTTCGAACCGTGGGACGACTGGAAGATCTCCAACACCTCGCGCTACAACGACAGCAAGACGCAGCGGAACGGCGTATATCCCAACTCGCTGCTCAGCGCATCGAGCCTGCTCGCCTCGCAAGCCGGTCTGCTCGCCCAGGCGCCTGGCGCAAGCGCGCTCCAGTTGCGCTATACGACCACGCCGGGCCAGACCTTCGATACCGCCAACCAGAACGGCAACGGTCTCGTCATCATCGGCGGTCTGCGTGGCCTGACGCTGCCGGTGAAGGAGTTCATGAGCGACACGCGCGTCTCCCACCGCTTCAACATGGGTTCGACCACGCACGACATCACCTTCGGCTATTATTTCGCGCATATCGACGAGGATTTCAGCCGCTATTCGTCGACCGCGCTGCTCGATGTGCGGGACAATGCCCGCCTGCTCGATCTCGTCGCGGTCGATGCGGCGGGGAATGTCGTCAAGACCTTCACCGATCACGGCATCTACAAATATGGCTATGAGTGGGAAGACGCGCGCGGCGAGCAGACCACCAACGCGCTCTATCTCGCCGACGAATGGCAGATCACGCCGAAGCTGCGGCTCGATGGCGGCGTGCGGTGGGAAACGATGACCGCGCGCGGCACGGTCGGGCTCAAGAAGACGGTCAACCTCGGCACGCCCGCGACGTCGTCGATCATCACCGGCAGCGGTGTCTACGCCAATTACGACGATACGTTCAGCCATGCCACCTGGACCGTGGGCGTCGACTATCAGTTCACGCGCGGCGCCGGCATGTTCGCGCGCTTCACCGCCGCCAATCGCATGCCGAGCCTGGGGAACTACATCACCAGCGCCTCCGCCAAGCCGATCACCCAGACGATGGATCTCGGCGAGATCGGGCTGAAATATTCGAGCCCGCTGGTGCAGCTTTATGCGACCGGCTTCTGGACCAAATACAACAACGTCTCCTTCACCAACTACCGGTTCGATCTGAACACCGGCGCGTCGGTGACCGAGGCGCTGTTCGCCGACACGCAGACGTTCGGCGTCGAGCTCGAGGGGACCGTTCGCCCGGTACGCTGGTTCGATCTATCGGGCACGGCCACGCTGCAAGATCCCAAGTACAAGGGCCTCACCTACGTCGATGCGGCCGGCAAGTCGTTCGATTATGACGGCAACCGCCTGATCCGCGTGCCGACCGTCAGCCTCCGCCTCGTGCCGGGCGTCAACCTGCTGGACGGGCGCTTCCGCCTGCAGGCCTCGTGGGAATATGAAGGCGGCCGCTACGTCGACACCGCCAACTCGGTGAAGCTGCCGGCTTATGCCACGGTCAACATCAGCACGCGCTTCGACGTTTCGAGCAGGCTGTCGCTCTATGGCTATATCGACAACGTCAACAACTCGCTGGGCCTCACCGAAGGCAATCCACGCGCGGGCGAGGTTCAGAACGGCGATGCCGGCGCCAACACCTTCATCGCCCGGCCGCTGATCGGGCGGAACTTCCGCATGGCCGTGATGTACCGGTTCTGATGAAGATGCGTCCCGCGTCCGCCCTCTTCGCCACGCTTCTCGCCCTGGCCGTCCCCGCGCTCGCGCGCGATGGCCAGGCGGGGGCGCCCCCGCCCCGCGCGGACGCGGGCACGCCCTGGCGCGTGCTCCAGGGCGACCTGACCCGCGCCGATTACGAGCGTTATACCGACGTATCCTTCGATCTTCCGGCGGGGGTGACGCGGCTCACCATATATTTCAGCTACGGCGGCAAGGAGCAGCGCTCGGTCATCGATCTGGGTCTGCGCGATCCCGAGCGGTTCCGCGGCTGGAGCGGCGGAACCCGCGATCACATGACGCTCAGCACCGAGGATGCGACGCCGGGCTATCTGCCCGGGCCGTTGCCGGCGGGGCGCTGGAACCTGATCCTCGGCGCGCCCAATATCAGCGAGAATGCGCACGCACCCTATACGGCGAAAATCTTCATCGAGCGCGCGCCGAGCGTGACCGAATTCGCCGATGCGCCGATCGCGGCGAAGCCGGGCTGGTATCGTGGCGATCTGCACATGCACAGCGGCGAGAGCGACGGGAAATGCAAGGCGCAGTCGGGCGCGAGCATCCCGTGCCCGGTCTATCGCACGGTCGAGGCGGCGGCCGCGCGCGGGCTCGATTTCATCGCGCTCAGCGATCATAACACCGCCGCGCAATTCAACCAGTTGCGCGAGCTGCAGGGTGCTTTCGACCGGATGCTGCTCGTGCCGGGCCGCGAGATCACGACCTTCTGGGGGCATGGCAACGTCTTCGGACCCACCGACTTCCTCGATTTCCGCATGACCGGGCCGAACTGGGAGCAGGCACGGAAATGGATCGACGCGGTGCATCGCGAGGGCGGGGTCGTTTCGATCAACCATCCCGGCGCCCCATCGGGCGCGATCTGCATGGGCTGCGGCTGGCGGGTCGATGGCCTGCCGGACGGCGCGGTAGATTCGGTCGAGGTCGTCAACGGTGGCACGATGCGCGAGACCGGGTCGGCCGACGGCAGGTTGCAGGGCCTGAGCTATTGGGCGAAACTGCTCAACGCCGGGCGCCATGTCACCGCGGTCGGCGGCAGCGACAGCCATGAGGCGGACCGGCCGGCGCGCGAAGCCGGCGCGGTGGGCAGCCCCACCACCGTCGTCTATATGCCCGAACTGTCGGTACACGGACTGCTGGCGGGCATCCGCTCGGGCCGCGTGTTCGTCGACGTCGACGGCACGCGCGATCGCCTCCTCGATCTGTCGGCGGTGTCCGGGAAGCGGCACGCGGTGATGGGCGAGACGCTGCACCTGCCGCGCGGCGGCTCGGTCCGCTTCGCGGTCGATCTCAAGGGCGTGGCCGACGGCGCGGTGCAACTCGTGATCGATGGCGCGGCCGATACCGCATATCGCGCGGCGTTTGGCGGCGGGCGTTCTCCGACGTTCGCGCCGTGGCGCGCCGACGGCCGCCCGCACTGGATCAGCGCCCAAGTCCGCGACGCGCAAGGCCGCCTTATCCTCATCGGCAATCCGATCTACGTGGCATCGGCCGGGCCCGTATCCGGCTGAAGCTCTCGCATCTGAGCGGACGGCCGGGCGGCGCGAATTCCGGCGAAGCCGTCATTGCGGAGTCGCGCGGCAGGCGTAAAGTACGCGCAAATCCACAAGAGGATCAGCCGATGCGTTACCTTGCCGCTGTCGCCGTCGCCGCGCTCGTCGTTCCCGGCGCGATCATCGCCGCGCCGGCGGTGACGCCCGCCATCGAAAAGGCGCTCGCCGATCCCGCGCGCGCTGACCAGCAGGGCGACGATGCGCGCCGCAAGCCGGCGGAGGTGCTCGCGTTCGCGGGCGTGAAGCCGGGCCAGCAGGTCGTCGATCTGTTGCCGGGCGGCGGCTATTGGACGCGTATCTTCACCGGCATCGTCGGGCCGGGCGGCCATGTCTATGCGCTGTGGCCCAATGCCGCGGCGGCCTACGGCGCCAAGGGCGTCGCGGCGCTGCAGGCGCGCGGCCTCGCCAATGTGACGGCGGCGGTCGATCCCGCGATCATCACCGTGCCCAAGCCGGTCGATCTCGTCTGGACGGTCGAGAATTATCACGACATCGCCAACAAGGGCGGCGGCGAATCGGCGCTGAGCGCGTTCAACGCGGCGGTGTTCAAGGCGCTCAAGCCGGGCGGCACCTATGTCGTGATCGACCATGCCGCACCCGCCGGCTCGGGCCTCGCCGATACCGAGACGCTCCACCGCATCGACCCTGCCGTCGTCAAGCGGCAGGTGGTGAACGCCGGCTTCGTCTTCGTCGGCGAATCCAGGGCGCTCGCCAACCCGGCCGACGATCATACGCTCAAGGTGTTCGATCCCGCGATCCGGGGCCATACCGACCAGTTCGTCTATAAGTTCCGCCGCCGCTAACCGCACGCGCGCGCGGGCGGCGCGCCGATTGCAAGCCGCCGCGCGCGTACCTATTGTCGGATCGGAGGTCAGCATGCGCGTCAACACCAGCCAGTCGATCAAGACCGCCAAGAGCGTTCACAACCGCTTCGGCAGTTGGAAGGCGGCGAAGGAATCGTCGAGCTTCAAGGACGGCAAATATGTCGTTCGCAGCATGGCCATGCGCGGCGATCAGGGCGCGTCCGGGACGAAGTGAGTTTCAGCTACACGCTGTTCCTGGCGCTGCTTCTGCTCGCGCCCGGTCTGGCGGTATGGGCGGGCTTGCGCGCGGGTGAGCGATCCGAACTGATCTCGCAGGCGCCCGAGAAGCCGGGATCGACCTTTTCGCTGCTCGTCATCGTGTTCGGCGCGCTCGCCGGCCACATCATCCTGTCGGGTCTGTTCGCGCTGCAATCCGGGGCGTGCCGCTTCATCGCGCCGTGCGTGCGGCTGAGCTTCGATCCGAACGTGTATCGCGTCATCCTCACCAACGGGCGGTCGGCGGGCGTTCCGTCCGACTGGGCGTTCCTGTGCTGGTTCGTGTCGCTGGCGACCCCCGCGTTGATCACCGGTGCGCTCGCCTATCTGGCCAGCGGCTGGAAAATGGTGCGCGACATGCGCGAAGCCGCGACCTTCGGGTGGCTCAAGCGCTGGGTCGATCTCGCGCGACCGTCCAACAGCTTCATCATCGCGTACGTCGTCACCACGCTCGAACATCAGGGCGCCAATGTCGCCTATGAGGGGATCGTCGAGAACATCGCGCTCGACGACAACAAGGCGATCGCGATGCTGGTGCTCAGCAGTTGCGACCGTTTCCTCGTCCGCATCACCAGCGCGCGCGTCGAGCGGATCGATTCGGATCATGCGCCCATTCCGCTGATCCAGCTCGAGGCGAAGCAGTTCGTGAACGTCGCGCTCGAGGTGTTCGAAGATGTCGAGACACCGCCCATTGACGAGGATTCGCGCGGCTGACGGCGACGGATCGCAACGGCGCGCTGAACAAATCGGCTCCCAAGCGTTTTGTACGCGACCGGTCCGCAGCCGGGTTACGTATCGGGAGTATATCATGAAGACCATCATCGGATTCGCCATGCTCGCCATCGTCGCGACCGCGCCGGCCGTGGCGCAGCGCGACAGCCACCGCAGCGATCGCAAGCACCACAGCCGCACCTATCGCCAGGATTGCAAGCGCAGCAGCGGCACCACCGGCACGATCGCGGGCGGCGCGGGCGGCGCGCTCGCGGGCAATGCACTCGGCGGCGGCACGCTCGGCACCGTCGCCGGCGGTGTCGGCGGCGCGTTGCTCGGGCGCCACCTCGACAAGAAGCACGACGCCGCGCAGAACCGCCGCAACGGCTGCTGATTCCACGTTCAGCGGGCCGCCGCGCCGATGCGGCGGCCGGCTGAACGAGTTGCCAATCTGTTCCGAGGCGCTATTTCGATAGCGTGTTGCCGCATCCCGCCCTTCACGCCAGCCACGGCGGCATCTGGTTCGCCGATGCCGATGGCACCCGGCCGATCGGGCGGGGCGAGGCGATCCGTATCGCCGCGGATACGCCGGTCATCCTGCTCAACGCGCCACTGGTGGCGCAACGGCTCGGCTATGCCGAGCTGTCGGGGCTCGATGTGCTCGAACTGTTCGCCGTGCTGTTTCCCGCACGCTTCATGGTGCCGACCCCCAAGGGGCTGGCCCGCGCCGCCGGGATCGATGTGCCGGCCAGCGATGCGGACGTCGCCGGCTTCCTGCGCCGCGCGGCGTCGGCGTTGCTCGACATCACCGATGGCGATTGGCCCGAGCGCGAGGGCGCGTGGAGCGCGACGCAAAATCTCGGGCGGCTGCGCTGGCCGTGGGCGCCGATCCTCGCTGCCCGGCTGCACCGTCCCGCCACCGCCGAACGCTGGCTGTTCACCAAGCTGCCGGAATGGTCGGAAGCCGCGCCGCGCCCGGCGCCGCGCACGATCAGCCTAGGCGCGGAGGAGACCGCCGCGCGGCTCGCCAGCCTGACCGGATCGGGTGCCGAGGAACGCCCCGGCCAGCGCGCGTTCGCGCAGGCCGCGACCGAGGCGTTCGCGCCGCGCATGGTGCGCGACGCGCCCAATCTCGTGCTCGCCGAGGCGGGCACCGGGATCGGCAAGACGCTCGGCTACCTCGCGCCCGCCTCGCTGTGGGCGGAGCGGGCAGGCGGCGCGGTGTGGGTCTCGACCTATACCAAGGCGCTGCAACGCCAGCTCGCGCAGGAGACCGCGCGGCTGTTCCCCGATCCGGCCGAGCGCCGGGTCAAGGTCGTCACCCGCAAGGGCCGCGAGAACTATCTGTGCCTGCTCAACCTCGAGGATGCGCTGCAAGGCGGGTTCGCGGGGCGCGCGGCGGTGCTGGCGCAACTCGTCGCGCGCTGGGCGGCCTATACCGCCGATGGTGATATGGTCGGCGGCGATCTGCCGGGCTGGCTCACCACGTTGTTCCGGCGCGCCGGCCACACCGCGCTGACCGACCGGCGCGGCGAGTGTGTCTATGCCGGCTGCCCGCATTATCGCAAATGCTTCATCGAACGCGCCGCACGCGCTAGTGTCGAGGCCGATATCGTCATCGCCAACCATGCGCTGGTGATGGTCAACGCGGTGCGCGGCCGCGAACTGACCACCCGCCCGACACGCTATGTGTTCGACGAAGGCCATCATTTGTTCGACGCCGCCGACATGATGTTCTCGACCGCGCTGACCGGTCAGGAGACGATCGAACTCAGGCGCTGGCTGCTCGGCCCGGAATCGGGCGGGCGGGGCCGCCGGCGCGGACTCGCCGCACGGCTGTCCGATGTCGCGAGCTATGACGAAGCGGGCGCGCTTGCCATTGCCGACGCGGTCAAGGCGGCGGGGGCGCTCGCCGCCGACGGGTGGCTGCAACGGATCGCGGAAGGGGCGCCGTTCGGGCCAATCGAGCATTTGCTCGCCGCGGTGCGCGGGCTCACCTACGCGCGCGCCGAAAGCGATGGGGACGCCGGCTATGGGCTGGAGACCGAACTCGTCGAACCCGATGCGGCCCTGGTCGAAGCGGCCGGGCAGGCGGCGCACGCGCTCGATGCGTTGGTGCGGCCGCTGGTCGCGCTCGGGCGTAGGCTCGAGGCGGTGCTGGCCGACGCGCCCGACTGGATGGATGCGCCGGCGCGCGCGCGGATCGAAGGCGCGATCGCCTCGCTCGGTTGGCGCGCCGAAACGGTGGCGTCGTGGCTGGCGTTGCTCGCGCGCGTCGGCGGCCCCGCCGCCGAACAGTTCGTCGATTGGCTGATCGTCAACCGCATCGAGGGGCGCGATTATGATATCGGGCTACTGCGGCACTGGCTCGATCCCAGCAAGCCGTTCGCCGAGATCGTGCTGCGCCCGGCGCACGGCGCGCTCGTCACCTCGGCAACGCTGCGCGGCGGTGGCGCGGACCCGAACGAAGGCTGGAGCGTCGCCGAGGCACGCACCGGCGCGCAGCACCTCATCCGCCCCGGCGCGCGGTTCTCGGCAACGAGCCCGTTCGACTACGCCAATCATGCGCAGGTGTTGATCGTCACCGACGTGAAGCGTGGCGATCTCGGTGCGCTCGCCAACGCCTATGCGCGGCTCGCGCTGGCGAGCGGGGGCGGCATGCTTGGGCTGTTCACCGCGATCCGGCGGCTGCGCGCGGTTCACGCCCGCATCGCCGACCGGCTCGCGCGCGAAGGGCTGCCGCTCTACGCGCAGCATGTCGATCCGATCGATACCGGCACGCTGGTCGATATCTTCCGCGACGATCTCTCCGCCTCGCTGCTCGGCACTGATGCGCTTCGCGACGGAGTCGATGTGCCGGGCCGCTCGCTCCGCCTGGTTGCGATGGAGGGTGTGCCCTGGCCCAAGCCGAGCGTGCTTCACGCGGCGCGGCGGCTCGCGAACGGCGGTTCGGCCTATGACGACCGGATCGTGCGCGCGCGGCTGGCGCAGGCGTTCGGGCGGTTGATCCGCCGGGCCGATGATCGCGGACTGTTCGTGCTGCTCTCGTCGGCGATGCCGTCGCGGCTGTTGTCCGCCTTCCCGCCGGGCGTGCCGGTCGCGCGCGTCACGCTGGACGAGGCGATCGCGCGTGCGCGGCGTCTTCCTTCCGTCATCGAATCGGGGCAAGAGGTGATCGACGCCTGACGGAGACGGCCCTTTGAAATCCCTAACGCTGCTCCGCCACGCCAAGTCCGGGTGGGACGATCCGGTCGCGCGCGATTTCGACCGGCCGCTCAACGGCAAGGGCAAGCGCGCCGCTGCTATGATGGGCCGGTATCTGCGTACGATCGGCCTGTCGTTCGATCATGTCGTCGCCTCGCCGGCGGTGCGCGTGATGGAAACGCTCGACGAGATCGAGCGCGGCTATGGCAGGGCGCTGAACACTGCATGGGACCGGCGGCTGTATCTCGCCTCGGCGGAGACCCTGCTCGATGTCGTGCGGGAACTCCCCGAAAGCACCGACGACGTGCTGCTGGTCGGGCACAATCCGGGGCTTGAGGATCTGGTGCTGATGCTGGTGCCGGAAGTCGCCGACGGGCTGCGCGAATCGGTCGAGCGGAAATACCCGACCGCGAGCGTCGCGCGGATGGCGTTCGACGTCATGGACTGGTCGGACGTGAATGCCGGCGGCGCGGTGCTCGAACGCTTCGTGCGCCCGCGCGATCTCGACCCGACGCTCGGCCCGGACCAGGCTTGACCGTCCTTCGACGCGCTTGAGGTAGGTGGCCAGCGTATTCGCGATCTTACGAAGGCTTGTTCTTCAATAAGTCGCCAAGAGCCGCGAGCGCATTGAGCGGCTTCACCTCATCCTCGCTGAGCACGCCGGCCTCGCGCAGCACGGCGGCGGCGTTGGCGCTGCGCGGAAACGGATCGAGCGCGAGCGCCATCGTCTCCGCCGCCGCCTCGCCGAGATCGATCGCCCCGCCTTCATAAGGGATGGTGTCGAGCGCGCCGACGTCGAGTTCGATCTCGTCGTCTTCGCCCCCATCGCTCTCCTCGACGAACAGCAGCGCCACGGTTTCGTCGATCGTGACCGGGATCGGCTCGTCGGTGACGGTACAGGCCTGGACGACATCGGCGCCGACCCGTCCGCGTACCGCGATTCCCCCGGCCCCGCGTCGCACCGACAGGCTCGCTTCGAGCCGATCGACCGCGAGCAGCCCGAAGCGCGCGGCGAGCGCGGCACGTTCGGCGGGCTCGGCGGTGATGGTCACGCCGCGCTCGCCCGCGCCGATCGTGTCGATCCGCTCGGGGCGGGAAAATTCTGGGGTCATGGCAGGTCTCCGGCGATGATCGCGGCCGTGGGCGCGGCGACGAGCGCGTCGCGCAACGCGTACAGCCGTGCGGCGACATGGCGCAAGGCGGGTTCGGACGGCGTCTCGCCGCGATACAGGTTGCGGACCAGCGCCGCGTCGAGGTCTCCCGCCGCGAGCGCGTCGCGATACGCGCCGATCCGGCCGCCGAGCATGCTCATCATCTTGCCGATATGCTTGCCGACGATGATGTCGCCGATCCCGATCTGGCGAAGCTGCCCGTCCATGTCGTCGACGAACCGCTCGGTAACGCGCGCCACCGTCTCGGCGCCTGCGGGATCGTCCTCCAGCCGCAGCAGTACGAAGGCGAGCACGCCCGCGATCATGTCGAAGCGGCCGTCGATCGTGTCGGCGACCTGCCCTTCCACATACCAATGCAATTCGCGCCCGCGCGCGACGATCGCGGTGTAGAGCGGCAACGCTTCGGTATCGCGCGCGCCAAGCATTCGACCGATCCAGTTCAAGCGCATCGACTCCCGACAGGGCGGCCCTTGTTTGGCCATCAAGCTCGGCATATTGAGGCGATCGCGGTACGATGCAATGCGCGGTTTTCGCGCGGGCGGCGGCCTTGTGACATGGCCGCGTGCCGGGGAGATTGTGATGACGTTGTTTTCGGCCCGTTCGCTTCTGGGGCCTGCCCTGATCCTCGCCGGCCTCTCCGCCGGCGGCTGCACGCAGCTTCGCTCGCATCAGGGCTATGTGATCGACGCCGATCTCGTCAATTCGGTGCAGGCCGGGGTCGATACCCGCCAGTCGGTGTTGCAGGTGCTGGGCAAGCCGACCTTCACCAGCGAATTCAACCAGGGCGACTGGTATTACGTCTCCCGTGACGCGCGCAACTTCGCGTACAACAACCCGCATGTGAAATCGCAGACCACGCTGCGGATCAGCTTCGACGGCAAGGGCGTCGTCACCGGCATCCGCAAGACCGGCGCCGAGCAGATCGCGTCGATCTCGCCGATGAAGAAGACCACCCCGACGCTTGGGCGCAAGAGCAGCTTCTTCTCCGAGCTGTTCGGCAATATCGGAACGGTCGGCGCGGTCGGCGGCGGCGGCGGCCAGCAGGGCGGCGGGCGCGATCGGCCGTAACCGGCGGGCCGTTTCGGCGCCGCCCGCGCCGCGACGCCATCCTTGCTGGTTGATGAAGGCGGCATTCCCGCGCGGTTCAGCGCGGGCGTTCCACAACCGTCCCGTGATCGCGGTGCATTCCGCGATCCACAGGTCAGGAAAGGAACAGCATCATGCGCTCATTCATCATCACCGCGCTCATGGCGGCGACCGCGCTGCCGGTGGCGGCACAGGCGCAATCGGCGGGCGAGCTCCGCCACGATCGCCGCGAGATCCAGGAGCAGCGCCGCGATCTCGATCGCGCCTATCGCAGCGGCGACCCGGACCGTATCCGCGCCGAACATCGCGACCTGCGCGACGCACGGCAGGAATATCGCGAGGACATCGCCGATCGCAACCGCCGCTTCGGGCGCGACGACTGGCGCGGCTGGCGCGATCGCAACGCGCGGCTCTATGCGGCCGGGGACTGGCGCGCGCCGTTCCGCTACACCGCCTTCCGCCCCGGCGTGCGGATCGCGCCGAATTACTACGGCACGCGGTACGTCATCGTCGATCCGTGGCGCTATCACCTGCCGCCGGTCCGCTTCGGCCAGACCTGGGTTCGGCATTATAACGACGTGGTGCTGGTCGATACGCGGCGCGGCTATGTCGTGGACGTGATCCGCGGCTTCTACCGGTAAGCCGTCCCGGTCGGCCGCGCACAGGGTGGGGGAGGTGCGCGGCCGGTGCCGGGTCAAAGCTACTAGGCACTAGTCCCGAAAGGGGGGAAAGGGACTGTGGTGTTGAACGCCGCCCACCCGGAATGGTTCACGGCTTTTTCGTCTCAACGCACCGTAAACAGCACCTGATCGACGACACGACCCGCAACATCGACGAGCCGAAGCCGGTGTTGCCCTGGCGGCGCCAATATTTGCGGTTGCGCGGTCGCCGGGCCGAGATCGCGCCGGTCCAGCAGCAGCCGGTGCGTCGCCGCCGATCCCGTGACCGTTACCGCGAGCCGCTGGCGATCGGGCGGGATGTCGGGATCGATCGCATACACGCTGCCTGAGACCGGATTGGTGATGCGCGGCCGCCGCGCTGCATCGGGGGCGAACGCGATCAGGCGCTGCGCGGTGCCGGCGAGGAAATATTCGGCGCGCGGCTGCTCGACATTGCCGGCGAAGCGGACGTTGGCGCGCTCGATCCCCGCCGGGCGCGGCGGCGAGCCACGGTCCTGTCCGTCGTCCAACGCCACCATCACGTCGCGCCATACGGGAGCGGCCCCGCTGACGCCCGAGACGGCGCGCATCGAATCGCCTTCCAGATTACCGACCCACACGGCGACGGTGTAGCGGCGGGTGAAGCCGACGCACCAATTGTCGCGCATCGCCTTGGACGTGCCGGTCTTCACGGCCGCCCAGAACGGTAGCCGCAGCGCCGAATCGAGCCCGAAGGTGGCGGCGCGTGCGTTGGGATCGGCGATCATGTCGGCGACGATCCACGCGGCTTGCGGGGTGGTGACCGCGCGCGGGGGTTCGCGTGGATCGTCGCGGGTCAGCCGCACCGGCGCCCAGCGCCCGCCCTGCGCCAGGCTGCGATAGGCGTTCGCCTGTTCGATCAGCGTCACCTCCGCCGAGCCGAGCGCGAGCGAATAGCCGTAATAGTCGCCATCCTCGACCAGCCCGCGATAGCCGCTGTCCCACAGCCGGTCGCGGAACGCATCGACCCCGACCAGCAGCAGAGTCCGCACCGCCGGCACGTTGAGCGAGCCCGCCAGCGCGGAGCGCGCCGACACCGGCCCCTTGAAGCCGCGATCGTAATTCTGTGGGACGTAGAGGCCCGAGGCGGTGTCGAGTTGCACCGGCGAATCGTCGAGGATCGAGGCGGGGGTGAGATAGCCCTTCTCGATCGCCTCGGCGTAGAGGAACGGTTTGAGCGTCGACCCCGCCTGGCGATAGGCGTTGGCACCGTCCACCGACGGCGCGGTCGAGGCACCGCCGATCCCGCCAACATAGGCGAGCACGTCGCCGCTGGCATTGTCGAGCACCACCACCGCGCCGTCGCGCGCGCGCGCGCCGCCGAGGCCCTGAAGCTGGCGGCGAAGCGCCTGGATCGCGATCATCTGCACGCGCTTGTCGAGCGTGGTGGTGATGCGCAGCCCCGGCTTGGTGAGCAGCCGGTCGGAGAGATGCGGCGCGAGGCCCGGGTCGAGCGCGAGGCTGCGCGCCGGGCCGAGCATCGCCGCCGCCTCGCCTTCAAACCGGCCGCAATCGGCGTCGCGGCTCATCGCGCAGGCGCGGCGGGCGATGACGGTCGCGGTCGCCCGCGGCTCGGGCAGAAGTGCCGAGAGCAGCAAGGCGTCGTCACGCGCGAGCGCGTCCGGGGTCTTGCCGAACAGCCCGAGCGCGGCCGCGCCGATCCCCTGCGCCTCGCCGCGGAAGCCGGCGAGGTTGAGATAGGCTTCGAGGATTTGGTCCTTGCTCCAGCCGCGCTCGATCGCCCAGGCGGCGCGCATCTGGCGCAGCTTGTCCCACAAATGCCGCCGCCCCGGCGCGGCGAGATCCGGCGCGAGGAAGCCGGCGAGCTGCATCGACAGCGTCGATCCGCCGCGCCCGCGTTCGCCGCGCGCCTTGTCGCGCGCGATGCCGAGCAGGGCGAGCCAATCGACCCCGCCGTGCGCGTAGAAGCGTTGATCCTCGGCGGCGACGATCGTGTCGCGCGCGATCGGCGCGACGCGGGAAAGGGGCGTCCATGCCAAGCGGCGCGCTTTGAAGTCGACGCGGGCGGAATCGATCAGCGCGCCGTTGCGATCGTAGAGCCATGCTTCGGACGGGTGCCACGCGCCGCGTACCTGTGCGTAGGCGGGGAGCGGCGGTGGGAAGGTGGCATAGTCGATTGCGACGAAGGCGAGTAGCGCGAGAACGAGCTTGGCGAGGATTATGCCCGGCTTTGTCCACAGGCTTTTCAACAGCGCGTCACCGCGCCGACTTACCGCGAAACGGAGGTCCGCGAACCTCCGTAAGATCGCGCTACGGCTCAACACGCATCATTTCCGTTGCTTATGCGCATGCCGAAGTAAGGGCACCTAACCCCCACCCGTTCGTGCTGAGCGAAGTCGAAGCACGCGCCTCAAACGCTTGCGCCTGTGTCACGTCCTTCGACTTCGCTCAGGACGAACGGGGGAGGCGGGCGGGCATCACCGCTGCTCCACCACCACCGGCGCGAGCGGCACCTGCGCGCGGATCGCGGGCGAATACATCGCCTCGACCCGGCTCGGCGGCAGTTGGAAGCGGCCCGCGCCGTTCAAGCGGATCAGGTACGACGCGGCGAACTTGCCGCGCGGCACCCAATCGAAATAGGCGCGCCAGCTATCGTTGCGCCGCTCGACATAGGCCGCCGATACGCCCGCCTGCACATCCCAGAGCTTGCCGTCGGCATCGCGGATGTTGAAGCGGGTGCCGTCACCCGCCTGTCCCTTGTCGGCGAGCATCTGCGATTGCCCGCCGAGATCGCCGATGATCGTCGCGCCCGCCGGAATCGGATCGTTGATGACAACCCAGTTGCGTTCGGCGCTCGCCTCGACGCCGATGGTGATCTTCAGCACGTCGCCGCGCGTCAGCTTGCCGGGCGTGCGGCGCTGCACCACCTCGACCGAGCGCACCATCCGGTAGCCCGCGAACAGCGGCTGTTTGAGCGGCACCGCCGCCGACACCGACACGCTCGCCCACGGCCCGGCGCCGCCTGCCTGACGCAGCACCAGCGGCGTCTGCGTCGGCGGCAGAGCGAAGCTGGCGAGCCGCTGATCGGTGGCAAGCGGCCAGTTCTTGCTGATCGTCTTCGCGCCGAGCGTCATCGTCGTCGCGCCGGTGATCGCGCTCGCCGGATAGAGCGCGCCGAATTTCCGCGCGGCGATCGTGCCCCAAGCGTTGGCGGTAGTGGTATCCCAATGGCCGTGGAGCTGGCGCAGCGCGACACCGACCATCATCTTCGCCGCCTCGTCCTGCCAGCCGGGCCGGCCGAGCGTGGCGATCACCGCCTTGATCGAGGCTTCGTCGGTCGATGACATCAGCCACCACAGGCTGTTGGCCTTGTCGGACAGGTCGAGCCGCGTGCCCTCATAGACCAGCCGCGTGCGTAGCTCGGCCTCGGCATTGGCCTTGAGCGCGGCGGCGTTGGCGAGGCCGGGCACATGATCAAGCGCGATCAGATAGTCGGCGAGGCTCGCGCTCGGCATCTCCTTGGGGGTCATGCCGATCTGGCCGAGCATCGCCGGGGTCGCCGCGCCGGCGCGGGCGAGCGCCGCGAACGCCGCGATCTTCTGCGGGCGCGGATCGCCATAGGTCTCGTGCCGTACCCGCCCGTCGAGCACCGCCTTCAGCCCTTCGATCATCCGCGTGCGCGCGGCATCCGGGATCGGGAAACCGGCTTCGGAGGTCATCGACAGCACATAGGCGGTGAGCGCCTCCGAGCCGCTCAGCGTATCCGACGGCCAATAGCGCAACAGCCCGTCGGGCGCCTGATAGGTCGGAATGTCGCTCGCCAGCGCCGTCCAGGCACCGGCATCGCCGAGCGCGACCGCGCGCGATAGCCGCTGTTCGAAACAGGTGTAGGGATAGGCCGCCATGAACGCGCGCACGCCAGCGAGCGGCGGCGCGAGGCTATCGTCGAGGCGGATATCGACCGTGCCACGCCCGGCGAGCGCGCCGGCGGGCGGCGCGATTGGGATGGTGGTGTTCTCGCCGACATGCGCGAGCGTCCCCGCCCATACCTCGACCGGGAAGGCGGGCACCACGTCCTGATTGGTGGTCAACTGGTCCGCCGCCTTGCCGTCCGCCGTCTTCGCGGTGACATGCCAGCGCAGATTGGCGACATTCGCGGGCGCCGTCAGGTTCCAGGCGATCGGCACCGCGCCCCCCGCCGGGATTTGCACCGTCAGCGGCCGCCCCTGCGCGATGCGCGGCGTGAGATCGACCGTCGCGGTGACGGTCATCGGCTTGTCGGAGCCGTTCCGGAGCGTGAACCCGGCCGCGTAATAATCGCCCGATCGCACCAGCGGCGGCATCGCCGCATAGATCGACAGATCCTGCGCGGTGCGCACCTCCGCCGATCCGGTGCCGTAAAGCTGCGCGCCCTGCGTCGCGATCGCGACCAGCTTGAACGCCGAGAGCGCGTCCGACATCGGCACCGCGATCCGCGCATGGCCGTTCGCGTCGAGCGCGACATGCCCTTTCCACAGCAGCACCGGCTGGAAATTCTCGCGGTTGAGCCCGGACGAATCGGCGCCGCCGCCACCGCCTGCCTCGACCGCTTTCTTGCCGTAATGGCGCTTGCCGACCACCTGCGTCTGCGCGGTCGCGGTCAGCACCGAGAGCGGCCGCTCGCCCATCATCGCGGTCAGCACGTCCCAGCTTTCGTTGGGGGCGAGCTGGAGCAGCGCGGCATCGACCGCGGCGAAGGCGACATCGGCCTCGCGCGCGGGCTTGCCGTCGGGCGTCTTCACCGACACATCGACCTGCGCGACATCGCGCGCGGCATAGCGTTGGCGATCGGCCTTGACCGCGACCGCGAGCGTGTGCGCCTCCCAGCCGACCTTCACCTTGGCAATGCCGAGCCGGTAGCTCGGCTTGGCGAGATCGACCAAAGCGGTCGGTTCCTGGCCCTCGGGCGGCCCGCTCTCCAGCCCGAGCGAGCGGGCGATGCCGTGCAGCCAGCTCCAGAAGCCGCTCTCGACCCGCCCGCGCACCACCATCACCGAGATGAACACGTCGGGCGCGTAAGCCCCCGGCATCGGCACCTCGACGACGGGATCCTTGCCCGAAAGCCGCGTGACGAAGCTCGACAACACGCCCTCGCGCTCGACCGTGACGAGCGCGGTCGCGCTTCGGAACGGCATCCGCACCTGGAAACGGCCGGTCTCGCCCGCCGCGTAGCTGAGCTTCTCGGGCACCACGTCCATGCGGTCGCCATTGTCGCCGCCGAACCACCAATCCTCGTCGCCCGCCAGCCACACCGAGGCGGTCGCGCGCGCGACATTGCCGTTGGCGTCGGCAGTGGTGGCGACGGCATAGACCTCGCCGGAGGTGCCGGGGTCGATCTTGCAACTCGCGAGGCCCTGCGCGTCAGTGGTCGCGGTGCAATTCGCCGACAGCTTGGTCGTCGTCATCTGGTTATCGTAGGCGTAGAAGCCGCCGATCAGCCGCCGCCGCGCGGTGAGGATCTTGCGCGAATACAGCGCGACCGACACCTTCTGGTTGGCGAGCGGCTTGCCCTCGGTGGTCAGCGCGACGAAGCGCAGGCGCAGATCGTCCTGCTTCATCAGCCAGCCGTCGGTCTTGATGCCGAGCTGCACCGCGCTCGGGAAGATCGGGATGCGTTTGGAGGCGGTCAGCACCTCGCCATTGGCGTCCTGATAATCCATCTCGACGAGCATGTCGGTTGCGGCGTCGAGGCTTTGCGGCACATCGACATTCGTCTTGGTGGTGCCGTCGCCGCCGAGCTTGGCGGGCAGCGTCTGCGTCGGCGGCAGCGGAGTCTTGGCCTCCTCGCCGTCGCCGTCGAGCGGCTTGGTGCCCTCGGTCACGTCCGCGCCGCCGAAGGTGTATGTCTCATAGCCCTCGGGCGTGGCGGTGCGGCCGAAATAGCCGATGCGCAGATCGACCGGCAGGTTGGGCGCCCCGCCGCCCGAGAGGTAGCCGACGAACAGATCGAGCGGCAGCGTCTTGGGGCGCACCTGTGCGTCCTTGGGTCCGCTGACCGTCGCGCGCATCGTCGGCAATTTATATTCGTCGACCTTGAACGACTGGCCCGAGGAGAGCGTTTTGCCACCCGCTTCGATACTGATGTCGTAATCGCCCATCGGGGCGCCCTGCGGCGCGGTCCACTCCGATTCGCCGATGCCGTTGGCGTCGGTCGTCACGGGCTGTTCGAACACCGTGTCCGATCCGCGATGCGACAGCTTGAGCGTGCCCGAAAGGGCGGGCGCGAAGCCGAAGCCCGCACCGATCTGCTGGCGCAGGATGTGCTTCATGTGGATCGTCTCGCCCTGGCGGACGAGCGCGCGATCGAACACGGTATGGAGCAGGTCGCCCGCCGCCGAATAGCCATAGGGCAGGTCGAAATCATAGGGGCGGATGCCCTCCCCCCAGTCGGTCAACGTGAAGCTGAAATCGTCGCCGCGCCGCGCCGACACCATGAGCGCGTGGGCGGAGCTGCTCTCGTCGCAACTCGCATAGGTTTCGGGTTCGGGCAGGCCCTTGGGCACATATAGCCCGCCCGCCCTGTCGGTGGTGCCGCGGGCGAGCAGATCGCCGGTGCAGCTATCGGTCACGCGCACCTCGGCATTGGCGGCGGGCTTGCCGGTATCGAGCTGTGTCACCCAGGCGAGGCTGCGCTCGCGGCCCCATTTGAAATGCACCGCCAGATTGGTGACAAGCGCCGCGCTCGCGACATAACGCGGCGCATTGCGTCCGAGCAGCGCCTGCCCCAGCACCGGGCTGGCCAGCTCGACCACGTAGAAGCCGGGCTTCCCAAGCGGGATGCCGAACACCTCGAAATCCTTGCCCTTGCCGGGCAGGCCGAGCGACAGCGCCTTGCCCTGGCCCGCGCTCAGGATCGCCGCCGCGCCTGTATCGTTGATCCGCACGTCCTTGCCGCCGCGCTTGACGGTGTGGCTCTTCTCCTCGCCCGCCTTGGCGACGGTGCGCAGCCACTGCGCGACCTCGCCGTCCGACCCTGATACGCGCAGGCTCTGGCCGGGCATCGCCAGACTCTGCCCCTGCAACGCCGGCTCGACGTTGCGCACAGTGACGGGCAGCACGCCGCCCTGCTTGGCTTCGAGTATGCCGAACGGCGCGGCGAATTTGATGAGCGGGGGTGCCTCGTCGAACTTCACGTCGAGCGGGAAGCGCTCGGCATTGGACAGCACGCGGCCGCTCTCGTCCTTGAGGCCGGCGGGGAGCGTCACCTTGGCCGTGGTCGCGGTCGGCAGCGGCGCATCGAAGGTAATGTCGCTGATCGTCGCCTTCTTGGCGTCGTCCTTGTCGAACTTGGGCGCGATCGCCTTACCGTCGACGGTGGTGATGCGGATCGCCTGCGCCGCCGACATCGCGATCGGCGCGGTGAAGCGGACATACGCCTTCTCGACCGGCGAACAGCCGGCCTGCGCGTTGACTCGGCTGCATTCGAACCGCGCGCTGAAGGGTTTCCGCACCGTGTAATCGAAGCGCTGGTCGGCGCCGGCGGTCTTGCCGCCCGCGCTGGCGATGTTCGCGCCCCACACCAGCGCCATATCGCGGCCCGGGGGCAGCGGGCGATGGCATTTAAGCGCGGTGACGCCGGCATAGGCCTTCTGGCGGTCGGCCTCGCTCGCCGGCACGGCGGCGGGCAAGCCGCCATTGTCGAGGAAGTTGCGCACGTTCCAGTTGCTCGTCCCCATCTCGCCGAGCAATTTGCCGGGCAGATCGGCGGGGAGCACATCGACCGGGATCTTCTCGCCAATGCCATCGACCGCGCAATAGGCGTTGGCGGCGATCGAGGCGGGGGTAGCGGGCAGGTTGGCGGCGACGAGGAAGGTCTGGTCCTCCTCGATCTCGCCGTCATATTGTGCGGGGAGCACCGCGCGCGCGACCGGACCGCCGGCATCGACCTTGAACACGCGCTGGCCCGTCACCTCATAGCCCGACACGCTCTTGAGCTTGTCGTGGATCGTGAACGAACAGGTCGTGCCGCCGGGCAGGCCGTTCGCGAATTCATAGACATAGGTCTGGGTATCGACCCAGCGGCCGGTGCCGCCGACAGCGCAGGTCACGTCATAGGGCGACGCCGCGCGCGGATCGCCGAGCGCGACCATCGGCTGACTGAACCGGGTGGTGAAACGCTCGATCGCGCCGTCACCGATGCCGGGCGTCGCCATCACGACTTGCGGAGAGGCGTCGCCAAGCGCGGCGACTGGCGCGAGCGCCATCATCAGCAGCGCGATACGGCCTACGACCTTCATCGAACGTTCCTCCCCAGGAGCGCGGCGACGCTAGGCGGCGGCACGGCGGGCGTAAAGCCTTGATTGTAGCTTGCTCGATCGTTGCAAATGCGAAACACTCTTGAAGAATCGTTAACGCTGATTCGGGGGGTGAGGCGTTGGAGATGGGGGGTATCGTCCTTGCGGCGCTCGATGCGGCCGCGCGGGAAACCATGTTGTTCGCGGGCGTGGGTTTCCTGATCGGCGGGATCGACGATCTCGCGGTCGATCTCGTTTTCCTAGCGGTGTGGGCGCGGCGGCGGCTGAGTCCGGCGAGCGTGGGGGATGGCGACGGGACGCTCGCCGAATATCCGCCGCGCGCCCTGCCACGCCGCTTCGCGGTGTTCGTGCCCGCCTGGGACGAGGCGGCGGTGATCGGCCAGATGCTGCGCACCACGCTCGCGCGGTTCGGCGCGGCCGATTATCGCATCTACGTCGGCACCTATCCGAATGACCGCGCGACGATCGACGCGGTCGCCGCGGTCGCGGAACAGGATTCGCGGGTGCGGCTGGTGATTGGCGACGCCGCCGGACCCACGACCAAGGCCGATTGTCTCAACACGCTCTGGCACGCGTTGCGGCGCGATGCGGCGGAAAGCGCGCGCACCGCGGCGATCGTGCTGCACGATGCCGAGGATGTCGTCGATCGCCATGAATTGCGGATCTACGACGCGCTGCTCGATCGCTATGCGGTCGTGCAACTGCCGGTGTTGCCGTTGATCGACCGCCGCGCGCGGCTTGTCTCGGGCCACTACGCCGATGAGTTTTCGGAAGCGCACACCAAAAATCTAGTGGTGCGCCAGGCGGTTGGCGCTGGGTTACCGCTCGCGGGCGTCGGCTGCGCGGTCGCGTGCGACGCTCTTGCCGCCGTCGCGGCGATGCGCGGCGGCGATCCGTTCGACGGCGGCAGTCTCACCGAGGATTACGAACTCGGCCTGCTGCTGAGCCAGCGTGGCGCCACCGGCGTGCTCGCGCGCGTCCGCGAAGGCGCCGGCACGCCGCTGGTCGCGGTACGCGCCTATTTCCCCGCAACGCTGCAGACGGCGGTGCGGCAGAAGACGCGCTGGATGATCGGTATCGCGCTCGCCGGTTGGGATCGGCTCGGCTGGGGGCGGGTGCGGCACTGGTCGGAACATTGGATGCGGATGCGCGATCGCCGCGCGCCATTGGCGATGCTGGTGCTGGCGGTGGCCTATGTCGCGCTGCTCGGCTGGGGCGCCTCGCAGGTCGCGCACTGGATCGCGGGCGCGCCGATGCCGCGCGTGGGCACCGCGACCGCGCTGCTGTTGCAGGCCAATGCCGCGATGCTGCTGTGGCGGATCGTCGCGCGCGTGGCATTCACGACCCGCGATTACGGCTGGCGCGAGGGGCTGTGGTCGCTGCCGCGCATGCTCGTCGGCAATCTGATCGCGCTGCTCGCGGTGCGCCGCGCGCTCTGGCGCTACGCGGCGATGTTGCGCGGCGCGCATGTGCGCTGGGACAAGACCGCGCATGTCTTCCCGGACGACGCGGCGATCGAACCATGATCGCGGGGCGGGGGCGCCCGCTGCGCTTCATCGGCGTGCTGGTCGCGGGTTGGATCGGGGTACGCGCGGTGATGCTGTGGCCGCAAGCGGACGCGGTCCCGGACCCCGCGCGCCGCGCCGCGCCGACGGTGCGCGCGCCGATCGCAGGCGCGCGAACGGCGGGCGTGGCGGTCGCCACCGACGCTGGCCCGTCGGTAGTGCCGATCGCGCCGATCCGGGTGGCGGGGCCGTGGCATGGCACGCGCGCGGTCGCGAACCGCCTCGGTGGGATCGCCCAGCCCGTTCTGCCCTCGGCCGGGGCGATTGACGCGCCCGAGCGTCCGCAAGCAGTCGCGCCGCCGATCGCCGGCCTGCCGCGTCCCGCCCCGGCTGCTGTCGGCACGGCCCGCGCGTCGCGGCTCTCTGGCAGCTTCTGGCTGGTCGCGCGCGGCGGCGGGGGCGTCACCAGCGCGCCGCTCGGCGGGCAGCTCGGCGGGTCGCAGGCGGGGTTGCGGCTGGCCTATCTGCTCGATCGCAAGCACCGTCTCGCGGCGATGGCGCGTGTCACCAGCCCGCTCGGATCGGGGCTGCGCGAGGCGGCGCTCGGCGTCGAATGGCAGCCGACGCGGCTGCCGGTGCGGATCGTCGCGGAGCAGCGCATCGCGATCGCCGATGGCAAGGGCGGCCCCGCGGTCGAACTGGTCGGCGGCTTCGGGCCGCTGCCGGTCGGCGGCGGGTTCCGCCTCGAAAGCTACGCGCAGGCGGGCGCAATCCACCGCGAGCGCACCGAAGGCTTCGTCGATGGCGCGGCGCACCTGTCGCACCCGATCGGCGCGCTCGGCCCAATCCCGATCGACCTCGGCGCGGGCCTGTGGGGCGGCGCGCAACGCGGCGCCGAGCGGTTGGACGTCGGCCCCTCGATCACCGCGACCGTGCCGATCGCCGGACGCGCCGCGCGCCTCTCGCTCGACTGGCGCGAACGCGTCGCCGGCGCGGCGCGGCCCGGCTCCGGCGTGGCGCTGACGCTGGGCGCGGATTTCTGAGGCGCCTGGCACGCAACCGGCGAGCAAGGACGGATCCGCCAATCATGGGTTCCGCCCAGGCGAATCCAGCAGCGCGAGAAAGTTGCGGCACGGCAGCGTCGGATCGCGGTGGCGGACCAGCCAGAGCATGATCGTCGCGGCATCGTCCTCGATCAGCCGGTAGGTCAGCATCGGCGACTGGAGGGTGCAGAGCGATTCGACCATCACCATCACGCCGATTCCCGCCGCGGCCAGCCCGAACAGCGAGGTCACGTCGGTGACGATCTGGGCGATGCGCGGCTCGACGCCGCCTTCGCGGAGCAGATCGAGCAGGTGGCTGGTGAAGGTGCTGCGCTCGTTGGCATACAGTACGATCGGTTCGTCGGCGAGATCTACGATGCGCACGCCGGCTTGCCGCGCGAGCCGGTGGCCGGGCGGGCAGGCGACATAGAGCCGTTCGCTGAGGAACGGTTCGGCGATCACCGTATCGGGCAGGTCGGGGATCGCGCGCCCCCGCCGAAAACCGATGTCGAGTAGATGATCCTCGATCTGTTCGAGATGGTCCGAGCCGGCGATCTCGCGCAGCACCAGGGATATCTGCGGATAGCGATCACGGAAATTGGAGATGGCGTGCGCGATCTCGGGCACGAACGGCGCCGAGGCGCTGAAGCCGATCGCAAGTTCGCCGAGTTCGCCACGCGCCGCTCGGCGCGCGACCGAGATGGCGTTGTCCGCCTCGCGCAGCGTCGCGCGCGCGGCATCAAGGAACAGCCGCCCCGCCGGGGTGAGCGCGACACGGCGGCTGGTGCGTTCGAGCAGTCGCACCTGCAACTCGTCCTCCAGCGCGCGGATCTGCTGGCTGAGCGGCGGTTGCGAGATGCCGAGATGCGCGGCGGCGCGCGCGAAGTGCAGATCGTCGGCGACCTGGACGAAATAGCGGAGGTGGCGCAGCTCCATGATTGATAGGGCTACCATATCAATCATGCCGTAAACAATATTGGACAGCGATGTTTGCGAGGCGCAGTTCGCCGCATCGCACAATATCTGACGGCGATAGCTCACCATGACACGCGCACGGGTCGCTCCGCCGCACCAGTCCAGCATCGGGAACCTGCGATGATCGGTATCGTCCGGATGGCGCTGACGCGGCCGCTGACCTTCATCGTGATGGCGATCTTGATCGCGATCATCGGCGTGCTGACCGCGATCCGCACCCCCGTCGACATCTTCCCCGACATCCGCGTGCCGGTGATCGCGACGGCGTGGCAATATAGCGGCCTGCCGCCCGACCAGATGAGCGGGCGCATCATCACGCCGTTCGAGCGCGTGCTGACCACCACCGTCAACGACATCGACCATATCGAGAGCCAGTCGCTGCCCGGCATCGGCGTGGTGAAGATCTATTTCCAGCCCGGCGCCGACATCCGCACCGCGACGGCGCAGGTGACGAGCGTGTCGCAGACCGTGCTCAAGCAATTGCCGCCGGGCATCACGCCGCCGCTGATCCTTAACTACAACGCCTCGACCGTGCCGATCCTCCAGCTCGCGCTCTCGGGCAAAGGCTTGAGCGAAGGGCGGATGTTCGATCTCGCGCAGAACCAGATCCGCCCCGGTCTGGTGACGGTGCCGGGCGCGGCGGTGCCGTATCCCTCGGGCGGGCGGACGCGGCAGATACAGATCGACCTCGATCCGGCCGCGCTGCAATCCAAGGGTCTGTCCGGCCAGGATGTCGGCAACGCGATCGCCGCGCAGAACCAGATCAACCCCGCCGGCTTTGCCAAGATCGGCGGCTTCCAGTACAGCGTCCAGCTCAACAACGCGCCGAGCACGATCGAGGAACTCAACGCGCTGCCGATCAAGGTGGTCAACGGCGCGACCATCTACATGCGTGACGTGGCGCATGTCCGCGATGGCTCCGCGCCGCAGACCAACGTCGTCCATGTCGATGGCTCGCGCTCGGTGCTCATCACCATCCTCAAGAACGGCGCGACCTCGACGCTGGCGATCGTGCAGGGCATCAAGGATGCGCTGCCGAAGATTCAGGCGACCTTGCCGCCCGAGTTGAAGATCGTGCCGCTTGCCGACCAGTCGCTGTTCGTGAAGGCGGCGGTGGAGGGCGTCATCAAGGAAGGCGCGATCGCCGCCGCGCTGACGTCGGTGATGATCCTGCTTTTCCTCGGCTCGTGGCGCTCGACCGTCATCATCGCGATCTCGATTCCGCTGTCGATCCTGGCGGCGATCATCGCGCTGTCGGTGACGGGCAACACGCTCAACACGATGACGCTCGGTGGCCTCAGCCTCGCGGTCGGCATCCTCGTCGACGATGCGACGGTGACGATCGAGAACATCAACTGGCATCTCGAACAGGGCAAGGGCGTCACCCAGTCGATCCTCGACGGCGCGGCGCAGATCGTGACGCCGGCGTTCGTGTCGCTGCTGTGCATCTGCATCGTGTTCGTACCGATGTTCTTCCTGCCGGGCGTCTCGGGCTTCCTGTTCGTGCCGCTCGCGCTCGCGGTGGTGTTCGCGATGATCGCGTCGTTCATCCTGTCGCGCACGCTGGTGCCGACGATGGCGATGTATCTGCTGAAACCCCATGCCGGTCACGACGACGAATCGCTGCACGAGGCCGGCACGCCGGCGTCGCGTAACCCGCTGGTTCGGTTCCAGCGCGGCTTCGAACGGCAGTTCGAAAAGGTGCGCAGCGGCTATATCGGCCTGCTCGAACGTGCGCTCGGTGCGCGGAAGATGTTCGTGGTCGGCTTCCTCGTCTGCGTCGGGCTGTCGTTCCTGCTCGCGCCGTTCCTCGGTGAGAATTTCTTCCCCTCGGTCGATGCCGGGCAGATGGCGCTGCACGTGCGCGCGCCGGTGGGATCGCGGATCGAGGACACGTCGGCCGAGTTCGACCGTATCCAGCGCAAGATCCGCGAGATCATCCCCGCGAAAGAGCTGGTTTCGATCGTCGACAACATCGGCCTGCCAGTCAGCTCGATCAACACGACTTACAACAACTCAGGCACGATCGGTCCGCAGGACGGCGATATCCTGATCCAACTCAGCGAGGATCACAAGCCGACCGCCGAATATGTACGCAAGCTGCGCGAGGTGCTGCCCAAGGCGTTCACCGGCACGACCTTCTCGTTCCTGCCCGCCGACATCACCAGCCAGATCCTCAACTTCGGCGCCCCCGCCCCGATCGACATCCAGATCGCCGGCAAGAACGACGCCGACAACCAGAAGCTCGCCAAGGCGATCCTGCGGCGGATCGGCACGATCCCCGGCGTCGCCGACGCGCGGATCCAGCAATCGGCGCGCTATCCGCAGCTCAACGTCGACATCGATCGCAGCCGCGCCGGCCAATACGGGCTCAACGAACGCGACGTGACGACGAGCCTGGCGAGCTCGCTCGCGGGCACGTCGCAGACCGCGCCGGTGTTCTTCCTCGATCCGAAGAACGGCGTGTCCTACCCGATCGTCGCGCAGACGCCCGAATATCAGATCGGCTCGCTCAGCGATCTCGCCAACGTGCCGGTCACCGCCGGCAATGGCGGCAGCGCGCAGATCATCGGCGGGATCGGCAACATCAGCCGCGCCAACGCGGCGGCGGTCGTTTCGCACTACAACATCGCGCCGGTGACAGACGTGTACGCCACCACCAACGGCCGCGATCTCGGCGCGGTGGCCGGCGACATCAACGCGGTGATCGCGAGCCTGAAGAGCGAGACCCCCAAGGGCGTGACGGTGACGCTACGCGGCCAATATGCGACGATGCGCACCGCCTTCTCGGGGCTGGGCTTCGGCCTGATCGCCGCGATCGTACTGATATACCTGCTGATCGTGGTCAACTTCCAGAGCTGGCTCGATCCGTTCGTCATCATCACCGCGCTGCCGGGCGCGCTCGCCGGGATCGTGTGGATGCTGTTCATTACCGGCACCACCTTGTCGGTGCCGGCGCTGACCGGCGCGATCATGTGCATGGGCGTCGCCACTGCGAACGCGATCCTGGTGGTCAGCTTCGCGCGCGAGCGGCTCGAGGTGCTGGGCGACGCCACCGCCGCCGCGCTGGAAGCCGGGCAGGTCCGCTTCCGCCCGGTGCTGATGACCGCGCTCGCGATGATCATCGGCATGCTGCCGATGGCGATGGGCTTCGGCGAGGGCGGCGAGCAGAACGCGCCGCTCGGCCGCGCGGTGATCGGCGGGCTCACCGTCGCGACCTTCGCGACGCTGATGTTCGTGCCCGTCATCTTCAGCCTGGTGCATCGCCGCCATACCAAAACCGCACCTGGCGCGACGCCGGGCCATCTGGAGCTTGCAAATGCCTGAAGGCGATGCCCGCAACTTGAAACGGATCGGCATCATCGGCGTGGTCGCCGCGGTGGCGGTGGTCGGCGCGGGGATCGCCGCGCGCTCGCATTCCGAGACCGAACTCGCGACCTGGACGAGCACGCAGGCGGTGCCGACCGTCACCGTGATCCGCCCGAGCGTGAGCAAGGGCACCGGCGCATTGGTGTTGCCCGGGCAGCTCGCCGCGCTGCAATCCGCGCCGATCTTCGCGCGCACCAGCGGTTATATCCGCAAATGGTATGTCGACATCGGTGACGACGTGCGGCGTGGTCAAGTGCTCGCGGTGCTCGACGCGCCCGAGGTCGATCAGCAGCTCGCCGCGGCGCAAGCTGATTACCAGACCGCTCGCGCCAACCAGCAGCTCGCCGCCAGCACCGCGACTCGCTGGAAGACGATGCTCGCCAAGGATGCGGTGTCCAAGCAGGAGACCGACGAGAAGGTCGGCGATCTCGCCGCCAAGACCGCGCTCGCCAACGCGGCGAGCGCGAACGTCAACCGCTTGCGCTACACGCAGGGCTTCACCCGGCTGATCGCGCCGTTCTCGGGTGTGGTCACGACGCGCTCGACCAACGTCGGCACGCTGGTGACGGCGGGAAGCGCGGCCTCGACGCCGCTGTTCACCGTCTCCGACATCAGCCGCATCCGCATCTATGTGAAGGTTCCGCAGGCCTATTCGGCGCAGGTCCACCCCGGCATGGACGTGAAGCTGACCTTGCCCGAATATCCGGGCCGCACTTTCACCGCGACGATGACGCGCTCGGCCGATGCGGTCGATACCAGTTCGGGCACGGTGCTGGTCGAGTTGCAGGCGCCCAACGGCGACCGCGCGCTCAAACCCGGCGCCTATGCGCAGGCGAGCTTCCCGGTTTCGGGTAGCGGCGGCGCGGTCGAGCTGCCGGCGAGCGCAATGATCGTCGGGCAGAACGGCACGCAGGTCGCCGTGGTCGGCAACGACGGGCGCGCGATGCTCAAGACCGTGACGATCGCGCACGATCTCGGCGATCGCGTGCAGATCAGTGCGGGGCTCTCCGCCACCGACCGCGTGATCGACAGCCCGCCCGATTCGCTCCAGTCGGGCGACAAGGTGCAGATCGCGCAGCGCCAGGGTGCGGCCGGTGGCAAGTAAGACCGGCTGGCTGCTGAGCGCGGCGGCGCTGCTCGGCGGGTGTTCGCTCGCGCCCGCGTATCAGCACCCGGCGATGACGCCACCGGCCACGTTCAAGGAAGGCGCACCGTGGCAGGCGGCCACCACGACCCCGGCGCCCGCCGGAAAATGGTGGCAGGCGTTCGGTGATCCCGCGCTCGATGCGCTCGAAGCGCGGATCGACGCCGGCAATTTCGATCTCGCCGCGGCCTCGGCTCGCTACGATCAGGCGCAGGCTTTGGTGCGGCAGGCGCGCGCCGATCTCTTCCCGCAGATCGGAGTCAGCGCGAGCGTCGACCGCAACCGGCTCTCCGCCAATCGGCCGATCAGTCGCGGCCTTGCGTCGACGCAGACCGACAAGATCATGGGCGGCTCGCTCGCGTACGAGCTCGATCTGTTCGGGCGGGTGCGCAACAGCATCGCCGCGGGCCGGGCCAACGCGCACGCCGCCGCATTCGACGTCGAAGGCGTGCGGCTCGGCCTGCAGAGTCAACTCGCCGCGACCTATTTCGATTTGCGCGGGCTCGACGCGCGCATCCTGCTGCTGCGCCAGACCGTCGAATCGTTCCAGCGCGCGTTCGACCTGACCGATACGCGCCATTCGGGTGGGATCGCCTCCGGCATCGACGTCAGCCGCGCGCAGGCGCAATTGTCGAGCGCGAGGTCCGAGCTGTCGGCGGTCGAGATCGACCGTGCGAGGGACGAACATGCCATCGCCGTGCTGGTTGGCGAGGCCCCCGCGACCTTCTCGATCACCGTCGCCGATCCACAAACGCGTCCGCCCACGATCCAGCCCGGCCTCCCATCGACCCTGCTCGAACGCCGGCCCGACATCGCCGCCGCCGAGCGGCGCGTCGCCGCCGCCAACGCGCGGATCGGCGTGGCACGCGCGGCGTTCTTCCCCAACGTGACGCTCGGCGCGCAGGGCGGATTCGAATCGGTCGGCGGCGACTGGCTCAATGCGGCGAGCAGCTTCTGGGCACTCGGCCCGCTTCAGGCGGCGCTGACCGTGTTCGACGGCGGCCGGCGCGCGGCGCAGGTCCGGCAAGCGCGCGCCGAGTTCGACGAGGCCGCGGCCACCTATCGCCAGACCGTGCTCGACGCGTTCCGCGAGGTCGAGGACGATCTCGCCACGCAACGGCTGCTCGTCGCGGGCGAAGCCGATCAGGCCGCCGCCGCCAAGGCCGCCGAACGCACGCGCGACCTCGCGCTGATCCGCTACCGCGATGGCGCGGCGGATTATCTGGAGGTCTTGACCGCGCAGACCGCCGCGCTGGATGCCGAACGCGCGCTGCTTCAGTTGCGGACGCGGCAATTGCAGGCGGCGAGCGACACGTTCCGCGCGCTGGGCGGGGATTTTCGCGCGGGCAAATAAGATCGGCGCCCCGGCGAAGGTCGGGGCCGATGGCTATGGGGCGAGCGGCTCGGCAGATTACGCAGCGGCCCCGGCCTACGCCGGGGCGACGATCCCGACTATTCCCGCGCTCGCCCGAAATCCGGCGCCGGATCGTCCTGGCCCTGGTCGATGATGCTGCGGCGCACCGCGCGGGTGCGGGTGAACAGGTCGAACAGCTCGTCGCCCTTGCCCCAGCGGATCGCGCGTTGCAGCGCGCTCAAATCCTCGGAAAAGCGCTGGAGCATGTCGAGCACCGCTTCGCGGTTCGACAGGAACACGTCGCGCCACATCGTCGGATCGGAAGCGGCGATGCGGGTGAAGTCGCGGAACCCGCCCGCCGAATATTTGATGACCTCGGACTGGGTGACTTCCTCCATGTCCGATGCGGTGCCGACGATCGTATAGGCGATCAGATGCGGCAAATGGCTGGTGATCGCGAGCACGCGATCGTGATGGTCGGGCGCCATCGTCTCGACGTCCGAGCCGAGCCGCCGCCAGAACTCGCACACCCGCTCGACCGCGAAGGGCGCCGCGCCCTCAGGCGGGGTGACGATGCACCAGCGATGCTTGAACAATGTCGCGAAGCCCGCTTCCGGGCCGCTGTTCTCCGTACCGGCGACCGGATGCGCGGGGATGACGGTCGCGTCCGGGAGCGCCTCTGCAAGCGCGCGCACCACCTCGGCCTTGCACGAGCCGACATCGCTGACGATCGCGTCGGCGGGCAGATCCTCGGCGATCGCCGCCGCCGCGGCGCCCATCGCGCCCACGGGCACGCACAGGATGACGAGATCGGCGTCGATCACGCTCGCGCCCGGCGTGTCGGTGACGTCGTCGAACAGATCGAGCCGATCGGCGATCTCGCGCACACCGGCGTCGGCGTCATATCCGGTCAGCCGCACGCTCGGCATGGTCGCGCGCACCGCGCGCGCGATCGAGGAGCCGATCAGGCCGATGCCGATGATGGTGACGCGAGAAAAGGGCAGCATGGTGCCGCAGATGGCGGATGCCGCGTGTCAAGGCAAGCTGGGCGCGGGCTGGCGCTCCGCCCCGCGCTTGCTATCAGGGCGCGCTTGCTATCAGCGATGGGGGGAATCCTAATGACCGCGATCACATTGTCCGACGACGCCGCGCTGTTGCAGGTCGAGCGAATCCACGGCTGGCTGGCGTCGAGCTATTGGTCACCCGGCATCGCGCGCGCGGTGGTCGAGAAGGCGATCGCGGGGTCGCACTGCCTCGGCGCGTATCGGGACGGGGAACAGGTCGGGTTCGCGCGGATGATCACCGATCATGCCACCTTCGCCTGGCTCGCCGATGTGTGGATCGAGGAGTCCGCGCGCGGGCGGGGGCTGGGGCGGCGGATGGTCGGGTGGTTCCTCGACCATCCCGAGTTCGCCGGGCTCCGCCGCATCGGCCTCGTCACCAGGGACGCGCATGGCGTCTATGCGGCCTTGGGCTTTCACCCGCTCGCGCGCGCGGACCGTTATATGGAGCGGCTCCAGCCGGGCATGGCGGAGATGCTGCGCAACGAGCCGTGAGGCACGGAATACGCCGTTCGTCCTGAGCGAAGTCGAAGGACGTGTCGCGGTCGGCTCAGTGCGAAAGGAGAAGGAGGCGGTAGCGCCTTACCGCCGCGCCATCTCCACCGCCCGGAACCGCGCCATCACGTCCTCGGCGAGCACGAGCAGCCCCTGATGCTGGAGCGGAGTCAGCCCGGTGTGCGGCTCCGTATCGATCACGCATAGCGCGCCGAGCGGCACGCCCGCGTCGCTGACCAGCGGCGCGCCCGCGTAGAAGCGGATGAACGGTTCGCCCGTCACCAGCGCGTTGTCGGCGAATTTCGGATCGGCACGGGCGTCAGGCACCACCATCACGTCGTCGCCGGTCATCGCGAACTGGCAGAAGGACACATCGCGCGGCGTCTCGGTGAGGTCGGTGCCCGTGCGCGACACGAAGCACTGGACATGCTCCTCGACCAGACTGACGAGCGCGACCGGCGTGCCGCATAGCGCCGCCGCGAAATCGGTGATGCGGCGCAATGCGGCGGCGCCGCGCAACGCCGCGAGATCGTACGCGGCGAGGGCTTCCGCGCGCGCCGCCTCGTCGATCCGCCAGCCGCGGCCGGCCACGGTCATGTCGAGCGCGCTCAAAACGGCACGTCGTCGTCGAGATCGTCGGCGAAGCCGCCGCCACGATTGCCGCCGGCCGGGGCGTTCGACCGGCCGCCACCGCCGGCCCCGAAACCGCCGCCACCGCCACCACCGCTATACCCGCCGCGCGCACCGCCGCCGAAATCCTCGCTGCCGCCGAAATCGTCGCGAACGGCTCCGCCGCCGCCGCCAGCCCCGCCGCCCGGGCCGTCGAGCATCGTCAGCACGGCGTTGAAGCCTTGCAGCACGATCTCGGTCGAGTAGCGGTCCTGCCCCTGCTGGTCCTGCCATTTGCGGGTCTGGAGCTGGCCTTCGATATAGACCTTGCTGCCCTTGCGCAGATAGCGCTCGGCGACGTTGGCGAGGCCCTCGCTGAAGATCGCGACCGAATGCCACTCGGTCTTTTCCTTGCGCTCGCCGGTGTTGCGGTCCTTCCACGATTCGGACGTGGCGATGCGCAGGTTGACCACCTTGCCGCCGTTCTGGAACGAACGGCTCTCGGGATCCCGCCCGAGGTTGCCGACGAGAATCACCTTATTGACGCTGCCCGCCATCTTCTTTTCCTACAAACCGAACGATTTCGCGACCCAATAGGTCGCTCCGGCGGCACCGTAGGCGAGTGCGAACAAATAGCCAACCATGAAGGCCGGCCATTTCCAGCCGTTGGTTTCCCGCCGCGTCACGGCGATGGTCGAGATGCATTGCGGCGCGAACACGAACCACATCAGGAAGGCGAGCGCGGTCGGCAGGCTCCAGCGTTTGGCGAGCGTCGTCGCGATCTGCGCCTCGCCCTTGTCGCCGCCCGATTCATCGATCGCGTACACGGTGCCGAGCGCCGCCACCGCGACCTCGCGCGCGGCCATCGCCGGGATCAGCGCGAGCACGATGTCACGGTTGAAGCCGATCGGGCGAAATGCCGGCTCGATCCCGTTGGCGATCCGGCCCGCGACCGAATAATTGACCGGCGAGGCGGCGCTGCCCTCGGGCGGCTTGGGGAAGCTGAGCAGCGCCCATAGCACGATCGTCGTGAAGGCGATCGTCGTGCCGGCGCGCTTGAGGAAGATCGCCGCGCGGCTCCATAGTCCGATCGCGAGATGGTTGAGTTGGGGAAGCTGGTATTTGGGCATCTCCATCATGAAGCCCGACGACGCGCCCTGCGTCACCGTCTTGCGGAGCACCACCGCGACCACGAACGCGCCCGCCACGCCCATGACGTACAGGCCGAGCATCACCAGCCCCTGCAACCCGACGAACGGCAGCACGCGGACGTTGGGGATCAGCGCGCCGATGATAAGCGTATAGACCGGAAGCCGCGCCGAGCAGGTCATCAGCGGCGCGATCAGGATGGTGGTGAGCCGGTCCTTCTCGTCGTCGATCGTGCGCGTGGACATGATGCCAGGCACCGCGCAGGCGAAAGACGACAGCAGCGGAATGAACGCGCGCCCCGACAGGCCGGCATGCGCCATCAGCCGGTCCATCAGGAACGCGGCGCGCACCATATAGCCGCTCGCTTCCAGCACGAGGATGAAGAAGAACATCACCAGGATCTGCGGCAGGAACTTCACCACCGCGCCGACCCCGGCGATCACGCCGTCGGTGATGAGCGAGCGCAGCACCGAATCGGGCATCACCTGCTTGACGAGGCCGGAGAGCCAATCGAACCCGTCCGCGATCGCATCGGCGGGGGCGGCACCGGCCCAGAACACCGTCTGGAACATCACGAACAGGATCGCGAGCAGCAGCAGCACGCCCGAGACCGGGTGGAGCGCGACCGAATCGAGCGCATGGCCCCAGCGCCGCGCCGGCGCTTCCGACACGGTGGCGAGCGCGGCGATTTTCCGGGCGCGGCGTTGCAGCGTGACGATGTCCTCGGCGTCCGCGTTTGCCGGCCTGGCGCGCGGCGGGCTGGTCAGCACGCCATCCACCTGCGCGCGCAGATCGTCGAGGCCGCGCCGGCGCACCGCAACGGTCGGCACCACCGGCACGCCGAGTTCGCGCGCGAGCCGATCGGGATCGAGCTTCAGTCCGTCGCGCTCGGCGAGGTCGATCATGTTGAGCGCGACCACGACGGGCAGGCCGAGCGCGATCAGTTGCAGCGTGAAGCGCAGATGGTTGTCGAGGTTGGAGGCATCGACGACCACCACCAATGCGTCGGGCAGCCGCTCGCCCGCTTGCGTGCCGGCGAGGAAGTCGCGCGTCACGCGTTCGTCGGGGCTGGAGGGTTCGAGGCTGTAGGCGCCGGGCAGATCGACCAGTTCGGCCGGGCGGCCATCGGGCAGCACCAGCCGGCCCGAGTGGCGTTCGACCGTGACGCCGGGATAGTTACCGACCTTCTGGCGCGCGCCGGTCAGCGCGTTGAACAGGGCGCTCTTGCCGGCATTGGGGTTGCCGACCAGCGCCACCAACGGTGCGGCGTTCATGGTCAGGCCGCCATCGTCACGCGGCGTGCTGCGACACGCGGATCGCGCCGGCGACGGTACGGCGCAACGCCACTGTCATCCGCCCGATCCGGCAGGCGATCGGTCCCTTGCCGATCAGCGAGCGGTGCAGCACTTCGACCCCAACCCCCTCGTCGAAACCGAGTTCGCGCAACCGGCGCGCCTCGGGCACGCTGAGCCGCGTCCAGTCGATCGCCGCGACGGTCGCGGGCTGACGATTGGGCAGCGATTCCAGACTGAGCTGTGTGTCCACACGCGAGAACATGTTCATGATGCGAGTGATTATCAATAGAACGGCGCCAACGCCAGCGTTATCGTGCGGTGAAGCCGGGCGTTCTCCCGCGAACGGCGCGCGCAAGGTGCGGCGACGCCGCCCCGGCAATTTTCGACCGAACACCCGGCCGCGCTTTGCCTCGTGCGCGCAACCGGGTATCGCGTGGCGGCAATGGACATCTACCTGCCCATCGCCAATCTGTCGGTCAACGCGCTGGTGATCGTGCTGCTCGGCGGCGGGGTCGGGCTGTTGTCGGGCATGTTGGGCGTTGGCGGCGGGTTCCTCACCACGCCGCTGCTGATCGTCTACGGCATCCCGCCGACCGTCGCCGCCGCCTCCGCCGCGAGCCAGGTGACCGGCGCGAGCGTCTCCGGCGTGTTCGCGCATTTCCGGCGCGGCGGGGTCGATACCAAGATGGGCGGCGTGCTGGTGGCGGGCGGGCTGCTCGGCAGCGTCGCCGGTGGGCAAGTGTTCCGGCTGCTTCAGGCGACCGGGCAGATCGATACGGTGATCGCGATCATCTACGTGCTGCTGCTCGGCTTCATCGGGTCGATGATGGCGCGCGAGTCGATCGGCGCGATCCGGGTCGCGCGCGGCGCGGTGCCGCCGCGCGCGCGCAAGCGGCGGCACCACCCGCTGGTCGCGGCGCTGCCGTTCCGCACGCGCTTCTATCGCTCCGGGCTGTACATCTCGCCGCTCGCGCCGCTGCTGCTGGGGTTTTTCGTCGGCATGCTGACGATCCTGCTCGGCGTCGGCGGCGGCTTCATCCTGGTCCCGGCGATGCTGTACCTGCTCGGCATGACCACCCAGGTGGTGGTCGGCACCTCGCTGTTCCAGACGCTGTTCGTCACCGCGATGGCGACGATGGTCCATGCCACCACCACCAAGGCGGTCGATATCGTGCTCGCGGCGCTGCTGCTGATCGGCTCGGTCGCCGGCGCGCAGGTCGGCGCGCGCTTCGCCGCCAAGGCCAAGCCCGAATATCTGCGGCTTGCCCTCGCGATCATCGTGCTGTCGCTCGCGGTGTGGATCGCGATCGGGCTCGGTTGGCGGCCCGCCGAAATCTACTCGGTCGAAGTGTCGTGAAACAGCCCGCCCGTTCGTGCCGAGCGACGTCGAGGCACCGTCCGGGGCGTGTCCCTCGACTTCGCTCGGGACGAGCGGGCGTGGGGACGCGTCTTTGGCTGGCGCTGATGCTGGCGCCGCTGCTGATCGCGGCGGAGAGCAAGCCGGTGCTCGTCCCCGACGTGTCGCAGCGCAATGTCGAGATCGTCTACAGCTTCACCGGCGCCGACCTGCTGCTGTTCGGCGCGATCCTCTATCCCGGCGGGCGCCTGCCCGACGACGACAAGCCGACCGACATCGTCGTGGTGGTGAAGGGGCCGACGCAATCGATCCTGGTGCGCGAGAAGGAGAAGCTCGGCGGGCTGATCTGGGTCAATGCCGCGCGGCTGCGCTATCGCTCCGCGCCGAGCTTCTACGCGATCGCCTCGTCGCGGCCGATCGCCAGCCTGCTCGATGAGCGCACCCGCGCGATCTACGAACTCGGGCTCGACAGCCTGCAACTCTCGCCCGCCACCAGCGCGCTCGACGACCGGCAGGACCGGTTCGCGCGCGGGCTGGTCGATCTCAAGCGCCGCGCCGGCCTGTATGTCGAGGCGCCCGGCGCGGTCGAGATCACCGACGGCGTGCTGTACCGGGCGGTGGTGACGATCCCCGCGCGCGTGCCGGTCGGCCGCTTCACTGCGGAGACCTTCCTGGTGCGCGACGGCCATGTGCTGGCGGTGGCGACGCGCGACATCGAAATCCGCAAATCGGGCTTCGAACGCTTCGTCGCCCGCTCGGCGGAACGCAACGCGGTCCTCTACGGGCTGGTCGCGGTCGCGCTGTCGGTCGCGTTCGGCTGGGGCGCGGGGCTGATCGCGCGGCGGTTCTGAGCGATCGCGCCACACCCAATCTTTACGACTCGAGCGTTAAGCACACCGCCCTCAATTGGGACGAGCCGCGAATGATCGAGATGCCGGGCGGCCACGCCTTCGCCACACCCGCCCCGCCGCGTGCGGCCAGCCCGCGCGACCCGATCGGGATCGTTATCGAGATCGCCGGATCATGCGGGCGGGTCGTGTTCGATCCCGGCCGGCTCGCCGCGCTCGAGCGGCAGGACGATCCAATCGTCGCCGCCGCCGGTTCGGTCGGCAGCCAGATCAAGCTTCGCGTCGGCGGCGTCTGGCTGGTCGCCAGCGTGCGATCGCTCGAACTCGCCGACGATGGCGAGCGGATCGTCGCGCTGGTCGATTTCCTCGGCGAAGGCGATGCGAGCCCGCGAACCGACGTGCTCGCCCGCTTCCGGCGCGGCGTCACGCGCTATCCGATGCCGGGCTGCCACGTTCATCCGGTCGCCACCGCCGATCTGCGCCAGATCTACGCCACCGAAGATCGCGCCCATATCGAAATCGGCACCGTCCACCCGACCCGCGATATCCGTGCCGCGCTGTACGTCGATGCGATGCTCGGCAAGCATTTCGCGCTGCTCGGCAGCACCGGCACCGGCAAGTCGACCAGCGCCGCGCTGATCCTGCACCGTATCTGCGATCTCGCACCGCAGGGCCATATCCTGATGATCGACCCGCACGGCGAATATGCCGCCGCGTTCAAGACCAACGGCGCGATCTTCGACGTCTCGAACCTCCAGATGCCCTATTGGCTGATGAACTTCGCCGAGCATTGCGAGGTGTTTCTCACCACGACCGGCTCGTCGCGCCAGGCCGATGCCGACATTCTCGCCAAATGCCTGTTGCTCGCGCGCGGTAAGGGCCGGCTCGGGCAGGCCATCGCGAAGCTGACGGTCGATGCGCCGGTCCCCTATCTGCTCAGCGATCTCACAGCCTTCATCCAGCTTGAAATGGGTAAGCTCGACCGCGCCGGCGACACCGCGCCGTATATGCGGCTCAAGACCAAGATCGAGGAGATCAAGGCCGATCCGCGCTACGGCTTCATGTTCTCGGGCCTGCTGGTCGCCGATACGATGGCCGGGTTCATCGAACGGATTTTCCGCTTGCCCGGCGGCGGCAAGCCGATCTCGATCATTGACGTGTCGGGCGTGCCTTCCGAGATCACCTCCGTGGTGGTGGCGGTGCTGAGCCGGATGGTGTTCGATTTCGCGATCTGGTCGCGCCACGAACCGCGGCGCCCGATCCTGCTCGTTTGCGAGGAAGCGCACCGCTACATCCCCAACGAGCGCAACGCCGATGCCTCGTCGGTCGGGCGCATCCTCGGCCGGATCGCCAAGGAGGGCCGCAAATATGGCGTCTCGCTCGGCCTCATCACGCAGCGCCCGTCCGATCTCGCCGAGGGCGTGCTGTCGCAATGCGGCACGATCATCGCGATGCGGCTCAACAACGATCGCGATCAGGCGTTCGTCCGCGCGGCGATGCCCGAGGGCGCGCGCGGCTTCCTCGATGCGATCCCCGCGCTGCGCAACCGCGAATGCATCATCTGCGGCGAAGGCGTCGCGATCCCGATCCGCGTCGCGTTCGACGGGCTGGAAGAGGTGAAACGCCCGGCCTCCGAGGATCCGGTGTTCTCGGCGCTTTGGACCGAAGTCGGCGGCGAGGACGAGATCATTGCGCGCACGATCACGCGCTGGCGCGCGCAGGGGCGGTAAGCCCGGCGACGCCTGTCACCGGGCGCCCGGCTTCACCGCCAGCAGCGACCCCACCCGCGCTTTGAACGCGCGCAGCGCGTCGCCCGAAAGCTGCACCACGCTCGACAGCGAGATCGTGCGCGGATTGACCGACACGCCGTTGCGCCACACCTCCCAGTGCAGATGCGGCCCGGTCGAAAGCCCGGTCGAGCCGACATAGCCGATCACCTGCCCACGCGCGACGCGCGTGCCGGTGCGCACCGCGATCCGGCTCATATGGCCATAGCCGGTCGCGATCCCGCCCGGCCCGGCGAGTTTGACGAAATTGCCGTAGCCGCCGGTGCGGCCGGCGAACTGGATCACGCCATCGGTCGCGGCGTGGATCGGCGATCCCCAGGGCGCGCCGATATCCATGCCCTTGTGCATCCTGAGAATGCCGAGGATCGGGTGCATGCGCAGCCCGAAGGTGGAGGTGACGTGGCCCGAAACCGGCATTCCCATCGCACCGCGCCGTTCGGTCTGGCCCGACGATTCGAACCATTGCGCGCGCTCGCCGTCGCCCCATTTGACGAGCTGGAGCGGCTTGCCGCCGCCGCGCTTCAGCCCGGCGAACAGCAGCCCGCCGAGTTGCACCTCGCCGGTGGCGGCGCGCGCCTGCTCGACGATCAGGTCGAAACTGTCCGCCGCATGCACGTCGCGCCCGACCGAGAGCCGGCTGGCGATCGCGCGGATATAGGCTTCGACCACCTTGGCCGGGGCGCCGGCGGCGCGTGCGGAGCGGTACAGGCTCGATCCGACCAGCCCCTGAATGCGCAGCGGCGTATGATCGACCGCGATCACCTGCCGGCTAAGGGTGAGCGCCCCGCCAACGCGCTTCAGCGAGAGTTGCAGATCGAAGCGCGCGCGAAACGAGAGCTGGTCGAGCGGGCGCGCCACACGCTTGCTGGCCCGCCGCCCGAGCGTCAGGTCGATCTGCGTACCGGGCTTGAGCTCGTCGAGCGAGGTCGCCGCCGTGATGAGCCGCATCGCCGCGTCCGAATCGCCTTGTGACACGCCCGCGCGGCGCAACACCGCGGCGAAGCTGTCGCCCGCGCCATAGCTTGCCGACAGGTCGACGCTCGGCCGCTCGGGCGTCTCGGTGAGCGGCGCGACGAAATCATTGGCGGCCATCCGATGCCCGGTGTTGGCGCCATAAGCGAGCGGCGCGATCGATTGCGCGCGCGCTTCGTCCCACTGCGCGCCGGCGAGCGGCGGCGCCACGGTGCCGGCGATCGGGTGGATGCGCGGCGCCAGCGCCACCGCGCCGGCGCACAAGAGCGTGCAGGTCAGCGCACCCCGCCACCAGTCCGCGGACCCGATCCGCGCGCCCAGGTCGGGCACCCAGTCGATCTTCTCCAGCGCGGCGCGAAAGCGTTCGAGCGGGGTGGGGGCGCGAAGCGGCGACAGCGTCCGGCCGAGCGACACGGTGGCCGTGCCGCCAGCCAGTTCGATCCCGGAATCGCTACGCAAGAACACGGCTGACCGCCCCCCTCATGACGCCGCCCAATACATCGACCCCCGGCGTGAGGTCAGGATGTGTGTGGCGCCAAAGGATGAAAGTCAATTTAACCCGCCACCCGCTTTCCCGCCGCTGCGGCGAGGCGTTCGCCGAGTCGGGCAAGAAGTTTCGACATGCGGATATCGCGCTCTTTGTACGGGGTTACGCGCCGCCTTTCGCAAGACGCCCGCGAACATCACGGCGCGAAAATCGCCGGTCAAGGACGATCTTGTGGTTGCGCATCCCCTCCCGGCAGCCGATGTTACCAGCGTCATGTCACGCGCCGACCACCGGGTCACCGCCGTTCTGGGGCCGACCAACACCGGCAAGACGCATCTCGCGGTCGAGCGGCTGTGTGCGCATTCGAGCGGGATGATCGGCTTCCCGTTGCGGCTGCTCGCCCGCGAAGTCTACGACCGTGTCGTCAAACTCAAGGGCGCCAACCAGGTCGCGCTCATCACTGGCGAGGAGAAGATCGTCCCCAAGGACGCGCGCTGGTTCCTGTGCACCGCCGAGAGCATGCCGCTCGACCGCGAAGTCGCGTTCGTCGCGCTCGACGAAGCGCAACTCGGCGCCGATCCCGAGCGCGGCCATGTCTTCACCGATCGCATTCTGCGCGCGCGGGGGCGCGAGGAGACGATGCTGCTCGGGTCCGAGGCGCTCCGCCCGATGGTCAAGGCGCTTGTGAAAGACGCCGAGATCATCACCCGGCCGCGCTTTTCCACGCTCAGCTATGCCGGCGCGCGGAAGATCAGCCGCTTGCCCAAGCGCTCGGCGATCGTCGCCTTCTCGGCCGAGGAGGTCTATGCCGTCGCCGAGATGCTGCGGCGCTTGCGTGGTGGCGCGGCGGTGGTGATGGGCGCGCTCTCCCCCCGCACGCGCAACGCGCAGGTGGCGATGTTCCAGGCGGGCGAGGTCGATTATCTCGTCGCCACCGACGCGATCGGCATGGGGCTCAACATGGATGTCAGCCATGTCGCTTTCGCGTCGCTCCACAAGTTCGACGGGCATCGCCAGCGCCGCCTTACCGTCGCCGAGATGGCGCAGATCGCGGGTCGCGCCGGGCGGCACCAGCGCGACGGCACGTTCGGCGCGCTGGTGGAGGATGGCCCGAGCGCGTTCGGCCCCGAGGAGGTGCTGGCGATCGAGGAACATCGCTTCGCCCCGCTCGACCATCTCTATTGGCGCGAGGGCGTGCCCGATCTGTCGAGCATCGGCGCGCTGATCGCGAGCCTCGAGCAGCGCCCCGAAGCGCGCGTGTTGCGCGCCGCGCCGGAGGCGACCGATCTCGCCGTGCTCAAGCGGCTCGCGGGCGAAGATTGGGTGCGCGACCGGGTGCGGGGCACGAAGATGGTCGCGCGGCTGTGGGCCGCCTGCGGGCTGCCCGATTTCCGCAAGCTCGGGGTCGATCCGCACGCGCGCTTCGTCGGGCGCGTGTTCGGCTATCTGAGCGACGGTCTCGGCCATGTCCCGCACGAATGGTTCGCCAACGAGATCGCCCGGCTCGACAATGTTGCGGGCGATGTCGAGACGCTTGCCGGGCGGATCGCGGCGGCGCGGAGTTGGGCCTATATCGCCAACCGCGCCGACTGGCTTGCCGACCCGGCACATTGGAGCGCGCGCGCCGGCGCAGTCGAGGAGCGGTTGTCCGACGCGCTCCACCTCAGCCTGACGCAACGTTTCGTCGACAAGCGCACCACGCTGCTGATGCGGCAGATCGGCGCCGATCCGCGCGCGCTGCCCGTCACTGTGGGGCCGGAGGGCGAGGTCAGCGTAGAGGATCATCCGATCGGCACGCTGAACGGTTTCCGCTTCACCGTCGCGCCCGACGCGCGGCTTGCCGACAAGCGGCTGCTGCTTGCGGCCGCCGAACGCCGGCTCGGGACCGAGCGCGCGCGGCGCGCGCAGGCGCTCGCCGATGCGGCCGACGCCGATTTCACCCTCGCCGAGGACGCGCCGGCGATCCGCTGGGCCGGACATGAGGTCGCGCGGCTCGGGCCGGGGCCCTCGCTGGCGCGGCCGCGCGTGCTGCTCAATCGCGCGCTCGATTGCCTCGACCGGCCCGCGCAGACGGCCGCGCGCGAGCGGCTCGAACGCTGGGTCACTGCGCAGATCGCGCGGCGGCTGCCCGTGCTCGGCACGCTCGACGCGGTGTTGCGCGACGCGCACGCGTCGCCGCCGCTGCGCGCGGTGGCGGCGGGGCTGGTCGATGCCGGCGGGATCGCGACGCGGATGAGCGTCGGCCAGGCGGTTGACGCGCTCGATCCCGCCGCGCGCAAGCGGTTGCGCGCCGCCGGCGTGACGATCGGCGCGCTCGACCTGTTCGATCCGCGCCTGCTCAAGCCCGAGCCGGCGCGCTGGCGGCGGATGCTGCTTGCCGCGCGCGGGGTGGCGGTGTCGCCGCCACCAGCCGCCGGCCCGACGGTGCTGCCGCGTCAAGCGCCGGGCGCGCACCTCCAGCACGGCTATCGTCCACTCGGCAGCCAGGCGGTGCGCGTCGATCTCGCCGAACGGGTCGCGCGGGCGGTGCATGATGCGCGTGACGGCCATCGCCCGTTCGCGCCCGATCCCGCGCTCGCCACCTCGATCGGGATGACGCCCGACACGCTCGCGCGGCTGATGGCGGCGTTGGGCTTCCGCGCCGCCCGCCCGGAGGATGGCCGGCCGCGCTGGGCATGGCGCGGCCTCACCCGCGCGGCGCCGACCGCGCCGCCGCGCGACAATGCGTTCGCGGCGCTTGCAGATTTGGGAGCACGGCTTGGCTGAAGGCACGATGCGGCTCGATGTGTTCCTCTGGCATAGCCGCATCGTCAAGACGCGCGCGATCGCCCAGGCGCTCGCCACCGCGGGCCGCCTCCGCCTAGATGGTCGTCCCATCGACCGTGCCGCCGCGCCGGTGCGGATCGGCGCGGTGATCGCATTCGCGACGCCGGCGGGGCGGGTCCGCGCGATCCGGGTCGAGGCGCTGCCCGCCCGGCGTGGGCCGCCAGCGGAGGGACGCGCGTGCTACAGCGATTTGCTTGAGAACGGCTCGCATCTTGTCCCCGGTGATTGACGGGGCCTGTCCCCGCGCATAGCAGGGCGCGATTACCGTCCCGGAGTGAGTTTAATGACCTACGTCGTCACCGATGCCTGCATTCGCTGCAAGTATATGGACTGCGTAGAGGTGTGTCCGGTCGACTGCTTCTATGAAGGCGAGAACATGCTCGTCATCAACCCCAGCGAGTGCATCGATTGCGGCGTGTGCGAGCCCGAATGCCCGGCCGAGGCGATCCTGCCCGATACCGAGAGCAATCTCGAACAATGGCTCGAACTCAACGCCACCTTCTCGGCGCAATGGCCCAACGTCACCCGCAAGCTCGATCAGACGCCGCCCGACGCCGATGCGATGAAGGACGAAACCGGCAAGTATGACAAATATTTTTCGGCGGCGCCGGGCGCCGGCGACTGATCGCGTCCGCCACTTGCTAGGATCGGCCCGCCACGGCGGCCCCCGCGCGTTCATGACGGCGGGCTGGTAATTTTATTGCTGGTGTGTTATAGCATCGGCGACGGAGGCGCGGTCGCGCGTTTCTCCCGCTGGAGACGTTAACACACCCACACCCGCTTGCACCCTCGCAGCCTCTTGCGCGCGGTGCTGTCGCACGGGATCACCGGTCCTACAGAAAGGCTAACGGAATGGCTGCCAAGGCGCTGTCCTTCGACGTCGGCGATTATGTCGTTTACCCCAAGCACGGCGTCGGCCGTGTCATCGAGCTGCAACGGCAGGAAATCGCCGGGATGCAACTCGAACTCTACGTGCTTCGCTTCGAAAAGGAGCGCATGACGCTCCGCGTCCCCACCAACAAGGCCGAGAGCGTCGGCATGCGCAAGCTGTCGAGTGACAAGACGCTGCGCGAGGCGCTCGAAACGTTGACCGGCAAGCCGCGCGTCAAGCGCACGATGTGGTCGCGCCGCGCGCAGGAATATGAAGCGAAGATCAATTCGGGCGACCTCGTCTCGATCGCCGAAGTGGTCCGTGATCTGTTCCGCGCCGACGACCAGCCCGAGCAGAGCTATTCGGAGCGCCAGATCTTCGAAGCGGCGACCAGCCGCCTCGCGCGCGAGCTCGCCGCGATGGAACAGGTCGATGAGCCGACCGCGCAGGAGAAGATCCTCGAGATCCTGCGCAAGGCCGCGGCGATCCACAACAAGGACAAGGTTCCCGCTTGATCCGCGGCGCCTTTTCCTGACGTTCAAAGGGGGCGGCCGGTGACGGCCGCCCCTTTTTCGTTGTGGCTCACGCGATTGTGTATTATAAAAACAATACACAAGGAGGATGGCATGCGGTTCGCGTCTCTCATCGCGCTGATGGCGTTGGTCGCCTGTTCACCGGCCGAGGACCGCGACGCCGCCGCCGCGACCGGCGGCGGCACGTCACGCATTTATGAGGTGGCCGGTTTCAACGGCGTTGCGCTGCGCGGCTCGGATGACGTCGATATCCGCGTCGGCAGCGGCTTCTCGGTCCGCGCCGAGGGGCCGGCCGCCGAACTCGACGCGCTTCGAATCGTCCGCGACGGCGACGTGCTCAGCATCGGCCGCAAGCAGGCGTTTGGCTTTCAATGGGGCGACAAGGCCCATGTGAAGATCTTCGTGACGATGCCGCGCATCACCAGCGCCGATCTCACCGGCACCGGTGATCTCGCGATCGACCGGGTCGAGGGCGAGCGCTTCCGCCTTCATAGCCAGGGTTCGGGCGACGTCGCGATCGGCACCCTCGGCGTCGAATCCGCCGATCTGACGCTGTCGGGCACCGGCGGGCTGTCGGCCAAGGGCAGCGCGCACCAGCTCAAGATCGACCTGACCGGCTCGGGCGACGTCGATGCCGCCGGGCTGAAGGCGACGAACGCGACGGTGTCGGTGCTGGGAACCGGCTCCGTGCGCGCGACGGTCGAAGGGCCGGCGCGGGTGTCGGTCACCGGAACCGGCGACGTCGATCTCGGCCCGGCGGCGCGGTGCTCGACCACCAACACCGGCACCGGCGAGGTCCGCTGCGGCGGCTGATCGAACGGCAACGTCCCGTTCGCGCTTGTGTGGGGGCACAAAGCGGACGATGCCCTTCGCGTGAAACGTCTTCTCGCCGCCCTGCCGCTGTTCTGCCTCCCCGCGCCCGCCGCCGCCGAACAGCGCGGATTCGCGATCGGCAGCTTCGACCGGGTCCGCATCGACGGGCCGTTCCGCGTGATCGTGACGCTCGGCGGCGCGCCCGGCGGCAGCGCCGAGGGCGATCCCCGCGCGCTCGGCGATCTCGACGTGCGCGTCGATGGCACCACGCTGATCGTGCGCGCGGGCGTGAACGGCTGGGGCGAGCAGGGCGGCGCCCGACACACCGCGCCGGTCGTGCGTATCTCGACCCAGGCGATTCGCAGCATCGTGGCGGTCGGCGCGGCGCAGGTCTCGGTCGGCGGCCCGTTTCGCGGCCAGCGGCTGGACCTGTCGCTGACCGGCAGCGGGACGCTCGCCGCGCCGACGATCGACGCCGATCAGCTTTTCGCGACCGTGCTCGGCGCGGGCACGATGACCCTTGGCGGGCGCGCCGCCAAGGCGCGGCTGACGACGAGCGGCAGCGCCAGCATCGCCGCCGCGCCGCTGGTCGCGGACGATCTCACCGTCCGGCTCGACGGCAATGGCGCGATCGACGCGCAGGCGCGCTACACCGCTGCCGTCACCACCACCGGCCTCGGCGGCGTGACGGTGTACGGCAAGCCCGCCTGCACGGTGAACGCGGTCGCGGGCGGCCCGGTGAGCTGCGGCCAGGTCGACTATCCGCCCCCGGACTGACCTTCCCTTCCGCTTGGCACAAACGGGTGATTTGCATGCCGGCGCCGACGGCGAAGCCGTCGGCCGGGTTCGGCTTGGCGCCGACCCGCCGGCCGTGCCGGGCGACGCGCGGAGCGCGTCGGCGCGGCTCGGCCGGCCCTGCGCCCGTCAGTACATATGTTGTCCGCCGTTGATGCTCAGCGTCGAGCCCGTCACGAAGCCGCCGTCCTCCGAACACAGGAACGCGACGCCGCGCGCGATCTCATGCGCCTGCCCCAGGCGGCCGACCGGAATCTTGGCGACGATCTTTTCGAGCACATCGGCCGGAACCGCCGCGACCATGTCGGTGTCGATATACCCCGGCGCGATCGCGTTGACGGTGACGCCGGCGCGCGCGCCTTCCTGCGCGAGCGCCTTGGTGAAGCCGTGGATGCCCGATTTGGCGGCGGCGTAATTGACCTGGCCATATTGGCCGGCCTGCCCGTTGATCGAGCCGATGTTGACGATCCGCCCCCATTTGCGCTCGCGCATGCCGGGGAACACCGCCTTGGCCATGTTGAAGCAGCCGCCGAGATTGGTGTCCATCACCTCTTTCCACATCTCATAGGTCATCTTGAGAATGGTGCCGTCGCGGGTGATGCCGGCGTTGTTGACGAGAATATCGACCGGCCCGAGTTCTTCGACCACTTTGGCGCAACCGGCGAGGCAGGCCGCGTGATCGGCGACGTCCCATTTGTACGCGGCGATACCGGTACGCTCGGTGAACTCCCGCGCGCGCGCGTCGTTGCCCGCATAGGTCGCGGCGACCGTCACCCCCGCTTCCTTGAGTGCGAGACTGATCGCTTCGCCGATACCGCGCGTTCCACCCGTGACAATTCCTACGCGTGCCATGTCTCTCTCCTGCGTTTGGCCGTTTCGACGCTAGGCGGCGGGGAGCCACCCTTCAAGTTCTTGTCTGAGTATTTGCCGCAAAAGCTGCACCCCTGTGGTGCTATCGTTCAGGCAGGGAAGATAGGCGAAGTCCGTGCCCCCCGCCGCCAGAAACGTCTCGCGTCCGCGAATCGCCAGTTCCTCGAGCGTTTCCAGACAATCCGCCGAGAAGCCCGGCGCGACGATCGCCACCCGCTTCACCCCTTGCGCGGGCAGGGCGGCCAGCGTGGTGTCGGTCGCGGGTTCGAGCCATTTGGCGGGGCCGAAGCGCGACTGGAAGGTGATGGTGAGCGGTCGGTCGATCGCCTCGGCGAGCAGCCGCGCGGTCTTCTGGCAATGGCAGTGATAGGGATCGCCGAGCTCCAGCGTGCGCTTGGGCATGCCGTGGAAACTGGCGAGGATCGCATCGGGCGTGAAATCGAGCGCGGCGAGCGACGCCTCGACCGATGCTTTCAGCGCGGCGATGTAGCGCGGATCGTCGTGATAGGGCGGCAGCGTGCGCAGCGCCGGCTGCCAGCGCATCGCCGCGAGCGTGGCGAAGGCGCTGTCATTGGCGGTGGCGGTCGTGGCGGCGCAATATTGCGGATAGAGCGGGGCGATCAGGATGCGCTCGCACCCGGCCGCCTTCATCGCCGCCAGCCGCTCGGGGATCGCCGGCGTGCCGTAGCGCATCGCCCAATCGACCGTGACGCCGTCACCGAAAGCGCCCTGCAACGCGCGCGCCTGCGCCGCCGTGATCGCCGCGAGCGGCGAGCCGTCCTCGCGCCAGACCTGGCGATAGGCATGCGCCGACTTCCGGGGGCGGGTGTTGAGGATGATGCCGCGCAGGATCGGCTGCCAGAGCAGGGGCGAGATTTCGACGACGCGGCGATCCGACAGGAATTCGCCGAGGTAGCGCTTCACCGCGCGCGGCGAGGCATCATCGGGCGTGCCGAGGTTGACGATCAGGACGCCGATGCGCGGCGCCGCGACGGGGGGATGGTTGGCGGGGAGCATCAGGAGTTTCCTACGGTGAGCGGCAACGAACGCAGGCGGTAGCCGGTCGATGTCTGCAAGGCGTTGGCGATCGCGGGCGCGACCGCGGGCACGGCGAGTTCGCTCACCCCACCGGGATCGGCCTCGCTCGAAATCAGTTCGACGGTGATGTCGGGCGTGTCGGCGAGGCGCGGCAGGCCGAGGTCGCGCAAGGTGCGCACGTCGGCGCGATTCTCGCTGAACCCGGTCGCGCCGCCGATCGCCGCCGCCATGCCGAAGATCAGCCCGCCCTCGATCTGCTGGCGGACGAGATCGGGGTTGATCTGCCGCCCGCAATCGACCGCCGCGACGATGCGATCGACCGCGACCGTCCGGTCGTCGTCGATATGCGCCTCGGCCAGCACCGCGATGTGGCTGCCGCGAAAGCTGTGGCAGGCGATGCCTTGCCCGCTGCCCGGCACGCCGCCTTCCCATCCGCCGAGCGCGGCGGCGGTCGACAGGCAGCGCGCCAGCCGCGCATCGCCGCCGAGCATGGCGATGCGGAACGACAGCGCCTCGGTGCCCGCGACATGCGCCAGCTCGTCGATGAAACATTCGGTGAAGAAGGCGGTGTAGCTGTGCGCGCCCGAGCGCCAATGGCCGGTCGGCACGCCGATGTCGGCGGGGTGATGGTCGATCGCATAGGCGGGGATTCGGTAGAACGGGCGCGCGCCGGCGACCGCGTAGCGATCGCCCGCGGCGGGCAGCGCGAGCGCCGCGCGCGCGGCCGCATCGGTGTCGAGCAGCCGCGCGGCGAGCTCGCGGCCGGTGGCGGGCGCGGCGATCCGCGCCTGCCAACCTAGAATCTGGCCGTTGGCGCCGAGCCGCGCCGCCATGCGCGCACGCGCGGGCGGGCGATAGCGATCGTGCTGGAGATCCTCGCGGCGCGACCAGGTGAGCTGCACCGGGCGCTTGAGCACGCGCGCGAGCACCGCCGCCTGCTGCGCCGCGCGGTGATCGAGATTGGCGCCGAACGATCCGCCGATCAGCATCGGATAGACGGTCACGGCGGCTTCGGCGATGCCGAGCGCGGCCGCGGCGGCGGCGCGGGCGAGACCGGGCGCCTGCGTGGGCAGCCACAGTTCGAGCCGCCCGTCCTCGAGCCGCGCCGTCGCGGTCATCGTCTCGATCGCGGCATGGACGGCGATGCCCGCGCGGTACGCGGCGGTGACGAGCCGCGCGCCCTTGAACACCGGCGCGAGATCGCCCTTCGCCCAGATCCGCGTACCGTCGCCTTTGAGCGCGGCATCAAGCGCGGCGTCGATGCTGTCGTTGTTGATCGGGGCGCCGCGAATCGTGAATCGCGGCGCGAGCGCGTCGAGCGCGCGGTCCGCCGCCCAGCCGTTGCTCGCCACCGCCGCGACCCACCCATCGTTGGTGACAACCGAGAGCATGCCGCGCACCTTCGCGGCGGCGGCGCGATCGACCGAGAGCAGGCGGGCATCGCCGAGCGGCGCCTGGCGGATCGCGGCGAACACCATGTCGGGCAGGCGGATATCGCCCGCGAAATTGGCGGAGCCGTCGATCTTGGCGGGGGCGTCGAGCCGGGGCAGCGGCTGGCCGGTCAGCCGGTTGGTGTCGTCCGCGCGCAGCGGCAGCGGATCGGGCAGCGTGCCGCCGGGGGCGGCTGCGGCGAGCTCCGCGAAGCGCAGCCGCTGCTTGCCGTGCGTCACGAAGCCCGCCTCGGCCGCGCACGCCCGCCAATCGACGCCCCACCGCTTCGCCGCCGCCTGGCACAGCAGCACGCGCGCCGCCGCGCCGGCCGCGCGGAGCGGCGCTTCGAACATGCGCACCGAGGTCGATCCGGCGGTGAGCAGGAGCGCGCCGCGCCGCGCATGGGCTTCGCGCAGCGGTGGCGGCACCGCGTCGAACACGCCCGCGAACAGCGTGTCGGCGGCGCGCGGGTTGGCGTAGAGCGGGTTGAGCGGGGCGGGCTGCACCGCGACGGTGCGCCAGTCCGCGCCCAGTTCGTCGGCGAGGATCTGCGGGAGCGCGGTATAGACGCCCTGGCCATGTTCGGCCTGCGGCACCGCGACGGTGACGGTGCCGTCCTCGCCGATCTTGAGCCAGGCGTTGAAGAGCGTCTCCCCCTTCGCGAGCGGCAGGTTGGGCGCATAGCCGCGCGGCCAGAGCGCCCAGGCGACGAGCAGCCCGACGCCGGCGCCGCCGCCGACCAACAGCCCGCGCCGGCTGACGTTGCTTCCCTCTCCGCGTGCGGCCATTGCCCTGCTGTACCCGGCGAAGGGTGGCGTCACCATAGCTTTCCTCGCAAAGCCCCGTTCGGTTCGAGCAGCTTCGAGCGAAGCCGAGAAGCGGCCGTCGAGAACCGGGTGGCGAGGGGCGCCTTCTCGACTGCGATCTCGACTTCGCTCGTTCTCCGCTCGAAGCGAACGGAGCGGGTGGGCGAACGGAGTGGCTGCGACGCGTGGTGCTAGGCGTTAGGCGCAGCCGATCGTTCCGCACTTGGCCGTGGCCGCACCGGGGACTATGGAAGCGCACGAACGTTCGAGGACATGCGCTTGACCCTGATTGCCGCCGCCGCCGCGCTCGCGACGCACACCCAGACGCATTTGCGGTTCGAGCAACTGCACCTCAACCCGGTCGCGCTCAGCCTCGGCTTCTTCGACATCAAATGGTATTCGATCGCCTATATCACCGGCATCCTGATCGGCTGGTGGTATCTGCTCAAGCTGATCGCGCAGCCGGGATCGCCGATGGCGCGGCGGCATGCCGACGATCTGGTGTTCTACGCGACGCTCGGCATCATCCTCGGCGGGCGACTCGGCTATGCCGTGTTCTACGCGCCCGAGATGTTCCTCCACCCGCTCAACATCCTGCGGTTGTGGGACGGCGGCATGTCGTTCCACGGCGGGATGATCGGCACCTCGCTCGGCATCATCCTGTTCGCGCGCAACCACAAGCTCGATTGGCTGCGGGTGCATGACTATCTCGCCTGCTGCGTCCCGTTCGGGCTGTTCTTCGGGCGGATCGCCAATTTCGTGAACGGCGAACTGTGGGGCAAGCCGAGCGACGTGCCCTGGGCGATCATCTTCTCGCGCGGCGGCGGCGAGATTCCGCGCCATCCGAGCCAGCTCTACGAGGCGGGGCTGGAGGGGATCGCCCTGTTCGCGGTGCTGTGCTTCTTCTTCTGGCGGACCAAGGCGCGCTACGAACCGGGCAAGCTCGTCGGCATCTTCCTGATCGGCTATGGCCTCGCGCGCTTCACGGTCGAATTCTTCCGCGAGCCCGATGCGCAGTTCGCCGGCACCTTCTTCGCGACCACGATCCACATGGGGCAGGTGCTGACGCTGCCGATGATCCTGGCCGGCGCGTATCTGGTCGCCACCGCCAAGGGCCGCCGCACCCGCGTCGAGCCGATCGCGGGCGGGGAGAGCGTGGCTTGATGCATACGATATTCCCCTTCCGCTTGCGGGAGAGGTTAGGGGAGGGCGTGTCCACACATGCCCGGCCCGCGTTTTGACCGCCCCTCCCCCGACCCCTCGCGCAAGCGGGAGGGGAGAAGAAGCATCGCTCGCCGATCGGCTGGCGCGCGCGATCACGCTCGCCGGGCCGATCCCGATCGCGCAGTTCATGGCCGCCGCCAACGCGCATTATTATGCGACGCGTGATCCGCTGGGGGCGGGCGGCGATTTCACCACCGCGCCCGAGATCAGCCAGATGTTCGGTGAGCTGATCGGGCTGTGGGCGGCCGATCTGTGGGACAGCGCCGGGCGACCCCATGCGGCGTGGGTCGAGTGCGGCCCCGGACGCGGCACGCTCACCGCCGATGCGCTGCGCGCCGCCGCCAAGGCGGGGTTCGCGCCGCCGGTCCATTTCGTCGAGACCAGCCCGGTGCTCCGCGCCGAACAGGCCAGGCGCGTCGAGGGCGCGACGTGGCACGACGACGTGACGACGCTGCCTGACGGCGTGCCGCTGATCGTCGTCGCCAACGAATTCTTCGACGCGCTGCCGATCCGCCAGCTCGTGCGTGCGGCGGACGGCTGGGCGGAGCGGTTCGTCGCGTGCCAGGACACGCTGTTCCTGCCGGTCGCGGGCAAGCCGGTGCCCGCCGAGATCATCCCCGCCGCGTTGCGTGATGCCGCGCCGGGATCGATCATCGAGACCTCGCCGGCGAGCGTCGCGATCTTCCGCGCGCTCGCCCGCCGGATCGCGCAGCAGGGCGGCGCGATGCTGACGGTCGACTATGGCTATGAAGGTCCGGCAATCGGTGACACGTTGCAGGCGGTGCGCGGCCACGCCTACGCCAATCCGTTCGAGTCGCCGGGAGAGAATGACCTGACCGCGCATGTCGATTTCGCCACGCTCGCCGCCGCCGCGATGAAGGAAGGCGCGCGGCCGTCGCCGGTCGTCACGCAGGGCGCGTTCCTGCGCGCGCTCGGCATCGACGCGCGCGCGGCCGCGCTCGCCAAGGGCGCCCCGGCGCGGGCGCGCGACATCGTCGCCGACCGCGACCGGCTGACGATCGAGATGGGGGCGCTGTTCAAGGCGCTTGCCGTGACCGCGCCGGGCTGGCCGTTGCCGGCGGGGTTTGCTTCGTGATCGTCTATCGCGACGCGCGCGCCGCCGATGCGCTGCCGCTGTCGGCGATGGCGCGCCAATCGTTTATCGAGACGTTCGGCACGCTCTACAGCGAGTCCGATCTCACCACCTTCCTCGACGATGCCTTCGGCGTGAACGGGCTGGCGGCGCAGTTGTCCGATCCCGATTTCACCGTGCGACTGGCGATCGACTCGGGCGCGATCATCGGCTTCGCCAAGATGGGACCGGTCACGTTCCCCGGCGAGTGGCGGCCCGACGCGATCGAACTCTACCAATTCTACGTGCTCGGCCCCTGGCAGGGGCACGGCGTCGCGCAGGAGATGATGGACTGGGCGATCCGCCACGCGCGCGAGCACGGCGCCCGCGAGATCATCCTCAGCGTCTATGTCGACAATCATCGCGCGCGGCGGTTCTATGAACGGCGCGGTTTCGAGGAGATCGGCGCTTATGCCTTCCGGGTCGGCGAAACGATCGACGACGACCGGTTGCTGCGGTTGGTGATATGAGCATCGAGGTGAACCGCGCGGCCGTGCTGGAGGGCGCCGCGCACGGCTTCCTCGGGCGGGGCGGCGGGGTGTCGCGCGGCGTATATGCGGGGCTGAACGTCGGCGTCGGTTCGGATGACGATCCCGACGCGATCACCGAAAACCGCCGCCGCGCCACCGAGGCGGTGTTGCCGGGCGCGAGCCTGGTCACGCTGTTCCAGGTCCATTCGTCGGACGCGGTGACGGTGCTCGCGGCGTTCGAGCAATTCGGGCGCCCGCGCGCCGACGCGCTCGTCACCGATCGGCCCGGCCTCGCGCTCGGCATCCTCACCGCCGATTGCGCGCCGGTGCTGTTCGCCGACATGGCCGCCGGCGTGGTCGGCGCGGCGCATGCGGGGTGGAAGGGGGCGCTCGGCGGCGTCACCACCTCCGCCGTGCTCGCGATGGAGGCGCTGGGCGCGCGCCGCGAGCGGATCGTCGCGGCGATCGGCCCGTGCATCGCGCGCGACAGCTATGAGGTCGATGACGCGTTCCTGCGGACGTTCGACGCCGCCGATCCGGCCAACGCGCGCTTCTTCTCGAGCGGGCGCGCGGGGCACCACCAGTTCGATCTCCGAGCCTATGTCGCGCATCGGCTCGCCGACGTGGGCGTGGGGCGGATCGAGACGCTCGGGCTCGACACCTATGCCGATGAGGACCGCTTCTTCAGCTTCCGCCGCGCGACGCATCGCGGCGAGCCGGGCTATGGGCGGCAGATTTCGATCATCGGGCTGAGCTGATCGTCGCCCGGCGGCGGCGTTCGGCGTGATCGGGTCGAACGCGATGGAGCGGCCCCGGTCTTCGCCGGGGCGACGAACGGGTGCTGCCTTTTGTCCGCGAGATCGTTACATCTGTGACAGGCCCGCTTCAGCCGGGTGCGCAGGAGACCAAGATGACCGACGAAACCGAAGCCGACCTCACCGGCGGCGTGCCCCAGCGCCGCGCCAAGCCCGCGCTCGAATCGATCGGCGCGCGCAAGCTCAGCCCCGCGACGCGGATGATGGGCCACGGCTATGATCCGATGCTGTCGGAAGGATCGCTGAAACCGCCGATCTTCCTGACCTCGACCTTCGTCTTCCCCAATGCGGCGGCCGGCAAGCGCCATTTCGAGGGCGTCACCGGCAAGCGGCCGGGGGGCGCCGACGGGCTCGTCTATTCGCGCTTCAACGGGCCGAACCAGGAGATTCTGGAGGATCGGCTCGGCGTGTGGGAGGAGGCCGAGGACGCGCTCGCTTTCTCGAGCGGCATGTCGGCGATCGCGACGCTGTTTCTCGCGATGGTGCAGCCCGGCGACACGATCGTCCATTCGGGGCCCCTCTACGCCGCGACCGAGACGCTGATCGCGCGCATCCTCGGCAAGTTCGGGGTGAAGTGGCTCGATTTCCCGGCGGGCGCGACGCGTGCCGAGATCGACGCCGTGCTGGAGCAGGCTAAGGCGCAGGGCCGGGTCGCGCTGATCTATCTCGAAAGCCCCGCCAACCCGACCAACGCGCTCGTCGATATCGAGGCGGTGGCGGCGAGCCGCGACGCGATCTTCGCCGACGCCGAGGAAAAGCCGCCGATCGCGATCGATAACACCTTCCTCGGCCCGCTCTGGCAGCAGCCGCTGCGGCACGGCGCCGATCTGGTCGTGTACAGCCTCACCAAATATGCCGGCGGGCACAGCGATCTCGTCGCGGGCGGCGTGCTGGGATCGAAGGCGCACATCAACACGATCCGTTCGATGCGCAACACGATCGGCACGATCTGCGACCCGCATACCGCGTGGATGCTGTTGCGCAGCCTGGAGACGCTCGAACTGCGGATGAGCCGCGCGGGCGAGAATGCCGCCAAGGTCTGCGCGTTCCTCGACGGGCATCCCAAGGTCGAGCGGGTCGGCTATCTCGGTTTCCTCGAGGCGCACGGCGACGCGCGGCAGGCCGACATCTATCGCCGGCATTGCACCGGCGCGGGCAGCACTTTTTCGCTGTTCCTGAAAGGCGGCGAGGCGGAAAGCTTCGCCTTCCTCGACGCGCTTCAGATCGCCAAGCTCGCGGTCAGCCTCGGCGGCACCGAGACGCTGGCGAGCCACCCCGCCGGCATGACGCACCTGTCGGTGCCCGACGCGCGCAAGGCGGCGCTGGGGATCACCGACAATCTGGTGCGCATCTCGATCGGGGTTGAGGACGCCGGCGACCTGATCGCCGATTTCGAGCAGGCGCTGGCGGCGATTTGATCGGCCCGCCTCAATTCCGTTCGTGCTGAGCGAAGTCGAAGCACGTGTTCCGGGCGGGAGCGCTTGGGGCACGTGCTTCGACAAGCTCAGCACGAACGGGGATGGCGTAGGATGGTCCGGGCTGCTCTACTGTCCCAATGCGCCACCCCCTCCTGCTCGCCGCTCTCCTCGCTACCACCCCGCTCGCCGCGCAGACGCCGGCGCCGATCGACACGGTCGATCCGATGATCGGCACCGGCGGCGAAGGGCATACTTTCCCCGGTGCGACGGCGCCGTTCGGGATGGTGCAGCTCTCGCCCGACACCGATACGCGCTGCGAGATCCGCGCATGCTACAGCCACGCGGCGGGCTATCGCTACGAAGACCCGACCATCCAGGGGTTCAGCCACACGCATTTCTCGGGCGCGGGGCATAGCGACCTCGGCGACGTGCTGGTGATGCCGGCGGTCGGTGCGCGCGTCGCGCTCGATCCGGGCGATCCCAAGCAGCCGGGCACCGGCTATCGCTCACGCTTCGACCACAAGACCGAAGCCGCGCACCCCGGCTATTATGCGGTGACGCTCGCTGACAGCAAGGTGCGCGCCGAGCTGACCGCTGGCACGCGGATCGGCGTGCATCGCTACACGTTTCCGGCCGGCCAGGCGGCGCATCTGCTGATCGATCTGCGCTCGTCGCTCTACAACTATCCCGGCAAGGTGCTGTGGTCCGGGCTGCATCTCCGCCCCGACGGCGTGCTGACGGGTTTCCGCGAAACGCGCGGCTGGGCGCCGGGGCGTAAGCTGTACTTCGCGATGCGCTTCTCCGCGCCGCTTACCGACCACGCCTTTGTCGATCGCGAGGAGAAGCTGCTCTACAAGGGCTTCCAGGGGCCGGGGCGCGGCAGCGATGCGCTCGCCGAGAAGCTCGGGCGCGCGCTGGAGGCGCGGCTCGATTTCGGCGTGCTGAACGCGCCGCTCGAGGTGAAGGTCGCGCTGTCGGGCGTGGATGAGAATGCCGCCGTCGCCAATCTCGCCAGCGAGTCGGGCGATTTCGATGCGGTGCGCGCGCGTACCACCGCTGCTTGGGAGAAAGCGCTCGGCGCGGTGGCGATCGATGCGCCCGCGCCGATCCGCACCAGCGTCTATACAGCGCTCTATCATGCGCTGCTCGCGCCGAGCGTGTGGAGCGATGCCGACGGACGGTATCGCGGGCCGGACGATCAGGTCCATCAGGCCAAGGGCTTCACCTTCCGCTCGACCTTCTCGCTGTGGGATACGTTCCGCGCCGAACATCCGCTGCTGACGTTGGTGCAGCCGGAACAGACCACCGCCGATGTCGTGCAATCGCTGGTGGCGAGCCAGCAGTTTAGTCCTGACGGCATCCTGCCGGTGTGGCAGTTCGCCGGGCGCGAGACGTGGTGCATGATCGGCTATCATGCCGTGCCGGTGATCGCCGACGCCTATCTGAAGGGGCTGCGCGGGTTTGATGCCGACGCCGCGCTCGCCGCGATGGTCGCGAGCGCCGATCACCGCGCGTATGGGGGCCTCGGCGACTATATCGATCGCGGCTATGTGCCGATCGACAAGGAGCCCGAGGCGGCCTCGAAGACGGTCGAATATGCGTTCGACGACTGGAGCATCGCGCGGATGGCGCGGGCGATGGGCAAGACCGACATCGCCGACCGATTCGAGAAACGCGCCGGCAACTGGCGGAACAGCTTCGACGCGAACAGCGGCTGGCTGCGCGCTCGGCTTTCGACCGGCGCGTTCCGCACGCCGTTCGATCCGACCGCGATCAACTATGGCTCGGACTATACCGAGGGCAATGCGTGGCAATATAGCTGGTTCGTGCCGCAGGACGAGGCCGGGCTGATCGCGCTGCTCGGCGGCGATGCGAAGACGATCGCCAAGCTCGACGCGATGTTCGATTTCGACACCAGCAAGGTCGATTACAGCCATGCGGAAGATATCGCCGGGCTGATCGGCCAATATATCCACGGCAACGAGCCGAGCCACCACGTCGCCTATCTCTACGCTTATGCCGGCGCGCCGTGGCGGACGCAGGCGCGGCTCAAGCAGATCGTCGACAGCCAGTACAAGCCGACGCCCGACGGGCTCGCGGGCAATGACGATCTCGGGCAGATGTCGGCGTGGCTGGTGTTCACCGCGCTCGGCTTCTACCCCGTCGCGCCGGGATCGAACCAATATGTCCTCGGGCGGCCGTTCGTGTCGCGCGCGGTGCTGACCTTGCCGAACGGCAGGCGCTTCACGGTGGTCGCCGATGGCCTGTCGGATGCGCACCCCTATATCGGCGCGGTGACGCTGAACGGCGCGCCGCTCTCGCGCAGCTTCGTGACCGACGCGGAACTTCGGGCCGGCGGGGAGTTGCGCTTCACGATGGCGGCCGCGCCGAACACATCTTGGGGCAGCGGTGCTGCGGCGCGGCCGTTCTCGATATCAGCACGCTGACCGCCCCGGCGCGGCGAACTTTCGGGCGCGCTCAGCCCCGATGAGGAGGGGATTTCCCGTTTTCGGCGGCGCTCACACCGCCGGGTAGCGCAGCCGGCCGATGAAGCGTGACAGGCTCGGGCGGTAGGCGGCGCGGGCGAGCAGGCCGGCCTTGGTCTTCTCGAAGCGCATGATGCCCTCGATCCGCCGCGCGAGGAACGCGCGCGTGTCGGCCCAGCCTTCGCTCTCGTCGTCGAGGAACACGCTCATCGTCGCGGCGTAGATCGCGGCGAGGATCGTGCGTTTGGTATAATGGTTGTAGTCGGTCGCGGTGTCGCCCGCCGCGCGCCAGATCGCGTCCGCCGCCGACCAGCCGAGCCGCGCGCCGGCGGTGATGTTCTGCGGCATCGCCAGGATCGCGAAGGCGCGGCGCAACGCCTCGCGGTTGGGCGCGACGATCGCCAGCCGCGCCTCGACCAGCGCGGTGATGCGCGCGCGAATCTTCATCGTGGCGACCGCCTCGGGCGGCAGGCGTTCGACCATGTCGGCGTTTATGCTGCCGAACCACGCCGCGATCATCTCGATCTGGCCGGGCAGCGCGAGCGATGCGACGTCGCGGTCGACGCCGGCGGCGTCGGCGGCGGCATCGCGCGCGGCGGCGCCCCATCCGTCGAAGGCGGCGTTGGCGGCGATCAGCGGCGCGAGCTGAACCGCAATCTCGTCGAGCGTGGCGTCTTCGGGGATAATCGGCATCATAGGTCTCCGCCCGTATTCTGGTGTTTGGCGCCTTCGGTTGCAACCGGCGCTCGCCGCGCGCGCACCATCACCAGCGCGACCGCGACGAGCAGCGCGCCGACGATGTCCGCCGGGCCGAGCGCCTCGCCATACCAGACCCAGCCGACCGTCGCCGCGACGATCGGCTGGGTCAGCAGCGCGAGCCCGATCACGAGCGGCGGGAAGCGGCCGAGCGAGAGCAGCATCAGCCCCTGTCCGAGTATCTGGCTCACGAAGGCGAGGCCGACCAGCGGCCCCCAATGCTGCGGGAAAACGCGCTCGCCGAGCGCCAGCGCGAACAGCAGCGCCGGCGCGATGCTCATCACCGTCGAGAGCGCGAGCGCGGGCATCGGCGGGGTGGTGGCGCGCACATGCGCCATCAGCGCGAGATAGACCGTGTAGAGCAGCCCGGCGAGGATGCAGAGCAGATCGCCGCCGAGATGGCTCGAATCGAGCTGATAGGATTGCCCCATCAGCAACAGCGCGCCGATGAAGGCGAGCAGCAACGCCCCCGCCTGCGCCCGCGTCGGCGGCGTGCGCGCGGCGATGAAGCCGTAGATCGGGAAGAGGATCGTCGTCGAATTGCCGAACAGCGAAGCGTTGGCGAGCGTGGTGCGCAGGATGCCGAGGTGCCAACTGCCGAGATCGCCGGCGAAACACGCCGCCCCCAGCGCCGTCATCAGCCAAAGCCGCCACGACCATGCCGCCGGGCGCCAGCCCGAGCGCAGCGAGAGCGCGATCAGCACCGGTGCCGCCAGCGTCAGGCGCCAGAAGGCCGCCGCGACCGGCCCGGTATCGGCGAGGCGGACGAGCCACGGCCCGAACGCGAGCGCGACGTTGCCGCCGATCAGCGCCGCGAACGCCAACACACCGCCGGTTTGCGGTGCAGCAGAAATTCTTGGGGAGGCGCGGCGATGCATGCCGCCCCTTAGCGCCCTATCTCCGCCGCGTCAGGCAACAAAAGGATTGTGCCGTTCCATGACTTCGCTCTTCGACCCGATCGCCCTCGGCGATATCCAGGCTCCCAACCGCGTGCTGATGGCGCCGCTGACGCGCGGCCGCGCCACGCGCGAGCATGTCCCGACCGACATCATGATCGAATATTACCGCCAGCGCGCGAGCGCGGGGCTCATCATCAGCGAAGCGACCGGCATCTCGCTGCAGGGGCTTGGCTGGCCCTATGCGCCCGGTCTGTGGAATGACGCGCAGGTCGCGGCGTGGCGACCGGTGACCGACGCCGTCCACGCGGCGGGCGGCCGTATCGTCGCGCAGCTCTGGCACATGGGGCGGCAGGTGCATTCGTCGGTGACCGGCGGGCAGCCCGTGTCCGCCTCCGCGACCAAGACCGAAGGCCATATGCACACCTATGAGGGCCGCCAGCCGTCCGAGACCGCGCGGCCGCTGCGGCTCGACGAGATCCCCGGCCTCCTCGACGATTACGAGACGGCCACGCGCAACGCGCTCGCCGCCGGGTTCGACGGCGTGCAGATCCATGCCGCCAATGGCTATCTGATCGACCAGTTCCTGCGCGACAACGCCAATTTTCGCGAGGACATTTACGGCGGCTCGATCGAGAACCGCACGCGGCTGCTGCGCGAAGTGACCGAGCGCGTGATCTCGGTGGCGGGCGCGGGGCGTACCTCGGTTCGGCTGTCGCCCAACGGCGATTCGCAGGGTGTGAACGACAGCGATCCCGAGCCCTTGTTCACCCATGCCGCCAAGCTGCTGTCCGATCTCGGCATCGGCTTCCTCGAACTGCGCGAGCCCGGCCCTCACGGCACCTTCGGCAGCACCGATGTCCCGAAGCTGTCGCCGGCGATCCGCAAGGTGTTCGCGGGGCCGCTGGTGGTCAATTCGGACTACGACACGGCCGAGGCGGCGCAGGCGGTGATCGATTCGGGTGTGGCCGACGCGGTGGCATTCGGCCGTACCTTCCTCGCCAACCCCGATCTGCCCGAGCGTTTGCGGACGGGCGCGCCGCTCAACCCGTCGGACCCCGCGACCTGGTACACCCGGGGCGAGAAGGGCTATACCGACTATCCCGCGCTCGAGACGGAAGCCGTCGCGGCGTAACCATCACCGTCACCCCAGCGTAAGCTGGGGTGACGATCGTGGCGCTCAGGCGAAGCGCTCGCGCAAGGCGAGCATGGCGAGCGCGGCCTTGGCGGCCTCGCCGCCCTTGTCCTTTTCGGTCGGCTTGGCGCGGGTGAGCGCCTGCGCCTCGTTCTCGGTGGTGAGGATGCCGTTGCCGATCGCGAGGCCGTCCATCGACAGCGCCATCAGCCCGCGCGCGCTCTCGCCCGCGACGATCTCGAAATGATAGGTCTCGCCGCGGATCACCACGCCGATCGCGACATAGGCGTCATAGCGGCCGCTTTCCGCGGCGAGGCCGATCGCGCCGGGCACTTCGAGCGCGCCGGGGACGGTGATCGTCTCGTGGCTATGGCCCGCCTGCTCGATCGCGGCGCGCGCGCCTTCGAGCAGCAGGTCGTTGAGATGCGTGTAGAAGCGCGCTTCCACGATCAGAATCCGCGCCATCAGGCGTCCCCCTCGACGATACGTTCGATTTCGCGTTCACCGATGATCGACAGGCCATAGCCTTCGAGCGCGACAAGCGTGTGGCGGGTGTTGGTGAGCAGCACCATGTCATGCACGCCCAGTTCGGCGAGCACCTGCGCACCGATCCCGTAATCGCGCAATTCCTCCGAATCGCCGTCGAACGTGCCGGTCTTGTGGACCTCCATCTGGCGCGACGCGAAGTTGGGCATCGGCCGGTTGATGATGACGACCACGCCGCTGCCTTCCTCGGCGATCATCTTCATCGCGCCGGAGAGCAGGCCCTCGCGGGGGGAGCGTTCGCCGAACGTGTCGGCGAACAGCGACAGCGTATGCATCCGCACCAGCGTCGGCTTGCTCGGATCGATGCTGCCCTTGACGAGCGCCATCGTCTCCGTGCCGACCGCCTTGTTGTAGAAGGTGATCGCGGTCCAGTCTCCGCCCCAGCGGCTGCTGAACCGCATTTCGCTGCGGCGTTCGAGCAGATGGTCGTGACGGCGGCGGTAGGCGATGAGATCGCGGATCGTGCCGATCTTGAGGTTGTGGCGCTGGGCGAAGGCGACGAGATCGTCGAGCCGCGCCATCGTGCCGTCGTCGTTCATCACCTCGCAGATCACGCCCGACGGGTTGAGCCCGGCGAGCCGCGAGACGTCCACGGCGGCTTCGGTATGGCCCGCGCGGATCAGCACGCCGCCGCGTTTCGCAACGAGCGGGAAGACGTGGCCGGGGCTGACAATGTCCTCGCGGCCGCGGCTGGCGTCGATCGCGACCGCGACGGTGCGCGCGCGATCGGCGGCGGAGATGCCGGTGGTGACGCCCTCCTTCGCCTCGATCGAGATGGTGAAGGCGGTCTCGTGGCGAGTGCCGTTGTTGCGGCTCATCAGATCGAGCCCGAGCTGATCGACCCGCTCCTTGGAAAGCGCGAGGCAGATCAGCCCGCGTCCGTGGGTCGCCATGAAGTTGATCGCGTCGGGCGTCGCCATTTGTGCTGGGATGATGAGATCGCCCTCGTTCTCGCGGTCCTCGTCATCGACGAGGATGTACATGCGGCCGTTGCGCGCCTCGTCGATGATCTCCTCCGGGCTGGAGAGGAAGCCGTGGCGAAGCCGGTGGAGATCACCGGACCGGGGTTCAGCGTTTTGCACGATAGTCTTCCATGCGTTGGAGGTAGCGGGCGAGCACATCGATCTCGATGTTCACCGTGTCGCCCAGATGGGCCGCGCCGATCGCGGTGACCTCGGCGGTGTGCGGGATGATGTTGACGCCGATGCGAACGCCATCGGCGACATCCTCGACGCTGTTGACGGTCAGCGAGACGCCGTCGAGCGTGATTGAGCCCTTTTCGGCCATGTACGGCGCGATCTCCGGCCCGGCGAGGATGGTGATCCGCTTCGAGCCGCCTTCGTCGTGGAGATCGACGATCGTGCCGGTGCCATCGACATGGCCGGTGACGATATGCCCGCCGAGTTCGTCACCCAGCTTCAGCGCGCGTTCGAGGTTGAGCCGGCGGCCCTCCGCCCACTGCCCCCGCGCGGTGCGCGACAGCGTCTCGCCCGACACATCGACCGCGAACCAGCCCGGCGCCTTGTCGACCACGGTGAGGCACACGCCCGAGCAGGAGATCGACGCGCCCAGATCGATATCGGCGGTGTCATAGGACGTGGTGATGCGGACACGCGTGTCGCCGCGCGGCTCGACGGCCGCGATCGTGCCGACATCGGTGATGATTCCGGTGAACATCAGTCTCTCTCCGTGCGCTCGTAGACCTCGAGCCGGTCGCTGCCAAGTTGCCGTGCGTCAAGCCTCGCCCAGCGGCCATGCGCGCGCGAGAGATCGTCGAGGCCGATCGCGGGCAGGGTGCGGCCGCCGCCGATCAGGATCGGCGCGCGGTACAGCAGCAGCCGATCGACCAGGTCGGCGGCGAGGAACGCCGCCGCCGTCGCGGCGCCGCCTTCGACCAACAGGCTGCCGATCCCCGCGAGCGTCGCGATCTCGGGCGGCGCGGTGATCGTCGTCCAGCCGGGCTCGGGCGTGGCGGAGAGCAGGACGCGGGCCGGCGTGCGATCGCCGAGCCCGGGCAGGCGCACGTCGAGGCGCGGCCGGTCCGCCGCCAGCGTGCCCCGCCCGACCAGGATCGCGTCGTGCCGCGCGCGTTCGAGATGGGCGTGCGCGCGCGCCTCGGCGCCGGTGATCCATCGGCTGCGCCCGTCGCCCATCGCCGCCGCGCCATCGAGCGAGAGCGCGAGCTTGAGCGTGACGTGCGGGCGGCCGAGACGCAGGCGGGTGAGGAAACCGGCCATGCCGCGCCGCGCCGCGTCCGCGCCGATGCCGGAGGTGACGGCGATGCCGGCGGCCTCCAGCCGGGCGATGCCATCGCCGTCGGTGCGCGGATCGGGATCGCGCAGCGCGATCACCACGCGCGCGACGCCCTCCGCGACGAGCAGATCGGCGCAGGCGGGCCCGCGCGGCGAGACGTGCGCGCAGGGTTCCAGCGTGACGTAGCAGGTCGCGGCGCGCGCCGATTCGCCCGCCTGTTCGAGCGCCATCGCCTCCGCATGCGGGCGGCCGCCGGGCTGGGTCCAGCCGCGCCCGACGACACGGCCGTCGCGGACGATGACGCAGCCGACATTGGGATTGGGAGTCGATCGGCCGCGCCCGCGTTCGGCCAGCGACCGTGCCGCCGCCATCCAGCGCGCGTCGTCGGCCACCGTCAGTACAGGCCGATCGCGTTCATCTGATCGCCGAGCCGCTTGAAGATCGCGCGCTTCTCGGCCTCGAGGCGCTTTTCGGCCTCTTCGCGCTTGGTCTGTTCGGGGCCGTCGATCTTCTGTTGCGCGACGATCTCGGCGTCGGTGCGATCGGCGTTCCACTGTTTGAAATAGATGATGTCGCGGTGATATTCGCGCGGCTTGCCCTTCATCTCGATCGCGAAGCCGTAGATCATCAGGAAGGTCAGCCCGATCGCGGCGGTGAGGAACACGATCTGATGGCGCGGCCGTCGGCGCAGATAGGCGCGCAAATCGCCGATCGCCCCGCGCACCGAAGCGGCGGCGGCGAGGTCTTCGGACATCCAGGGCATGCGGAACTTCATGGGGCTGAAGATAGGGGCGGGGCGGGGACGGCGCCAGCCCCCGCCCCGCGGATGGTCATTCCGCGTCGTTCAGCACGAAGCTGACCGCGACCGTGCGCCACGCCTCGACCGGGATGCCGTCGCGCGTGCCGGGCTTGAAGCGCCATTTCTCCAGCGCGCGCCTGCGTGTGACCGCGAAGAACGAATCGCTGGTCGCGCTGACCTGTTCGATATCCTTCACGCGGCCATCGACCCCGACCAGCACGCGCACCACCACGCGCCCGCCGCGACCCGCACGCTGCTCGTCGGGCGGGAACAGCGGCTGGAACAGGCTGGCGTAGCGCGGGTCGATCGTCGGATCGACGAGGACGGGGGGCACCGGCTTCGCGATTTCGACCGTGCCGGCGCCGGCCGTGCCGCCGCCATCGAGAGCCGGCGTGAAGGTCGGCTGCGAAATCGGGGCGGGATCGGCGATCTTCGTAACGGTGACGGGCGTGCTGGTATCGACCGGCTGCGGCGAGGCTTGCTCGATCGTTTTGGGTTTCGGCTGCGGTTGGGGCGGGGGCGGCGGCTTGACGGGTTCGAGCGGGATCGGATTGATCGTCAGGATCGTCTCGACATGCTTCTTAAACGTCGGGTTGGCGAACAGCACCAGTCCGCCGAGGATCGCGCCGTTTATGGCGAGCGCGAGGGCGGCGCTGCCTGGATTGATCTGAGTGTGCCGTGCGTGACGATCCGCATACATGCCTCTGTCTCCTTCTCCTGGAGTCGCGCCGCCCGGTTCGACGGCGCTGGCATGATGTTACATCATTACACAGAAGACAAGAGAGATGTTATATCCTCAAGAAAGCCGCGCGATCGCGCGATCGCGGCCGATCAGCGGCAGCAACGCCTTCATGTCCGGGCCATGATCGAGCCCGGTCAACGCGCGGCGCAGCGGCAGGAACAGCGCCTTGCCGCTGCGTCCGCTCGCCGCCTTGAGCGCGGCGGTGAGCGTGCCCCACGGGTCTGCACCCCAGTCGAGCGTCGCGGCGATCGCGGCGGCCTCGGCGAGGAAGGCGGCATCGGCGGGGTCGCGTTCGGCGGTGATCGGCCCCTCGATCACACGCCACCATTCGGCGGCTTCGTCGATCCGCGTCAGATTGGGGCGTACCGCCTCCCACTCGGCCCGGCCCATGCCGGCGGGCAGGCGACCGGCGACTCGTTCAAAGTCGAGCTGGTGGACGATGCGGGTGTTGACGCCCGCCAGTTCGGCCTCGTCGAAGCGCGCCGGCGCGCGGCCGAAGCAGCTGAAATCGAACCCGGCGACGAGCGCGGCGGTATCGACCAGCGGCTCGACCGGATCGCTGGTGCCGATCCGCGCGAGCAAGGCGCGCACCGCCTCGGGCTCGATCCCGCTGTCGCGGAAATGCGCGACGCCGAGCGAGCCGAGCCGTTTCGACAGTTTCCCCTCGCTGCCGGTCAGCAGCGCCTCATGCGCGAAGGCGGGCGGCGCCGCGCCCATCGCCGCGAACATCTGCAATTGCAGCGCGGTGTTGGAGACATGGTCCTCGCCGCGCACGACATGGGTGATCCCCATCTCGGCATCGTCGATCGCGGAGGGCAGCATATAGAGCCACGATCCGTCGGCGCGGCGGATGACGGGATCGCTCATCGTCTTGGCATCGAAGCGTTGCGGCCCGCGGATCAGATCGTCCCAGACGATCGGCGCGTCATGATCGAGCTTGAAGCGCCAGTGCGGGCGCACGCCATCCGCCTCCAGCGCGGCACGATCGGCATCGGTGAGCGCGAGCGCGGCGCGATCGTAGAGCGGCGGCAGCCCGCGCCCGGCCGCGATCTTGCGCTTGAGATCGAGTTCGGCCTGAGTCTCATAAGCGGGATAGACGCGTCCCGCCGCGCGAAGCCGCTCGAAGCGCGCTTCGTACAGAGCGAACCGCGCCGACTGGCGTTCCTCGCCGTCGGTGGACAGCCCGAGCCAGTCGAGATCGGCGCGGATCGACTCGACGAAACGCTCCTCGCTGCGTTCGGCATCGGTATCGTCAATGCGCAACCAGAATGCGCCGCCATGTTTCTTCGCCCACAGCCAGTTGTGGAGCGCAGTGCGGATGTTGCCGACATGGAGAAAGCCGGTCGGCGAGGGGGCGAAGCGGGTACGGACGGTCATGCGCGTTCGCCTAGGCCAAGCGTCAGTAGATCGGCAAGCCGGAGCGCTCCAGCGTCGCGCGCAGATCGGCGACCGCCTCGGGCGTGAAGGCGCGCTGTGGCAGGAACTGGAACAAAGTGTCGTTCATATAGATCAGCACGGCCGGCTTCGTCTCGCGCCAGCCGTGCAGATCGGTCCAGGGGAACCGGCCGCTGCCCTGGGGCGACGACCATTCGAGTCCGTCTTCCGACCAACGATAGTCGAAGCTCTGATGAATCGAGCGCTGCTGCCGGAACAGCCGGGCGGCACGGCGCGGGAGCAGCAGGTAGGATGAGACGTAGATGATCGCGAACAGGATGGCGCCATAGGTCAGACCGCCAAGCGCATAGGGCACCGCCCAAAGGATACCACCGTCGGCGAGACCGATCGCCGCACCGATCGCCGCGAACACCAGCGCGGCGATCGTCACGCGGAAAATAACCCGGCGGCGCCGGATCGCGCGCACGAAGTTGGCCCGCATCGCCGCGACGTAATCCGCCTCGCTCGGCGTGAATGTGACGCTGCGTGTCATAATCCTCCCCGCGGGCCCTTCCCCCATCCCTACCGTCCCTCTAAGGGGGCGGCAAACGTCGCGCGTAAGGGGCCGCCACCATGAAACTCCTCACCGGCAATTCGAACCTGCCGCTGGCGCGCGACATCGCCGCCTATCTCGAGATGCCGCTCACGCAGGCGAGCGTGCGCCGCTTCGCCGACGAGGAGGTGTTCGTCGAAATCCAGGAGAACGTGCGCGGCGAGGACGTGTTCGTGATCCAGTCGACCGGCTATCCCGCCAACGACAACCTCATGGAATTGCTGATCTGCATCGACGCGCTAAAGCGCGCGTCGGCGCGACGCATTACCGCGGTCGTCCCTTATTTCGGCTATGCCCGGCAGGACCGCAAGCCGGGGCCGCGCACGCCGATCTCGGCCAAGCTGGTCGCCAACCTCATCACCGTCGCGGGCGCGAATCGGGTGCTGTCGGTGGATCTTCACGCCGGGCAGATCCAGGGTTTCTTCGATATCCCGACCGACAATCTGTTCGCCGCGCCGGTGATGTCGGCGGACATCGAGGCGCGCTTCGGCGGGCGCAACCTGATGGTCGTCTCGCCCGACGTCGGCGGCGTGGTCCGCGCGCGCGCGCTCGCCAAGCGACTCGACAACGCGCCGCTCGCGATCGTCGACAAACGCCGCGAGCGGGCGGGCGAATCGGAGGTGATGAACATCATCGGCGATGTCGAGGGGCGGTTCTGCATCCTGATCGACGACATCGTCGATTCGGCGGGCACACTCTGCAACGCCGCCGCCGCGCTCAAGGAGGCGGGCGCATCGGGCGTCGTCGCGTACGTGACGCACGGCGTGCTCTCGGGCGGCGCGGTCGCGCGCGTCGAGGCGTCGGCGCTGGAGGAACTGGTCATTACCGATTCGATCGGCGCGCTGGAGGCGATCACCGCCGCCAAGCGAATCCGCCACCTGACGATCGCGCCGCTGCTCGGCGAAGCGATCAAGCGGATCGCCGACGAGAGTTCGGTGTCGTCGCTGTTCGACTGAGGTGATCTGATCGCCCCCTTCCCCCGTTCGTGCTGAGCTTGTCGAAGCACGTGCCAGATGCGCGGCGTTTGGGGCACGCACTTCGACAAGCTCAGTGCGAACGGGGCAGGCGGTTCGGGATGCCTAAGCCACCGCGTCCCACACCAGCTTCACACCGACGACGATCATCAGCCCATAGATCGCGCCATAGAACCGCTGTGGCGACACGCGTCGGACCAGCCATACGCCCGCCACGGTCGAGAGGATCGCGACCGGCATCAGCAGCGCCGCCGTCGTGAGATTGCGCGGGGTGAACTGGCCGAGCGCCCAATAGGCCGGGACTTTCAACCAGTTGGTCGCGGCGAAGAAAATCGCGGTGGTGCCGACCAGCACGTCGCGCGGTAGCCGGCGCGGCAGCACCCAGAGCTGGAACGGCGGCTGCCCGGCGTGTGCGATCTGGCTGGTGAAGCCCGACACCACGCCCGCGAGCGTCCCCACCCAGCCGGGCGACCTGGCCGCCGGCACCGCGCCGCCGCGCCGCTCGAGCCACAGCCGGTACAGGCCGAACACGATCGAGATCGCGCCGACCAGCCCGAGCACCGCGTCCGGATCGACATGCGCGGCGAACAGATAGGCGAGCATGATGCCGATCACCGCGCCGGGCAGCATCCACGCCAGCACGAAACCGTCCCAATCGCGGCGGAACGCCCACACGCTCACCACGTCCTGCACGATCAGGATCGGCAGCAGGATCGCCGCCGCGCGCACCGGCGAGATCGTCATCGCGAGGATCGGCAGCGATAGCGCGCCCATCCCCGCGAACCCGCCTTTCGAGAGTCCGAGCAGGATCACCGCCGGCACCGCCAGCGCATAGAACAGCAGCGATTCGCTCACCGCGCGGCCGGCGCCCGCACGCCGGCGCGCGCGCGCCGCTTGAGCTCGGCCTTGAGCGCTTCGGGCCTGGGTGCGTAGAGGAAGCCGAAGCTCACCGTGCCGTGCTTGGTCTCGACGACATGGTGGAGCCGGTGCGCCTGCACGATCCGCTTCATATAAACCGATCGCGGCACGTAGCGGTGCGGCACGCGCGCATGGACGATCACGTCATGGAAGCCGAAATAGATCGCGCCATAGGCGGCGATCCCCGCGCCGATCCAGGTGAAGCCCGGCCACCAGCCGAGTTGCAACCCGCCGAGCAGCAGCACGAACGACGGCACCGCGAAGATCGCGGCGTAGAGATCGTTGAGCTCGAACCAGCCATGGCGCGCGCGGTGGTGGCTGGCGTGGAGGAACCAGCCGGGGCCATGCATCACCCAGCGGTGCGCGGCATAAGCGAACACTTCCATGCCCGCGATCGTCGCGAGGAAGAGGAGAAGGGCGTTGGTCCACGGCATAGGCGGCGCTATAGCGCCCCGATGGCCAAGACGCGACGCCTGATCCCGCTGTTGCTCGTCGCCGCGTTCGCGGCCTGTTCGGCACCCGAAGGGCAGGTGCGCGCCGGGCTGATAAGCGCGGGCGTGCCACAGCCGATCGCGGGGTGCATGGCCGCGCGGATGAGCGACCGGCTTTCGCTCGCCCAGTTGCGCCGGCTCGGCAAGATCGGCAAGGCGCGCCGCACGCGGGGCATCGACGGCCTCATCCGCGAACTGCGCGCGCTCGACGATCCCGAAATCGTCGATGTCACCGCCACGGCGGCGGCGTTATGCGCGAGTGGGCTTGCGCGATAACGTTTCGCAATATCAACACCCTTTGATGGCCGGTCTCCGACGGCTGCGCTGCAGGGGTGGATTCGCGCGGGCCGCTGTGCTTTAGGCGGATCAACTGTCCGCAACTCGAAAAGGCGCGCGCCATGAACATTCACGAATATCAGGCCAAGGAACTGCTCGCGAAATATGGCGTACCGGTCCCCGCGGGCTATGCCGCGATGACCGTGGAGGAGGCCGTCGAGGCTTCGAAGAAGCTGCCCGGGCCGCTGTACGTCGTGAAGGCGCAGATCCACGCCGGCGGCCGCGGCAAGGGCAAGTTCAAGGAACTGCCGCCCGAGGCGAAGGGCGGCGTGCGCCTCGCCTGGAACGAGGAGGAAGTCCGCGCGGCTGCGGCCGACATGCTCGGCAACACGCTGGTGACGATCCAGACCGGCGAGCATGGCAAGCAGGTCAACCGCCTGTACGTCACCGACGGCGCCGACATCGACAAGGAATTCTACCTCGCGCTGCTCGTCAACCGTGCGACCGGCCGCGTCTCGATGGTCGTCTCGACCGAGGGCGGCATGGACATCGAAACCGTCGCGCATGACACGCCCGAGAAGATCCACGCGATCGACATCGACACCGCGACCGGCTTCATGCCGCATCATGGCCGTGCCGTGGCTGCCGCGCTCGGCCTGACCGGCGATCTCGCTAAGCAGGCGGCCTCGACCGCGGCGAAGCTGTATGCGGCGTTCCTCGGCACCGATGCCGAGCAGATCGAGATCAACCCGCTCGCGGTCACCAAGCAGGGCCAGTTGCTCGTGCTCGACGCCAAGGTCGGCTTCGACGGCAATGCGATGTTCCGCCACAAGGATCTGCTCGAACTGCGCGACGAAACCGAGGAAGACCCGGCCGAGCTGGAAGCCTCGAAGTACGATCTCGCCTATATCAAGCTCGATGGCGATATCGGCTGCATGGTCAACGGCGCCGGCCTCGCGATGGCGACGATGGACATCATCAAGCTCAACGGCATGTTCCCGGCGAACTTCCTCGATGTCGGCGGTGGCGCCAACAAGGAGAAGGTGACCGCCGCGTTCAAGATCATCCTCGCCGATCCGAACGTGAAGGGCATCCTCGTCAACATCTTCGGCGGCATCATGAAGTGCGACATCATCGCCGAGGGCATCGTCGCCGCCGCCAAGGAAGTGAACCTGTCGGTGCCGCTGGTCGTCCGCCTCGAGGGCACCAACGTCCAGCAGGGCAAGGACATCCTCGCCAATTCGGGTCTGGCGATCGTTCCGGCGAACGATCTGGGCGATGCCGCGAAGAAGATCGTGGCCGAGGTGAAGAAGGCCGCGTAAGCGGTTTGCAAAGGTAGCGCCGGCCGGTTTGCAACTTTACATTTGCCAACCGGCCGCCGCATCGCGCACGGCAGTCTCGCGAAGCGCCGTGTCGCGCGAAGGAACGTGAGAGGACTGCCGCATGAAGGTGCTGGTGCCGGTCAAGCGGGTGCTTGATTACAATGTTAAGCCCCGGGTGAAGGCGGACGGGACGGGGATCGACCTCGCCAACGTCAAGATGAGCATGAACCCGTTCGACGAGATTGCCGTCGAAGAGGCGATCCGCCTCAAGGAAAAGGGCGTCGTCACCGAGATCGTCGTGGTGTCGATCGGCGAACCCAAGGCGCAGGACACGCTGCGCACCGCGCTGGCGATGGGCGCCGACCGCGCGATCCTCGTAACCTCCGATACCAAGGTCGAGCCGCTCGGCGTCGCCAAGCTGCTCAAGGCGATCGCGGACGAGGAACAGCCCTCGCTCGTCATCCTCGGCAAGCAGGCGATCGACGACGACAACAACCAGACCGGGCAGATGCTCGCCGCGCTGACCGGCTGGGGACAGGGCACGTTCGCCTCGAAGGTCGAGGTCGAGGGCGACTCGGTTACCGTCACGCGCGAGGTCGATGGCGGCGCCGAGACCGAGAAGCTCAAGCTGCCCGCGATCGTGACCACCGATCTGCGCCTCAACGAGCCGCGCTACGCCTCGCTGCCCAACATCATGAAGGCGAAGTCCAAGCCGCTCGCGACCAAGACCGCCGCCGATTTCGGCGTCGATGTGTCGCCGCGCCTGACCACGCTGAAGGTCGAGGAGCCGGCGAAGCGCTCGGCGGGCGTCAAGGTCGCCGATGTCGATGAGCTGGTCGGCAAGCTGAAGGCGCTGGGCGTCGCGAAGTAAGGCGCGCCGAACATATCGAACCGTTCGCCCTGAGCGTGTCGACGGGCGTGTTTCGGGCGCGGGCTTCGACTGGCTCGGCCCGAACGGGAATGAGAGGACCGAGATAGATGAGCGTTCTGGTTTGGGTCGAACATGACGGCACCGCCGTCAAGGATGCCACGCTTCCGACGGTGACCGCCGCCGCCAAGCTCGGCGACGTGGTGCTGCTCGTCGCGGGTGAAGGCGTGTCCGCAGCGGCCGACGCCGCGGCCAAGATCGCCGGCGTCGCGAAGGTGTTGGTCGCCGACGAGGCCGCGCTCGCGCACGCGCTGCCCGAGAACGTCGCGCCGCTGGTGGCGACGCTGATGGCGGATCACGACGCGTTTCTGGTGCCCGCCACCACCAACGGCAAGAACATCGCGCCCCGCGTCGCCGCGTTGCTCGATGTGATGCAGATTTCGGACATCCTCAGCGTCGAAAGCGCAGACACGTTCACGCGCCCGATCTACGCTGGCAATGCGATCGCGACGGTGCAATCGAAGGACGCCAAGAAGGTGATCTCGGTACGCGGCACCGCGTTCGAGAAGGCAGCGGCCGAAGGGGGCTCGGCACCGGTCGAGCCGGTGTCGGGCGCGACCGACGCGGGCGTCTCGACCTATGTCGGCAGCGAGATCGCGACGTCGGAGCGGCCCGAACTGACCTCGGCGAAGATCATCGTCTCGGGCGGACGGGCGCTCCAGAACGGCGAGAATTTCCACGCGCTGATCGAGCCGCTCGCCGACAAGCTCGGCGCGGGCGTGGGCGCGAGCCGCGCGGCGGTCGATGCGGGCTATGTCCCCAACGACTATCAGGTCGGCCAGACCGGCAAGATCGTCGCCCCCGAAGTGTATATCGCGGTCGGCATTTCGGGCGCGATCCAGCATCTTGCCGGCATGAAGGATTCGAAGACGATCATCGCGATCAACAAGGACGAGGACGCGCCGATCTTCCAGGTCGCCGACATCGGGCTGGTCGGCGATCTGTTCAAGATCGTGCCGGAGTTGACGTCGAAATTGTAGGATCGGAGCGAAGCTCCGGTCCGGTGCGTGCAAGCGAAGCGCGCATGCACCATTTCGACCGGCCGGCGCGGCCATAGCCGCGGCCGACGACGCGGGCTTTGCCCGCGTCGCTGCCATATGAGCAGACCGAATGGTAAGCGCGGACAATCTCTCGCTCGAACGCCACGGTGCCGAACGCCTGGACTGCGCCGCGCTTCCGATCCTGTCGCACCTTCTAGCTTTGGCGGATACGCTGGCGGCTGAGCGCGCCGGTACGCGCCTGCACGGCATCCCCGCGCTGACCGCGCTCCTCGCCCCCGACGCGGCGCTTGGCCATCTCGCCGGCGTTCGCCTTGGTCCGCGCGCCCGGTCGGTTCGCGCGATCCTCTTCGACAAGACCGCCGACACGAATTGGGCGCTCGGCTGGCATCAGGACCGCGTGATCGCCGTGCGCGAGCGGATCGACACGCCGGGCTACGGGCCGTGGTCTGTGAAACAGGGGATGCTCCACGTCGCTCCACCTGCGGCGTTGCTGGCAGGTATGCTGACGATGCGCGTGCATCTCGATGCGGTGCCAGCCACCAACGCGCCATTGCTCGTCGCACCGGGTACGCACAGGCTCGGGCGGATCGCCGAGGATCGTATCGAGGCGGTTGTGGCCGACCACGGCTCGGTCGCCTGCCTGGCGGACGCTGGGGATGTTTGGCTTTACGCCACGCCGATCTTGCATGGCTCGGCGGCTGCGGCCGAGCCCGGCCGACGGCGCGTATTCCAGGTCGATTTCGCGGCGTGCGATTTGCCCAGCGGGCTGAGGTGGCTCGGCGTTTAACCTGACGGGAACCGCGTGCCGGTTCTCGCGTTCAGAACATATCAAGAACACATGAGGCAAGCGATGACCGACCAGCCGCACAATCCCAAGCTCGACGAGCATCCTGGATCGAATACCGAAAAAGACCCGTCCGACTGGGTCTCGGGTGGCGAGCCGATGACCGGCGCGCAGGCAAGCTATCTCACCACGCTGAGCGAGGAAGCCGGCGAAACCCCGCCGCCCGAGGATCTGACCAAGGCGGATGCGTCCAAGCGCATCGATGAGTTGAAGGGCGCGCTCGGCCGCTGACCGCGGCGAGGGACGGCGTGCGCGATACGTTGGGCGGAGTTGGAGACGATGCTCTCCGCTGCGTTCGTGCTGAGCGTGTCGAAGCACGTGACCGCAGCGCGCCATGAGATGCGCGTGGGGATGCCCGACGCGATCCTGCCTCCTGCCACCGCACGCAAACGCCCGGCGTGACTCGCGTCACTGCCGGGCGCTTCGCATGCTTATTTGGGGGAGAGCACCATCAGCATCTGGCGGCCTTCCATGCGCGGATAGGCTTCGACCTTGGCGGTCTCGGCGGCATCGGCCTGGACGCGCTGGAGGAGTTGCATGCCGAGCTGGCCGTGCGACAATTCGCGGCCACGGAAACGCAGCGTTACCTTGACCTTGTCGCCCTCACCGATGAACTCGATGATCTTCTTCATCTTCGTATCATAATCATGATCGTCGATGTTCGGACGCATTTTGATCTCCTTGATCTCCTGCGTTTTCTGCGATTTGCGCGCGAGGTTGGCCTTCTTCTGCGCCTCGTACTTGAACTTGCCGACGTCGAGGAACTTGGCCACGGGCGGATCGGCGTTGGGCGACACTTCGACGAGGTCGAGCCCGACCGCCTGCGCCTGTTCGAACGCCTCGCGCGTGTACATCACACCCAGGTTTTCGCCGTCCTGGTCGATCACGCGGACCTTGGGCGACTGGATGAATTCATTGAAGCGCGGGCCGTTCATCGGCATCGGCGCGCCCTGCGGGCGACGGATCATGGGAGGACGTATGGGTATTGCTCCTGAGGTTTTAGATCAGCCTATATAGGGGATTTCGCGCGCACGCGAAAGATGTGCCGGCGAAAGGCCGCACGATTTAGACCGATGATGCATCCGCAATGGCGCCGTGTCGGGGAAGCCCCCTGCTCCGGCGGCGGGCGCCGCGCGGGCGCCCGCCGATCCGGGAGTGGTGCGGTCGAGAAGACTCGAACTTCCACGGCCTTTCGGCCACAACGACCTCAACGTTGCGCGTCTACCAGTTCCGCCACGACCGCACGTGATACACCGGGATGCCCCGGTGGCTGGCAGGCGAGCGCCACTAGCAAAGCGAATCCGGGCTGGCAACAGCAATCATCTTTTGTTTGAAAAACGGCGCCGGCCCGCTCCTACCCGCCAGCCCGCTTCTACCCGATCGTCCCGAGCGGAGTCGAAGGACAGGCCAGGAACGCAGGCGCCTCGACGTCGCTCGGCGCGAACGGATGGGATTACGTTGGCGTGATCGAGGGCTTGCCGCCGTCACGGAACGTCGCCCGGTCAGTCCCGCGCTTCGCCTGAAAAGCTCAGCACCAGCTTCTTGGCGTTGACCGGCACGTCGAGCTTGGCGCTGTTGAAGCCGACCTGGCCGTGGGGCGCGAGCATCATCGCATCGGGGCGGATCGTCCAGCTATAGACGAGCCGGCCCTGCTCGTCGCGCAGCTCGGCGCGGATGTCGGGTACCTGCTGCCGCGAATCGGTCGGGTTGAGCACGGTGCCGCTGATCGCGAAAATCTCGCTGCCATTGTCGAGGTCGTGATGATCGATCGGCTTGCTGACGATCCGCAGCGGGGTGTCGCGCGGCCCGAGCGGGAGGCCGAGCTGCGAGGCCAGCCCGGGCGCGCCCGAATACAGCACGATTCCGGCCGCGATCAGCATCACCAGCCCCGCCACGATCGCCGCCAGGGTCCAGCGCCGCGCGGGGTTGCGGCGGGGTTTGAACGGCGGGCGATGCGCGAACGGGTCGATCGCGCGGGTGTAGCTGGCGTCCTCATACACGCGCGGCGCTTCCGGCGCCGCCCGCGGTTCGGGAGCCGCTTCGACGGGTTCGGGTTCGGGGGCCGGGGCGGCCGGCTCGGGCGCATCCTCCTCGACGATCTCGACGCCCGACTGGAACCAGCTATGCCGGCAATTCGCGCAGCGCACCGTGCGTCCATCCATGCCGATCGCAGTATCGGGGACGAGATAACGGGTACGACAATCGGGGCATTCAAGGATCATGATACGCAGTCCGAGGCGGCGGGCCACCTGCAGCCTCACTACGAATCTAAGCATCCGGCGCGCGCGGTGGCAAGTCTTTCGAGTCGCCCGGCTTGAAGCGGCGCGCCCGATCGTGCGATGGGCCTGCGTTGGGGCACGGCAAGGAAGCGAGCGGCAAGCGCCGGGATCAATGGCGAACATCGTCCAGTTCGAGAATGTCGGCCTGCGCTACGGCACGGGCGCGGAGACCTTGTCCGACGTGAGCTTCACGCTGTCGAGCGGCGCCTTTTATTTCCTCACCGGCACGAGCGGCGCGGGCAAGACCTCGCTGCTCAAATTGCTGTATCTCGCGCAGCGCCCGACGCGCGGCGGCATCCGCCTGTTCGGCGAGGACGCGGTAACGCTACCGCGCGCGCGCCTGCCGGGTTTCCGCCGGCGGATCGGCGTGGTGTTCCAGGATTTCCGGCTCGTCCCGCATCTCTCCGCCTATGACAATATCGCGCTGCCGTTGCGCGTGTCGGGGGTAGCCGAGAGCGATATCGACGCGCCGGTCCGCGAGATGCTGGCCTGGGTCGGGCTCGACCGGCGGATCGACGCCAAGCCGCCGACGCTGTCGGGCGGCGAGCAACAGCGCGTCGCGATCGCACGCGCGGTGATCGGCCGGCCCGAAATCCTCGTCGCGGATGAACCGACCGGCAACGTCGATCCCGATATGGCCGAACGGCTGCTGCACCTGTTCGATTCGCTCAACCGGCTCGGCACCACGGTCGTCGTCGCGACGCACGATTTCCATTTGCTCGGGCGCATCCCCGACGCGCACATGATGCGGCTCGACAAGGGACGCCTGCTCGATCCGACCGGGTCGCTGCGCTTCCCGCCCCCCGAAAGCCAGGCGCCGGGGGCGGCGGCATGAGGATCGGCTTCATCACCGCCGCCGCCGACCGCCGGCTGCTCGACGAGCGGGGCGGCACGCGCGCGATGATGTGGATCATGGCGATCATGCTGTTCCTCACCGCGCTCGCCGCCGCGCTCGGCCTCGCCACGCTCGCGGCGACGGCGCTGCTCGACCGGCAACTGGTCGGGCGGCTGACCGTGCAGATCGTCGAGCCGTCTGCGCCGGCGCGCGCCGCGCAGAACGCCGCCGCGCTCGGCGCGCTGCGCGCCGCGCCGGGGGTGCGCGACGCGGCCGAGGTCGATTTCGCGCCGCTCGCCGCGCTGCTGCTGGCGAGCCTCGGGGCGGATGGCGCCGATCCCGATCTGCCGATCCCGGCGATGATCGATGTCGATCTCACCTCGGGCGGCGATGCCGCGGCCGCTTCGGTCGCGGCGGCGGTGGCGCGCGTGGCGCCCTCCGCGCGGGTCGACCGGCACCAGCGCTGGATGTCGCCGGTGAGCGGGTTCATGCGGCTCGTCACCTGGCTGGCGGCGGGGCTGGTCGCGCTGATCGCGGGGGCGACGGCGGCGGTGGTGATCCTCGCCGCGCGGGCGAGCCTCGAGACGCACCGCGAGACGATCGAGGTGATGCACATGCTCGGCTCGACCGACATGCAGATCGCGCGGCTGTTCCAGCGCCGCATCGCGCTCGACACGCTGCTCGGCGGGGCGGTCGGCACTGTGCTCGCGGTCGCGGTGGCGGCTGCGCTGGGCGCACGGCTGGCGACGCTCGGATCGGACCTGCTCGACGGCCTCGCGCTCGGGCAGCGCGACTGGGCGCTGCTGGCGCTGCTGCCGTTCGCCTTCGCGCTGCTCGCCACGGTCGCGGCGCGCTACGCCGTGCTCGGCGCGCTGAGGAAGATCCTGTGACGGGCCTGCGGATGCCGTGCGCGGAAGCGCCCCGCTCATGATCCGCAAGCTCGCCGCCGCGCTTGCGCTGCTGTGGGGCGGCGGCTTCGGCGTGTTCCTCCTGGCGATGCCGGGGCCGCTCGATGACCGCCGCACCGACGCGATCGTCGTGCCGACCGGCGGCGCGGGGCGGATCGACCGCGGCCTCGCCCTCCTTCAGCGCCATGCCGCCAAGCGGCTGCTGGTGACCGGAGTGGCGCCCGAGGTCCGGCCGATCGAACTCGCGCTCGAATATCGCGTGCCCCCCTCGCTGCTGGCGTGCTGCGTCGATCTCGGCCAGGAGGCGGTGGATACGCGCTCCAACGCGGACGAAACCGCGCAGTGGCTGCGCGAGCATGGCTATCGGACGGTGCGGCTCGTCACCTCCAACTGGCATCTGCCGCGCGCGCGGCTCGAACTGGTCCATGCGACGGGAGACGACATCATCGTCTATGGCGACGGCGTCGCGAGCAAGCCACGCTTCCTGACGCTGGTCGCCGAGTACAACAAGCTGATCGTCCGCTGGGTGGCGCTGACGCTGGGAGTGGGGGCATGATCGGTCTGCGCAATCTCGCCTTCGCGGTGGTCTTCTACGGCGGATCGGTGGCGTTCGTGCTGCTGTCGCCGCTCGCCGCCGCGATCGGACGCCCCGCGCTGCTCGGCCTCGCGCGCGCCTGGATCGGGTTCCACCGCTGGGCGGCGCGCGCGCTGCTCGGCATCGAGACGCGGATCGTGGGCGATCCGCAGCTCGGCACGCCCGCGCTCTACGCCGCCAAGCACCAGTCGATGTACGAGACGCTCGAGCTGAGCCGCATCCTGAATCGCCCCGCGATCGTGATGAAGCAGGAACTCGCCGACATTCCGATCTGGGGCCGGGCGGCGCGGCGCTACGGCGTGATCGTGGTCGACCGCGAGGCGTCGGCGGGCGCGCTCAGGCGGATGCTGGGGGAGGCCAAGGTGGCGCTCGACGCAGGCCGCTCGATCGTGATCTTCCCCGAGGGCACGCGGGTCGCGCCGGGCGAGCGGCCCGCGCTCAAATCCGGGTTCGCGGGGCTGTACCAGATGCTCAAGCTGCCGGTGGTGCCGGTCGCGCTCGACAGCGGACGGGTGTGGCCACGGCGCGGGCCGAAGCGGCCGGGCGTGGTGACGATCCGCTTCGGCGAGCCGATCCCGCCGGGGCTGTCGCGCAAGGAGGCCGAGGCGCGGGTCCATGCGGCGATCAATGCGCTGGAGCGGGACTGACGGACGGCCTAAGATCGCTAACGTTGTCCATCCTCGCCACGGTGACGCAGGTGTCACTTTTGGACGCGCGGGGCGGCCGGGTATAAAGTACCGGTCGTGACGGAGCGCCGTGATGGCGCGGGCGCTGACACTGTCAAAGAGCATGTGCGCGAGCATGCCCGAGGCGGCGCGTGTAGGACAGGCGCAACGGGGGGCGGCCCGGCGCGCGGGTGGCTAGCCGGCCGGATCGGGCGTGGGCGCGCGATCGGCGAACGCCAACAGCAGCGTGGCGGCGATCGCCCGCGCCTCGGCGCCGAGTGCATCGTCCGCCAGTTCGCCGGCGCTCCAGAACGACAGGGCGCCGCGAAAGCCGAGCGCCAGTTGCCTCGGCAGGTAGCCGAGCGCCTGCTCCCGCAAGGGCTCCGCGATCCCCTCTCCGCCGGCCAGCGCCGAGACCCAGAGCGCGGTGGAGCGGGACCAGGCGCGCCCGGGGAACGGACTGGCCGTGCCGATCCACCCCATCACCGCGCGATTCACGCCGGGTTCCTCGAGCATCACCGCGACCGCCATGTCCACGGCGAGCATGACGCGCGCCGCCGCCCCCGGCGGTTGGCGCGCCTCGGCGAACCGCGCCATCATCGTGTCGATGCGGCGGTCGGACAGAGCGTGCATGATCGCCCCCTTGCTCCCGAACTGATTGAACGGGGTCGCGAAGCTGACGGCGGCCTCGGCGGCGAGCTCGCGCATCGAAAAGTCGGCCTTGCCCCCGCGCAGCAGCCGCTCCGCCGCGTCGATCACACGCTGGCGCACCGCTTCGCCCCGGACGGGGGCGGGTATCTGACTCTTGTCTCGCGCCATGGCCCTATCTATATCATGATATACATTGATATGCGGTAATTCGGAGTTGGTCCATGTCGACAGCGCAATCCAAGACATTTCTCATCACCGGGGTCAGTTCTGGCCTCGGCCGCGCGTTCGCGGAAGCGGCGCTTGACGCCGGTCACCGGGTGATCGGGACGGTGCGCAAGGCGGGCGACGCCGACGCGTTCGCCGCGCTCGCGCCCGAGCGCGCACACCCGCTGATCCTCGACGTGACCGACTTCGCGGCGATCCCGGCGGCGGTGGCGGCGGCGGAACACGCCGTCGGGCCGGTCGCGGTGCTGGTCAACAATGCGGGGTACGGCCATGAAGGCGTGCTCGAAGAATCCTCGATCGACGATCTCCAGCGCCAGTTCGCCGCGAATGTGTACGGCCCGGTGGCGATGATGAAGGCGGTGCTGCCGGGAATGCGGGCGCGCCGCGCCGGCCATATCGTCAACGTCACCTCGATGGGCGGTTTCATCACCATGCCGGGGATAAGCTTCTACTGCGGCAGCAAGTTCGCCCTGGAAGGCATTTCCGAAGCGCTCGGCAAGGAGGTCGCGGGCTTCGGCATCCGGGTGACGGCGCTCGCGCCGGGGCAGTTCCGCACCGATTGGGCGGGGCGCTCGATGGACCGGACGCCGCGCAGCATCGACGATTATGACGCGGTGATGGACCCGATCCGCGCGGCGCGCCAGGCCAAGAGCGGCAACCAGCCGGGCGATCCGGCCAAGGCGGCGCAAGCCTTGCTCGCGCTGGTGGACGCCGAGACGCCGCCGGCGCGGCTGTTCCTGGGCGATGATGCGTTGAGCCTGGTCGACCAGAAGCTCGACGCGATGCGGGCCGAGATCACCGCCTGGGAGGGGCTCTCGCGTTCGACCAGCTTCGCGTCGTCCTAGGCGGATCGGGCCGCGTGGGGCGAGCGCTCGGTCGCCCTCACCCTTCCGCCGGCTGCGCCGGCTCCCTCCCTCTCCCGGTGGGAGAGGGACATCGGTCACTCAGTTTCCGCCGCCGCTCGTCCCTTGAACCCCTGTGCGACCACGTACCATTCGGACGATCCCTTGCGGCTCGCCGGCGGCTTGGCGTGTTTGACGCTGGTGAAGTTGCGCTTCAACTCGGCGACCAGCGCCGAATCGGCGCCGCCCGCGAACACCTTGCCGACGAAGCCGCCGCCGGGTTCGAGCACGTCCACCGCGAAGGCGACCGCCGCCTCGACCAGCCCCATCGTGCGTAGCGCGTCGGTCTGCGGATGGCCGACGGTGTTGGCGGCCATGTCCGACAGGACAAGATCGGGCGCGCCGCCCAACTCGGCCATCAGGCGCTCAGGCGCTGCGTCGGCCATGAAATCCATCTGGAGCAGCGTGACGCCGTCGAGCGGATCGACCGGGAGCAGATCGATCCCGACCACGCCCGCGCGCGGCACCTGCCGCCGCACCACCTGCGCCCAGCCGCCCGGCGCGACGCCGAGATCGACGACGCGGCGGACGCCCTTGAGGAAACCGAACCGCTCGTCGAGTTCGATCAGCTTATAGGCGGCGCGGCTGCGATAGCCCTCCGCCTTGGCGCGCTTGACGTAAGGATCGTTGAGCTGGCGTTCGAGCCAGCGCGTCGATTGCGCGGTGCGCTTGCGCGCGGTCTTGACGCGGGTGCGCAGGCCGCCACCATCGCGGCTCATCGGATATGGCTCAAAACACGGGTCCGTTCATGAGGCGGCGTAAAATCCCTTCGCGGATGCCGCGATCGGCCACGCCGAGCCGCTCCGCCGGCCAGAGATCGAGGATGGTTTCGAGGATCGCGCAGCCCGCCACCACCAGATCGGCGCGCTCGTTGCCGATGCAGGGCAGGCGCGCGCGCTCGGCGAGGCTCATCCGCGAGAGGTCGCTGCTGATCTTGCGCATCGAGGCGGCAGGCACGATCAGCCCGTCGACCGCGGCGCGATCATAATGCGAGAGTTCGAGATGGACGCTGGCGAGCGTCGTCACCGTGCCGCTGGTGCCGAGCAGCCGCGGCCGCTCGACGCGGGGCAGGCGGCGCGCGAAGCCCGCGAAGCTCTCCGCCACCGCCGCGCGCATCCGCGCATAGGCGGCGAGGCGGCCGTCCTCGCCGTCGCCGTGGCCGAGGCTTTCGGTGAGCGACACGACGCCCCACGGCGCGCTGTGCCAGTCGAGCACCACCGGATTGGGGCCGCGTGTATCGACCAGCACGAGTTCGGTCGAGCCGCCGCCGATGTCGAAGATCAGCGCCGGCCCCTCGCCGGGTTCGATCAGCGCGTGGCAGCCGAGCACGGCGAGCCGCGCCTCCTCCTCGGCGGTGATGATGTCGAGGTGGATGCCGGTTTCGGCATAGGCGCGCGCGATGAAATCGGCGCCGTTGGCCGCGCGCCGGCACGCCTCGGTCGCGACCGCGCGCGACAGCGTGACGTTGCGGCGGCGCAATTTGTCCGAACAGATTTTCAGCGCGGCGACGGTGCGCTCGATCGCCGCATCGCTGAGCCGCCCCGACGAGGCGAGCCCCTCGCCGAGCCGCACGATCCGCGAAAACGCATCGATCACCGCGAAACCGGCGCCCTGCGGCCGCACGATCAGCAGCCGGCAATTGTTGGTGCCGAGATCGAGCGCGGCATAATGGCGCGCTCCCGGCCATTGCGCACGCGCCTCCTTCGGAGCCGGATGGGCGGAGGACTGCCCCCGCCGATGCGGCATTCTGGGCGAATGATCCCCCATGCCGTCAACTCACTCTCTACATCATCTGCCGTTGCGACGTGCCGGAATGGCCCGCGCCCGGTGCTTGGGTGCCACGCTACCGCAGGCGAACGGATGCGGCAAGCGGGCGACGTGAGTCAGTTGACAGCCCAGCGCGCGCCACCTAAGGGGCCAGTCCGCGTTGCCCCGTCGTCTAAAGGTAAGACTACGGACTCTGACTCCGTCAATTGAGGTTCGAATCCTCACGGGGCATCCAGCGGCTCGTCATATCGATGGGATCGCTCGGCAATCTCCGAGCGCTCGGCACTGCCGCCGAAATTGAGTCCCCCAATTGGGCGCGCTGACGATCAGGATCATCGACGCGTCGGGCGACTGGTTTTGGGGAGGGCGTTGTCCTGCGCTTTCAGCGCGGCCATCATCTTATCGGCTTCGATCTGGCGCTCGGCCTTTCGGGCCGCGCTGTAGATTTCGTACTGGCGCTCGGCATGCCGCTTCGCATCGGGCGCCGACACGCTCCCGCCGTGGGTGAGCACGACGCGGCCGAGAGATTGGAGCTGCCGGTCCAAGATGCGGCGTGCGTCGTCCATCATGACCAAACGACCGACAGCGGCTTGGTCCTCGAAGATGTCAAGAAGGATGGTGGTCAGGCGATTCAGCTCCTTGACCTCCGAATTGCCGAAATAGTTTTTGGAGACGGTGACGTCACCCTTTCTGATGGTATCGTTCGGCCAAGGTCAGGCCCATGTTGGGCTGGGTCACGTCGGCGCGGGTGGCGAGTATTTCAGCGGGCGTACGCGACGTCACCGCATAGACGATCTTGGCCTGGGTCTTGGTGTAGAAATCTCGCCACGCTTCAGATTTGGCATCATAATCCTGGCACATGGCGCAGATCTTACGCAGTTCGCGATAGACGTTCGCCTCGTCCGAGCGGATATCCCGGATGATCTCGCGCAGTTCGGCGATGCGATCCGCATTCTCCGGCTGCTTGAGGCGGACGGAATCGATCACGAAACCCTTGGTCGCGAACTGCACCAGCTTCTCGGTCGCCCAGCGCCGGAACAGCGTAGCCTGAGCCGACGACACCCGATAGCCGACCGATATGACCATATCGAGGCTGTAGAGGTTCGCGGGGCGCCCGGTCGATGTTTGCGCTTTTTGCAAAGAAGTCGATTCGTCGAGTTCGCCTTCCTCCAGGATATTGCTGATATGCCTGGATATAACCGAGACATCCCGCCCAAAGAGGTCGGCGATCTGCGCTTGGGTCATCCATAGCGCCTCGCCTATATATCGAATGTCGAGGCGCATGCCCTTGTCGGTGCCATAAACGAGAAAGCGGTCGCCCGTCTTCTCATCCTCGTGCAAAACCACAGGGTCCATTTCCGGCATAGATCGCCTCCACGTCAGATGATTCGGCAAGCGGAACAATCGGGGAACGGCGGTTGCCATGCAAGGGGGCGATTTCGCGGCGGTTCGGCGAGACGTAAGCGGCGGTCACGAGCTTTGCCGCGATTGGCGCTTCCGTTGAACGGAAACATCTCCGACGACGGTCTTCTGGTGTCGGGCGGGGCGTTGTATCTGAAGCGCCATGCCGAAGAAGCGCTATCTCACCGCCACGATGCCCGACGGGTACGTCAAGACGATCGGGCCGACTGCGGCCGCGTTCACGCATTACTGGCGGATCGTCGCCGAGCTTGAGACCGGGCGGACCGAGGTGTTCTGGGGGCATGCAAAATCGCTCAAGGACGCGACCGGCAAGCGCGCCGCGACCAAGGAGGCCGCGGCGCAGCGTGGCTGGCGGAGCTACCGCTTCGAGATCGCCGAATTGACCGAGACGACGGGCTGAATCACCGCAGATCGGGCGGGGTCGCCTCGGCCTTCAACCGAGCGATCACCGCGTCGAGCGACAGCACTTCCTGCTTCGCGCCCTCGCCGAGCGGGCGGAGCGCGACGGTGCCTTCCTCGGCTTCGCGCTTGCCGACCACCAGCAGGTTCGGAACCTTCGCCAGCGAATGTTCGCGCACCTTGTAGTTGATCTTCTCGTTGCGCAGGTCGGTCTCGACGCGCAGCCCCGCCGCCTTGAGCTTGGCCGCGACCACGGCGGCATACTCATCGGCGTCCGACACGATCGTCGCCACCACCGCCTGCACCGGCGCGAGCCAGAGCGGGAAGCGGCCGGCGTGGTGTTCGATCAGGATGCCGAGGAAGCGTTCGAACGTGCCGAGGATCGCGCGGTGGAGCATCACCGGGCGGTGGCGCTCGCCGTCGTCGCCGACGTACGAGGCGTCGAGCCGCTCGGGCAGCACGCGATCGGACTGGATCGTGCCGACCTGCCACGTCCGCCCGATCGCATCTGTGAGGTGGAATTCGAGCTTGGGCGCGTAGAACGCGCCTTCGCCGGGCAGTTCCTCGAACCTGGCCTTGATCGCCTCGCTCAAATCCGATTGCAGCACCGCCTCGCGGAGTTCCTGCTCGGCCTTGTCCCACATCGCATCGTCGCCGAAGCGCTTGTCGGGGCGCAGCGCGAGCTTGACCGCATACTCCTCGAAACCGAGGTCGCGGTACACGCTGTCGAGCAGCTCGCAGAACGCGCGGACCTCGCCAATCAACTGGTCCTCGCGCACGAAGATATGCGCGTCGTCCTGGGTGAACTGGCGCACGCGCATGATGCCGTGGAGCGCGCCGTGCGGTTCGTTGCGGTGGCAGCAGCCGAACTCGGCCATGCGGATCGGCAGGTCGCGGTAGGATTTGATGCCCTGGCGGAAGATCAGCACGTGCGCCGGGCAGTTCATCGGCTTCAACGCCATCAGATCGGCCTTGCCCGACAGGATCGGGCCGTCCTCTTCGGCATTGGGGATTTCGTCGGGCACCACGAACATATTCTCGCGGTACTTGCCCCAATGGCCCGATTGCTCCCACTGGCGCGCGTCCATCAACTGCGGCGTCTTGACCTCGGCATAGCCGGCGGCGTCGAGCCGGCGGCGCATATACGCCTCGAGCGCGCGCCACAGCACGAAACCCTTGGGGTGCCAGAACACCGAGCCCTGCGCCTCGCTCTGGAGATGGAACAGGTCCATCTCCTGGCCGATGCGGCGGTGGTCGCGCTTGGCGGCCTCTTCCAGCCGCGTGAGATGCTCGGCGAGCTGCTTCTTGTTGAGCCAGCCGGTGCCGTAGATGCGGCTGAGCATCGCGTTGTTCTGGTCGCCGCGCCAATAGGCGCCCGAGACGCGCGTCAGCTTGAACGCATCGGGATCGAGCTTGCCGGTCGAGGCGAGGTGCGGCCCGCGGCACATGTCGAGCCAGTCGCCGCCCGACCAATAGACCGTCAGCGGCTCGTCACCGGGCAGTTCGGCGGCCCATTCGGCCTTGAACGTCTCGCCCTGCTCGCGCCAGCGCGCGATCAGCGCCTCGCGCTCCCACACTTCGCGCTTGAGCGGCTTGTCGGCGCGGATGATGGCGCGCATCGCCTCTTCGATCGCGGGGAGGTCTTCCTCGGTGAAGGGGCGGTCCTTTGGCGCGAAATCGTAATAGAAGCCGTCGTCGGTCGAGGGGCCGAAGGTGATCTGCGTGCCGGGGAAGAGCTGCTGCACCGCTTCGGCGAGGATGTGGGCGTAATCGTGGCGCGCGAGTTCGAGCGCATCGGCCTCGTCGCGCGCCGTCACCAGCGCGAGCTGCGAATCGTGTTCGAACGGGCGCGTGATGTCGCGCAGCTCGCCATCGACGCGCGCGCCGATCGCCGCCTTGGCGAGACCCGGCCCGATCGCCGCGGCGATGTCCGCCGGGGTGGTCCCCGGGGCTACCTCACGGACGGAACCGTCGGGCAGCGTGATGCGGAACATTTCGGACATGGAGGTTCGCTCGGTTTGAGGTGAGAGGATGCCGCTTATGCGGGCGAGGGGCATATAGGCAAGGTTTAGCCGACTCGCCACAACCGTCGCCCCGGCGCAGGCCGGGGCCGTTGGATGGCTGGGCGATCGGATTGCCCCAACACAGCGGCCCCGGCCTTCGCCGGGGCGACGCTATGCCACCCCGAACGGCACCACCTTGTTCTCCGCATCATGCGCGATGTCCGCGCGGCCGAGATAGGGCACGCCCATCTCGCCGCACCAGCGTGCGATCATCTGCTCGGGCGTCTCGCCGAACGCGGGCACGTTGGGCTGGATGTCGGTGACGCGGCCGAGCCGGATGCCGGCAATGCCCTTCAACTGGGTCGCATGCGCCATCTGCGAGAGCATGCGATCGACGCGGTAGAGCGGTTCGGAGACTTCCTCGATCATCAGTACGTGATCGGTGAGGTCGGGCAGCCACGGCGTACCGATCAGCGCGTTCAGGATCGAGAGGTTGAAGGCGGCGGCGGGGCGGCCGTCGAGGCTGGGTTCGAGGCCGGCGCGGTCGCCCCGCACCAACCAGGCGAGCGCGCGCATCACCTCACGCCCCTGGTCGCCGCCGCGGTTGACCTCGACCGGCATCGGCCCGTGCGCGGGGCGGCCGATCCGTCGGGCGTAGAGCGCGGCGAGCAGGAAGCCCATGTCGGAATAGCCGAGATACTGTTTGCGCGCCGCCGCCGGGCCAAGCTGCGGCATAACGGTGTGAAGGATGCGGTTCGAGCCATAGCCGCCGCGCGCGAACCAGATCGCGTCGAACGCGGGATCGTTGGCGAACTCGAGGAACGCGGCGGCGCGCACCGAATCGCTGCCGGCGAAATGGCCGTCCTCGACGAAGCATTGCGGATGGAACACGATCTCCACCTCGGGGACGGTGATCGCGGCGAGCGCCTTGATGCGCGGTTCGACGACCGGGTCGATCGGGCGCGCTGGCGCGCAGACGGCGATTTTCATGTTTTGCCCTGATCCATGCCCCAAACTCCGTTCGCCCCGAGCGAAGTCGAGGGGCAAGCGCGGCGCATAGTGTCTCGACTGCGCTCGACACGAACGGGCGAGGTTGCTCCGGCTTGCGAAAGCTTCGATAGCGTGCCGCCATGCAATCCGCCAAACCCCACGTTTCGCGCCCCTACTTCTTCGTCGGTATCGGCGGCAGCGGGATGATGCCGCTGGCGATGATCCTCGCGGCGCGCGGCGCGCGCGTGGCGGGGTCGGATCGCGCGCTCGATCAGGCGCGGCTGCCCGCCAAGTTCGCGGCGCTCCGTGCGCTCGGCATCGATCTGTTCGCGCAGGACGGCAGCGGCGTGACCTCGCCCGAGCAGATCGTGGTCGCCTCTGCGGCGATCGAAGCGACCGTCGCCGATATCGTCGCGGCGGAGGCGGTCGGCGCGCAGCGGCTGAGCCGCGCGCAACTGCTCGCCGAGCTGTTCAACGCCAGCACGCTGCCGATCGGTGTCGCCGGCACCAGCGGCAAATCGACAGTCACCGGCATGATCGGCTGGATTTTGCACGCCTGCCACCGCGACCCGACGGTGATGAACGGCGCGGTGATGAAGAATTTCGTGGCGCCGCAAGCCCCGTTCGCGAGCGCGCTGGTCGGCGCCGGCGACGCGTTCGTCAGCGAGGTCGACGAGAGCGACGGCTCGATCGCGCTTTACCGGCCGAAAATCGCCGTGCTCAACAATGTCAGCCTCGATCACAAATCGCTCGACGAGCTGCGCATGCTGTTCGGCGATTTCGCGCGCGGGGCGGAGACGGTGATCCTCAACATCGGCGATGCCGAGACGGCGGCGCTGGCGGCATCGCTCGCCACCCCGCCGATCACCTTCGCGGTGGAAGGCGCCGCCGATCTGGTCGCGAAAAATCTCGTGCCCGAGCCGTTCGCGATCAGCTTCGATCTCGTCGCGGACGGGGTGCGCCATCCGGTTCGGCTGGCGGTGCCGGGGCGGCACAACGTCTCGAACGCGCTCGCCGCGATCGGCGCGGCGCGCGCGGCCGGCGTGCCGCTCGCCGAGGCGATCGAGGCGATCGAGGGGTTCGTTGGGCTCAAGCGCCGCTTCGAGCTGGTCGGCGAAGCTGGCGGCGTGTCGGTGATTGACGATTTCGGGCATAATCCCGACAAGATCGCCGCGACGCTCGATACGCTCCATGCCTTCCCGGGGCGATTGCTCGTGCTGTTCCAGCCGCACGGCTATGGCCCGCTCAAGGTGATGCGGCATGAACTCGCCGCGATGTTCCGCGAGACGCTGGCGGCGGAGGATCTGCTCGTGCTGCCCGATCCGGTCTATCAGGGCGGCACGGTGACGCGTGCGGTGACCAGCGCCGATCTGGTCGCCGATATCGGTGGCCGCGCGCGGCACATCCCCGATCGCGCCGAGGCCGCTGCCGCGCTGGTCGCGGACGCGCGTGCGGGCGACCGCATCGTCGTGATGGGCGCGCGCGACGACACGCTGAGCCAGCTCGCCGCCGACATGCTGACGCAAATTGCCGCCCGGGCCGCCGCCGGTTAAAAGGGGACGAAGGAGTCCCGCCATGTTCCGCCGCCTGTTCCTCGATCATCCCGCCTCGGTCGGCGAAAGCTATGGCGAGCATTTCGGCGTGGCGTCGCGCTTCGGCGTGACGATGATCGCCGCCGGTGTCGCCGCGCTGATCCACGGCATCCTGCCGTTCGCGTTCAAGACGACCGGCAGCCGTGCGATCATCCGCCTCCACCGCCAGATCGCCGAGAAACGCGCGGCGACGGCGGCGGCGACCGAGCAGGTGAAGACGGTGGAGTATGTGATCTGAGTTTCCGACTCCGTTCGCACTGAGCTTGTCGAAGTGCGTGCCGCACACGCGGCGCTTGGGGCAGGTGCCCTTCGGCTGGCTGGCAAGCCAGCCGCTCAGGACAGGCTTCGACAAGCTCAGCACGAACGGTGTGGGGGCCGGGGGCGAGGAGCGTATCTCGATCGATTTTTCCGCAACGCCGGCCTTTGGGCTTGCGCCGCGCCGCACCGCGTGGCTTGGGGCGCGGATGGCAAAGTCCGCAACCGATCTGATGCAGGATATCCTCGTCGCCGCGACGCTCGATGCGTTCATGGCGCTCAAGAAGGCGTCGGGCGGGCTGCCCAACGCGCTGGTGCGCGATCTGAACGCGGTGCACGCCAACACCACGCTCGCCGACCTGCCGGCCGAGGTGCAGGCGGCGATCACCGCCAGCGTGCGCGATGCGTTCGCGCGGCTGCTCAAGGAGGGCTATACCGTCGCGCCGAGCCGGGGGGCGCCGCCGCCCGCGCCGCGCGGCCCGACCCCGCCGCCGCGCTCGCGCGCCAAATCCGGGCCGCCAACGGTCGAGACGCGCCGCCCGCGCCCGCCGGTCAAGCCCAAGGGGCGCTGAGCGTCAGTTCGCGGACATCGCATTGGCGAGGACGGCGAGATCGTTGGCATCCACCGCCGTGCCGGTCACATCGGTGTCGGTCGTCGCATTGGCCGCGACCGCCTGCTTGTCCGGCGTCACGCCGACGAACGCGACGGCGCTCCACAGGATGCCCCCGGCCCAGAGCAGCGCCGCCCAGCGGCTGCGGAAGAGTTTGGCATAGGGCATGGCTCCCCTTAGCGGCGAGTGGTCAACCGATTCTTAAACGTTCGCGCAGAGGCGGCGGGGATGGCGGCAGGGCCTATCTCTTCTTCTCCGCGATCTCCGCGAATCAGGAAGCGCGTCGCTTGGGGCGATTTTGCACGCGGAGGCGCGGAGGCGCGAAGAGAAAAAAGAAGATTGAAGGGACGTGGGCGGGGCGCTGGCTTGCTTGATCGGCAACCTCTCTGCGCCTCCGCGTGATCTTAAAGCAACAGCCCGGCCCCGGCGATTCTAAGCCTTTGTGCTGTTTCCCGCGCTGGGCTATTCCGCGCGCACAATGCCACATCTCTATCTTGTCGACGGCTCGGGCTATATCTTCCGCGCCTATCATCGCCTCCCGCCGCTCACCAACAAACATGGCGAGCCGGTGGGCGCGGTCTATGGCTATACGACGATGCTGTGGAAGCTCGCCGACGAGCTCCACAAGGCCGATGGCCCGACGCATATGGCGGTCATCCTCGATAAATCCTCGAAGACGTTCCGCAACGATCTCTACGATCAGTACAAGGCGCACCGGCCGCCGCCGCCCGAGGATCTCGTCCCCCAGTTCCCGATGATCCGCGACGCCACGCGCGCCTTCTCGCTGCCGTGCATCGAGGAGGAGGGGCTGGAGGCGGACGACATCATCGCCTGCTACACCAAGGCCGCGCTGGCGCAGGGCTGGCAGGTGACGATCGTGTCGTCCGACAAGGATCTCATGCAGCTCATGACCGATCCGTCGGTCGACATGTACGATACGATGAACAACCGGCGGCTCGGGCCGGACCACGTGATGGAGAAGTTCGGCGTCGGCCCCGACAAGCTCGGCGACGTGCTCGCGCTGATGGGCGACAGCGTCGACAACGTGCCCGGCGTCACCGGGGTCGGGCCGAAGACCGCGTCCAAGCTGATCCTCGAACATGGCGATCTCGAAGGCGTGCTCGCCGCCGCCAGCGGCATGAAGAAGGGCAAGCTGCGCGACAATCTGATCGAGCAGGCCGACAATGCGCGGCTGTCGAAGGTGCTCGTCACGCTCAAATGCGATGCGCCGCTGCCCGAGCCGCTCGAGGATCTCGAACTTCAGGGCATCCCCGATGCGCCGCTTCGCGTCTTCCTCGAACATCACGGCTTCAAGTCGCTGCTCGCCAAGCTGAGCGCGGTCGCCGACCCGCCGGTCGAGACGCCGACCAGCGTACCGCAGGAGGAAGACCCGCCCTGCGAACACGACAGCTACGAGACCGTGGTGGACGAGGTCGCGCTCGACCGCTGGATTCAGGTCGCCCGCCATCAGGGCTGGATCGCGGTCGATACCGAGACCACCGGGATCGACGCGACTCGCGCCGAACTGGTCGGGATCAGCCTCGCGCTCCACCCCAATCTCGCCTGTTACGTGCCGCTCGGCCACGGTGGCACCGGGCTGTTCGCGGAAAAGCCGGCGCAGCTCGACAGCGCGGTCGCGCTCGCCAAGCTCAAGCCGCTGTTCGAAGACCCTTCGGTGCTCAAGATCGGGCACAATCTCAAATACGACATGATCGTGCTGGGGCGGCTCGGGATCGATGTCGCGCCGTTCGACGACACGATCCTGATGAGCTTCGATCTCGATGCCGGTCTGCACGGCCACGGCATGGACGAGCTCGCCGCGACGCACCTGTCGCATAGCTGTATCGCGTTCAAGGACGTGGTCGGCGTCGGCAAGAGCCAGCGCCAGTTCAACGAGGTCGATCTCGACGCCGCGACGCGCTACGCCGCCGAGGATGCCGACGTGACGCTGCGGCTGTGGCGCCGCTTCAAGCCGCGCCTCGCCGCCGAGCGCGCGACGCGCGTGTACGAGATGGTCGATCGCCCGCTGGTGCCGGTGGTGGCGCGGATGGAGCGGCACGGCATCAAGGTCGACCGCGAGAAGCTCGCGGGCCTCTCGACCGAATTCTCGACGCAGATCGCGGGCCTCGAGACCGAGATCCACGCGCTCGCCGGCGGTCCGTTCACGATCGGCAGCCCCAAGCAGTTGGGCGACGTGCTGTTCGAGCGGATGGGCATCAAGGGCGGGCGCAAGGGCAAGTCGGGCGTTTATTCGACCGACGTCAACGAGCTCGAGCGGATCGCCGCCGACAAGGATTCGCCGGGCGTCGAGATCGCCGCCAAGGTGCTCGACTGGCGGCAGCTTTCGAAGCTGAAATCGACCTATACCGATGCGCTCCAGGCGCAGATCAACCCCGAGACGGGGCGCGTCCACACCAGCTACAGCCTCACCGGCGCGCAGACCGGGCGGCTGTCCTCGACCGATCCCAATCTCCAGAACATCCCGATCCGCACCGAGATCGGCCGGCAGATCCGTGACGCGTTCGTGGCGGAGGCGGGCAATGTCATCCTCGCCGCCGATTATTCGCAGATCGAGCTTCGCCTCGCCGCGCACATGGCCGACGTGCCGCAGCTTCGCGACGCGTTCGCGAGCGGTGCCGACATCCACAGTCTCACCGCGCAGGAACTGTTCGGCGAAGTCAACCGCGATACGCGCGGGCGCGCCAAGACGATCAACTTCGCGATCCTCTACGGCATCTCGCGCTGGGGGCTGGCCGGCCGGCTCGACGTCACCGCCGACGAGGCGCAGGCGATGATCGACCGCTATTTCGATCGCTTCCCCGGCATCCGCAACTATATCGCCGCGACCACCGAGTTCGTCCGCGAGAAGGGCTATACCGAGACGCTGTTCGGGCGGAAGACGCACTTCCCGCGCATCAAGTCGAAGGTCCAGCACGAGCGGCAGGGCGCCGAGCGCGCCGCGATCAACGCGCCGATCCAGGGCACGTCGGCCGACATCATCAAGCGCGCGATGGTACGGATGGGGCCGGCTTTGGCCGAGGCCGGGTTGGGTCATGTCCGCATGCTGCTGCAAGTGCATGACGAACTGGTGTTCGAACTGCCTGAAAGCGATGTCGCGGCGGCCCGCCCGGTGATCGAGCGCGTGATGGCGAGCGCCGCCGAACCGGCGGTGACGCTGTCGGTGCCGCTCGGCGTCGAGATCGGCGTCGGGCCGAGCTGGGGCGCGGCGCATTGAGTCAGGCACCTTCGGCGGCGGCGGGCGCCCCCGACGATATCAACGCGCTCGCCAAGGGCGGCCGGACCAACATCTTCGGCTTCCTGCTGCGGCTCGCCGCGCGGTTGCCGTTCCTGTTCATCGCCGGGCGGAGTTACGGCCCCGATCTGGTCGGGCGGTTCGCGCTCGCGGTGGTGGTGGTCGAATTCGCCGCGCAGCTCGCCACGCTCGGGCTCAAGCGGGGCTTGGCGCAGGCCTTCTCCGATTCGGGCGAGCGGCCGCACACGCATGTCGCCTGGGATGCGCTGGCGGTCGCCGGCGTCGCCTCGGCGCTCGCTAGCGCGATCCTGTTCGCCTTCCCGCAGATCATGTTCCCGAGCGGCGAGATGGGGCGGCTGGAACACTATCTGCCGCTGGTCGTGTTCGCGACCGCCTGGACCGAGATCACGCTCGCCGCGCTCGCCTATCGCCGCAACGTCGGCGCCTCGGTGACGGCGCGCGCGATCGTCGAGCCGTGGACGATCAGCATCGCCGCGTTCGTCTTCTCCTTCTTCACCAAGCAGGACGGGCTGGTCCTGTCCTACATGCTGTCGATGCTCGCCGCGCTGACGGCGGCTTTGATCCCGTTCCTGCGCAGTTACGGCATGCCCTCGGGCTGGCGGCCAGATCCGGGCCGGCTGGTCGCGCTCGCGCGGCGCAACATCCCGCTCGCCGGCGCCGACGCGATCGAATGGGGATCGCGCAACGTCGACCGCGCGATCCTCGGCTATCTGTTCGCGCCGGCGATCGTCGGCATCTACTACATGGCGGTGCAGATCGCTTCGCTGCCGGGCAAGCTCAAGACCAGTTTCGATCCGATCCTCGGCCCGGTCATCACCACCAGCCTCGCGCAGAACGACCGCAAGGCGGTGGCGCAGCAGGTGCGGCAGGTCGGCTTCTGGATCATGGCGGCGCAGGCCGGCCTCGCGCTGATGGGGTCGATCCCGGGCAAGGCGGTGATGGGCGTGGTCGGCCCGCAATTCGTCGCGGGCACGGCGGCGATGGCGTTCCTGCTCACCGCCGAGGTCGCGGCCTCGACCGGCGCGGTGTGCGAAAGCGCGCTCGTCTATATCGCGCGGCACCTCAACCTGATGCTGTCGATCGGCGCTTTGAGCCTGCAGGTGGCGCTCAGCTTCGCGCTGATCTTCGCGATGCGCTGGCTGGGCTGGCCCGACACCTATCAGGCGGCGGGCCCGGCGATCGCGCTGCTGCTGGCGATGGGGACGTCCTCGATCGTCAAGTCGAGCGTATTGGCGCGGATGCTCGGCGCGCCGGTGCGCGGCTGGCGCTGGCAGTTGCTGCTCGCGGCCGGCGTGGCGATCGCGGTGGGGACGATCTTCACCTCGCTGCCGCACCGCTACGAATGGGCCGAGTTGGTGTTCGGCGAACCGGCGATCGCGGCGAGCTATCTGTTCGTGCTGTGGAAATTCGCGTTTGGCCCGGAGGATCGCGCGTTGCTGCGGCGGACGCCGAAGGGGGCTGCGGGGTAACCCAAAGTCTCCGTTCGGGCTGAGCGAAGTCGAAGCCCGCGCGGCGTGGCACGCCCCTTCGGGTTCGACGAGGACGAAGGGTAGGGTGGCAGCACGTCATGGGCAAAGCCCATGACGTCGGACGGCGCTGTAGCGCCGCCGGCCGTGCCGATCGCGGCGAGCCCGCGCCGTAGCTTCGCTACGGCTTGGGGCGATCGTCAGTGCCTAAAGTGCCGCACGCCGGTGAACACCATCGCCAGCCCAGCCGCATCCGCCGCAGCGATCACCTCGTCGTCGCGGATCGAGCCGCCGGGCTGGATCACCGCGGTCGCGCCGGCTTCCACCGCCGCGAGCAGCCCGTCGGCGAACGGGAAGAACGCATCCGACGCCACCGCCGAGCCGATCGTGCGCGGCTCCGCCCAGCCGGCCTTTTCGGCGGCGTCCTTCGCCTTCCACGCGGCGATCCGCGCCGATTCGAGCCGGTTCATCTGCCCCGCGCCGATCCCCGCCGTGCTGCCGCCCTTGGCATAGACGATGGCGTTCGACTTGACGTGCTTGGCGACCGTCCAGGCGAAGCGGCAGTCGGCGAGTTCGGCAGCGGTCGGCGCGCGCTTGGTGACCACCTTGAGGTCGGGCGCCGAGGCGTTGTCGCGGCTTTGCACCAGCCAGCCGCCGGTGATCGACTTGGCCATCAGGCCGGGCCGCGACGGATCGGGTAGTTCCCCGGTCAGCAGCAGGCGGAGGTTCTTCTTGGCGGCGAACAAAGCGAGCGCTTCCTCATCCGCGTCGGGGGCGATCACCACTTCGGTGAAGATGCCGGTGATCGCGCGCGCGGTCGCCGCGTCGAGCGGGCGGTTGAGCGCGATGATGCCGCCGAACGCGGAGACCGTGTCGCACGCGAACGCATCGGCATAGGCCTGTTCGATCGTCTTGGCGGTGGCGACGCCGCACGGATTGGCGTGCTTGACGATGACGACGCTCGGCTCGGCGTCGCGGAACTCGCTGATGAGGTCGAGCGCCGCGTCGGCGTCGTTGAAATTGTTGTAGGACAGTTCCTTGCCCTGCACCTGCCGCGCCTGACCGACGCCGTTGGCGACCGGCCCGCGCGTTTCGTAGAACGCCGCCGACTGGTGCGGGTTCTCGCCGTAGCGGAGCGTCGTGCCGAGCGTGAGCGCGACCGGCAGCACCTGCGGGAAGGCTTCGCGCTGGTCGACGAAGGCGAACCACTGGGCGATCGCCGAATCATAGGCGGCGGTGGCGGCGAACGCCTTGGCGGCGAGCCGCTTGCGATCCTCGAACGTGGTGCTGCCGCCCGCGATCAGCGCATAATCGGCCGGATCGGTGACGATCGCGACATAGGCGTGGTTCTTTGCGGCCGAGCGCACCATCGACGGCCCGCCGATGTCGATATTCTCGATCACCTCGTCGCGCTCGGCGCCCTTCGCGACGGTCGCTTCGAACGGATAGAGATTGACGACGACGAGGTCGATCGCGCCGATATCATGCTCCTTCATGGAGGCGGCGTGCGCGGCATCGTCGCGCACCGCGAGCAGCCCGCCGTGGACCTTGGGGTGGAGCGTCTTGACGCGGCCGTCCATCATCTCGGGAAAGCCGGTGAGGTCGGAAATGTCGCGCACGGCGAGCCCGGCGTCGCGCAGCGCCTTGGCGGTGCCGCCGGTCGAAACCAGCTCGACACCCGCCTTGGCGAGCGACTGGCCGAGATCGACGATGCCGGTCTTGTCGGAAACGGACAGGAGCGCGCGGCGGATGGGGATGGTGGTCATTATGGAATCCTAGCAACCGTTCGTCCCGAGCGAAGTCGAGGGACGGGGCCTGTCCCTCGACTTCGCTCGGGACGAACGGGGTGTGAGTTCGCGCGCTCCCTGCCCGCTTACCCTGCGCGCTTCAAGACCCAGCCGATGGTGGTGCCGCCGGCTGACGCGTCTTTGATCCGTTCGTGCTGAGCGTGTCGAAGCACGTGTCACGGGCGAAGCGCTTGGGGCACGCCCTTCGACACGCTCAGGGCGAACGGCGAGTGGGTGCTCGGCGTTCCACTCACGGCTTAGCCGGCGCGCTTCAAGACCCAGCCGACGCTGGTGCCGCCGGCCGGCGCGTCGCCGGTGACGACGAGCTGGAAGGTCGATTGCGGCCGGCCCTGACCGTCGATCCACACGCTCGGCTCGACGGCGAGTGCGCCGCCCTTGCAGCGGAACTGCCACAAGGCGCCGCCCGGCACGCGCAGCAGCGCGGCCATGCCGTCGGCGGTCGGCGAGACCTCGATGCCTGCGCCGAGATGGAAGCGGATCACGAACCCGCTCGCCGCGATGCGCCCGCGCCGCTTGGCGGGCAGCAGCATGTCGTCACCGCGCAGCTCACGGCCATCGCCGGTGAGGACCAGTTGGCGGCGGTGGATGAAGCCGAAGCGGCGGGCGTAGCCGTCGTGGCTGGCCTCGACCCGGCTCACGCTCTCGCTTTCCTGCCGGGCGAGCTCGACCTCGGCGACGCCGCGCCCGAGCGTGCCGTCGGCGTGGATCGCGGTGGAATTGCTGTCGCCGACGACCAGCGTCGAATGCGCGGCGGTGGTGCGCAGCCCCTCGGTCAGCTCGGCGGGGAGCTGGGCGATACCGGCCCGCGCGCCGCCGCAATTGACGATGATCCGGTGCGCGCCATCCGAGAACTCGAACGCCAAGGTCGAGGCGCAGCCGCCCTTGACCAGCCGCGCGACCGGCGGCGGCGCGGCATCGAACACCAGCACCGCGCCCGCCGCCGCGAGCCGCTGATAGCCCCATTCGCGCGCCTGGCGCAGCGGACGCGTGCGCACCCCGGTCGCGGCGATGATATCGGCGATCTCGTCCCCCGGCACCGGGCCGCCGCCCTGCCAGCTCGACAGCCCGCCATCGCCGAGGCACACGCCGAGCAGCGCCGGCACCAGCCGGCCGAGCGCTTCGGCGATTTGCGCCGGCGGCTCGATCCGACGTGCCTCATAGACCGCGCGAAGCTGGGTGAGCAGCATCACGACATCGAGCTGCGCCTGGGGGCTGCGCGAGACGACGCCGCCGTCCTCGAACAGCGACACCGCCAGCGCGCGGGCGAGCGCCGCCTCGGTCGCGGCGCGGCGCGCGTCGCCGCCCGGCAGCAGCATCCCCGCCGCGACCACGCCGCACAGCGTCGCGACCCGCGCGGCGCCGGGCGCGACCTTCTCCGCGCCGCGATCGAGATGCCGCGCGCAGCGTGCGAAGGCGTTGAGCACCGCGCTGCGATAGACCAGATCGGCCGAGGACAGGATCAGCGGCGCGTGCGCGGACCAGGCGAGGATGCGCCGCGCGCACAGATCCGCCCGCCACGCTGGCTCGCTGACGATCTCGGCATGCGCGGCGAGCCACTGCCGCAGGATCGCCTCGGCGACCGGCACGCCCTGGACCCGCGTCGCGACGGTCGAGAGATCGCGGAGCCAGGCGCCGCCGTGCAGATAGTCGGCAAAGGCGGCGGAGAAATCGGGCTTGAGGAGATTGAGCGAGTCGATCGCGCGGGTTTCGCCCCGGAAGGTGATCCGCCCGGCGAGCAGCGCGTGACCGCGCCTGGCATCGCCGAGGAACGGATCGTCGGGCACCGTGAGCAACTTGAGCGGATGCCGCCCCCTCAGCCGCAAGCCGTGGATCGGCGTGCGCCAGGTCAGCCGGTGGAAATGTTCGCTGATCCGCTCGGCGAGCGACAGGCCCTTGTCGCCGTCGGCGCGGACCAGCCACTTGCCCTCGGCCGTTTCGGCGCCATCGGGCTTGTCCGCGTCGTCCTGCGACGGGGAATCGTTCACGCGCCCCTCAGCGCCCGGATATTCTCGGCATAACGCTCCGGGCCGCCCCGGAAGCTCGCGGTGCCCGCGACCAGCGCGTCGGCGCCCGCGTTGATCGCGTCGCGCGCGGTCTCGACGTCGATGCCACCATCGACCTCGAGATCGACGCTATAGCCGCCCTTGTCGATCATCTTGCGCACCGCTTCGATCTTGCGCAGCGCGCTCGGGATGAAGCTCTGCCCGCCGAAGCCGGGGTTGACGCTCATCACCAGCACCAGATCGACCGAATCGATCAAATAGTCGAGCGCCTTGGCCGGGGTCTGCGGGGTCAGCACCACGCCCGCGCGCTTGCCGAGCGTGCGGATGTGCTGGAGGCTGCGGTGCGTGTGCGGCCCGGCCTCGACATGGATGCTGAGCGTGTCGGCGCCCGCCTCGGCGAACGCATCGAGATAGGCGTCGACCGGCTGGATCATCAGATGGACGTCGAACGGCTTGGCCGTGTGGGGGCGCAGCGCCTTCACCACCTGCGGGCCGATCGTGATGTTGGGGACGAAATGCCCGTCCATCACGTCGACATGAATCCAGTCGGCGCCGGCGGCGTCGATCGCGCGCACCTCCTCACCGAGCTTGGCGAAGTCGGACGAGAGGATCGAGGGTGCGATGCGGACGGGGTTCGGCATGCCCGAATCTGTAGGCACGCAACCGACCACCCGCAACCCACGTATCGACCGGAACGGCTATCCGCGCCGCAGACGGGCGATGAAGAAGCCGTCGTTGCCGCCGGGCTGCACCTGCCCCGGCAGCAGGCGGACCCAGCCGCGTTCGTGCGGAGTCACGCCGGCGGGCAGTTCGTCGGGGCGGACCGGATCGATCGCATATTCGGGATGGTCGGCGAGGAACGTGTCGATCCGCGCCTCGCCCTCGTCGCGTTCGAGCGAGCAGGTCGCATACACCAACGTTCCGCCCGGCTTGACCCAGCCGGCGGCGCGCGTGAGCAGCTTCGCCTGCGTCGCCGCCATCTGCGCGATCACCGAGGGGCGGGTGCGGTAGAGCACATCGGGGTGGCGGCGGAAGATACCGGTCGCGCTGCACGGCGCATCGAGCAGCACCGCATCTGCGCTTTCGGGCGGCGACCAGTGCAGCACGTCGCCGGTAATGACGCGCGCCTTGGTGTCGGTGCGCGCGATGTTGGCGCGCAGCCGGGTGAGGCGCGCCTCCGACGCATCGACCGCGATCACCGACCAGCCGGCATGCGCGAGCTGCATCGTCTTCCCGCCCGGCGCGGCGCACAGGTCAAGCGCGGTGCCCTCACCACGCCCGATCAGCCGCGCCGGCAGCGAGGCGGCGATATCCTGCACCCACCACGCGCCCTCCTCGAAGCCGGGCAGCTCGGGAACGTGCGCCGAGTCGAGCCGGACATGGCCGGGCAGCAGCGACGTGCCGCCGAGCCGTTCGGCCCATTGCGCGGTCGCGGCGGGGTCGGCGAGCGTGAGGTCGAGCGGCGGCGGCGCGGCGATGGCGTGTTCGGCCGCTTCGATCATGTCGTCACCCCAGGCGTAGTGCCAGCGGATCGCGACCGGATCGGGCAGCGCCGGAATCTCGGGCAGGGTGTCGCCGCGCCGCGAGAGCGCGCCGAACACGCCGTGGACGAGCTTCTTCGGCCCGCCATCGACGAGCGGCAGCACCGTCGCGATCGCGGCGTGCGCGGGCGTGCCGAGCGACAGCGTCTGCACCAGCGCGATCCGCAGCACGAAGCGCGCCTTGGCGTCGTCGGGCAACGCGCGCGGCGTCGCCGAATCGATCAGCGCGTCGAGATCGGGCAGCCGGCGCAGCACCTCGGCGGCGATGGCATGGGCGAGCGCGCGGTCGTCGGCGCGCTCGATTCCCGCCGTGGCGCGGCCGAGCGCGGCCTCGAGCGGCAGCCCCTGCCGCAGCACCGCATCGAGCAGCTTCAGCGCGGCACGGCGCGCGGGGACGCCGGGCGGGTCGGTGGGTTTGGCGGAGGACGATTTCGGAACGGCCACGGGTCTTGAACTCTCACGTTGGGCGCGCGATCTGGGGAGTCCCGCGCCAAAGGAGCCTCCATGAGCCGCCGACCGCCCCATGTGAAGCCACCCGCGTATCTTTCCAAGACCACGCCGGTGCCCGAGCCGCAGCCGAAGGTCGAGACCAAAGACCCGCTCACGCTTGATCCGACGCGGTATGGCGACTGGACGCTGAAGGGCATCGCGGTCGATTTTTAATTCCGCGCGGTCACCCTCACCCTTCCCACCCGGCTGCGCCGGGCGGGCCCCTTCCCTCTCCCAGCGGGAGAGGGAGGGAGGAGCGAAGCGACGGAAGGGTGAGGGCGATGACCCCAATCAGGCGTGTTCGCGGGTCAGCGGCCTTGCGAGCAACGTGTCGATCTCCGCGCCCACCTCAGCCCCCGCCAGCAGCGCTGCCACCGCCTCGGCAATCGGCATCGCGACGCCCGCCGCCGCCGCCGCCGCGCACAGCACCGGCGCGGTGAACGCGCCCTCCGCGACGGTGCGGCGATCGGCCATCAGCTCGGCCGCCTTGCGCCCCTGACCCAAGCCCAGCCCGAGCGAGAAGTTGCGGCTGCTGACCGAGGAGCAGGTCAGCACCATGTCGCCGAGCCCCGACAGCCCGGCGAGCGTCTCGGCGCGGGCGCCGCGGGCGAGGCCGAAGCGGGTCATCTCGGCGAAGCCGCGCGCGATCAGCGCGGCGCGCGCGTTCTGGCCGAGCCCCGCACCCTCGACCACGCCGCAGGCGATGGCGAGCACGTTCTTGACCGCGCCGCCGATCTCCGCGCCGATCACGTCGGTCGAGGCATAGGGGCGGAAGGTCGGCAGCGCGAGCGCCTCGGCCATGCGCGCGGCGGCATCCTCGTCCGCCATCGCCAGCGTGACCGCGGTCGGCAGCCCGCGCGCGACCTCACCCGCGAAAGTCGGGCCGGAGAGCACGCCGATCGGCGCGGCGGGATGCTCCTCGACGGCGACTTCGCTCAACAGTTTGTGGCTGCCCGCCTCGATCCCCTTCGAGCAGAGCAGCAGCGGCTGGCCGTGCTTGGGCAGATCGCGCAGCACCGCGCGGGCATGCTGTGCCGGCGTGACGACGAGGATCAGATCGGTATCGGCGACGTCGGCGAGATCGCCGCTCGCCCGGATCGCCGGCGAGAGCGCGATGTCGGGCAGGAACAGCGGGTTGGCATGGTTGGCGTTGATCGCCGCGACCACCTCGGCCTCGCGCGCCCACAGCCGCACGTCATGCCCGCCCGCCGCCATCACCTGCGCGAGCGCGGTGCCCCACGCGCCGCCACCCAAGATTCCGATGTTCATGCCTTCACCCCCGCGCCGCGCACCGCCTCCGCCGAGGGATCGAGCGGCCAGCGCGGACGCGCCGGCATGTCGAGCGGATCGGTGAGCCCGGCGGCGAAGCGTTCGGCGCCGGCCCAGGCGATCATCGCGGCATTGTCGGTACACAGCCACAGCGGCGGCGCGACGAAGCGCAGCGCGTTGTCGCTCGCCAACGTCTGCAAGCTCGCCCGCACCGCGCCGTTCGCGGCGACGCCGCCCGCGACGACCAGCGCGGTCGCGTCCTCGGCGCGGTCGAGCGCGCGGGTGGTGCGGTCGATCAGGCAATCGACCACCGCCGCCTGGAACGATGCGGCGATATCCTCGGGCGACCATGTGCCCGCCGCGTGGGCGCGCACCACGGCGCTCTTGAGGCCGGCGAAGGAGAAATGCGGCTCGGCCGAGCCTTTGAGCGGGCGCGGCAGCGGCACTGCGCTCGGGTTGCCGAGCGCGGCGGCGCGTTCCACCGCCGGGCCGCCGGGGAAGCCGAGCCCGAGGATCTTGGCGGTCTTGTCGAAGGCTTCGCCCGCCGCATCGTCGATCGTGGTGGCGAGCCGGCGGTAGCGCGCGACGCCTTCGACCAGCAATAACTGGCAATGGCCGCCCGAGACGAGCAGCAGCAGATAGGGAAAGTCGAGATCGGGATCGGCGAGGCGGGGCGAGAGCGCGTGGCCTTCGAGGTGGTTGACCGCGACGAGCGGCTTGCCCGCCGCATGCGCGAGCGCCTTGCCGGTGACCAGCCCGACCATCACCCCGCCGATCAGCCCCGGTCCCGCCGTCGCGGCGACCGCATCGACATCCGCCAGCGTCACGCCGGCATCGGCGAGCGCGCCTTGGACGAGCGGCGTCAGTGCCTCGACATGCGCGCGCGCGGCGATCTCCGGCACGACGCCGCCATAGGGCCGGTGCGCGGCTTCCTGCCCGGCGAGGCGGTGCGAGAGCACACGGCGGTCCGAGGTGACGATCGCGGCGGCGGTCTCGTCGCAACTCGATTCGAGGCCGAGGATGAGCTTGGTCATGATCCGTTCGTCCCTAACGTGTCGTCGCCCGCTTGTCGAAGGGCGGCACTTTCCCGTACAGCGAGCGCCCAAACAGAACCGTTCGTGCCGAGCGAAGCCGAGGCACCTGCGCTTCGGGCTTGTCCCTCGACTTCGCTCGGGACGAACGGGAGTAAGATCGATCTGGCGCACATTTTTTCGGGAAGCCAAATGACCTTCCGGATCGGAACCCGCGGATCACCGCTCGCGCTGGTTCAGGCCCATATGGTGCGCGATGCGCTGTGCGCCACGCATGGCTGGGGCGAGAGCGCAGTCGAGATCGTCGTGATCCGCACCACCGGCGATCGCGTGCAGGACCGCGCGCTCGCCGAGATCGGCGGCAAGGCGCTGTGGACCAAGGAACTCGACCGCGCGCTGCTCGGCGGCGAGATCGATTGCGCGGTGCATTCGATGAAGGACGTCGAGACGATCCGGCCCGAGGCGATCCGGATCGCCGCGTTGCTGCCGCGCGCCGATGTGCGCGAGCGGTTGGTCGGCGCGGACAGCATCGCCGCGCTGCGCCCTGGCGCGGTGCTCGGCACCAGCAGCCCGCGCCGCGCCGCGCAGGTGCGACGGCTGCGGCCCGACGTGACGATCGTGGTGTTTCGCGGCAACGTCGATACGCGGCTGGCGAAGCTCGCGGCGGGGGAGGCCGATGCCACCCTGCTCGCGGCGGCGGGGCTTGAGCGGCTCGGGCGCGACGATGTCGGCGTGTCGGTCGATATCGCTGTGCTGTTGCCCGCGCCGGCGCAAGGCGCGGTCGGCATCGAAGTCCGTGCCGATGACGATCGCGCGGGCGCGCTGGTCGAGGCGATCGGCGACGGCGTGACTCAGGCGTGCGTCGGTGCCGAACGTGCGTTGCTCGCGCGGCTGAACGCCGATTGCCACTCGCCCGTTGCCGCGCTCGCGACGATCGAGGGCGGGGTGATGCATATCATCGCCGAACTGCTCGCCGCGGATGGCAGCGCGCATGTCAGCGGCGAAATCCGCGGCGAACCCGGCGCCGCGCTCGGCGAGGCGCTGGCGCGTGACCTGCTCGATCGCGCGCCAGATTCGGTGCGGCGGCTGTTCGCGGGATGACGCGCACGCTGGCCGTGCTGCGCCCGGAACCGGGCAATGCGGCGACGGCGGCGCGCGCGGCGGCGGCGGGCTATGCGGTGCTGCGGCTGCCGCTCTTCGCGGTGGTGCCGCTCGCCTGGATCGTGCCCGACGCGCGCGCGCATGACGCGCTGGTGCTGACCAGCGCCAATATCGTCCGCATGGCCGGCGCGGGACTCGCGGATCTCGCCGCGCTGCCGGTGATCGCGGTGGGCGAGCAGACCGCCGCCGCCGCGCGCGCCGCCGGGCTGACAGTGACGGCGACCGGAAGCAGCGACGCGGAAGCGCTTGCCGCCCTGCTCGCGGCGCGGGGCATGACGCGCGCGCTACACCTCGGCGGGCGCGAGCGGACCCCGGTCGATGGGGTCACGCGTGCGATCGCGGTCTATGCGAGCGAACCGCGCGCCGTCGCGCCCGCCGATCTCGCCGGACTGGCGGGAAACGTCGCGCTGCTCCATTCGGCGCGCGCGGCGACGCGGCTGGGGGAGCTGCTCGACGCGGCGGCGCTGCCGCGCGCGCGCGTGACGATCGGTGCGTTCAGCGCGGCGATCGCCGCCGCCGCTGGTCCGGGCTGGCACGCGGTCGCCGTCGCGGCGCGCCCGAGCGATACGGCGCTGTTCGCCGCGATCGACGCGCTTGGGCGTTGACCGGCTCGCGTTCGGCGGAGATAAGGTGACATGGAGCAAGCGCCGCCGACCCCGACGGTTCCCGCCCGACGCGCGGGCTGGCGAACGATCACGCTGCTCGCGATCCTGCTGATCCTGGCCGGCGCCGCCGGTGCCTTCGCGCTGTTCCGCATGTTCGGGCTCGGCCCCGCGCCCAAGACGACCACGCTGACGCTGCCGGTGGGGAGCGGCGCGGGCGGATCGCAAGCGCCGGTCGTGATCGTTCCCGCCAAGGGCGGCGCGCAAGGATCGACGATCGATCTCGACGCGCTTTCCTCGCGCGAGGCCGCGCTCTCCGCGCAGCTCGACGCGCTCGAGGAGCGCACCGCCGGCGTGGGTGCCGATGCGCAGGCCGCCGCCGGCAACGCGACGCGCGCGGAGGGGATGCTGATCGCCTTCGCGGCGCGGCGCGCGCTCGATCGCGGGGTCGGGCTCGGCTATCTCGAGGAGCGGCTGCGCTATCGTTTCGGCGCGAGCCAGCCCGGCGCGGTCGCGACGATCGTACAGGCTGCGCGCGAGCCGGTGACGCTCGACGATCTGCGCGGCGGTCTCGACGCGATCGGCCCCGATCTGGTGACGGGCGGGTTTCGCGGCGGGTTGGTCGCGAGCTTCCGGCGCGAGTTGACCGGGCTGATCGCGCTCCACCGCGCCGGCACGCCCTCGCCGCTGCCCGCCGACCGGCTCGCGCGCGCGCGCCGGCTGGTCGAGGGCGGGCGGATCGAAGCGGCGCTAGGCGAGGTCGCGCGGCTGCCCGGCGCGGCCGACGCGGGCCGCTGGACCGATGCGGCGCGGCGCTACATCGAATCGCGCCACGCGCTCGATACGCTCGAAGCCGCCGCGATGGCGGGCCAGGCGGCGGGCACGATCGCCGCGACGCCAGTGACGAGCGTAGAGCAGAGCGCGACGACCTCACCTCCACCCGTTCGTGCCGAGTAGGCGCTTGCGCCGTATCGAGGCCCGTTCCTCGATACGCCCTTCGGGCCACTCGGCCGCTACTCGGGACGAACGGATTTCATAGCGGCGGCGTTACCTATAATCGCCCGAACACCCGCTATTGCAGCGTCACCGTATCCTCGCCGTCGTGTCGACCGAAGAACTGCATGAGCTGGATGATGAGTTCGGCGCGATTCTCGATATCGGGTGCCTCGAGCAGCGCCTGTTTCGCCGCCGCGTCGAACGGGGCGATCTGGGCGATGCCGTTGACCAGCGCCTCGTCGTCGAGCCGGGTCACCGCTTTCCAATCGACCGCATAGCCCTGCGCATCAGCGAAGCGCCGCGATTCGCTTTCCAGCAGCGAGCGGCGGGACAGCGACAAGGTTTCGGGCTCTTCGGCGAGCGGCAGCAGCTCGGCCTCGACCTGACGGAACGCGGTCGTCACATCGAGTTCGCGCACGATGCGGAACAGCGCGACGCCTTCGAGCACGAGATTGTAGCGCCCGTCCTCGCTCGCCTCGAACTCGCCGATCTTGCCGACGCAGCCGATCGCGAACAGCGGCGGCTTGTCCTTGCGCCCGCCCTTGTCGGTGCGCGGCTGGATCATCCCGATCCGCCGGTCGCGCGCCATCGCGTCGGACACCATCGCGCGGTAGCGCGGTTCGAAGATGTGCAGCGGCAAGTGCATGCGCGGGAACAGCAGCGCGCCCGGCAGCGGGAAGACCGACAGGCGCGTGGTCTTCGCCGCGTCGCTCCCGCCCGGCCCGCTCATCCGAACAGGATCGCGGAGAGCTTGCGGCGCTGCGCCGAGACCCACGGGTCTTCAAGCCCGACCACTTCGAACAGCTTGAGCAACTGGGTGCGCGCGGCGGCCTCGTTCCATGCCTTGTCCTCGGCGATCATCGCTAGCAGCGTGGCGGCGGCGGCCTCGCGGTCACCCGCCGCCATCTGCCCGCCGGCGAGTTCGAAGCGCTTGGCCATGTCGTGCGGGTTGGCGGCGACCTCGGCGGCGAGCGCCGCCAGATCATCGACCGGCTTCGCATCGCGCGCGAGCGCGAGCGCCGCCCTGGCGCGTTCGATCTCGGGCGATTTGGCGACCGCCTCGGGCAGCGCGGCGATCGCCGCGTCGGCCTCGTCGACACGATGCGCGGCGACCAGCGCGCGGACATGGCCGGCGAGCGCGCCGGGATGCTCGGGCGCCATTTCGACGATCTGCGCGAAGATGCTGACGGCGCGTTCGGCATCGCCCTCGGCCAGCACCTGCTCGCCCATCGCGAGCAGCGGCTCGAGCTCGGCTTCGAGCGACGCCTCCTCGCTCTCGATCGGCAATTGCTTGAGGATCTGGTCGAGCATCGCGCGCAACTGCGATTCGGTGCGCGCGGATGTCAGGTCGGCGACGAGCTGGCCCTGGAACATCGCATAGACGGTCGGGATCGACTTGATCTGGAATTGGGCGGCGATGAACTGGTTCTCGTCGGTATCGACCTTGGCGAGCACGACGCCCTTGTCGGCATAGGCGGCGGAGACCTTTTCGAGCACCGGGGCGAGCGCCTTGCACGGCCCGCACCATTCCGCCCAGAAATCGATGATGACGAGCTTGGTCATCGACGGCTCGACCACGTCGCGGCGGAAGCTCTCGACGGCCTCGCGTTCGGCGGCGCTCATTCCCAGGGTAGCCAAAATGCGCTCCAATGTCTGAAGGTCAGGGGGATCGAAGATATGGCGCCTTATGTGGGCGCTCGGGCGCACAAGCCAAGGCTTTTCGCGCGGCCAAGTTTTTCGCGCGGAATGCGAAAAGCGTGAAGAAGGGGCTTGCCAGCCCCCCAACCCATCGGTATCAGCCGCGCCTCACCCGCCTTCCGGTTCACACCGGCAGGCAGTCGCCAGAGCGGGCGTAGCTCAGGGGTAGAGCACAACCTTGCCAAGGTTGGGGTCGAGGGTTCGAATCCCTTCGCCCGCTCCAGCGTTTCCAATGTATTGGACGTTCTCGCAAAGCCATCGGCTGACGGTTCAGCGCCAGTTTCCTTCGCGCTGAGCGTTTCCGCGATGATGTGGGTGTAGATGGCTCAAGTTCCGGTAAATTATCGGGAAAAGATCGCCGCCTCTTGTCACATAAGGCGTCTCCACAATCGGTTGGTCGGTCGTTTCTCATAGCGAGGATTTTCCGCTAACGACGACGAGTGTCGACCGATCTCCTCACCGCCCCGGTCAGCGAAGTATAGCGCTTGCTCGGCACTGATAGCTACGCGGCAGCGCTACGGCGCATCCACCGGTTGGCGGCTGATGTTGAAGCCGGGCTCGGAAGGACGCGGTGCTCAGCGGATCGTTTCATTTATCGGGCACCGCTCACGCCAAGGAGCTCTGATTCGGTTGATGCTGAGCCATTATCTAGGCTGCTCCGCAGCGGCGCGCGCCCGCTCCGCCGTCCAGGAACCGCACCCGGACGCACACGCAACGGTCAGGAAGTGGGGTCATTGAAGTGTTCGGCGCGGGAGTCCGCTCATCAAGATCGTCTGCCAGGGATGGGGCGACTTGGTGGTACTTGATGGTAGACAACGAATGGCGATGGCGCCGCCTTCGCTGACCACAGCGGGAGCGAATACCAAGCTCGCTGGGACTCTGAACTTCGCCTGCTTCTCAATACTGGATTTGCTGCAATTCTGGGTTCGTCGAAGTGTCGTACGGCGCTTGGCCGTTTAACGGAGATCGGATAAGTGGCACCACGTTCGTCCTTTGGATCAAAGGCCCGGTTTTTGTGGAAATAAGCATTTTCTGTGATGAATCGTGCCATTTGGAGCATGATAATCAGAGGGTGATGCTGCTCGGCGCAATATGGTGCGATCGAGGAGCGGTCCGCTCGATATCAGAGTCAATCAGGGCGTTGAAGCGCGAGCACGGACTAAAAATCCCTGATGCCCGGTCGCGGGGTTTTGAAGTCAAATGGACGAAAGTCGGCCCTGCGCAGTTGCACTTCTATGACAGTTTGATTCGGCTATTTCTCGAGGATGATAGATTGCATTTCCGATCTATAATTGTGCGAGATAAAAATCTTCTAGATCACAGTGCCTTCGATCAGACGCACGATGATTTTTATTATAAGCTGTATTATCGACTTCTTTTGAGAATTCTTGAAAAGAAAAACAACGAGTACAATGTATATCTCGATATAAAAGATACACGTGGGGGCTCGAAAACTAGGCGTCTGCATGATTTTCTATGCACAAAGTTAAGAGATGACCAGAAGATGGTTCTCAAGCATGTTGAGCAAATTAGATCCGAAGAATCCGAGCTTTTGCAGCTTTGTGATTTGATTTTAGGGGCTGTTTCTTATTACAATAGGCAGCAAGATGGTAGCGAGGCCAAACTCAAGCTTATAGATACTCTTTCTACATATAAGCGGCGGTACCCCAGAAAATTAGGAGAAACGTCGTTTCTATCCGAGGAAAAGTTTGACCTTTTTTATTGGTCCGCAGCAGCCTAGAATATGTCGTATCCCGACCTCATCGAGCTCTCCGGTTTTGGCGGCGACTTTGAGCGGTATATTGATGCTGTTTACGCTGCTTATGTGGACGCCCTGGTTCGAGGAAATCTAACATTTCTTGGAAAGCCCATAAGCTTCAAGCATGCGCCGGCGACCGACGGTAAGGGATTTGCTTTTTGGCACGCCGTATCGGAGGGAGGTGAAACAGAGCGCGAAGATGATAGAACTATCGATCTTCGTCGATGCGAGCGGATCACATGGGCCGCCCACATGTTGGAAGCGGTGGGTAATGATGGCTCATGCGGGGACATTGTTTGGTGGCGTCCTCCAAGGGTAAGGAAGCGCGTCGTTGTTTGGCTGCGTGGTGACAACTACGCTATAGTGTTGGAGGAACGAGAGCAGTTTTGGCTGTTCTGGACAGCATACTGCGTGAAATCGAATCGAGCGCGGACTTTCTCCGCTGAGCATGCCAGCTTCTGGAAGCTATAGCTCAGAAATGGCAAGGGCCGCCCAAAGGCGACCCCGTTGCTCCTTCCACGCATGGTGGATGAGACGGGAATGTATTTAATCCAGCATGTGAAAATGTCAAGGAGAAGTTGAATCTTGGGTCACCTCGGCGACAACCAGCCGAACGCGCTCTTACCCGCGCGCCTCACCGGTCGGTGAAGCGCTTCACCTTGACGGGCAGATCCTTGCCCTTGGTGCGGCGCGAGGGGATTTGCACGGGATGCTTCTTCTTCCACTCCGCGAAGGTCATCGGGCCGTCGGGCGTGTCGATCATCAGGTCGTCGGTACTCATCGAGACATGCTCCACTCTGTCGCAGCGGCACCGCCTGCGCGGCGGCCGGCCCCGCCGACGAACGCGGGAGGGGCCGTTCCGGGTTCACGCGACCGTCGGTTGCACCCGCCAATAGGTGGCGTAGCGTTCATGCGCGATGCGGTGATACGGAATCAGCCGCACCGGCTGCCCCTCGGCCGAGGCGATCGTGAAGTCGAGCGGTCGGTCGCCGCTGCGGATGCGCTGCGCCAGCAGCCGCGGATCGCCGGCCAGCGTCGGCACCGCGACGGGGGTGTCGTTGTAACTGCCGTATTTGCGTTCGCTGACGACGATGTCCGCGCCCGGCGCCAGGCCGTCGCGCCCGAGCGCGCCGGCGAGCACCAGCGGGCCGTAGGTGAACGCGACGATGTCGGGCGCGGCGGGCGCGCTCTCGACCGCGGGCTCCATCACCAGCCGCAACTCGATCCGGTCGCCGTCGCGCCAGGTCCGCGCGAGCGCGACATAGCTGCCCGGCGCGGCCGACCGCGCCGCCTCCTCGCCGTTGACCAGCACCGTCGCGGTCCGGCTCCAGCCCGGATGCCGCAGCTTCAGCGTCAGCGCGGTCGGGCGCGCGAGCGTCCAGCGCAAGGTGGTCGTCGGGGTTTCGGGGAAGGTCGTGGTCTGCGCCAGCACCGCGCGCTTCTCCTTCCATGTCACCGCCGAGGGCACGAACAGGTTCACGTACAGCGCGGCATCGTCGTGGAAGTAGATCGAATCGCGATATTTGACATGGTTCTCCATGCCCGTGCCGGTGCAGCACCAGAAACTGTCCTCGGGCGTGTGGTACAGCTTCATGTAGCCCGGCCGCGCGCCCTGGAAATAGGTCGCCATGCCCGTGTCGGGATCCTGCGAGGCGAGGATGCCGTTGTAGAGCGTGCGTTCGTAATAATCGGCATATTCGGCGCGCGGATCGTGCAGGAACAGCGCGCGGGTCAGCTTGAGCATGTTGTGCTGGCAGCATGTCTCCGATCCCTTCGCCGAAAAGACGTGCTTGTCGAAATCGGCCATCGCGAAGAAATGCTCCTCGTCGCCGTGCCCGCCGCTCGCGAACGAGCGGGTCTTCGCCACGGTGCGCCAGAAGAACGCCGCCGCATCGCGATATCGGGCGTCGCCGGTGATTTCATAGACGCGCTGGAAGCCGACGATCTTGGGCACCTGCGTGTTGGCGTGCAACCCGTCGAGATGGTCGCGCCCGCGCGCCAGCGGCTCCATGATCGCCTTGTGCGAGAAGCGCCGCGCGAGCGTCCGGTAGTCGTCATTCCCGGTCATGACGAAGAGGTCGGCGTAGATTTCGTTCATGCCGCCGTGCTCGGTCTCGAGCATCGTCTCGAACTCGGCGTCCGACAGCGGCCTGGTCGCCACCACGCCCCAGTCCGCCAGCCGCAGCAGCACCGCGCGCGACGGCGCGCTGTCGGCCAGCAGCGCGCCGTCGCGCAGCCCGGCATAGACCTTGTGCAGCGTGTACCAGGGAACACCGGTGATCTTCTCGCCGCGCAGATGCGCCGCGACCAGCGCCGCGCCCTTGGGAAAGGCGCAGACCAGCCCCGAACCCGCCGCCTGCTGGCACGCGGCGAGTTCGCCTGCGATATAGTCGATTCGTTGCTTGTAGCGCGCGTCCCCGGTCGCGCGATAGGCGAGCGCGCAGGCCGACAGATAATGGCCGAGCGTGTGGCCGTGGCAGTTGATGTCGTCCCAAGTGGGCTCCGATTCCCACCCGCCATAGACCGGCGCCCTGGGTTTCAGCCCGGCGTTGACCCGGAAATTGTGCAGCATCCGGTCGGGCTGCAACCGCATCAGATACGCCTCGGTCATGCGCTGCGCGTGCAGGAACGGGCCGTCGGCCAGGCGCACGTCGGCCATGTCGAACGGCTTCAGCGCGGCGGCCGGCTGGCCGGCGCCCCGCTCCAGCGTGGCGGCGCGCGCGGGCATCGCCCCGGTCACGCCGGTGGCGAGCGCCCCGGCGCCGGCGGTGGCGAGGAAATCCCGGCGTGAATGGCCGCAGCATGGAGTCCGGCGGTGTTCGATCATGATGCTGGCCCTTGGTCTGGAGCGGGTGATCCGGAAGGGGGCGCGCGACGCACGGCCCATCCGATGGCGGAAGCCGGAAATACGGTAAGCCGGCTCGTGCGGCAACGCCGATGGGATCGCTACCGCGCTTGGTGCCGTCGCGCCTTGACAGGCTGAGGGCCACCGATAAGACCTTGGGGGAAAACGTTTACGGTCGATTCTGGGAGATGCATGTGGCGAAACGCGGTTCGGCCCTCTTCATGCTGTGCGCGTCAGCGCTCGCGACTCCCGCGCTTGCGCAGACCGCGACCGGGCTCGACGCCAAGGGGCATCTGGTTGCGCTACCGCAGCCGTCCTCCGCCGCCTTCGCCTATGTGCGGCTGCGTGACGGCGTGCAGGTGCGCGTCGGCGGCGTCACCAAGAACGTGATCTTCTACGGGCCGGACACGGTGCGGGTGAACGCCAATCTCGGCGCGAACCACTGGACCGCGCCGAGCATCGTCGTCACCGAAAAACCCGCCGCCGTGCCGTTCACGCTCCGCGAAACGCCGGACGCGCTCGTCATCACCGCGAAGATGCTGCGGATCGAGATCAGCAAGGCGAACGGCGCGCTGCGTTTCCTCGACGGCGCCGGCAAACTCTACACCGAGGAGAAGGCCGACGCGCCCCAGGCGCTCAAGCCCGTCACCATCTCGGGCAAGCCGAGCTACGAGGCGACCAACACCTTCACGCTGCGCCCGGACGAGGCGCTGTACGGCTTCGGCTTCACCGCCGACGACACCAGCAACCGGCGCGGCAAGGATCTGCTGCTCGTCCAGACCAACATGGGGATCATCATCCCGGTGATGATGTCGTCGCGCCGCTACGGCGTGATGTGGGACACCTATTCGCAGATGCGCTTCAAGGACGACGCGGGCGGTGCGTCGCTCTGGGCGGAGAGCGCGCCGGGCGGGGTCGATTATTACTTCATGGCTGGCGGCACGCCCGACGAGGTGGTCGGCGCCTATCGCCGGCTGACCGGCGCCGCGCCGATGTTCCCCAAACAGGCATTCGGCCTGTTCATGAGCAAGGAACGCTACAAGACGCAGGACGAGTTGCTCGATGTCGCGCGGACCTTCCGCCGCGAACGCTTCCCGCTCGATTACATCGTGCAGGACTGGCAATATTGGGGCTCCGACAAGGACGGGAGCTGGAGCGGGATGACGTGGGACAAGACCCGCTACCCCGATCCCGCCGGGATGAGCCGCCAGCTCCACGACATGAACCTCAAGCTGATGGTCTCGATCTGGCCGTCGGTCGGCAACGACACCGCGCTCGCGCACGAGCTGGACGCGCATAACCTGCGCTTCGAGCCGCTGCACTGGATCTCTAAGCACGCGCGCGTGTACGATGCGTACAGCAAGCTCGGGCGGCAGATCTATTTCAACGCGATCAAGACCGGGCTGCTCGACAAGGGCGTCGACGCCTTGTGGATGGACGGCACCGAGGTCGAGGTCAGCAGCGCGATGTGGAACGCGGCCGACAACGTCCGCGACACCAAGGCGCTGGGATCGAACGCGCTCGGCGACTTCACGCGCTACTTGAACCCCTATTCGCTGCTGACGACGCAAGGCACCTATGAAGGCGAGCGCGCGACGAGCGACAAGCGCGTCTTCACGCTCACCCGCTCGGCCTGGGCCGGCGCGCAGCGCACCGCCGCCGCCTCGTGGAGCGGCGACATCTACGCAAGCTGGAAGACGTTCAAACAGCAGATCGCGGGTGGCGTCGATGTCACCGTCACCGGCAACCCCTATTGGACCAACGACACCGGCGGGTTCTTCGTCTCGGAGTTCATCGGCGGCGCGCAGAACCCGGCGTGGCGCGAACTCTATGCGCGCTGGCTGCAATTCTCGGCGTTCAACCCGCTGATGCGAATCCACGGCACCGATGTCGATCGCGAGCCGTACCGCTTCAAGACGCTCGATCCGCAGGTCTATGAGTCGCTGCTCAAGAGCACGCAATTACGCTATCGCCTGCTCCCCTATATCTATCCGCTGAGCTGGAAGGTGACGTCGGCGGGCTACACGCTGATGCGCCCGCTGATGATGGACTTCCCCGACGATCGCGCCACCGACACGATCGACGACAGCTTCATGTTCGGGCCGTCGCTGCTCGTCCATCCCGTCACGCGCGCGATGTACCATATCGTGCCGCCGCCGCCGGTCACGGTGCCGGCGGAGTATCTGCGCACGCCCGAAGGCCAGCCGGGGCTGGCCGGGCAATATTTCGAGGGCCAGAATTTCGAGACGCCGAAGGGCAAATTCGTCGATACCAAGATCGACCACAATTGGCCCGACCCGCCGTTCGCCGACATTCCGGGCGGGCTCACCAGCCTCAGCAATTTCTCGGCGCGCTGGCAGGGCACGCTCACCGCGCCCGAGGACGGGACGTATGAACTCGGGATCGAGGGCAATGACGGCTTCCGCCTGACGCTCGACGGCACGCCGGCGATCGAGAGCTGGCAGAAGGGCGCGACGCGGTACAAGAGCACCGAACGGAGCTTCCGCAAGGGGCAGGTCGTCAAGGTCGTGATCGACTATTTCCAGGCCGACGGCAATCGCGGGCTGCGCTTCGGCTGGCGCCGCCCGAGCGAGCGGCAGGCGCTGCCGGTCGCGGGCAAGCTCGACACCACGGTCGAGACGTATCTGGCGCAGAGCGCCGGCTGGTATGATTTCTGGACCAACCAGCGTTTCGACGGGGGGCGGCGCGTGACCCGCGAGGCGCCGCTCGACGTGGTTCCGCTCTACGTGCGTGCCGGCTCGATCGTGCCGATGGGGCCGGCGCTGCAATATGCCACGCAAAGCCCGGACGCGCCCTATGAGATCCGCGTCTATCCGGGCGCCGATGCGACCTTCACCGTCTATGAGGACGATAACGAGACGTATGCGTACGAGAAGGGCAAGTTCGCGACCTATGATCTCGTCTGGGACGACAAGGCCCGTACGCTGAGCGTGGGCGCGCGCAAGGGTGCGTACCCCGGCTTGGTCGCGAAGCGCCGGCTCAACATCGTGCTGGCCGGGGCGACCGCGGCGTCGCGCGCGATCGACTATGACGGCCGCGCCGCGCGCGTGCGCTTCGATTGAGGCTCGCAACCGGGGGGAAAGACCGTGCGTATCCGATCCATCATCACCGGGCTGTGCGCCCTGCTGGCGACGGCGCTGTTTCCCGCGCCGGTCAGCGCCGACAATCCGATCATCCAGACGCTATTCACCGCCGATCCCGCGCCGCTGGTCCACGACGGCACGGTCTATCTCTACACCAGCCATGACGAGGACGACGCGCGCAACTTCCTGATGCGCGACTGGCGGCTCTATACCTCGACCGACATGGTCAATTGGACCGACCACGGCGCGGTCGCCTCGCTCAAGACCTTCCCTTGGGCGCGGCAGGACAATGACGCCTGGGCGCCGCAGGTGATCGCGCGGGGCGGCAAATTCTATCTGTACGTGCCGATCAGCGTGGCGGGATCGCCCAAGAACGTCCTCGCGGTGGCGGTGGCGGACACGCCGTACGGGCCGTTCAAGGACGCGCTCGGCCATCCGCTGATCGCCCCCGACAGCGACAATATCGATCCGACCGTGGCGATCGACGGCGACGGCCAGGCCTGGCTCTACTGGGGCAACCCCGATCTGTGGCGCGTCAAGCTCAACCCCGACATGATCTCCACCGCGGGGCCGATCGTGAAGATGCCGCGGCTGACCGACTATCAGGAGGGGCCGTGGTTCTACCGCCGCGCGGGCCATTATTACATGGCGTACGCCTCGACCTGCTGCCCGGAGGGGATCGGCTATGCGATGAGCGACCATGCGGCCGGGCCGTGGCGGTACCAGGGCTCGATCATGGACCACGACAAGCGTTCGTCGGGCAACCATCCGGGCATCATCGACTATAAGGGCCGCAGCTACGTCTTCGGCTTCAACTACCGCCTCAACGATGCGCAGACCGGCGAGCATCGCGAGCGCCGCTCGGTGACGGTCACCGAATTCCGCTACAACAAGGACGGCACGATCCCGATGCAGCCGTGGTGGGACACGGTCGGCGCCAAGCAACTCGGCACGATCGACCCGTTCCGCCGCGTTCAAGCCGAGACGATCGCCTGGACATCGGCCACGGACACGTCGGCGAGCGGCGCGCACGCGTGGGCGCCGGGCGTCCGCACCGCGTCGAGCGGCGCCACGGGCATGTACGTCACGCATGTGCTGGACGGCGGCTATATTGTCGTGCGCGGGGTCGATTTCGGCAAGGGCGCGGGCAAGACCTTCGAGGCGACGGTCGCGGCGGCGCGCGGGGGCGCGGGCATCGACCTGCGGCTCGACGGCCTGGCCGGCCCGCGTGTCGCGACGCTCGCGGTGCCGGCGACCGGGGGACCGGAGACGTGGCGCACGGTATCGGCGCCGCTCGCGCGCACCCGCGGCGTCCACGATGTCTTCCTGGTGTTCCACGGCACGCCGGGCGAATCGCTGTTCAACTTCGATGCCTGGCGGATCGGCACCGGGCGCGGCGGACACCAAGCGCCGCGCTGAGTCAGGCGCGTCCCAGCCGTTTCGGAGGAACGCCGCCCCACGCGCGGCGTTGACGGGCGCGTTCGCTTCTCCGATGCGTCGGGAGGACAATGACCGAAGGAGATTTCATGGCTGCCGACAAGATGGACATCGATCTGGCGACCGCGCTCGACAACGTGGAGGACCAAGTGGTCGAATTCACCGCCGAGGTCGACGGCGACGAATATGAGTTCGCGGTCCAATATGCCGTGCTCGAAGCGCTGAGCGGCGACGCGCCCGAGGATGACGCGATCGATATGTTCACGCGCTTCAGCGACACGATCGCCGAGGCCGGACTGGTCGCGCTGGCGCGCAACAACGCCGCGAGCGTGATCGTCATCAGCGAGAATGATCTGGAATGACGGGACGGGGCGGCGGGCCGATCGCCCGCCGCCCCGCCGCTTCAGGCGCGGATGAACGCCAGCAGATCGGCGTTGATGACCTCGGCATGGGTCGTCAGCATCCCGTGCGGGAAGCCCGGATAGATTTTCAGCTCCGCGTTCGGCAGCAGCTTGGCCTGGAGCAGCGATGCGTCCTTGTACGGCACGATCTGGTCGTCATCGCCCTGGAGCACCAGCGTCGGCACGGTGATCGCCTTGAGATCCTCGGTCTGGTCGGTTTCCGAGAAGGCCTTGATCCCCTCGTAATGCGCGTTGGCCGCGCCCATCATGCCCTGGCGCCACCAGTTGCGGATCACGCCTTCGGACACCGCCGCGCCCTCACGGTTGAAGCCGTAGAACGGCCCCGACGCGAGATCGAGGAAGAATTGCGCGCGATTGGCGGCGAGCGCGGCGCGGAGCCCGTCGAACACGGCGATCGGGGTGCCGTCGGGGTTGGCGTCGGTCTGCACCATCAGCGGCGGCACCGCGCTCACCAGCACCGCCTTGGCGACGCGGCCCTGCGGCTGACCGAACTTGGCGACATAGCGCGCGACTTCGCCGCCGCCGGTCGAATGGCCGATGTGGACGGCGTTCTTGAGGTCGAGATGCTCGGCAACGGCCGACGCGTCGGCGGCATAATGGTCCATGTCGTGGCCGATCGGGGTCTGCGACGAGCGGCCGTGCCCGCGCCGGTCGTGCGCGACCACGCGGTAGCCCTGGGCGAGGAAGAACAGCATCTGTGCGTCCCAATCGTCCGACGACAGCGGCCAGCCGTGATGGAAGACGATCGGCTGTGCGTCCTTTGGACCCCAATCCTTGTAGAAGATCTCGGTGCCGTCCGCGGTGGTCACATAAGCCATGCTAATCTCCATCGGTCTGGATGCCGGCGCCGCGCCGGTCCGTCGGTGCTGGATATCGTCGAACGATTGCACGAAAGCTACCATACGCACGTTGGGGTGCCGCTCGTGCCGGCTCCGTACTATCAGGGTTTGGGCTTTGGTGGATTCGCCGCGACCAAGATGATGCGGCTGTTACGAGATCGTAACGCTTGGTAGAGCGGCGGGGGTGAATGGGCGGGAGGGTTTGATGCGCGGCGATGCCAAGGCGAAGCGGCTGGCGGGGCGGCTGCGGGCGGCGGCCGCGCTGTCGCTCGCGCTCGGCATCTTCGTGCTCGACGCGCTCAGCCCGCTGCAGGGGGCGGTCGCCGTCCTCTACACGACGGTCGTGCTGCTCGCCGCGCGCGGGCGGGACCGCGCGCCGGTGATCGCCGCCGGCGTGATCTGCGCGGGGCTCGCCGCGGCGGGCTATGTCGTCGGCCATTGGGGCGCGCCGCTCGGCTCGCCGGCGATCCGGCTCGGCGTCAGCCTGCTCGCGATCGCCATCACCACGATCCTGACGGCACGGCACCAGACCGCGATGGCGGCGCGCCGCCAGTCCGACCAGCGCTATCGCACGATCTTCAACGCGGTCGGCTTTCCGATCTGGGAATCGGATTGGTCGGCGGCCTATGCGATGTTGCGCGACGTGGACGCGCCGGACGCGGAACTGGTCCGGCGTGCCGCCGAGACCGCGCATATCCGCACCGGCAATCTCGCGGCGGCGCGGCTGTTCGGCTTCGAGACGCGCGAGGCGCTCGCCGGGCGCAACATCGTCGGCCACCATACGCCCGCCGCGCAGGCGATGTTCGAGCGCTTCTTCCTCGCGCTCAAACAGGGCGTGACCGAGATCGAGGAGGAACTGCAACTCCTCACCTGCACCGGCGACACGGTCGATGTCGTGCTGCGCATCACCCTGCCGCCCGAGCATGACGGCTGGCGGCAGGTGCTGGTGATGGCGCTGGACGTGACCGAGCGCAACCGCGCGCAGGCGCGGCTCGCCCAGTCGCAGGCCGAACTGGCGCACATGTCGCGCGTCACCACGCTCGGTCAGCTCGCCGCGTCGATCGCGCATGAGGTCAACCAGCCGCTGTCGGCGATCATCACCTATGCCAAATCGGGCCGGCGCTGGCTGGCGCGCGAGGCGCCCGGTGCGGCCGAGGTCGGCGACTGTCTCGACCATATCGCCACCAACGGCACCCGCGCCGCCGACGTGATCGCGCGCATCCGCGATCTCGCGCGCAAGGGCGAGCCGCGGCGCGAGGTCACCGATCTCGCCGCGCTGATCGCAGAGACCGCCGAATTGCTCGGGCGCGACCTGAACGCGCATGCGGTGGCGCTGCGGCTCGACGTGGCGGACGATCTGCCGCCGGTCGCGGGCGACCGCGTCCAGCTTCAGCAGGTGCTGATGAACCTGATGCTCAACGCCAGCCAGGCGATGGCCGACACCCCCGCCGAACGCCGGCACCTCTGCGTCGAGGCCCGTCGCGACGGCACGGCGGTGACGGTCGACGTGCAGGATTGCGGCCCCGGCATCACCGGCATCGCGCCCGAGCGGCTGTTCAGCCCCTTCTTCACCACCAAGGCCGACGGGATGGGCATGGGCCTGTCGATCTGCCGCGCGATCGTCGAGCGGCACAGCGGCACGCTCACCGCCGCCGAGCGGCCCGGCGGCGGCGCCACCTTCCGCTTCCGCCTGCCGATCGGCACCACCACATCCGAGGAGATCGCCGCATGACCATCGCTCCGGGCCGCGCCTGCATCATCGACGACGATGCCGAAGTGCGCGGCGCGATCGGCAGCCTGTTGCGGTCGAGCGGCTTCGACGTCGCGCTGTATGAAAGCACGGCGGCGTTCCTGGCGGACGCGCGGCCCGAGCTGCCCGCGTGTCTGGTGCTCGACGTGCGCCTGCCCGGCGAGAACGGCCTCGATTTCCAGGAGGGGCTCGCGGCGCGCGGCATCGACCTGCCGGTCATCCTCATCACCGGGCATGGCGACATTCCGATGAGCGTGCGCGCGATGAAAGCCGGCGCGATCGACTTCCTCCCCAAGCCGTTCAGCGACGAGCAGATGCTGGCGGCGGTCGAAACCGCGATCGCTGCCGACCGCGCGCGGCGCGCCGCCGCCGCCGGCGACGCCAGCCTGCGCGACGCATACGCCCGGCTCACCCCGCGCGAACGCGAGGTGATGGCGCTGGTCGTCACCGGCTTGATGAACAAGCAGGTCGCGGCCCGGCTCGATCTGTCGGAGATCACGGTCAAGATCCACCGCGGCAACGTGATGCGCAAGATGGCGGCGCAGTCGCTCGCCGATCTCGTCCGCATGGCCGAGGCGCTCGGCGTGCGCGACGAAACCATCCACCGCTTCCCGGCGTGAGACGGGCCGCACGCCGGGCGCGGCACGCCGGGCGTGCGGAAATTCTGCCGAAACATCGCGGCACCACCCAGCCCGCCTGGAGGTGTTGCTTATGTCCGAACCGAGTTTTCTCCACTTCTGCCGCCGCGCGCGCCAGGAGCAGATCGCCGCGATCAACGCCACCAGCGAGGCCGCGGCGGACGCGCATCGCCGGCTCTGCACCCTCCATGCCGAGATGGCGTGCGCCATCGCGGGCCGATCGCGCCGCGCGCGCGGTTTGATCGCGGCGGTGGCGTGATGCTATCGGAGCGCGATGAGGAGTCCGTGACCATCGACACCGCCCCGGCCGATGCGGACACGCACATCGTCGTCGTCGATGACGATCGCGAAATCCGCACGCTGCTGTGGGAAAGCCTCGCCGAACATGGCTTCGCCGTCAGCATGGCGGCGGACACGCGCCAGCTCGACACGCTCATGCGGACCGGCCGGGTCGATCTCGTCATCCTCGACATCATGATGCCCGGCGAGGACGGCATCGCCGCGTGCCGGCGGCTGCGGCAGGCGGGCGGCCCGCCCGTGATCCTGCTCAGCGCGCGCGGCGGCGAAAGCGACCGCATCCTCGGGCTCGAGACCGGCGCGAGCCATTATCTGCCCAAGCCGTGCAGCGCGCGCGAGGTGCTCGCCACCGTGCGCGCCGCGCTGCGCACACATCAAGGCGTGGGCGCGCGCGAGGCGGTGCTGGTGTTCTCGGGCTGGCGGATGGACCTGAGCGCGTGGGAACTGACCGATCCCGAGGGCGTGCTGATCGATCTCACCGACGGCGAGTTCGCGGTGCTTCGCCTGTTCGTCGAGCGCCCGCGCCGCGTGCTGTCGCGCGAGCAATTGCTGGAGGGCGCGCGCGGCCCCGATTCGGACGCGTTCGACCGCGCGATCGACGTGCAGATCAGCCGGCTGCGGCGCAAGTTGCGCGCGCCCGGCGACGAGATGATCCGCACCGTCCGCAACGAGGGCTATATGTTCGTGCCCGCCGTGACGCGCCGGTGATGACGCACCGATGAGCTTGGGGCGCGGCGCGAGCTGGGGGATGCTCACGCGCGTGCTGGCGGTGCTGCTGGCGGCGGTGGTCGCGGTGCAGCTCGCCAATTTCGCGCTGCTGCAATTCGTGCCGTTGCCGCGCCCGCCGCTGTTCACGGTCGCGCAGGTCGCCGCCGCCTTGCGCGGCGGGGAGAAGGCGCCGGGCGCGTTCCACTTCCGGGTGACGGACGCCCCGGAGCCGACCCGCCCCGGCCGCGCGACATGGCTGGCGGCGGCGCTGGCGCGCGATCTGGGCGTGTCGCGCGACGCGGTGCGGCTCGCCTTCACCGATCCGCCGATGTTCCGCCACGGCGTGGCCGGCGGCGCGGCGCGGCCGCACGACGCCGGGGAGAATCGCGACGCGGTGCTGGTCGGCGATTTCAGCGCGGCGTTCCGCCGGGACGACGGACGCTGGCTGGCGGTGGCGCCGGTGCGCAGCGGCCTCGACGCGTGGCGGGTGCGGCTGCTGCTGTTCCTGCTCGCCTCGCTCGTCACGGTCGCGCCGTTCGCGTGGCTGCTCGCGCGCTGGGTGGCGCGGCCGGTCGCCCTGTTCGCCAACGCCGCCGAACGGATCGGCCGCGATCCGCACACCGCCCCGCTCGCCGTATCCGGGCCGGCCGAGATCGCCCATGCCGCGCGTGCGATGAACGAGATGCAGACCCGGCTCAACCGCTATGTCGATGATCGCACCGTGATGATCGGCGCGATCGCGCATGATCTGCGCACGCCGCTGATGCGGCTCGCGCTGCGGCTCGAACATGCGCCCGAGGCGTTGCGGCGCGGGGTCGAGCGCGACGTCGCCGACATGCAGGCGATGATCGCGGCGACCACCGATTATGTGCGCGGCGCGACCGGGCCGAGCACGCGCCGCCGCCTCGAGCTGCGCGCGCTCGCCGAAAGCGCGGTCGACGGCCTGCTCGATCGTGGCGCGCAGGTGGTGTTGCTGCCCGGTCCGCCGGTCGTCGTCGAGGGCGATCCGGTCTCGCTGCGCGCCGTGCTCGACAATCTGCTGACCAACGCGCTGCGCTATGCGGGCGATGCCGAGGTGTCGATCGCGCGGGATCGCGGCTTGGCGACCATCGACGTGCGCGACCACGGGCCGGGGCTGCCCGACGCCGATCTCGACCGTGTATTCGAGCCGTTCTTCCGCAGCGAGCAATCGCGCAACAAGGATACCGGCGGCATCGGGCTGGGGCTCGCCAGCGTCCGTGCGCTCGTCCACCTGCATGGCGGCACGGCGCGGATCGTGAATCACCCGGATGGCGGATTGCTCGCGCGGGTCGAACTGCCGCTCTGAGATCGCCGAGAGCGCCCGGCCCACATTCTGACACCGGTTCCCTATTTTGGTTGGCAGCGATGCCGGTTTGTCGCTATGCGACGGCAAACGACAGGCGAGGGCGATATGTTCGACAAGACCTTCTACGGCACGCACCCCGACATGATGGAGTGCGTCAGCAACGACGAGCTGCGCGACCGCTATCTGATCCAGAACCTGTTCCGCCCCGGCGCGTGCGTGCTCAACTATACGCATGCCGAACGCTTCGTGATCGGCGGTGTCGCCGTCGCCACCGGCACGGTCAAGCTGCCCGATCAGACCGAGCCGCCCTCGGCGGCGGGGCATCCGTTCCTCGAACGCCGCGAACTGGCGATCGTCAACGTCGGCACGGTCGACGGCATCGTCACGGTCGACGGCGAGGCTTTCACGCTCGGCAACAAGGATTGCCTCTACGTCACGATGGGCGCGAAGGACGTCGGCTTTTCGGGCGACGGGGCGCGCTTCTATCTCGCCTCGTGCCCGGCGCATAAGGCGTTCACCACGCGCAAACTGTCGATCGCCGACGCGAACGCGCTCGAACGCGGCAGCCTCGCCGAATCGAACGAGCGCACGATCTTCCAGCTCGTCATCCCCGGCGTGTGCGACAGCGCGCAACTGGTGATGGGGCTGACCGTGCTCAAGCCGGGTTCGGTGTGGAACACGATGCCGCCGCACATCCACGAGCGCCGCAGCGAAATCTATTTCTATTTCGAACTCGACGATCTCGACAAGGATCGCGTGATGCACTTCATGGGCGAGGGCGAGGCGACCCGCCACATCGTCATGCAGAACGAGGAAGCGGTGATCTCGCCGCCCTGGTCGATCCACATGGGCGCGGGCACCAAGGCCTATGCCTTCATCTGGGCGATGGCGGGCGAGAACCAGGATTATACCGACATGAACGTCCTCGACATCTGCCAGTTGGCGTGAGCGCGATGTTCGATCTCACCGGCAAGGTCGCGGTCGTGACCGGGGCCAACACCGGCATCGGCCAGGCGATCGCGCTGGCGCTGGCGGGGGCCGGCGCGGACATCGCCGCGGTCGGCCGCTCGCCCTGCGACGAGACGGTCGCCGCCGTGCGCGCGCTCGGGCGCGAAGCGGTGTTCGTCGCCGCCGATCTGTCGAGCATCGCCCCGGTCGGCGCGATCGTCGAGGAGACGGTCGCCACGCTGGGCGGGCTCGACATCCTCGTCAACAACGCCGGCATCATCCGCCGCGCCGACGCGGTCGATTTCTCCGAGGCCGATTGGGACGCGGTGATGGACACCAATCTCAAATCGGTGTTCTTCCTCTGCCAGGCGGCGGGGAAACACATGATTTCGCAAGGCTCGGGCAAGATCATCAACATCGCCTCGATGCTGACCTTCCAGGGCGGCATCCGCGTGCCGAGCTATACCGCGTCGAAATCGGGCGTGGGCGGGCTCACCAAATTGCTCGCCAACGAATGGTCGGCCAAGGGCGTCAACGTCAACGCGATCGCGCCCGGCTATATCGCCACCAACAACACCACCGCGCTGCGCGAGGACGAGGACCGCAACGCCGCGATCCTCGCGCGCATCCCGGCGGCGCGCTGGGGCAAGCCGTCCGATCTCGGCGGCGCGGCGGTGTTCCTGGCGTCGTCCGCGTCGGATTATGTCGACGGCCATATCCTCGCGGTCGACGGCGGCTGGCTCGCGCGCTAGGCTGACGGCATGCGATCCTCGACAGCGTTTTTCGGCGAACTGCTCGTCCGCCTCTCCCCGCCCGACAAGCTGCTGCTGCGCAGCGCGCGCACGCTCGATCTCGCGGTCGGTGGCGCCGAGGCGAACGTGGCGATCGGGCTGGCGAGCCTCGGCCACACCACGCGCATGATCAGCCGACTGCCCGCCAATCCGCTCGGCGACATGGCGCGTTCGGTGCTGATGGGGGCGGGCGTTGATTGCACGCATGTCGCACGTGCCGAAGGGCGGATGGGGTTGTATTTCCTCACCCCTGGCGCCGGCTTGCGCGCCTCCGAAGTGGTGTATGATCGCGCGGGCAGCGTGTTCGCGCGCTCAACCGAGGCGGATTTCGACTGGGACGCGGTGTTCGCCGGCGCGACGCACCTGCTGATGTCGGGTATCACCCCCGCGCTCGGGCCGCATTCGTCGCGACTCGCGATCGCGGCGGCGCGCGCGGCGAAGGATCGCGGGCTCACCTTGATCTTCGACGGCAATTATCGGGCCCTGCTCTGGGAAGCGTGGGACAGCGATCCGCGCGGCGTGCTGTCCGAACTGGTCGGCATGGCCGACATGATGTTCGGCAACCACCGGGACATCGCGCTGCTGCTCGCCACCCGCTTTGCGAGCGACGGCGAGGACCGTCGGCGTGAAGCGGCGGCGGCGCTGTTCGCGGCGTTCCCCAACCTCCGGCACCTCGCTTCGACCGCGCGCCATGTCGAGGCGGCCGACCGCCATCTGCTCTCCGCGCGCGTGGAAACGCCCGACGCGGTCGCGCAGACCGAGGAGGTCGAGGTCTCGGGCATCATCGACCGGATCGGCGCGGGCGACGCCTTCGCGGCGGGCGTGCTGCACGGCTTGCTGCGCAACCCGGACGATATCGAGGGCGCGGCGGAATCGGGGCTGGCGCTGACCGTGCTCAAACATTCGCTCCCCGGCGACGCGAGCCTGTTCGGGCAGGGCGATATCGACGCGTTCCTGTCCGGGCAGTTCGACGTCAGGCGGTAACCCGTCCGTTCGTCCCGAGCGCAGGTGTCTCGACTGCGCTCGACACGAACGGTTGGTTGCGTCCTATTCCTCGCCGACCAGCAGTACGTGCAGAAACCGCGGACCATGCGCGCCGCGAATGTACTGCCCCTCGATATCGGTCGTCCCGCTCACCCCCGTCACCCAATAATGCGCGCGCGGTTGCGGACCCGGCAGCGCGGCATCCTCGAGATGCGAGACGATCGCGGCTTCGCGCAGCAGCACGATGTGATGCAGGCCGAGGAAATTGGGCAGCATCGGCGCGTGCGGGCCGGTCTCGAACACCAGCGAGCCGGTCTCGGCGATGCCGAGCCTAGCCCAAGCGATCACCGCCGGTTCGTCAGGCGTGATCGCCGGGCTGAGCGTGAAGCCCGACCAGTCGGCGGCGAATCGAGGATCGTCGGGCAGGAACACCGCCGGGGGCAGGCCATGTTCGGCGAGATAGCGCGCCACCGCCCCCGGCGCGTCGGCGACCGACGCGATCCGCGCGTGGGTCGCGCCGCTCGCCGGCAGCGCCAGCGCGGCGAGGAAGACGCTGACGCGATCCTCCGCCACCGCCGGGCGCACCGGATCGACAAGCAGCGCCTCGGCGGCGCCGGGCGGCGGCGCGGCGGTGCCGAGCGCGCCGAGGATTTCTTCGCGCGCGTTCATCGCTCACCCCGCGCATAGCGGCTCATGAAGCTCTCGGCGTCGGGCGCGGGCAGGTCGCGGTGCGCGGTCCAGCCGCGCGCGAGTGGCAGCGCCCTGATCCAGCCGCGCCCGAAGCGGCGCATGCCGAAGATCGCCGCGCGCACCGCCGCCCGATACAGGCGCGGACGCTGCGCCACCCACGCCCAGGCGCCGATACCCTGCCGCATCGTCGCCGGCTCCAGCCCCTCGCGCCAGCTCTTCTCGCGCCAGCCGCGCAGCAAGGTCGGCAGCGGGATCTTGACCGGGCAGACCTCCTGGCATTTGCCGTTGAGCGTGCAGGCGTTGGGCAGATCGCGGCTCGCCGCCAGCCCGTCGAGCGCGGGGGTCAGCACCGCGCCCATCGGCCCCGGATAGGTGCCGCCATAGGCGTGGCCGCCGATCTGGCGGAACACCACGCAGTGGTTCATGCACGCGCCGCAGCGGATGCAGCGCAGCATCTCGGCGAGCCCCTCATCGCGCATCTTCGTGCGCCCGTTGTCGATCAGCACGATGTGCATCGCGTCCGGTCCGTCGGGATCGGCGGCGCGCTTTGGGCCGGTGTAGAAGGTGGTATATTGCGTCAGCGTCGCGCCGGTCGCCGAGCGCGCCAGCAGCCGCAGCAACTGCGCCGCATGCCCCATCGACGGCACCAGCTTCTCGATTCCCGCCGTCACGATATGGACGCGCGGCGGCACGAGCGACAGTTCGGCATTGCCCTCGTTGGTGACGGTACAAACCGCGCCGCTGTCGGCGATCAGGAAGTTCGCGCCGGATATCCCGACATCCGCCCCGAGCATGCCCTGGCGCAGATGCCGCCGCGCGCTCTCGGCCATCGCCGGGATCGTCTCCTCGGTATGCGGCGCAGTATGGTGCTGCTTGAACAGCGCCGAGACCTGCTCGCGCGTCTTGTGCATCGCTGGCCAGACGATGTGCGATGGGCGTTCGTCGGCGAGCTGGATGATATGCTCGGCAAGATCGGTCTCGATCCGCCCGATCCCCGCCTCGGCGAGCGCGTGCGGCAGCCCGATCTCCTCGCCCAGCATCGATTTGGAGCGCGCGACGGTGCGCGCGCCCGCCGCCTTGCAGATGCCGATCACGATCGCGCAGGCTTCGTCGGCGGTGCGCGCGTAATGGACCTGCGCGCCGGCGGCGGTCGCCGATGCCTCGAATTGTTCGAGATAATGGCCGAGATGCGCGACGACATGATCCTTGATCGCCGCGGCGCGCGTGCGCGCTTGCTCGAAATGCGCGAAGCCATCGACCGCGAGCGCGCGCTTGGCCTCGGCGGTGCCGGCGGTGCGGTCGATCGCGAGTTTCAGGATCGGGTCGGCGAGCGCGGCATTGACGCGGCGCGAAAAGGCCGCGCTCATGCGTCCTCGCCGATCGCGGGGCCATCGCCCATACCGGCGATCACTTCGATCGCGTGATAGGCGCGCACCGGCGATCCTTCGCGGTGGAGCTTGCCGGCCATGTTCATCAGGCAGCCGAGATCACCCGCCAGCAGCAGCTCGGCGCCGCTCGCGTCGATCGCCGCGGCTTTCTCGCCCGCGATCGCGTTCGAGATGGCGGGATATTTGACGCAGAAGGTGCCGCCAAACCCGCAGCACGTCTCCGCGCCCTCAAGCGGGGTGAGCGACAGCCCGGCGACGCCGCGCAGCAACCGGCGCGGTTGCGCCTTGATGCCGAGTTCGCGCAGCCCCGAACAACTGTCGTGATAGGTCGCGGTGGCGGTCAGCGCGGTCTCGGGCCGCCACCCGCGCACCTCGTCAAGATAGGCCATGATTTCGTAGGTTTTGGCCGCCACCGCCTCGGCGCGGCCACGCCAGGCGGGGTCGTGCTCGAACAGTTCGGGATAGTGTACCCGGATCGTCGCCGCGCACGATCCCGACGGCACCACCACCGCGTCATGCCCTTCGAGAAGCGCGATCGTGCGCCTGGCGATCGCGGTCGCCTCGGCGCGCGCGCCCGAGTTGAGCGCGGGCTGGCCGCAGCAGGTCTGCCCGGCCGGCACGACGACCGTGCAGCCCGCCGCCTCCAGCGCGCGGAGCGCCGCGAAGCCGACGCGGGGCCGGATCAGATCGACCAGACAGGTGACGAACAGCGCGACGCGGGGGGCGGGGGCGGGCGCGGGCGTCATAGCAGCCCGTGGCGCTTGGCGAAGCTCTCGAACAGGTCGGGCCAGGGCGAGGGCGTGCCGTCCGGCAGGGTCAGCCCGAAGCCGTGCCCGCCCGTTTCGAACAGATGCGCCTCCGCCGGAATATGCGCGGCGCGCAGGCCCGCCAGCATCATCAGGCTGTTCTCGACCGGCACGGTCTTGTCGTCGATCGCATGGGCGAGGAAGGTCGGCGGCGTGGTCGGCTGGATCGCATTCTCCAGCGAATAGGCGCGGCGGCGTTCGTCGCTCGCGGTTTCGCCGATCAGCTCGACGCGCGAGCCGTTGTGCGCCAGCGGCGCGGTCATGGTGATGACCGGATAGATCAGCGCGGCGGCGCGGGGGGCGAGCGGCTCGCGGTCGATCGCGTCGTTCACCGCCTGCGTCGCGACCGACTGGCGGCTGGTCAGCCAGCCGGCGAGATGGCCGCCCGCCGAAAAGCCGATCACGCCGACGCGGCCCGCGTCATAGCCGTAGCGGCCGGCGAGCGCGCGCACCGTGCGCAGCGCGCGCTGCGCGTCCTGAAGCGGCGCCTCCGGCCCCGCCGCCCAGCCGTCCGCCGGCAGCCGGTACAGCAGCGAGAAGCAGGTGAAGCCCGCGCGTGCGAACCGCCGCGAGATGTTGATCCCTTCATGCCCGAGAACGACGCGGCGGTAGCCGCCGCCGGGGATCATCAGCAGCGCGGCGCCATTGGGCTTGGCCGGGCGCAGCACCGTCAGCGTCGGCGTGGTGACGTGCGCGAAGAACGTGTCATAGGCGTCGCTCGTCGCCGAGCGCGGGCCTTGTTCCTGCGCGACGGTGACGTGCTCGCCGCCCGGAACCTTGCCTGGCCAGAGCGGCAGCACGGTGAAATCGGGCGGTACCGCCGCTTGTGCCGCCTGCGCCGCCCGCGCGCGCTTCGCGGTGGCGGCGAGGCCGAGCGCGGTGCCGCCGGCGATCAGCGTGCGTCGGTCGATCGTCATGAACATCCCCTGTGGCCGAGCGCGGTGGCGCGGGTGAGATCGGGGCGCTCGGCCAGCACATGCCCCGACAGCGGCAGATCCAGCGCCTTCAACGCGCCGGCGACGAGATCGGCGATCCGTCGCGCGCCGAGTTCGCTGAAATGCGTGTCATCGTCGATCCCCTTGGGAAAGCCGGGCGCGGCGTTGGCGGGGAGATGCAGGTAATAACCGCGCGAGGCCGCTTCGCCGGTGCGATCGAGCCAGTCGCGCGACAGCGCCTCGAGGTCGATCAGCGGCGTCCGCGTGGTGACGGAAAGGTCGCGCATCACCGCCGACCAGTCGGCGAAATTCGCCTTGGCCTTGCCGTCCGGCCCGAACATATGCTGCGCGACCGGCGTCACCAGCACGGGAACCCCGCGCGCGCCGCGCACCTGCCAGATGAAGCGCAGCAGGTTGTCGCGATACGTGGTCGCCGGATCGGCATAGCGCTCGGGCTTGGCCTTGTAGGCGTCGTTGTGGCCGAACTGGATCAGCACCACGTCGCCCGGCTGCACCCGCGCCATCAGCCCGTCCCAGCGGCCCTCCGCGATGAAGGTGCGCGTGCTGCGGCCTGCCGTGGCAAGATCGACGACATCGGTGCCCGCGTCGAGCCCGCACGACAGCATCTGCCCCCAGCCGGTCTGGGGATATTTGTCCTCGCCATACTCAGATGCGGTCGAATCGCTCGCGATCAGGATCTTGCCGAAGCCGGGCAGGGGCGCGGGCGCGGCGCTGGCCAGCAGCAGCGCGGCGGCGGCGGTGAGGCCGGCGCGGATCATTGCAGGTTCACGAACATGCCGCCGTCGACGAGCAGCGCCGCGCCGGTGACGTAGGCGGCCATGTCGGAGGCGAGGAACACGATCGGCCCGACCATGTCCTCCGGCGCGCCGAGCCGGCCGAGCGGGACGCGGCTTTCCATATAGCTGCGCTTGGCCTCGTCGGCGAGGTCGTCCTTGTTGATCTCGGTGAGGATGGTGCCCGGCAACAGCGAGTTGCAGCGGATCTTGTGCTTGCCGAGCGCGATCGCGGTCGATTGCATCAGCGAATGCACCCCCGCCTTGGTCGGCGTGTAATGCGTCTGATATTCGCCCCCGACCAGCGCCGAGATCGACGACACCGCGACGATCGCGCCACCGTGCCCTTGCGCGACCATCTGGTTGGCGGCGGCCTGCACCATGAAATAGGCGCCGTGCATGTTGACGCGCATCGTCCGCTCGAACGTTTCGACCGGCATGTCGAGGAAGGCGTGGAATGGGCAGATGCCGGCGTTGTTGACCATCACGTCGACCTTGCCGAACGCCTCGACCGCCTTGGCGACGAAGTCCTTCGCGGTCTCCGGCTCGGCCACGTCACCCTTCACCGCGAGCCCGCGCTGCCCGGTCGCCTCGATGGCGGCGATACAGGCTTCGGCATCCTCGTCGCGGCTATGATAGTTGATGACGACGTCGGCGCCATGCTGCGCCGCGCCGATCGCGGCGGCACGGCCGATGCCGGTGGAGGCGCCGGTGACGAGAACGGTCTTGCCTTCGAGCAGCTTCACGTGAGCGTTTCCTCTTCTGTGGTTATCGCCTTGGGCGGCGGTTTGGCCGGGCGCCGGGCACCCAGCCGAGATCGGTGCTGATCTGGTCGGCGGTCGCGCGCACCTCGCCGCTGAGCGCGGCCATGCGTGCGTCGTCCATATATTGCGCGGCGCTCGACAGGCTGATCGCGGCGATGATCCGGCCCGACGCGTCGCGCACCGGCGCGGCGACGCAGCGGATCAGATCCTCGTTCTCCTCGAGATCATAGGCATGGCCGGCGGCGACATAGCCCCGCATCCGTTCGGCCCAGGCCGCGTAATCGACCGCCGGCGCGCCGCGCGCGCGCGACGCCTCGAACAGCGCGGGCCATTCGGCCTCGGGCGTGTCGAGCAGCAGCGCCTTGCCCAGCCCGGTCGAGGATAGCGGGTGACGGTCGCCGATCCGGCTGGAGATATCGACGCGGCGGCGGCCTGGAATCTTGTCGAGATACAGCGCCAGATCGGTATCGAGCCGGCCGAGATGCACCGTGTCCTCGCTGCGCGCGGCGAGCGCCTCCAGCCGGGGCCGCGCGATCCGCACGATATCGGCCTGGCTCTGCGCGAGGAAACCGAGCTGGAGCAGCTTCGGCCCGAGCTGATATCCCTCGCGCGGCAGGAAGGTGAGGAAGCCGCGATCGGCGAGCGCGTTGGCGAGCCGGTGCGTGGTCGATCGCGTCAGCCCCATCGCCGCCGACAGGTCGGCGAGCTTGACCGGCCCGTCGATGACCTTGTCGAGCATGTCGAGCCCGCGCAGCAGCGTCTGGCTGCCCTGAATCTTGGTGCGCTCCTCGCCGCTTTCCGATTCTTCGTTTGACGGGGCATGTCTCATCAATTAATATCCTATCCCATTAAGTGAGAAAGTAAACAGCAAAGGGAGGATCGGCGCAGCTTTCTTCGTGAAGATACCCGGATCGTCCAAGACAACACCGTATCATATTGTGGAACGTCGATGCGATTCCTTTCACATTCTGGATGCTGCCGCCTACGCCCAGGAGATTGCCGGTGACGTTGAAGAGCCTGTCGAAGATCAAGCACGTCCGCGCCTTCACGGTGCGCGGCGGCGGCGCCGATTATCACGACCAGGGCGAAGGCCATTGGATCGACAACCACATCGCCACGCCGATGAGCCGCTATCCCGAATATCGTCAGTCGCGGCAGAGCTTCGGCGTCAACGTGCTCGGCACGCTCGTCGTCGAGATCGAGGCGGAGGACGGCACGATCGGCTTCGCGGTGACGACCGGCGGCGAACCCGCCTGCTACATCGTCGAGAAGCATCTCGCCCGCTTCCTCGAAGGCCGCAGCCCGCTCGACTACGAGAAGATCTGGGACCAGATGTACTTCTCGACGCAATATTACGGTCGCAAGGGTCTCGTCATCAACGCGATCTCGGGCGTCGATCTGGCGCTGTGGGATTTGCTCGGCAAGCTCAGGCAGGAGCCGGTCTATCATATGCTCGGCGGCGCGGTGCGCGACGAGTTGCAATTCTACGCGACCGGCGCGCGCCCCGATATCGCCAAGGATCTCGGCTTCATCGGCGGCAAGATGGCGTTGCATCATGGCCCCGCCGAGGGTGTCGAGGGCCTCAAGAAGAACATCGCCGAACTCGCCGACATGCGCGAGCGCGTCGGCCCGGATTTCTGGCTGATGTGGGATTGCTGGATGGCGCTCGACGTCGATTATGCGACCCGCCTCGCGATCGCCGCGCACGAACATGGCCTCAAGTGGATCGAGGAGGCGATCAGCCCGGACGATTATTGGGGTTACGCCGAGCTGCGCCGCAACGTGCCGCGCGGGATGCTGGTGACCACCGGCGAGCATGAGGCGACGCGCTGGGGCTTCCGCATGCTGCTCGACATGGAATGCTGCGACATCATCCAGCCCGATGTCGGCTGGTGTGGCGGGATCACCGAGTTGCTCAAGATCAGCGCGCTCGCCGACGCGAAGGGCAAGATGGTCGTGCCGCACGGATCATCGGTGTACAGCTATCACTTCGTCATCACCCGCCACAACTCGCCGTTCGCCGAGTTCCTGATGATGCACCCCGGCCCGACCGAAGTGGTGCCGATGTTCGCGCCGCAACTGCTCGGCGAGCCGGTGCCCGAGAACGGCCGCCTCAAGGCGAGCGCGCTCGACGCGCCCGGCTTCGGCGTCACCTTCAATCCCGATGTGGCGACGCACCGCCCCTACACCCACTGATCCTCCAGACAGCGAGACCTTCATGAAACTCTGCCGCTTCGGCCCGATGGGCCAGGAAAAGCCGGGCATCGTCGATGCCGACGGCCAGCTTCGCGACCTGTCGGGCGTGATCGACGACCTGACGATCGCGACGCTTCCCGCCGCGCTCGCCGCCGATGTCGCCGCGCTGCCGCTCGTCGAAGGGACGCCGCGCTATGGTGTGCCGCTGAAAGGTGTCGGCAAGATCGTCGCGATCGGGCTTAACTACCGCGATCATGCGATCGAATCGAACCTGCCGATCCCGACCGAGCCGATGATGTTCATGAAAGCGGTGTCGAGCCTCTCCGGGCCCAATGACGACGTGATGCTGCCCAAGGATTCGACCCATGGCGACTGGGAAGTCGAACTCGGCGTCATCATCGGCAAGACCTGCCGCTATGTCAGCGAGGAGGACGCGCTTGGCCATGTCGCCGGCTATACGCTCGTCAACGACGTGTCGGAGCGGTTCAACCAGAAGCAGCGCGGCAGCCAGTGGAGCAAGGGCAAGGGCCATGACACCTTCTGCCCGACCGGCCCGTGGCTGGTGACGCCCGACGAGGTCGGCGACTGCCAGGATCTCGGCATGGCGCTCGACGTCAACGGCGCGCGGATGCAGACCGGGAACACGAAGACGATGATCTTCGACGTCAAGCAGCTCCTTTCCTATGTGAGTGAGTATATCACGCTGTATCCGGGCGATCTCGTCATCACCGGCACGCCACCGGGCGTGGGCGAGGGCAAGAAGCCCGAGGCGATCTACCTCAAGGCGGGCGATGTGATGGAACTCGCGATCGGCAAGCTCGGCACGCAGCGCCAGCAGGTCGTCGCGTGGCGCCACCTCGGCGAAGGTACGCTCGCGTGAGCGCCTATGCGGGCCGGTTCGCGGGGCGCACCGCGATCGTGACCGGCGGCGCCTCCGGGCTCGGCAAGGCGGTCGCCAAGCGTATCGTCGCCGAGGGCGGCACCGTCGCCCTGTGGGATGTCAACGCCGACGCCTTGGCCGCCGCGCAGGAGGAGACCGGCGCGGCCGCGGTGTTCGCGCTCGACGTGTCCGATCAGGCGCAGGTCGAGGCGGCGGCGTCAGCCGCGAACGAAGCACTCGGCAAGATTGACATCCTCGTCAATTCGGCGGGCATCACCGGCGCGACCGCGCCCTTGCACGACTATCCGCTCGAAAGCTGGCGGCGGGTGATCGACATCAACCTCAACGGGCTGTTCTATTGCTGCCGCGCGGTGGTGCCGTTCATGCTCGCGAACGGCTATGGCCGCATCGCCAACCTCGCCTCGGTCGCGGGCAAGGAGGGCAATCCCAATGCCTCGGCCTATTCGGCGTCGAAGGCGGGGGTGATCGGCCTCACCAAGTCACTCGGCAAGGAACTCGCCGAGAAGGGCGTGATCGCCAACGCGCTGACCCCGGCGACCTTCGAAAGCCCGATCCTCGCGCAATTGCCGCAGAGCCAGGTCGATTACATGCGCTCCAAGATCCCGATGGGGCGCCTCGGCGAGGTCGATGAGAGTGCCGCGATGGTGTGCTTCATGGTCAGCGAGGAATGCAGCTTCACCACCGCCTCGACCTTCGACACGTCGGGCGGGCGGACGACGTTCTAGCCGATTGCCGTTCGTGCTGAGCGAAGTCGAAGCACGTGCCCCAGACGCTCTCGCTTGGAGCACGCCCCCTTCGGCTGGCTGGCAAAGCCAGCCGCTCAGGACAGGCTTCGACACGCTCAGGGCGAACGGGGTTTCAGAAGAATCGTGCGACTGCCCGCCAAGAGGCAGCGCATATCACCGTGTGGAGAGCGCATGTCCGAACAACGCCCCTTCGTCGATGCCCATGTCCACCTCTGGGATCTCGCGCATCTGCGCTATCCCTGGCTGACGCCGCCGTTCGCCGATGACGGCCCCAACGGCAGCGTCGAACCGATCGCGCGCACCTATCTGCTCGACGATTACCTCGCCGATGCTGAGGGGTGGGACGTGCGCGGGATCGTCCATGTCGATGCCGGTGCCGATGCCGCCGATGCGCTCGCCGAAACCGACTGGCTCCAGCGGATCGCCGACGAACGCGGCATGCCCAATGCGATCGTCGCCTTCGCCGCGCTCGACGATCCGGACGTTGATGCGCTGCTCGCCGCGCATGCGGCGCGCGCCAATGTTCGCGGTATCCGCCACATCGTCAACTGGCATGCCGACGCCCGGCGTACCTACACGTCACGCGACGTGACGCGCGATGAAGCCTGGGCCGCCGGCTTCGCGCTGCTCGGCAGCTACGGTCTCAGCTTCGATCTGCAAGCCTATGCCGGCCAGCTCCCCGGCCTCGCGCCCCTCATCGCGCGCCACCCGGAAATCCCGGTCATCATCAACCATATGGGGATGATGATCCCCGGTGAGGAAGCCGAATGGCGGAGCGGCATGGCCGCGCTGGCGGCGCTTCCCAACGTCTCGGTCAAGCTGTCGGGCATCGGCTTCAGCGACCGCCGCTGGACCGCGGGGCTCGCGCGCGACCAGATCCGCGGCGCGATCGACCTGTTCGGCACCGACCGCGCGATGTTCGCGAGCGATTTCCCGACCGACAAATTGTTCGGCAGCTTCGCGCAGCACCTCGACACCTATGCAGACATCGTCGCCGATCTGACCGCCGGGGAGCGCCACGCGCTGTTCGCCGGCAACGCCAATCGCATCTATCGACTGGGCCTGACGCTATGAACGGCAATCCCAACCCGCTGATCGGCGTACTCTACCACTGGCTCGGCGGGTTCGCCTCGGCGACCTTCTACGTGCCCTATCGTGGCGTGAAGCGGTGGTCTTGGGAGATCTACTGGCTGACCGGGGGCGTCTTCTCGTGGCTGATCGCGCCGTGGTTCTTCGCATCGCTGCAGACCAACGATCTGCTCGGCGTGCTCGGGCAGGCGCCGCTGCCGACCTTGCTGTGGCCGGTGGTGTTCGGGCTGCTCTGGGGGTTCGGCGGGCTGACCTACGGACTGACGATGCGCTATCTCGGCTTGTCGCTCGGCATGGCGGTGGTGCTCGGCCTATGCACTGTGTTCGGCACGCTGATTCCGCCGCTCGTGCAGGGGGATTTCGCGGCCAAGCTGCTCGACACCGCCTCCGGGCGGATCGTGCTGCTCGGCCTTGCCATCACGCTCGCGGGGATCGCCACGGTCGCGCTCGCCGGCGCGCGCAAGGACGCGGCGTTGAGCGATGCGGAGAAGGCCGCGACCGTGGCCGAGTTCGACTTCCGCAAGGGCGTCGCCGTCGCGGTCTTTTCGGGCGTGATGTCCTCCTGCTTCGCGTTCGGGCTGGCGGCGGGCGAGCCGATCAAGGCGATCTCCGCCGCCGCCGGTACCGGCCCGCTGTGGACCGGGTTGCCGATCCTGTGCCTGGTGATGTTCGGCGGGCTGGTCACCAACGGGCTGTGGTGCGCATGGTTGATCGTGAAGAACCGCAGCGCCGGCCAGTGGCTTGGGCGCGGCGCGGTCGCGGCGGGCGCGCCGCTCGGGCTTAACTATCTGCTCTCGGCGCTCGCTGGGACGATGTGGTATTTCCAGTTCTTCTTCTACACGATGGGCGAAAGCCAGATGGGCCGCTTCGGCTTTTCGAGCTGGACGCTGCACATGGCGAGCATCATCATTTTCGGCACCTTGTGGGGCTTCGCCTTCAAGGAATGGAAGGCCGCAGCACCGCGCGTCCGGGCGCTGGTGTGGACCGGCATCGGCCTGCTCGTGCTCGCGACGGTGGTGATCGGCTACGGCAACAGCCTGGGGGCGTGAGGGCGTATGTCGCGCCTCCCGACCGTTCGCACTGAGCTTGTCGAAGTGCGTGCCCCGAACGTTTCGGCTGCGGCACGTGCTTCGACTTCGCTCAGCACGAACGGTTTGGGGACGTGCGCCGGGGCTTACCGCAGCAGCTTGAGGTCGATCGCCGCCGCCATCGCGGTGAAGCCCGCGTCGTTCGGGTGGAGCGCGTCCCCACTGTCATACGCCTTGGCGAACCGATCGGGATCGGCCGGATCGGCGACCGCCTTGGCCAGATCGACATAACCGTCGGCGACGGTGTTGGTGCGGATCCAGGTATTGACCTGCTTGCGCACCGCCTCGCCCTCCGCGCCCCAATAGCCCGCGCCCTTGTACGGCAGGATCGTCGCGAAGATCACCTTCACGCCCTTGTCGTGCGCGCGCGCGACCATCTGGCGATAGCCGCCGGTAAGATCGGCGACAGTCGGCAGCGGCGTCTTGCGCGCGGTCGCGCCGCCGATGTCGTTGACGCCTTCGAGCACGATGACGTGCGACACGCCGGGGATCGACAGCACATCGCGGTCGAAGCGCGCGAGCGCGTTGTTGCCCGCGCCCTCGGCCAGCACGCGGTTGCCGCTGATGCCGAGATTGGCGACGCCGACGCTGGTGCGCCCCGCTTTCTGCAACCGCTCGGCAAGCTGATCGGGCCAGCGCGTATCGGCATCGGCGGTGGCGCGCACCCCGTCGGTGATCGAATCGCCGAACGCGACCACGGTCGATCCGCGCTGCGGCGTGTCGACGTCGATCGCGTCGATCACCATCCGCTGGGTGAACTTGGTCGCGCCGTCGAGCGTCGCCGCACCGGTCTGGTCGCCCGCCGCGATCCATGCGGTCGCCGCGGCATAGCCGTGGACGGTCGGATCGGGCGCGCCTTGCGGGAAATAGAGGCTGATCGCGACATGCGTGAGCGGCGCCACGCGCAGCGCGATCGGATCGCTCACCAGCGGCGCGCGATCGGGGATGGTCGGCGCGGCGACGCCGTCGAAGGTGACCGCGCGGTCGCTGCCGGGCACGATCTTGCCGGACGCATCGACCAGCGCGACATGCACGCTGCCGAGCTTGAGCGCGCTCGCCGACAGTTCGTTGGTCAGCCGGAGCCGGATGCGCGCACCGCCGCTGCTGATCCGCACCACCTGGCGCAACGTCCGACCGGTCAGATCGGGCAGGTCGCCGGGCTTGCCGGGGCTTTGCGGCGCGACCGCCCAACTCCGCGACCAGGCGGCGACGCCCGGCGTGGGCAGCGCGAGCGCGGCGACGATCAGCAACGGCAGGCCGGTCTTCATGGCAATCTCCTCAAGGGCGCGGGTAGGGATATGCTCGCTTCAGGCGGGATCTTTGCGAAGGCCGCCGAACGCGTATCGTATCGTGTTTTCCCGCGGAAGCGGGAACCCAGAGCCAAGCAAACACCGATGTGCGGCTCTTGGGACTCTGGACTCCCGCATGCGCGGGAGAACAAGAAGCGGCTTTCGCATACGTTTTGAGTCAGGCGTGGTGGAAGATCAGCGGGAGCGGCCATTCGCGCGGGCGGTTGTCGGCCTCGACCTCCATCAGCGGCGCCATGTAATCCCACCACCGCTTCATCACCGGATGATCGGGCAACGTGTCGCGGGCATTGTCCTCGGTCAGCTTGAGCACCGCGAACAGGCTCAGCGTCGCCTCGTCGAGGAAGATCGAATAATCATAAATCCCGCTCGCGGTGAGCAGCGCGGAGAGTTCGGGCCAGATCGCGTCGTGGCGCGCGCGATACTCGTCGACCACGCCGGGCTTGAGCTGCATCCTGAAGGCGTGGATCGACATGCGCGTCCTCTCTCCGATCGTTGACGCGCTATCCTACGGCGGCGCGCGCCGGTCAACGCGTCCGCGCCGATCTCGACAGCGCCGATGGTTGGGAGCATGAGCGCGCGAGGGGAGAGACGGCGTGACCGAAAGACCAAGCGCGGGGGCGGCTCCGCGGATTCATACCAGCATCGCGCGCGATCTCGGCGTCGCGATCGTCAGCGGCCAGTATCAGCCCGGCGCGGTGCTGCCCGGCGAGATCGAATTCAGCGCGCAGCTCAAGGTCTCGCGCAGCGCCTATCGCGAGGCGGTGCGGATGCTCGCCGCCAAGGGGCTGGTCGAGAGCCGCACCAAGACCGGCACGCGCGTCAGCGAACGCGCGCGCTGGAACATGCTCGATCCCGAGGTGCTCGCCTGGGCGTTCGTCAACGAGCCGCCCGAGCCGTTCGTGCGCAGCCTGTTCGAGATGCGGCTGATCGTCGAGCCCGCCGCCGCCGCGCTGGCGGCGGTACGCCGCACCGAGCCGCAGCTCGCGCGGATGCGGCAGGCGCTGGAGGATATGGGGCGGCACGGCCTCGGCACGCCGGAGGGGCGGCAGGCCGACCAGGATTTCCACAGCGCCATCCTGCTCGCGACCGGCAACGAACCGCTCGCGGCCCTGTCGAGCACGATCACCGCGGCGGTGCGCTGGACCACCGCGTTCAAATACCGGAAGAACGCGGTGCCGCGCGACCCGCTCGACGATCATGGCGCGGTGTTCGCGGCGATCGCGGCGGGCGACGCCGCCCGCGCGCGTGAGGCGATGACCGCGCTGGTTTCGCTCGCGCTCGAGGACACGAGCACGGTGCTGGGCGAGTGACGCCGGCTTGAAAAAGCCGCGCGCGTCTATTACTCAGACAATAGAGGTGTGACAATGCGAGCGATCAAGGTTGACCCGCGCGACGATGTCGCCGTGGCTATGGAAGCGTTGCCGGCGGGCGATCTCGTCACGGTCGGCGGTGTGGACGTGCGGCTGGCCGAGGATATTCCCGCCGGCCATAAATTTGCCGTGACACCGGTAACAGCCGGGCGGCCGGTGCTGCGCTATGGCTTCCCGATCGGAACCGCGCGCGCGGACATCGCGCCGGGCGCGCATGTCCACACGCACAATGTCGCGACCGCGCTCGCCACCGCCGGCGCGTACCGCTACGCGCCCGTCGCGGCCGCGCCCGCGGCCGCGCCGAGCGCGCGCACGTTCGAAGGCTATCTCCGCGCGGACGGATCGGTGGGGACGCGCAACGAGATCTGGATCATCCCCTCGGTCGGCTGCGTCGGGCGCACGGCGGAGCGGCTCGCCGCGCGCGCCGGGGGCGATCTGCCCGACGGAGTCGACGGCGTCGTCGCCTTCCCGCACCCGTTCGGCTGCTCGCAGCTCGGCGACGATCTCGCCGGCACGACGCGGGTGCTCGCGGCGCTCGCCTGCCACCCCAATGCCGGCGGCGTGCTGCTGCTCGGCCTCGGCTGCGAATCGAACCAGCTCAGCGGCATGCTCGAGCTGATCCCGCCCGAGCGGCGCGATCGGATTCGCGTGGTCGGCGCGCAGGCGTCCGCCGATGAAATGGCCGAAGGACAGGCCGCGATCGCCGAACTGGTCGCGCTCGCCGCGCGGGACCGGCGCAGCACGGTGCCGCTCTCCGCGCTCACGCTCGGGGTGAAGTGCGGCGGCTCGGACGGGTTGAGCGGCCTCACCGCCAATCCGGTGATCGGCCGCATCGCCGACCGCGTCGGCGAGGCCGGCGGGCGCGTGCTGCTCACCGAAATCCCCGAAATCTTCGGTGCGGAGCAATTGCTGATGGATCGCTGCACCAGCCGCGAGACATTCGACGCGCTGGTCTCGCTGGTCAACGGCTTCAAGGACTATTTCGTCCGCAACGGCGAGCCGGTGTCCGAAAACCCCAGCCCCGGCAACATCCGGGGCGGCATCACCACGCTGGAGGAAAAGTCGCTCGGCGCGGTGCAGAAGGGCGGGCACGTTCCCGTCACGGACGTGCTGCCCTATGCCGAGCGCGTGCGCCGCGCCGGGCTGACCTTGCTGGAGGCACCCGGCAACGACGCCGTCTCGACCACCGCGCTCGCGGCGGCGGGGGCGACGATGACCCTGTTCTCGACCGGGCGCGGCACGCCGCTCGGCAGCCCGGTGCCGACCGTCAAGATCGCCTCCAACGCGGCGCTCGCGGCGGCCAAGCCGGGCTGGATCGATTTCGACGCGGGCGCCGTGCTCGACGATGGTCTCGACGTCGCCGCCGACCGGCTGCTCGACCGGATCGTCGCGATCGCCTCGGGCGCGCGCACCCGCAATGAGGTCAACGAGGAACGCGCCATCGCGATCTGGAAGCGCGGTGTGACGCTGTAGCCCAAGGCAAAGCGGCTATACACGCCCCGGAAACCGCATTATCTGAGTCGCAATTCCACATCATGAAAGCATGCCGGTAGATCATGCGAAGGGGAGAGCGATGACGGCAGCCGACGCGGAAAAACTGACACCGGTGTCTCATCTGACGCCCCCGAGCGGCCGCTATCGCTGGGTGATCTGCGGGCTGTTGTTCGCCGTCACCGCGATCAATTACGTCGATCGCCAGATGATCGGCGTGCTCAAGCCGGTGCTAGCGAGCGATCTGCACTGGTCCGAGATCGACTATGCCAATGTCGTATTCTGGTTCCAGGCGGCCTATGCGATCGGCTATATCGGTTTCGGCCGCTTCGTCGACGTGGTCGGCGCGCGCGTGGGCTATGCGGTCGCCTTCGCGATCTGGACCGCCGCGCACATCGCGCACGGCGCCGTCAACACGATCACCCAGTTCGCGATCGCGCGCTTCGCGCTCGGCATCGGCGAATCGGGCAATTTCCCGGTCGCGATCCGCGCCGTCACCGAATGGTTCCCGGCGCGCGAACGTGCCTTCGCGATCGGCGTGTTCAACGCGGGATCGAACGTCGGCGCGATCGTCACGCCGCTGCTGGTGCCGTGGCTGGTCGCGCTATACGCGGGCAACTGGCGGCCGGCGTTCGTCATCACCGGCGTCGTCAGCCTGATATGGCTGGTCGCGTGGGTGATCCTGTACCGCTCGCCCGCGAAACACGCGCGCGTCTCACCCGAGGAGCGCGCCTGGATCGAGCAGGATCCCGCCGATCCGACCACGCCGATGCGCTGGCGCGACATCGTGCGGTTCCGCGAGACCTGGGCCTATGCGGCGGCCAAGTTCTGCATCGATCCGGTCTGGTGGTTCTATCTGTTCTGGCTGCCGGGGTATCTCGGCGAACGCTATCACCTCGATCTCAAATCGTTCGGGCCGCCGCTCGTCGCGGTATATCTGATGTCGGATATCGGTTCGGTCGCGGGCGGCTGGCTGTCGGGCCGGATGATGAAGGCGGGCTGGAGTGTCAACGGCGCGCGCAAGACGACGATGCTGATCTGCGCCTGCGCGATCCTGCCGATCTTCGCGGTGCAATCTGTCGATAATCTCTGGGTGGCGGTGTTCATCATCGGTCTGGCGACCGCCGGGCACCAGGCGTTTTCGGCGAACCTCTACACCCTGCCGTCCGATCTGTTCCCGCGATCGGCGGTCGGATCGGTGATCGGCATCGGCGGCGCGATCGGCGGGGTCGGGGGCATGCTGTTCTCGCTCTATGTCGGCCGCGTGCTTCAGGAGCTTGGCAGCTACGCGCCGATCTTCCTCGTCGCCGCCGCCGCCTATTTCGTCGCGCTGCTGATCGTGCAGGTGCTGTCGCCACGGCTCGCCCGCGTGACGATCGAGGCCGCATGAAATTGGTCAGACACCGCTCTTCCCGCGCCGCGCCCGCGCGGGTAAGGCTTGCCCATCGCTCTCCCGTATCGGACCTGTCGCCCGCATGACAAAACCGCTCACGCTCCACCCCGATCGGCTGTTTCCCGCCGAGCCGACCGTTCGCGAGATCGCGCGGCGACTCTACGCTGGCGTCGCCGATCTGCCGATCGTCAGCCCGCACGGCCATACCGATCCGGCGTGGTTCGCGACCGATGCGCCGTTCAGCGATCCCTCGTCGCTGCTGATCGTGCCCGATCACTATGTCTTCCGCATGCTGTTCAGCCAGGGCGTCGCGCTCGAGACGCTCGGCGTGCCGACGGTCGACGGCAGCCTGACCGAGACCGATTCGCGCAAGATCTGGCACCTGCTTGCCAGCAACTATCATCTGTTCCGTGGCACGCCCTCGCGGATGTGGCTCGATTGGGTGTTCTCGGCGGTGTTCGGGCTCGACGTGCTGCTCGAACCCGAAACGGCCGACCTGTATTACGACACGATCGACGCCGCATTGAAGACCGAGGCGTTCCGCCCGCGCGCGCTGTTCGAACGCTTCAACATCGAGGTGATCGCGACCACCGAAAGCCCGCTCGATCCGCTCGCCCACCACGCCGCGATCCGCGTGAGCGGCTGGGGCGGGCGCGTCGTCACCGCTTATCGCCCCGATCCGGTGGTCGATCCCGAGGCGGCCAAGTTCGCCGACAACGTCCGCCGTTTCGGCGAGACCGCCGGCGAAGACGTGTCCACCTGGGAAGGGTATCTCGCCGCGCACCGCTTCCACCGCGCGCGCTTCCGCGAAGCCGGCGCGACCTCGACCGACCACGGCCATCCCTCGGCGCGCACCGCCGACCTTTCACCCGAGGATGCCGCCGCGCTCTACGCGCGGGTGCTGGCGGGGGCGACGGCGGAGGACGCCGAGCTGTTCCGCGCGCAGATGCTCACCGAGATGGCGCGGATGAGCACCGAGGACGGCATGGTGATGCAGCTTCACCCCGGCGTCCACCGCAACCACAATGCCGCCGTGCTCGCGCGGTTCGGCCGCGACAAGGGCGCCGACATCCCGACGCAGGGCGAGTTCGTGGTGTCGCTCAAGCCGCTGCTCGACCGGTTCGGCACCGATCCCCGGCTGACGCTGATCCTCTTCACGCTCGACGAGGATGTTTACAGCCGCGAACTGGCGCCGCTCGCCGGCCATTATCCCTGTCTGCGGCTCGGCCCGCCGTGGTGGTTCCACGACAGCCCCGAGGGCATGCGCCGCTTCCGCGAGCGGACCACCGAGACGGCAGGCTTCTACAACACGGTCGGTTTCAACGACGATACCCGCGCGTTCCTGTCGATTCCGGCGCGGCACGATGTCGCGCGGCGGATGGACTGCGTGTGGCTCGCGCAGCTCGTCGCCGAGCATCGTTTGCCCGAGGATGAGGCGCACGACGTCGCGCGCGCGCTCGCCTATGATCTCGCCAAAGCGGCGTACAAGCTGTGAGACTCTCGACCGAAACCCTCGCCGGCCTGCCCGCCGAGATCGCGCGCCCGGCCTATGACCGAAGCGCGGTGAAGCGCGGTGTCGTCCATCTCGGCATCGGCGCGTTCCACCGCGCGCATCAGGCGGCCTATTTCGAGGCGGCCTTGGCGGCGGGCGATTTGCGCTGGGGCATCACCTCGGTGTCGCTGCGCTCGGGCAGCGTGCGCGATCAGCTCGCGCCGCAGGATTGCCTTTACGCCCTGGTGGTTCGCGATGGCGACGCGCGCAGCGTGTCGATCATCGGTGCCGAACAGGCGGTGCTGGTCGCGCCCGAAGACCCCGCCGCCGTCGTCGCCGCGCTCGCGCATCCCGATGCGCGGATCGTCACGCTGACGATCACCGAGAAGGGCTATAAGCTCGATCGCGCCAAGGGCACTTTGCTCGCCGACGATGCCGATGTCGCCGCCGATTGCGCATCGCTCGCCGCGCCGCGTACCGCGCCGGGCTTCCTAGCCGCCGGCCTCGCCGCGCGCCGCAGCGCCGGGCTCGGCCCGCTGACGGTGATCTCGTGCGACAATCTGCCCCACAATGGCGCGTTGCTGCGCGAAGCCGTGCTGGCGGTGGCGCGCGCCAACGATCCCGCGCTCGCTGAGTGGATCGCCGCCGAAGTGGCGTTCCCCGCCTCGATGATCGACCGCATCGTTCCCGCCACCACCGACGCCGATGTCGCTGCGCTCGCCGCCGATCTCGGTGTGGAGGACCGCGCGATGGTCAAGACCGAGCCGTTCAGCCAGTGGGTGATCGAGGACCATTTCGTCACCGAACGTCCTGATTTCGCCGCGCTTGGCGTACAACTCACCCAGGCGGTCGCGCCATGGGAGGATGCCAAGCTGCGGCTGCTCAACGGCGCGCATTCGGGGATCGCCTATCTCGGCGCGCTTGGCGGCGACGCGTTCGTCCATGAGTTCGTCGCGACTCCGGCGGGGCGCGGCTTCGTCGATGCGCTGTGGGACGAGGCGCAGACCACGCTCGATCCGCCCGAGGGGCTCGACATCGCCGCCTATCGCACCGCGCTGATGGGCCGCTTCGCCAACAGCGCGCTCCAGCATCGCACCCGCCAGATCGCGATGGACGGCTCGCAGAAGCTGCCCCAGCGCCTGCTTGCGACGATCGCCGAGCGCAGCAAAGCGGACGAGCCGGTCGATGCGCTCGCGCTCGCGGTGGCGGCGTGGATGCGCTGGCAGGCGGGCGTCACCGATGCCGGCGAGACGTTCACGGTGGATGATCCGGCGGCTGAGACGCTCGGCGCGTTGTCGGCCGGGGCGCCGGATACGGCGGCGCGGGTCGATGCGCTGCTCGGGTTCTTCGGCTTCGCGGCGGATGCCGAGGTGCGCGCGACGTTGGTGCGCCACCTGACCATACTCGAAACCGCCGGCGCGCGGGCGGCGGTGAGCCGGTTCGGCTAACCTCCGACATCAAAACCCGCATTTCCACCCGTTCGCCCTGAGCTTGTCGAAGGGCGTGCCAGTTGCGCGACGTCGCGTTTCGGGCACGTGCTTCGACAAGCTCAGCACGAACGGGTCAGGCTCGGGGATTGCCGCTAGGACAGCCCAGCCTTAGCTCCGGACGAACGGGAGGGGCGACTAACCCCTCACCCGCACCCGTGGCGCGAAGGCGATCGGGTTGCGCATCGGCAGCGTGAAGCCGGTCGCGGTGGCCTCGAAGGCGTCGTCGGGCTGGGTGCGTACGGCGTCTTCCGCGTCGCCGCCTGTGCCGACGAAGAAATGCACCAGCACGTCGCCCGGCCGGCCGAGAATGCCGCCTTCGAAACGCCGGCGTTCGAGTTCTGCGATCGGGTGCGGCAGGTGCGCATCGCCCGCGCCGAAGCGGCGTTCACGCTCGACCACGCCGTCGCGGAGCAACCGGCTCGTCATGATGATCTCGTGCGGCAGGGCGCCCAGCCGCACCTCGGGGCCGAGCGCGGTCGGGCGCGGGCTGAGCTGCGCGGGGAAATGGCGGTGCGTGCGCGCCGCGGCGTGATCGTGGAAGCGGTTGCCGAGCACGAAGCCGATCCGCACTGGCGTGCGATCGCCCGCGATCAGATATAGCCCGGCGATCTCGGGCCGCTCGCTGCCATCGAGCGCGAATTCGGGCACGGTCAGCACGGTGCCCGGCCCGGCCAGCGAGCGCCCGTCGCCGCGATACCGCCAGCCCGAACCGCGCCCCGCCGCCGCCGCGCCGCTGTCGCTGACATGCAGCCGCGCGGGATCGGGCAGGTCGATCGGCGCGAGCAGCCGCACCATGCGCAGGTTGAGCGGCTCGCCCAGCCGCGCTTCCGCGACCTCGGCGAGCGGTACGCCGGTGTCCAGCGCATGTTCGGCGAGATCGGCGAGCGTGGCGGCGCCCTTGATGCGCCGGGCGAAGCCGCCGATCAGCGCGGCGACCCCGCGCGCGCCGTCTTCGAACTGGATCAGGCTGTCGATCATCCCGCCTTCGCGTCCCTCGGCGCCGAAGCTACTCCGCGCGCGCGCCGGGTCAATCGCTTTGTCAGGCGGCGAGCATCGCGCAGGCATCGCCGATCGCGGCATAGATCGCGTCGAGATCGGCATCGTCGATGCAATAGGGCGGCATGACATAGACGGTGTTGCCGAGCGGGCGCAGCAGCAGGTCGCGGTCGCGGAAGAAGCCGAGCAGGCGCGGCCCCAAGGTCGAGAGATAGCCGCCGTTCGGATCGGCAAGGTCGAGCGCGGTGACGGTGCCGAGCTGGCGCTTGCCGCCGATCGCGGGGTGATCGAGCGCCGCCAGCCGGACGGCCTGCCGGTGTGATAGATCGGCGATCCGCGCCGCGACCGGCTCGTCGCGCCAGATCTCGAGATTGGCGCGCGCGGCGGCGCAGGCGATCGGGTTGGCGGTGTAGCTCGACGAGTGGAAGAACATCGTCGCGCGGTCTTGCGAGCAATGCGCGGCGTAGATCGGCTCGGACGCCAGCGTGACGGCGAGCGGGATCGCCCCGCCGGTCAGGCCTTTGGACAGGCACAGGATGTCGGGCACCACGCCGGCCTGTTCGCACGCGAGCAGCGTGCCGGTACGGCCCCAGCCGGTCATCACCTCGTCGGCGATGAACAGCACGCCGTACCGTGCGCAGATGTCGCGCATCGTCGCGAGCGTCCCGGGCGGGTAGATCAGCATGCCGCCCGCGCCGAGCAACAGCGGCTCGACGATGAACGCCGCCGCACCCGCGCGGCATGCCGCCTCCAGCGAGTCGAGCGTCGCCTGTTCCCGGCCCGCAGCGGGGAAGGGGATGGTGCCGACATCGAACAGCAGCGGCGCATAGGCTTGGTTGAACACCCCGCGCGCGCCGACCGACATCGCGCCGATCGTATCGCCGTGGTAGCTATGTTCGAGCACGAGGATGCGGTGCCGCGCCTCGCCGCGATTGGCCCAATAGCCGAGCGCCATCTTGAGCGCGACCTCGACGCTGGTCGATCCCGAGTCCGAATAAAACACACGGGTGAGCGCGGGGGGCAGCATGTCGATCAGCCCGCGCGCGAGCGCCTCGGCGGGTTCGTGCGTCCAGCCCGCGAAGATGATCTGGTCGAGCGTCTGCGTCTGCGCGGCGATCGCCGCCATGATCCGCGGGTTGCGGTGCCCGTGCGTCGTCACCCACCACGACGAGATCGCATCGACGATCCGCCGCCCGTCCTGCGTGTACAGCGCCGCGCCCTCACCGTGCGTGACGAGCGGGATCGGCTCGCCGAGGCCGTGCTGGGTGAACGGATGCCAGACGGGGGAGGGGGAGGAGACGCTCACCGCCCCCACCCGTTCGCACTGAGCGCAGTCGAAGTGCGTGGCCCAGACGCGACGCTTTTGGCACGTCCTTCGACTTCGCTCAGGACGAACGGGTGAGGGAAGGTCATGCGAAATCCTCCAACCGGAAGTTGTCGGCGAACGCCGCCCGCAAGCGCTCCGCATCGAGTGTCTCCAGCCGTGGCAACCGCCCGAGCCGCTTCACCCCGCCGATCGCGGCGATGGTCGCCTCGCTGTCTTCATTGGCATCGCCGTTGAAGGCGACGCCGAGGATCGGCACTCCGCGTGCGCACAACGCCTCGATCGAAAGCAGGCTGTGGTTGATCGTCCCCAGCGCGGTGCGCGCGACCAGCACCACCGGATGACCCCAGCGTGCGAACAGATCGGCGAACAGCAGCGTGCGCGTCACCGGCACCAGCACCCCGCCCGCGCCTTCGATGACGAGCGGGCCCTCGACGTTCGGCGGCGTGAGTCGCGCCGGGTCGATCGTCACGCCGTCGATCTCGGCGGCGCGGTGTGGCGAGCAGGGCGTGTTCAGCCGATACGCCTCGGGCAGCACGCGCGTCACACCGAGCGCGGCGACGCGCGCCGCGTCGGTACCGTCGTCGAGTCCCGCCTGCACCGGCTTCCAATAGGCCGCGCCGAGCGCCGCCGCGAGACCGGCGGCGAACACCGTCTTGCCCGCGTCGGTATCGGTACCGGTGACGATGATCGTCTTCATGCCAGCGCCCCTTCGATTGCGCGCGCAAGCCCGTCGACATCGGCTTCGCACGCGTTGAGCGTCACCGAGATGCGCAGCCGCGACGTTCCCGCCGGCACGGTCGGCGGACGGATGCCGCGTACGTCATAGCCCGCCGCCTGCACCGCGCTCGCGACGCGCATCGTCGTCGCATCGTCGCCGAGCACCAGCGGCAGGATTTGCGATCCGGTCGGGGTGACGCCGCACGGCGCGAGCGCGGCCTCAGCGTGCGCCACCAGGGTGCGCAGTCGGTCTCGCCGTTCGGGTTCGTCAGCGAGGATCCGCAATGCGGCGCGCACCGCGCTCGCCATCAGCGGCGATGGCGCGGTCGAGAAGATGAAGCCGCGCCCGCGATTGACGAGGAAATCGCGGACCACGCGCGGACCGCACACCAGCGCGCCCTCGCAGCCCAGCGCCTTGCCGCACGTCCGCAGCGTGACGACATTCTCGCGCCCCTCGAACGCGGCGGCGAGCCCGCGTCCGTTGGCGCCGAACACACCGGTCGCGTGCGCCTCGTCGATCAGCAGCACGGCGTCATGCCGCGCCGCGACCTCGGCGAGATCGTCCAGCGGCGCCTGGTCTCCATCCATGCTGTACAGGCTCTCGACCGCGATCCACGCGCGTCCGGTGCCGCCCCGTGCGCGCCACGCGGCGATCACGTCGTCGAACCCCTGTGGATCATTGTGTGGCACGCCCACAGTCTCGGCGCGGCCGAGCCGCATCCCTTCATGCGCGCTGGCGTGGATCAGCGCGTCGTACACCACCAGGTCGCCGCGCTGCGGCAGCGTGCCGAGCAGTGCGGCGTTGGCGGCGTACCCGCTCGAAAAATACAGCGCCGCCTCGCTCCCGAAAAACGCCGCCGCTTCGGCTTCGAGCGCGTCATGCTCGGGATCGTTGCCGCGGAGCAGCCGCGACCCGCCCGATCCGACCGCGACCCCGCGCGCCAGCGCCTCCATCACGGCGCCGCGCAGACGGTCCGACGTGGCGAGGCCGAGATAATCGTTCGAGGAAAAGTCCACGCCGCTGCGTGGGAACAGCCCCCGCAACCTGTCGCGCGCGGCGAGGTCCGCGAGATCATGGGCATGGGCGGCAAGCAACGACATTGGCAACGCTCGGTAGCGCGCTGCGCGAAATGCTCAAGCGGCTAGGCGGGGATGATCCTCGCACGGAACCAGTCGGCGACGGCATCTTCCTCGAGCGATCCGGCCGCCAGCGCCAGCACCATGCGGATCGCCTCGGCCTTGTCGAATGCGATCTGCACGCCATTGAGCTTGAGGAAAAGTCGCGCGATCACCCAGGCCGTGCGCTTGTTACCGTCGTTGAACGGATGATTGCGCGCGATCCCGAACGCATAAGCCGCAGCCAGCGCACAGGGATCATCCTCCCCATACGCATGTTTGTTGACGGGACGCGCGAGCGCCGATTCGAGCAGTCCGGCATCCTTGACGCCCGCCAGCCCGCCATGTTCGGCCAACTGCCGATCATGAACGGCGTAGGCGACCGCCGCGCTGAGGAACTTCGGTTCGATCATGCGGCATCAGCGCGCGAGCACGGCGAGGATATCGCGATCCTCGCGCATGATGTCCTCGGCGGCTTCCATCGCAGCGAGGAAATCGGGATCGGTCGCCGACATGCTATAGCCGTTCGGCGCGTCGTTCAGATAAATCGCGTCGCCCTGCGAGACGCGCAGTCCGGCAATGACATCCTTCGGCAGGATGACGCCCATCGAATTGCCGATCTTGATGAGCTTGAGCTTGCGGACGTGTTCGGTTGGCGCGTTCATACGTATGTTATAACACACACCCGCTTGGCCCTCAACCGTTCACCCGCTACGCCGAGGCTGCACCCGGGAGAATTGCATGTCGTCGTCCAAGCAGGGGGAATCGAACCTCGTTATCTTCGCGGCGCTTGCCGCCAATCTCGGCATCGCCGTGGCCAAGTTCGTCGCCGCCGCGATCAGCGGGTCGTCGTCGATGCTGACCGAGGGGTTCCACTCGGTCGTCGACAGCCTCAACCAGATCTTGCTGCTCTACGGGCAGCATCGCGGCAAGCGGCCGCCCGATATCGACCATCCGTTCGGCTATGGCCGCGAGCTGTATTTCTGGAGCTTCGTCGTCGCGATCCTGATCTTCGCGGTCGGCGCCGGCGTGTCGGTGTATGAGGGGCTCGTCCATATCGAGGAGCCCGAGCCGCTGCGCGATCCGCTCGTCAACTATGTCGTGCTCGCCATCGCGTTCGCGCTGGAGGGCGGATCGTGGCTGCTCGCGATGCGCGGATTCGCCGCCGACAATCGCGGACGCGGCTGGTGGAGCGCGGTGCGGCGGTCGAAAGACCCGGCCGGGTTCATCGTGCTGTTCGAGGATTCGGCGGCGCTCGCCGGCCTCGTCATCGCCGCGATCGGCGTCTGGGCGAGCCATCACTTCAACGATCCGCGCATCGACGGCGTCGCCTCGATCCTGATCGGCGTGTTGCTCGGGCTGATCGCGATGGTGCTCGCGCGCGAGGCCAAGGGGCTGCTGATCGGCGAGGGCGCCGATCCCGCGATCGTGGCCGAGGTGCGCGCGATCGTCGATGCCTATCCGGTCATCACCTCGGTCAACCATGTCCGCACCATCCACACCGCGCCCGACAGCGTGTTCGTCGCGATCAGCGCCGACTTCGAGGATTCACTGACGATGGGCGATGCCGAGACGATCATCGAGACGATCGAGACCGATCTCAAGGCGCGCCTGCCGATCCTCTCGTCGATCTACATCCGGCCCGAAAAGCGCGAGAATGCGGCGATCCTGCCGGTGGACGAACCCGCGGCGGCATAGTCCGCCCGCCCCGGACCGGACGCGGGGCGCTACTCCGCCGCCACCGCCGTCATCACCTGCCGCCGTGCGCGCGGCCGCGCCGCGCCGCGCGTGCCGCTGTAGAGCAGGCTCAGCGCCGGCGAGCGCTCGATCAGCGCGGCGATGCCGAGCGTCGCCGCGAGCGTGCCGCACGCCACCACCACGAAGCCGATCTCCGGCGGCAGCCCGACGCCATCGACGATCAGCGCGAGCCAGACGATCACCGGCACGTGGAACAGATACACTACGAACGATCCGCGCACGAGCCGGTCGGTGACCGGGCTGGCGCGATCGAACGATTGCCGCGCGACCGAGAGGATCACTTGCGTCACCAGCATCGCCGCGCCGGCGCCGACGAAGCGATAGAGCGGCGGCCAGCTATGCCCGTAGAGCGCCAGCGCCAGCGCGGTCGCCGCCACCGCCAGCGCCGCCACCCCCGCCCGCCGCTCGCCCATCGCCGCGAGCGTCTCCGGCGCGCGCTGGAGCGCGAGCCCGAGCACGAACCACGGCAACGCGCCGAGCAGATCGTCGAGCCGCAAAATCTCCTGCGGCAGCGTGGTGTTGAGGTGGGCGGCGTAGAACAGTTCGATCGTCACCGCCTCGAACAGCCCGACGACGAGGCCGAGCAGCAGGAGCGTGGCGAGCGGGCGCCGCGCCGTCCAGCGGTCGATCCGCGCGGGGAGCGGGGCGGTGCGCAGGGCCGGCCATATCCGCGCCGCCAGCGCGGTCGCGCCGCACAGATACAGCAGCACGATGATGAACCACAGATGCCGCACCCAATAGCCGCCCGAGGTGAGCGACAGATTCCGCCACGATTCGAGCGCCTGCGCGGGTGCGAAGTTGGACAGTTCGCAACCGATGTTGAGCAGCGGAATAATCGTGACGAGACTGGCGAGGAACGGGATGCCGAGCCGCGTCAGCCGCGCGCGGAACCAGCCGCCGGGCGGATATTTGGTGAGGCTGAGCGCGGCGAAATAGCCCGCGACCAGGAAGAAGGCCGGCATGCGGAACAGGTGGATCGCCTCCGCGACATAATCGAGCACCGGCGCGTGCCGGTGGGTCGCGACGATCCAGCCGCCCGCCTGAAAGGCGAGCGCGCTGTGATAGGGGATGCCGAGCAGCATCAGCGCCGCGCGGAGCGTATCCCAATAATGCTGGCGCGCGCTGGGGCGGCGGGCTGATCCTGCGTCCATACCGCACGATAACCGCGTCGCGGCTGAATGGCTCCGTAACGACATCGCGAAAGACCGGGCTGGATGAACCGTTCGTCCCGAACCGGACCGGTCGGGGGCGGGAAAACCGCGCACCGGTTCGCCGGTGAAGGCACTGTTTCTTAGGGGCGTGCGTTTCTCCGCCATATCTGCTATGGAGCCGCGCTTATCGCGCGATTTGCGCGTCCAGCATTCGGAAAATCATGCCCTTTACCCACCTTCCCGCGCTTCTTGGCGAAGCGCTCACCGCACGCGGGTATGCCGCGCCGACTCCCGTCCAGGCCGCCGTCATCGCGCCCGAGGCCGAAGGCCGCGACCTGATCGTTTCCGCGCAGACCGGCTCGGGCAAAACCGTCGCGTTCGGGCTCGCCATCGCGCCGCAACTGCTGACCGAGGACGGCAAGCTGCCGCCGGCGCGCGCGCCGCTCGCGCTCGCCATCGCGCCGACGCGTGAACTCGCGCTGCAGGTCAGCCGCGAACTCGAATGGCTGTACGGCAAGGCCGGCGCACGCATCTCGACCTGCGTCGGCGGCATGGACGCCTCGCGCGAGCGCCGCTCGCTCAGCCACGGCGCGCATATCGTCGTCGGTACGCCGGGCCGCCTGCGCGACCATATCGAACGTGGCGCGCTCGATCTGTCGCAGCTCAAGGCGGCGATTCTCGACGAGGCCGACGAGATGCTCGACATGGGCTTCCGCGAGGATCTCGAACAGATCCTCGACGCGACCCCCGACTCGCGCCGCACGCTGATGTTCTCGGCGACGATGCCCAAGTCGATCGTCGCGCTCGCCAAGCGCTACCAGAAGGATGCGCTGCGCATCACCACCGTCGGCGAGGATCGCGGGCATGGCGACATCAGCTATCAGGCGGTCACGGTCGCGCCGCCCGACATCGAGAATGCCGTCGTCAACCTGCTGCGCCTCCACGAAGCCGAGACCGCAATCCTGTTTTGCGCGACGCGTGACAATGTGCGGCATCTCCACGCCGGGCTGACCGAGCGCGGCTTCTCGGCGGTGGCGCTTTCGGGCGAGCATAGCCAGAACGAGCGCAATGCCGCGCTCCAGGCGCTGCGCGACCAGCGCGCGCGCGTCTGCGTCGCGACCGACGTGGCGGCGCGCGGCATCGATCTGCCGACCGTCACGCTCGTCATCCACGTCGAGCTGCCGCGCGACGCCGAGACGCTCCAGCACCGCTCGGGCCGCACCGGCCGCGCCGGCAAGAAGGGCACCGCAGTGCTGATCGTGCCGTATCAGCGCAAGCGCCGGGTCGAGATGATGTTGCGCGGCGCGCGCATCGCGGTCGAATGGCTGCCGGTGCCGAGCGTGGACGACATCCGCAAGGCCGATCGCGAACGGCTGATGACCCAGCTTCTCGAACCCGTCGAGGTCGATGAGGACGATCGCGCGCTCGCCGCGAAATTGCTCGAACAGAAGACCCCGGAGGAGATCGCCGCCGCGCTGGTCCGCTCGTTCCGCGCACGCATGCCCGCGCCCGAGGAGATGCTGGCCGAAGGTCCGGCCGAGCGCGCGCCGGGCAAGGAGCATCATCGCGCCGGCTTCGACGACGTGGTGTGGTTCCGCATGGACATCGGCCGCCGCGAGAATGCCGATCCGCGCTGGATCCTGCCGCTGATCTGCCGGCGCGGGCACATCACCAAGAACGAGGTCGGCGCGATCCGCATCGCCGCCAACGAGACGGCGTTCCAGATCCCGCGCGCGCTGGCGGGCAAGTTCCTCGCCTCGGTCAAGCGCACCCAGGGCGAGGAGGCCGAGGGCGGGGTGCAGTTCGAGCAACTCGCCAACGGGCCGCAGGAGGCCCCGCGCGTACCACGCCGCGCGAACGGGCCGGCGCCGGTGCGCCACACCGCCCGACCGACGCTGCGCGGCAAGCGGCCGCAGCGGTAAGCGACGCGCGCGCCGACCCCGTCCGTGCCGGGCACGCGGAGGCCATCGCGGCCCTGCGCGCACCCGTTCGGCACGGACGCGGGACGGCAATTCGACGGTAACCATGACCCGCTCTGGTGCCGATTGAGCACACCTGAGCACGACCTGCGCTCGGGACTAGCGCGGGTGCCATGCGGGCGCTAAGCGACAGCCATGCTGGCACCCAAACCCAAAGACTGGATCATGGCGATCGCCCCCTACATACCGGGGCGATCGACGGTTGATGGCGGCGCGAAGGCCGTCAAGCTCTCCTCGAACGAAAACGCGCTCGGCACCAGCCCGAAGGCGATCGCCGCGTTCGCGTCGCATAGCGGCGATCTCGCACGCTACCCCGATGCGAGCGCGACCGAACTGCGCGCGGCGATCGGCGCGAAATATGATCTGGAGCCGGACCGGATCATCTACGGTACCGGATCGGACGAGATTCTCCACCTCATCGCGGGCGCCTATGCCGGGCAGGGGGACGAGGTGATCCACGTCCGCTACGGTTTCACCGTGTACGAGATCGCGACGCGGCGGGTCGGCGCGCTGCCGGTGATCGCGCGCGACAAGGATTATGCGACCGACGTCGATGCGATCCTCGCGTGCATGACCAGCAAGACGCGAATCGTCTTCATCGCCAACCCCAACAACCCGACCGGCACCTTCACCTCGCGCGCGGAGATCGCGCGCCTCCACGCCAACCTGCCCAACCGCGTGATGCTGGTGATCGACCAGGCCTATGCCGAATTCCTCGATCCCGAGGACGACGACGGCGCGCTCGAGCTGGCGCGAACCGCCCCCAATGTGATCGTGACGCGCACCTTCTCCAAGATCCACGGCCTCGCCGCCGAGCGGATCGGCTGGGGCTATGGCTCGGCCGAGGCGGTCGCGGCAATGCACCGCATCCGCGCGCCGTTCTGCTGCACGATCGCGGGCCAGGCGGCGGCGATCGCGGCGGTGCGGGACGATGACTGGATCGAGAAGACGCGCGAGCACAATCGCGTGTGGCGCGCGTGGCTCACCGAAGAAATCGAGAAGCTGGGCGCGGCGAGCCTGCGCGTGGTGCCGAGCGAGGCGAACTTCGTGCTGGTGCTGTTCGAAGGCGCGCTGACCGCCGAGACGGCCTACACCCAGTTGATGGAGCGCGGCTATATCGTGCGCTGGCTGCCCGGCCAGGGACTGGCGAACGGCCTGCGCATCACGATCGGCACCGAGGAAGAGACGCGCGGTGTCGCGGCCGCGCTGCGGGACATCGTCGCCGGGGTGTGAGCGGCTTCCGGCGCGCGGCCTTGGCAACGCCCGGCGCGCGTGGTTAGGTGTGCGCCGATGACAAGGAAGACGATCGCTTGAGAATCGCCGCAATCGTTGGGCTTTTGTGCGGCTGCGCGGCGCTCGCCGGCTGCGGCGGCAAGGATCGGCCCGCGCCGGGCGGCACCGCCCCCGCCGGCGCGGTCGCGCCCGAACGGAACTGGCGGCTGGTCGCCACCGATGACGATCGCAACCGGCTGCGCGGCTGGCGCGACACCTGGCTGGCGGCGGTCGACAAGGCGCGCAAGGGCGGGCGTGGCGCCGCGATCGACGGCTTGCACGAACTCGCCGATCCCGACCGTGCGCTCACCGATCCGCTGCCGCCGGCGGGCGCGTATCGCTGCACCGTGTACAAGATCGGCGCCAACGGTACCGCGATGGCCGATTTCACCGCGTTCGAGCCGACCGACTGCGAGATCGTCGTCGGCGGCGGGCTGCTCGAATTCCACAAGACCGGCGGCGTGCAGCGCCCCGACGGGCTGCTCTACCCCGATGGCGCGCGCGCGGTCTTCCTCGGCACGATGGTGTATGGCGACGAGGACAAGCCATTCCGTTACGGGCAGGACCGGCTGCGCGACATGGTCGGCTATATCGAGCGGATCGGGCCGAAGCGCTGGCGGCTGGTGCTGCCCGCGCCCCGCTTCGAATCGATGCTCGACATCATCGAGATCGTGCCGGCGTAACGCCGCCTAGCGCGTCTCGAACGCGCGTATGCCCTTGCCGAGCGTGTTGGCGCCGATCGCGAGGCGCTCGTGGCTATAGTCGGCGACGAAGGCCGGGCTGCGCGTCTCGCCCGGCGCGAGGCTGGCGGTGTTGCCCTCGATCCGCAGGCCCGCCGCGCTATGATCGTGCGCTTCGGCGGCGATGACGATGAAGCCGGTCCAATTCTCCTTGTCCCGGCCCTGGACGAAGGTGTTGCCGCGGATCGTGCCGGTCGCGCCGTTGGGCAGGTCGATCATGTAGTTTGTCTTATGCCCGGCGGTATCGTCGAAACTGGTGTCGGCGATCGTCACGCGGGGACCGCGCACCTTGACGTAATGGCCGCCACGCCCGCGCTCGAAGCGCGAATGGGTGACGGTGACCGGTCCTTGCGTCTCCAGATAAATCGCGTGCGCGCAGCTCGGGCTTTCGTCGCACTGGCCGAGCCCCGAGAAGGTGCTGTGGTCGATCGTGATCGCCATGTCCGCGCCCGCGCCGCCGAGGATGCCCTCCTGGCTGTCGAGGAACATCGCGTTGCGCACGGTGAGATCGCCACGTTCGATGCGGATGCCCGCGCCGTTGCCGTCGCCGACGCGCAGCCCCCGGAAGACGATGCCATCGACCACCGCGCCGTCGCCGCGCAGCACCAGCGCCGCCTTGCCCTCGCAGGTCGTCTGCTCAAAGATAACGCGGCCGGGCACCGCCGCCTTGAAGGTGATGTGCCCGGCCTGCTGGATCGCGCATTGGTGATAGGTGCCGGGGGCGATCAGGATCGTGGCGTCCTGCCCGCGAATCGCCATCAACGCCTCGTCGAGCCGCGCGAAGCCTTGGCCGCCCTGGACGGTGAACGGCTGCGGGCCGCTCTGGGCCGCGACCGGCGCGGCGAGCGCGAGCGTGGCGAGGGCAAGAAGAGGACGCATCGGCAAGACTCCCTTGGGCGCCGGGAATGCCCGCGCGCGAAGGGTCTGAGAAGGCGCATTGAGGGTTAACCTGTTCCCGGTTCGGAACACCGCGCGTCGAGCGGAGCGTGCGGGAACTCTGTCAGATGCTCTTGCTGATCCCGAAGAAGAACCCGCGCCGCTGGCCATATTGCGGCGCGCCGACGCCGACGCCCGAGCCGTCGCGAATCTCATAGACATGGTCGAACAGGTTGAACACATCGGCGCGGACCTCGATGCCCGGCCCCTTGAAGCTGTGGCTCGCGCTGATGTTGAACACCGCATAGCCGGGCAGCTTGCCCCCATTGGGCACCGCGCCGTCTCGGCGCAGCCCCGACCCGTAGATCATGCTCGCCGCGAGCTTGCTGTCGCGCAGGATGCCGTCGTCGAAACGGTACGACGCGCCGGCCGAGCCGGTCCAGGTCTGGTCGTGGTCGAGATAGATATATTGGCGGCTGATCGTGGCGAGATCGGCGGGATCGAAGTTGAACTGGCCGCTGCTGATGTCGGTGCCCTGGGCCTTGGCGTGGGCGATATTGCCGTAGATCAGCCAGCCGCGATGCGTGTAGCTGATATTGCCCTCGATCCCGTCGATCCGCCCGCGCGCGTAGTTGAACGGCGTCAAAATGATCGGCGCGCCGAACTGGCCTTCGTCGAGCAGGTTGCGCGAGCGGCGGTGATAGGCGTCCACGCCGATCGTGACTGGGCCGATCTTCTGTTCGGCGCCGATGTCGAAATAGTCCTGCCGCTCGGCGAACGGCACGTCGCCGTAGGTGCCGGGCGCCGCGCCGCTGGTGCCGACGAACTTGGCGATCGTGGTGGTGGCGACGTTGGCGAAGGGTGCGGGCGAGAAATAGCGCGCATAGCCGGCATGGATCGTGAACCCGCCCGGCGGCGACCACACCGCGTTGACGCGGGGGCTGAGCTGCTGCTCGCTGCGATAGCCGTCATAATGGTCGAACCGGCCGCCGAAGTTGATCGTGACGTGGTCGATCGGCTGCCATTCGTCCTGGAGATAGACGCTGTAGGTCATCTCGGTCGCCGAACCATTGTCGGCGATCGCGATCGGCTGGCCGGTCTGCGCGCCGGACGCGTCGACCGGGAAGACCTGCGTGCTGGTGCGGCTGGTGCCGTGGTCGCGCGTCACGACGAAGCCGCCGCGCAGCGTATGCGCGCCGCTCAGCCGGTACACACCTTCCACCTGGACGCCGGTGGTGAAATCCTGCTTTTTCGCCGCCTGCGCGATGCCGTTGAACAGCAGCTCGCCGAGCACGTCGGGCGTATATTGCAGCGACGAGTAGCGCGCGAAGACCGAGCCTTGCAGCGTCACCGGCCCGGCATCGTGGAGCAGGCTGAGGATGCCGAACGCGGTCTTCTCATGCTGGCGTTCGTCGAGATCGTCGCTGAGGAAATCCGTGACGCCGCCGACATTGTAGGTGCCGTCGGGGTGCAGCCCGCGCGGGTTGGGGATCTGGAAGCGCTGGTCCGAATAGCCGCCGATCAGCGAGACGCGGTTGCCGTCGTCGATGGTGTGATCGAGATAGACGAAGCCCTGATACTGGTTGGTGGTGTCGTGTAGCGCTTGCGCGCTGCCGTCGACCGATTCGATGCCGAGATCGTTGTGGCGATAGCTCGCGGTGACGAAATAATTGGTGTTGCCGGTGTTGCCGCCATATTCGACGCTCGGCTCGATCGTGCCGCGGCTGCCCCCGTAGAGCGAAACCTCGCCGCCGTTCTGGAAGCCGCTCTTGGTGGTGATGTCGATGATCCCCGCCGTGCGCAGCCCGTATTGCGCGGGCAGCGCGCCGGTGCGCAGATCGAAGCGATCGACCAGGCGGGGGGAAAGCGTCTGCCCGAACACGGCGATGCCTTCGGGCAGGATCGTCCCGTTGATGCGATATTGCAGATTGGCGTGGTCGTCGCGAACGTGGAGCTGCCCCGCGCCGTCCTGCGACACGCCGGGCAATTGCAGCAGGATCTGGTTGAGCTGCTGGTTGTCCCCGCCGGGCAGCGCCTGGATCGTCGCGTTCGAGATGGAATAGGTGGTCGCGCCGAGGCTCGGCTGGATCGAGGCGCGCGCGGCGTCGAGCCGGCCGGTCACGACGATGTCCTTGGGCTGGTCGGCTGGCTGATTCGCCGGCGCTTGGGCCGGGGCCGGCTGATCGTCAGCGAAGGCGGGCGTGGCGAACAGCGCGCAGCCGCATAGCAGCAGGATTCGAAGGGGCATGGGCTGGGAGGCTCCGGCTATGACGACCATGATACGATGTAATGTCGCAGCATCGTCAAGCCTCCCGGGCCGATCCTGCATGGTCCCGATGCCGGTGCAAACCTTGCGGATTGCTGAACCGGCGGTTCGGACGGTGGTGGGCTCGCCGGGATTCGAACCCGGGACCTACAGATTAAAAGTCCGTTGCTCTACCGACTGAGCTACGAGCCCCCAAACCGAAGGACGCCCGTTAGGGGTGCTTGGCCCGGCGGTCAACCACGCGTGCCCGCGCGGCGATCTGGCGGATGGTACGCCCCGAAAGCGGATCGCGCCAGAGCGGGGCGACATGCGCGAGCGGATCGAGCACGAAGCGGCGCTCGCGGAAGGCCGGGTGCGGGATGGTCAGGTGGGGCAGGCGTACCCGCCCGCCGCTCCACAGGATGATATCGAGATCGATCACCCGCGCCCCCCAGCGCCGCCCGCGCCGCCGCCCGAACGCGCGCTCGATCGCTTTCAGCGCGGCGAGCAGGGCGGGCGGATCGAGCGTGGTGTCGAGCACCACCGCGCTGTTGGCGAAGCGCCGCGACGACGGGCCGAGCGGTGCGGTGTCGAACACCGGCGCGACCGCGCGCACGTCCCCGAGCCGGCCGAGCGCGGCGATCGCGGCGCGCAGTTCGGCGGCGGGGGCGCCGTGGCGGCCGCGGCGGTTCGATCCGAGCGCGAGGGCATAGCTTGTCGGCATGGCGGCACCCGCCTACGCGAACGCGATGCTGACCCCAAGTACCATACCATCCGAGTCGGTGCCCGCCGGCCCGCCGCCAAGCCCGCTGCCCGGCACGGAGCCGCCGCACGATTGCCCGCTGTGCCCCCGTCTGGTCGCGCTGCGCGAGTCGCTGCGCGTCGAATATCCGGGCTGGTGGAATGCGCCGGTGCCCGCGCTCGGCGACCCGGATGCGTGGCTCGGCATCATCGGCCTCGCGCCGGGCAAGCACGGTGCGAACCGTACCGGGCGGCCGTTCACCGGCGATTACGCGGGCGACCTGCTGTTCGCGACGCTCGCCAAATTCGGCCTCGCCTCGGGCGTGTACGAGGCCAGACCCGATGATTCGCTCCGGCTGGAGGGCGCGATCATCCTCAATTCGGTCAAATGCCTGCCGCCCGAGAACAAGCCCAGCCCCGAGGAAATCCGCACCTGCCGCCCGTTCGTCCAGAATCAGGTGGCGGTGCTGCCCAAGGCGCGCGTGTTCATCGCCCTGGGGCAGATCGCGCACCAATCGGCGGTCAAGGTGCTCGGCGGGCGGCTCCCCAAAGCGCGGTTCGCGCATCTCGCCGAGCATCGCATGCCCGACGGGCGCGTGCTGATCGATAGCTATCACTGCTCGCGCTACAATCAGAACACCGGGCGGCTGACCGCCGAGATGTTCGAAGCGGTGTTCGCGCGCGCGCTGGAACTGCGCGGGGGGTGAGAGGGCGCGCTAGCCTTTTCCACCGTTCGTGCTGAGCGAAGTCGAAGCACGTGCCCCAAACGCCACGTACTTGGCACGTGCTTGGACTTCGCTCAGCACGAACGGGTGGGATGTGGAGCGGCAGCGCCGGCCATGCGGTATGCCTGAAACACGAGCACGGGGGAGAGCGCCTCGCTCGATCCCCCGCGCTATCGCAATCGCCGGTGCCGGTCTTACCGGCGGCGTCCTCCCCAGGGCGTTCTTATGTTCGATACGGCGGCTACGACAATCGGAGGCGTAGCCGAGTCGAAATCAAAAAAAAAGGCCGGTACGAGACCGGCCATGAAAGTTTTAGGAGAGGATGCCTGAAAGGCACACTCTTTGTGCGCCGCAACACGGCTGCTCGCAAGTGCAAAATTTGCAATTACAATTGCATTAATGCGACGACACGGTGCCCAGCGGGGTTGAGTTGCGGAACCGGGCCGATGATAGCGTTCACACGTCCTGCGAGAGCCGCCCGTACAGCTCGGGCCGGCGATCGCGGAAAAACCCGAATGCGGCACGGTGCCGCTTGACGCGATCGAGATCGAAGCGCGCGGTCAGCACGCCCGTCTCGCCCGCGCCGAACTCCGCGACCAGATCGCCGCGCTCGTCGCAGATGAAGCTGTGCCCGTAGAAGGTCTGGCCATGTTCGGTGCCGATTCGATTCGCCGCCGCCACTGGCACCACGTTCGACACCGCATGGCCGATCATCGCGCGCCGCCACAGCCGCGAGGTGTCGAGATCGGCGTCGTGCGGCTCGCTGCCGATCGCGGTCGGGTAGAACAGGATCTCGGCGCCCATCAGCATCATCGCGCGGGCGGTCTCGGGATACCATTGATCCCAGCACACGCCGACGCCGAGCGTCGCCTGCGGACCCGGCCAGACCTTGAAGCCGGTATTGCCGGGGCGGAAGTAGAATTTCTCCTCATAGCCAGGCCCATCGGGGATGTGGCTCTTGCGGTACACGCCCATCACCCCGCCATCGGGGCCGATCATCGCCAGCGAATTGTAGTGATGCGGCCCGTCCGCCTCGAAGAAGCTGGTCGGGATATAGACGTTCAGCTCCTTGGCGAGCGCCTGCATCGCCAGCACCGCCTTGTGCTCGGCGGTGGGCTTGGCGGTGGCGAACAGCCCCTCGTCCTCGACCCGGCAGAAATATTCGCCCTCGAACAGCTCGGGCGGCAGGATCACCTGCGCGCCCTTACCCGCCGCCTCGCGGACGAGTTCTGAGACATGGGCGATATTGTCATCAATATCGTTGCTGAAGGCGAGCTGCAGCGCAGCGACGGTGATTTCGGTCATGACGCTCCCTTAGCGGGTGCGTGTGACATCCGCACCCTCCCGCCGGCAAAATCGCGCGAGCGAGGTGCGCGGAGATGGGGATGCGCGGGGCGTTCGGGAAGGTGGGGCGGTTGTCGTCGGGCGCTAGACTAAAGCCCCTCCCTGGAAGGGAGGGGTTTGGGGTGGGTCGGCCCGAAACGATGCGCGACCGCTGCCATGATCGCTTCAGCCACGCCATCGGCATTCTCGCGAACCTCGCTGTTCCAGAATCGCAAGACACGCCAGCCAAGGCTCTCGATGAATAGCGTGCGCGAGTCGTCATAAGCGACGGCATCGATGTGCTGACTGCCGTCGAGTTCGACCGCCAATTTGATCGAGCGACACGCGAAGTCGACGATATAGCTGCCGATCGGAAGTTGTCGCGTGAAGCGGGGACGCAGGTGGCGAAGGCGCGACCACAAGGCGCGCTCCTCCGCAGTTGCGGCGTCGCGCAACAGGCGAGCGTTTGCCGTCATGTGAGGGGCTATTCGAGGCATCGCATGAGGATGCCGTCGCCTAATACGGAGAGCAACCCACCCCCAACCCCTCCCTTCCAGGGAGGGGCAAAAGGTGCGAAGCCCGGTACTTTCTGCCCTCGTGTCCTCTCCTGATCAGAGAGGGAGCAGATCAGAACTGATGCCCGGTCCGGTCGCGCTTGGTCGCGAGATAGCGTTCGTTGTGCGGGTTGGCGGGCAGCACGTGCGGCACGCGCTCGGTGACGGTGATGCCCGCCGCTTCGAGCTGCGCGACCTTCTCGGGGTTGTTGGTGAGCAGCCGCACCGCATCCTGCCCGAGCAGCGCGAGCATCCGCGCCGCCACCGCGAAGTTGCGCGAATCGACCGCGAAGCCCAGCCGCGTGTTGGCATCGACCGTGTCGAAACCCTGATCCTGGAGCGCATAGGCGCGCAGCTTGTTGATGATGCCGATGCCGCGCCCCTCCTGCCGCAGATACAGCAGGATGCCCCAGCCGCTCTCCGCGATCGCCGCTATCGCCGCGTCGAGCTGAGGTCCGCAATCGCATTTGAGGCTGCCGAGCACGTCGCCGGTCAGGCATTCGCTGTGCAGCCGCACCAGCGGCGGCTTGCCGTTGGGCGTGCCGATCAACAGCGCGACATGCTCGCCGGGCATTTCGGGGGTGCGGAACGCGTAGATCTCGGCATGCTCCGCGCCCGCGACGGGCAAGCGCGCGTGGGTGGCGATGGTGAGGCGCGCGGCGTCCTCATGCGCGGCGATGTCGGCGGGGGTGATCGTCAGCGCCGCCGATCCGCCCGGCAGCGCGAAGAACGCCGGCAGCATCCCGCCGATCCGCGCGAGCGCGAGCGCCGCGCCGGCCGCTGCGGTCTCGCCGAGCGGGACCGCGCGGAACGGACCCATCAGCGGGTTCTGCAAATCGAACTGCGGATCGGCGAGCGCGGTCGCCGCCGCGAAATCGAGCCAGCGCGTGCGCTCGATCAGCACCGGCGCGTCGGGCACGGCGGCGTCGCGCTGGTTGGCGAGCTTGAGCGTCGCCGCGCGGCCGGCGCTGAGCAGCACGGGGGCGCGGCCCTCGGAATCGAACGCGGCGAGCCGGGCGGGGTCGGCGGTCTCGATCGGCAGCAGCGCGAGATCGCCGTCGGCTCCGCGAATCGCGATCGGCCAGCCGCGCCGGAGCGCGTCGATCGCGAGCGCGGTGAGGCGCGCGTCGCTCATGCCGCGAACTCGGTCATGATCGGCACGTGATCGGAGGGTTTGAGCCAGCTTCGGCAATCCTCGAACACGGTATGCGACACCGCCTTGGCCGCGACCTCGGCGGTCGCCCACATATGATCGAGCCGGCGCCCGCGATCGTTGACGGTGAAATCGGGCGAGCGGTAGCTCCACCAGGTATGCAGACGCGCCGGCGCGGGGTGGAAATGCCGGCCGAGATCGACCCAGCTATTCGATGCCTTGAGCCGGTCGAGCGCCTCGACCTCGATCGGCGTATGGCTGACCGTGCCGAGCAACTGCTTGTGCCCCCAAACGTCCGAGGGCAGCGGCGCGATGTTGAAATCGCCGACCAGCAGCGTCGGCGCGGTCAGGCTCTGCGACCAGGCGGTCATCCGCTCGAGAAAATCGAGCTTCTGGCCGAACTTGGGGTTCACGTCGCGATCGGGCACGTCGCCGCCGGCCGGCACATAGACGTTCTCGATCCGCATCCCGTTCGCCAGCCGCACGCCGATATGCCGCGCCTCGCGATTCGCCTGCCAATCGAGCCGGTCGTCCTCGACCAGCGGCACGCGGCTGAGGATCGCGACGCCGTGGTGCATGCGCTGGCCGTGGAGCATGATATGCTTGTAGCCGAGCGCCTTGAACGCGGCGGCGGGGAAATCGCCGTCGATCACCTTGGTCTCCTGAAGGCACAGGATGTCGGGCGCGACGTCTCGGAGGAAGCGTTCGACGATCTCGATGCGGAACCGCACCGAATTGATGTTCCAGGAGACGATCTTGAGCGTGTCGGCGGCGGAGGAAGGCATTGCGGGCATGTAGCTATCGCGGCGGCGCGGCGCCAGCGCGGTTGTTTGCGCGCCACCGTCCTCACTGAGCGGAGTCGAAGTGCGCGTCCCAAGCGCACCGCCTATAACACGTCCTTCGACTTCGCTCAGGACGAACGGGCGATACTCTAAAAGGAAAGGCCCTCGCTCCGGGGGCATGGAGCGAGGGCCGACCGGCGTTCGTCACGCAGGCGGGGAGCGGAGCTTCGAGCAACAGGGGGAAATCTCGAAGTCCCCGCAACCGCAAGACCGATCTAGGCCCCCGAACCTGTCGCCACTATGAACGGCCGGGCCGGATTCGGATGACATTCGCGTTATTGTGTTTCCCCCTGGAAATATTGTGTTGCGCGGGGAAGCTCAGCCTTTGGGCGATTTGCTGCGCGGGTCGTTCCAGCGGAACATGCCGTCCGACACGGGGGCGTTGAAGCGTTCGTCGGACAGGCGGATGGTGGTGCGGTTGTTCTGCGAATCGAGCGCGACCCAGCCTTCCATCCGCAACCCCGCCGGTGCGGCGGGGTCGCGCGTGAAGACCAGATTGATGCGGCCATATTCGGGGTGCTTGGGGTCGGTCGCGTCGATCGAGACGATGCGCGGATCGCCGCTGTCGACAACATGCGCGATGCCGCCGATATCGCGATCGGGGTTGAGCAGCACGCCGAGCGGGGTGGACCCGATCGGCCAGCGCTGCACCTGCCGCACCGAATAATCGATGAAGGTGAGCGCCTTGCCGTCGCCGACGATCAGGATCGGCACGCCCTTTTGATATTGGAAGCGGATCTTGCCGGGCTGCTTGAGCGTCAGCGTGCCGGTCACGACCTTGCCGTTGCGGTCGGTCTGGGTGAAGGCGGCGGTCATCGTCTGGATGCTGCGCAGATGCTTCTGCACGAGCGCGAGATCCTCGTTCGCGGGCGCGGCGGCGATGAGGGCGGGCGCCGCGAGCAGCGCCCAGGCCGGAGAACGGATCATGTCAAAACTCCCGAAATTCTGCGGTCGCGCTTACGCGGCGCGGCTTGAACCCGCTCTGAACCATCGTCAACAGAGGCTGCGGATCGCGTGCCCGCCGCAGTCGATGCGGAAATCGATGCCTCAGGACCGTGCATATCCCCCGTTCGTCCTGAGTAACCACCGAGTAGCCCGCAGGGCGTATCGAGGTGGTGTATCGAAGGACAGGCCCCGCGCGATTACCGTGCTTCGATACACGCTTTCGATACGGGCCTTTGGCCCTACTCAATCGCTACTCAGCACGAACGGGGAAATCTCACCGCCTCAAACCGGATTTCCCTCACGGTCGCGCAGCACTTCGCGGCGGCCGACATGGTCGGGGCGGCCGACGATGCCGTCCTTCTCCATTCGCTCGATCAGCCGCGCCGCCGAGTTGTAGCCGATGCGAAGCTGGCGCTGGAGCCACGAGGTCGACGCCTTCTGGCTTTCGCACACCAACTGGATCGCGCTGCGATATTGCTGGTCCTCGGCCGAATCCTCGCCGGCGGGCGCGCCGTCCATCGCGAAGCTCTCCTCGGGCTCCTCGGTGACCGACTGGATGTAATCGGGCCGCCCCTGCGAGCGCCAATGGTCAGCCACGGCATGGACTTCGTCGTCGGACACGAACGGGCCGTGGACGCGGACGATGCCCTTGCCGCCGGGCATGTAGAGCATGTCGCCCTTGCCGAGCAGTTGCTCGGCGCCCTGTTCGCCGAGGATGGTGCGCGAATCGATCTTCGAGGTGACGTGGAAGGAGATTCGCGTCGGCAGGTTGGCCTTGATGACGCCGGTGATGACGTCGACCGAGGGCCGCTGAGTCGCCATGATGAGGTGGATGCCCGCCGCGCGCGCCTTCTGCGCGAGCCGCTGGATGAGGAACTCGACCTCCTTGCCGGCGGTCATCATCAGATCGGCGAGTTCGTCGACGATCACCACGATCTGCGGCAGGATCTGATAGTCGAGCGTCTCCTCCTCATAGGTCGGCGCGCCGGTTTCGGGGTCATAGCCGGTCTGGACCTTGCGCCCGAGCGGCTGGCCCTTGGCCTTGGCGGCGCGGACCTTGTCGTTGAAGCTGGCGAGGCTGCGCACGCCGACCGAGGACATCTGCCGGTAGCGATCCTCCATCTGCTCGACCGCCCATTTGAGCGCGCGCACCGCCTTGGCGGGATCGGTGACGACCGGCGAGAGCAGATGCGGGATATCGTCGTACATGCTCAGTTCGAGCATCTTGGGATCGATCATGATCATCCGGCACTGGTCCGGGCGGAGCCGGTAGAGCAGCGACAGGATCATGCTGTTCAAGCCCACCGACTTGCCCGAGCCGGTGGTGCCCGCGACGAGCAGATGCGGCATCGGCGCGAGGTTGGCGATCACCGCGTCGCCGGCGATGTTCTTGCCGAGCACGAGCGGCAGCGAGCCGGGTTCGTCCTCGATCGCGTCGATCAGTTCGCGCAGGCCCACCATCTCGCGGCGCGCGTTGGGGAGTTCGATGCCGATCACGGTGCGCCCGGGAATCGTCGCGACGCGCGCCGAGATCGCCGACATATTGCGCGCGATGTCGTCGGCGAGCTGGATGACGCGGTTGGCCTTGATGCCGGGCGCCGGCTCGAGTTCGTACATCGTCACCACCGGGCCGGGGCGGACGTTGACGATCGAACCCTTCACATGGAAGTCGTCGAGCACCGATTCGAGCAGACGGGCGTTGCGTTCGAGCGCGGCCTTGTCGATCGGCCCGCCGGTCGGGGGCGGGGCCGGCTTGAGCAGGTCGATCGAGGGCAATTGCGAACTGTCGCCGAGATCGAACGAGGTCTGCTGCGCGCGCGGGCGCGGCGGCGCCGCGCTCGCCATCGTGCGGTCGCTGATGACCGGCGCGGGGCGGTCGTCCGGCATGGCGACCGGGCGCGGCACGCTGATGCGCGGCGTATCGGCGGGATCGCGCGTGACGACACGATCGGGCACGTCCTCGATCAGCCCGTCACGGTCGCGCTCGCGCAGGTCGGCGAGCGCCTTGATGCGGCTCGGAATGCTCGCGCCGTCGAGCCCGACGACAAAGCTCGACGCCCAGCACGCAAGCCCGGCGAGCCCGATCAGCGCGCCCAGCGCGCGCGCCGTCCACAGCATCGCTTGCTGATCGGGAACGAAGCCGACCGCGAAGCGCAGCGACTCGGCGATCGCGAGCCCCGCGAGCCCGCCCCAGCCGGCGGGCAGCCACAGCACCGCCGTCGCCGAGATCAGCGCGAGTGTCGTCCCCATCAGCACCACGCCGGCGGTCGCGAGCAGCAGCATCAGCCGCCAGCGCCCGACCGGCACGTCGCGCCACAGCCGCAGCGCGATCAGCATCAGCACCGGCAGCATCAGCACGACGAGCGGGCCGAACAGGAAGAGCATCAGGTCCGCGCTCCACGCGCCGACCGGGCCGAGCCAGTTGCGCGCCGGCCCCGCCGAGGCGGTGTTGAACGAGGGATCGCCCGAATGATAGCTCGCCAGCGCGATCACGAACGCGACGACGGCGATCAGGATCGCCATCGCGCCGATCACGCGGGTGCTGCGCACCGCCCCAGCCTTCACCGTCTCACGCCATAGCGGCGGCTGCACGCGGCTCGCCATGCTTCGAAGTTCCCTGAATGTTGGCTGTTGGTTCCGTCCGATCATCGCGCGGGACGGAGTCCGCGTCAAGTTTGCGGTGCCGTGATCGGGCGCTACGGTGCCGCGCATGAAGCGCGCGCTGCCCCTGTGTCTCGCCCTGTGTCTCGGCTTGTGTCTCGTCCCCGCCGCCGCGCAGGCACCGGAGGCGGTGGACGCACGCGTCGCGGCGGCGCTCGCCACCGCGCCGGCGGGCACGCGAATCGGGCTGCTCGTGGTCGATGCCGATGGGCGCGGGCTGGTCGCGGTCCGTCCCGACGATCGCTTCGTCCCGGCCTCGAACACCAAGATCTTCACCACCGCGACCGCGTTCGCGACGCTCGGCGATCTGACCCGGCCCGATATCGAAGGCGGCGCGAGCGTGCGGATCGAGGGGCGTGACGTGGTGCTCGCCGGGCATGGCGACGCGCGGCTGTCGAGCGCCGCCGGTTGCACGGTCGATTGCCTCGCGACGCTCGCGGACGCCGTGGCGGCGAAGACGCGGGTCGTGCGCGATGTGATCGGCGACGATAGCTGGTTCCCGGACCTGCGCTGGAGCCCCGGGATGAGCTGGAACACCATCCAGACCCGCTCGGGCACCGGTGTTTCGGCGCTGACGCTCGACGACAACGAACTTCCGATCACGGTGACGCCCGCCGCCACGCTCGGCGCGGCACCGCGCGTCACGGTCGCCCCGTATTACACGGTGGAGAACGCCGCGATCACCGTGGCGGGCGGCGCGACCGCGATCGGCTTCGAGCGCGCGCCGAACCGCCCCGTGCTGCGGATCACCGGCACGATCGCGCGCGGCGCCGCGCCGCTGCGCGACCGCCTCGGCATCGACGATCCCGCCGAGTACGCGGCGTGGACTTTTCGCGCCCTGTTGCGCGCGCGGGGCGTGACGGTGAGCGGGCACGCGACGGCGCGGCACCGGCCGCCCGGCCCCGGCGACGATCCCGCCCGGCGCGGCGGCGCGGCGATCGCGCACCCGCCCGAGCCGCCGGCGCTGGCGCGGCTGGTGCCGCCGCCGCTCGCCGAGGACGTGCGGATCACCAACAAGACCAGCCAGAACCTCCACGCCGAACTGCTGCTGCGGCGGATCGGGCGCGTGCGGGGCGGCGGCGCGATCGCCGACGGACAGGCGGCGGTGCGCGGCATGCTGGCGGAGGCGGGCGTGGCGCGCGCCGCGTTTGATCTTTACGACGGATCGGGCATGTCGACCTACAACCGCGTCAGCCCGCGCGGCATGGTCGCGCTGCTGCGCTGGATTTCCGGCCAGCGCTGGGGCGCTGCGTGGCGCGAGACGTTGCCGGTCGGCGGGGCCGACGGCACGCTCGCGCGGCGGTTCGCCGGCACACCGCTCGACCATCGGCTGTTCGCCAAGACCGGCAGCCTCAACGCGACCTCGGCGCTGTCGGGCTGGCTGATCGCCCGGAGCGGGCGCACGCTGACCTTCGCCCTGTTCGCCAACGACATTCCCGAGGGCGCGAGCGCCACCCCGGCGATCGACGCCGCGCTGGAGGCGGTGGCGGCAGCGAACTGACGCGCCGCTGGCAAACGTTTCGTTAACCAACTATGGTTAGCAGTCGGGCGGGGCAGGGGGCAGACGGCGGCAGTTGACGATGGACAGTCCGTTCGCCTTCCTGCTGCCCGCCTATATGGCGATCTTCACGATCGTGTTCGGGCTGGTGTGGCGCTGGTATCGGCGCGGCGCGGCCTGGTGGGCGTTCGGATTCCTGTGGGGCGCGGTCGGCTTCGCGATGCCGCTGTTCCCGCAGAGCGTGCAGGATGCTCCGCTCGGCGCGCTGGGCGCCGACGGCTGTTTCGCGCTGTCGTTCCTCGGCTATGGGCAGGGGCTGCTCCACCACATCGGCAGGCCGCATCGCCACCGCCTCGCGCGGCTGGGCATCGCCGCGGCGACGATGGCGCTGTGCGGCTATGCGATCTATGGCCCGCGCAACCAGCCGCTCGAATATGTCGCTTCGGATATCAGTTGCGGGCTGCTGCTGCTGCCCGTGCTGATCGCGATGCGCCGCCGCGTCACGTTGAAGATCGATCGCCTGCTGTTCGCGATCACCGCTTTGGTCGCGCTCGAAACCACCGGGCGCGGGGTGTTCGTCACGCTCGTGCTGCTCGCCGGGCATCCGGCCTATCTGCGCACGATCTACGGGTTCGAGATGCAGTCGGTCGCGGCGATCCTCGGCATGGTGTGGGGGCTGGCGGCGCTCGCGGCGATCCTGCTCGATGTGGTCGCGGGCTATGCGCGCGACGCCATCACCGATCCGCTGTCGGGGCTGCTCAACCGGCGCGGTTTCGAACAGGCGCTGGCGGCGCTGCCGCTGGAGGGCTGCATGATCATCGGCGACATCGACCATTTCAAGAGCGTCAATGATCGCTTCGGGCATCTCGCCGGGGACGGCGTGATCGCCGGGCTGGCCGCGATCATCGCCGCCGCGCTGCCCCCCGGCGGCGTCGCCGCGCGGACCGGGGGCGAGGAGTTCGCGATCTTCCTGCCCGGCGCCGGGGCGGGGGAGGGCGCGCGGCTCGCGGGCGTGATCGGCCAGCGCTTCGCCGCCGCCGACCGGGGCGCGATCGACGTCGCCGCACCGCTGACCGCGAGCTTCGGCGTCGCGGCGAGCGAGGCGGCGGACCGCTTCTTCCTGGACGTCACCGCCCGCGCCGACGCGGCGCTGTACGCGGCCAAGGACGCCGGGCGGAACCGGACCGTCACGCACGAGCCGCAAATCGGCGCGCGCTTCGTGCCCGAGGTCGGCTTCCCGATGCTGCTGCGGGCCGCCGCGGCGGGCTGAGCCGCCCGACCGACACCGACACGCCCGCACCGCGCCGAGTCGCGCGAAGCGCCGGCGCGCGTCGGCCGGAAAACCGCCTGGACATGCGGCCACGCGCCGCGCTGTGCCCAATGCGCCACAGCCCCGCTCCGATCGTCGCGTTTTCCTGTCGGGCAATCATATTGAGTTGACTTTGATGCTGCGGCGCAAAACAACGCCCTACCCAGAAAAACTTTTGCCGCAGGATATTTCCGATGGCGGTTCGCTCTGGGTGATTCGTTACAATGGGGCGCGGCGCCGGAACAGGCGCACGAACGATCGACAAGGGGGTTGTTCTTGATGACGGTGGAAATGACGGCGTGGCTCGTCCCGCTGGTGGCGTTGTTGGCGGCGGGGCTCGCGGCCGGGTTCACGGCGGGCATATTCGGAGTCGGGGGCGGCTTCATCGTGGTGCCCGCGTTGGTGTATCTGCTGCCGCTGCTCGGCGGCGACAAATCGCAATATGCGCATGTCGCGATCGGCACGTCGGCGGCGACGATCATCGTCACCTCGATCCGCTCGTTCCGCTCGCACGCCAAGCGCGGCGCGGTCGATATGGAAGTGCTCAAGACCTGGGCGCCGTGGCTGGTGCTGGGCGATGCCGCCGGCGTCGTGCTGGCGGACCATGTCGACGGGCATATCCTGCTGCTGATCTTCGCGATCGGCGTGCTGCTGATGTCGGTCAACTTCCTCGTGCCCAAGCTCAGCAACTTCGTTATTTCCGATACCATGCCGGGCCTCGCGCCGCGCGTCGCGATCGCCGGGGGGCTCGGCACCTTCTCCTCGCTGCTCGGCATCGGCGGCGGCAGCATCGCGATCATGGTGATGACCTTGTGCGGCCGCTCGATCCACAAGGCGATCGCGACCGCGGCGGGCATCGGCGTGCTGATCGCGATCCCGACCGCGATCGGCTTCATGATCACCGGCTTCGGCGAGAAGGGCCTGCCGTGGGGATCGCTCGGCTACGTCAATCTGCCGGCGACCTTCGCGATCGCCTCGATGTCGATCCTGACCGCGCCTTACGGCGTCGCGGTCGCGCACAATCTGCCGGCAGCGCCGCTCAAGAAGGTGTTCGGCCTGTATCTCGTCGTAATCTCGATGACGATGTTCATGAAGGCGCTGCATCTGCGCTGAATCGCTCAACGATCTATTGGCAATTCTCACTTTTTCTCAGGGGCAAAACCATGTCGGATAGCGTGATGGTGACGGAAGAGGTTCAGGACGATCTGTTGGGCCGCGGCTTCGGCCGGCGCGATCTCGCGCGGATCGCGGCGGTGTTCGGGGTCGGCGCGGCGGTGGCGACGCTCGGCCGCCCGGCCTGGGCGTCGGGCGGCGTGCCCGATCCCGCACCCACCGCGCGCGTGCGGATCGGTGCGAACGAATGCTGGACCGGCCCGTTCGCACCGGGTCAGAAAGCGGCGGCGGCGATCATCGCCAGCGGCAACCGCTATGCGCCGCACGACGAGCGTGGCGACTTCATCAAGGCGGTGATGGCGGTCGAGGGCGTGCCCTACGATCATGTCGCGCCCTGGCCCGGATCGAGTGATCCGCTGTCGCGCGCGGTCGTGACCTTCTGCTCGCCCGGGCGCGGCCTCGTCACCGCCGATCCGACCTTCGAACTCGCCGGGCGCACCGCGCAGTGGCTCAAGGTGCCGGTCAAGGCGGTGCCGCTCACCAAGGACTATACCCACGACGTCAAGGCGATGGTCGCCGCCGATCCCAACGCCGGGCTTTATTATATCTGCACGCCCAACAACCCGACCGGCACGATCACCCCGCTCGCCGACATCGAGTGGCTGCTCGACAACAAGCCCGCCGACGCGGTGGTGCTGATCGACGAGGCCTATACCCACTTCGCCGGCGTGCCGACCGCATCGTACCTCGCGCCCAAGCGCAAGGACGTGATCGTGATGCGGACCTTTTCGAAGATCTTCGGGATGGCCGGCATGCGGATGGGCTTCATCATGACCAACCCGGACAATCTGATGAAGATGATGCGCTACGACGGCGGCATGCAGTCGGGCGCGCTGCCGCTGCCGTCGCTCGCCTGCGCGACCGCCAGCCTCACCGCCGCGCCGCTGATCGCCGCCCGCCGCGCCGAGATGCGGACCGCGCGCGGGCTGACGCTCGATCACCTCAAGAAATACAAGGGGATCGAGGTCAAGCCGACCGAGGCGAACATGTTCATGATCGACTGGAAGACCAAGCCGGCGCGCGACGTGCAGGCCGCGTTCCGCAAGCAGAGCGTCGAGATCGGCCGCTCGTGGCCGATCTGGCCGACGGTCAGCCGCATCACCGTCGGCTCGGCCGCCGAGATGAAGGAATTCTGCACCGCGCTCGACAAGATCATGGCGTGATGGACCGGACGATGCCGCGCTTCGGCGCGGTATCGCCACGGGGGTGACGCGCGAGTCACTTAGCGCTAGTCGGCATCGTACCATGACAGAAGACCTCCGCGCCGCCGCCCTCGAATCCAAAGCTTGGCCCTATGAGGAGGCGCGCAAGCTCCTCAAACGCTATCCGGACGGCAAGCCAGGCGGCGCGCCGATCCTGTTCGAAACCGGCTACGGCCCCTCGGGCCTGCCGCACATCGGCACCTTCAACGAAGTGTTGCGCACGACGATGGTGCGCAATGCCTTCCATGCGCTCAGCGACCAGCCGACCCGCCTCATCGCGTTCAGCGACGATATGGACGGGTTGCGCAAGGTGCCCGACAACGTCCCCAACAAGGCGATGCTCGCCGAGCATCTCGGCAAGCCCCTGTCGCGCATCCCCGATCCGTTCGGCACGCACGAGAGCTTCGCCGCGCACAACAACGCGCGGCTGCGCGCCTTCCTCGACGCTTACGGCTTCGACTATGAATTCGCCTCGTCGACCGACTATTACGCCGATGGCCGTTTCGACGATGCGCTCAAGGCGGTGCTGCGCCACTATCAAGCGATCCTCGACGTGATGCTGCCGACGCTCGGCGCCGATCGCCGCGCGACCTATTCGCCGGTGCTGCCGGTCAGCCCCAAGTCGGGCATCGTGCTCCAGGTGCCAGTCGAGGTGGTCGATGCCGACGCCGGTCTGATCGCGTTCGAGGATGACGGCGAGCGGATCACCCAGACGATTCTCGGCGGCCATGCCAAGCTGCAATGGAAGGTCGACTGGGCGATGCGCTGGGTCGCGCTCGGCGTCGATTACGAGATGGCGGGCAAGGATCTGATCGATTCGGTCACGCAAAGCTCGAAGATCTGCCGCGTGCTCGGCGGCCGCCCGCCCGAGGGGTTCAACTACGAGATGTTCCTCGACGAGAAGGGCGAGAAGATCTCCAAGTCGAAGGGGAACGGCCTCTCGATCGAGCAATGGCTGACCTATGGCAGCCCCGAGAGCCTCGCCTTCTTCGCCTATCGCGAGCCCAAGAAGGCCAAGTCGCTCCACATGGGCGTCATCCCGCGCGCGGTCGACGAATATTGGCAGTTCCGCGCCAATTATCCGACGCAGGGCGTGAAGGAGCGGCTCGGCAACCCGGTCCACCACATCCATGATGGGAAGCTGCCCGAGGGGACGCTGCCGGTGACGTTCGGGCTGTTGCTCAACCTCGTCAGCGTGATGGGCGAGGCGACCGCCGAGCAGGTGTGGGGCTATCTCGCCAATTACGTGCCCGATGCGACGCCAGAGGCCTATCCCGAGCTCGACCGGCTGATCGGCTATGCGATCGCCTATGGCCGCGATTTCGTCGCGCCGACGCTGGTGAAGCGCGCGCCCGATGCGGTCGAGCGCGCCGCGCTCGAACGGCTCGACGCCGAACTGGCGGCGCTGCCGGCCGACGCCGATGCCGAGACGATCCAGAACATCGTCTATGAGATCGGCAAGGCGCAGTTCGACGGCTCGGGCGGCTTCGAGACGTTGCGCGACTGGTTCAAGGCTCTGTACGAAACCCTGCTCGGATCGAGCCAGGGGCCGCGCATGGGCAGCTTCATCGCACTCTACGGCATCGCCAATTCACGCCGGTTGATCGCCGAGGCGCTCGCGCGGTAGCGCTTTGCCGCGCTCGTGCGTTAGGACGGGCTGACGCCCAGGGAGCATAGCTATGGATACCACGACGAGCGCCCAGCACAGCACCGCGTCGATCGACGCGATGGGGCCGATCACGGCGGTCCACATCGCGCTGATGGTGGTGCTCGCGCTCGCCGCGTTGCTCATCATCTGGCGCGGCGGCGTGCTGGTGCGCCGCCGCCGCCGCGCCGAGCGGCAGGTCGCCGAGAATCGCGAGATCGCCGAGGAAGCCGGCGCGACCGCGCCGCCGACGACGCGATCGCCGATGGGTGACGACGTTCCGGCCGTGCCCGCCGCCCCGCCCCGACCGGCGCCAGAACCGGCGTCAGAGCGGGTACCCGAGCCCGCCCGTGGGGCGGCACCCGAGCCGGCGCCGGCCGCTCCGCCGGCACTCGCACCCGCGTCGACCTCCGCAGGCGGCTCGGACCTCACCCAGCTCAAGGGGCTCGGCCCCAAGCTCGCGGCGACGCTGGCCGAACTCGGCTACACCCGCGTCGACCAGATCGCCGATCTCACCCCCGCCGAAGCGGAAGCGCTCGACGCGCGGCTCGGCGCGTTTCAGGGGCGCATGGCGCGCGACCGCTGGATCGAGCAGGCGCGCTTGCTCGTCGCGGGCGATCGCGCCGCGTATGAGGCGCAATTCGGCAAGCTCTGAGACCCGCGCCTCGCCAGTGTCGGCGCGGCGCGTGAAAGCGAAGCTCAGCGCGGCCGTGTCCAAAGATCCGCCGGGCGCGGCGTGATCGTCATGCGCGCGCGCCCGCGCGCCTGGCCGAGCGCGCGCAGGATGAAGCGCGCCTTGTCCGCGCGCGAGGTGGTGACGCGGCTGTCCCACGCCCGCGCGCCGCGCGCGGCGACCGCGCGGCCGATCGCGCCGTAGATCGCCGCCGCCGACAGCACCGCCCAGGCCGATCGGAACGGCAGCGCCGGCGCGCCCTGCCGCGCGCTCGCCTCGTACAGCGCGGCACGGTCGGCGAGGCGGCGCGCGAGCACCGCGATCCGGTCGCGAAACGGCGGCTTCATATGCTCGCCCGGCGGGATGTCCATTTCGGCGAGCCACGCTTGCGGCAGATAGCAGCGCCCGCCGCGATCATCCTCCGCGATGTCGCGCGCGATGTTGGCGAGCTGGAAGGCGATGCCGAGGTCGCAGGCGCGGTCGAGCGTGGCATCGTCCTCGGGCGACACCCCCATCACGATCGCCATCATGCAGCCGACCACGCCGGCGACATGGTAGCAATAGCGGTACAGGTCGGCCTCGTCGCGCGGTCGCCATTCCTCGGCATCGAGCGCGAAGCCGGCGATCAGATCGCGCGCGAAGCGGTGCGGCAGCCGGGTCTCGCCGGCGACGATGCGCAGCGCGTCGAAGGCCGGATCGCCGACGGGAGCGCCGGCCAGCGCGGCGTCGGTCTTGGCGGTGATCTGGGCAAGGCGCGGCGCCGGATCGGCGACACGGCGCATCGCATGGCCGTGTTCCTGCCCGTCGGCGATATCGTCGCAGGCGCGGCACCAGGCGTAGAGCAGCCACGCCTTCTCGCGCGTCGGACGGTCGAACAGCCGGCTCGCGGCAGCGAAGCTCTTCGAGCCGTGCGCGATCGAGGCTTGCGCCGCGGCGACCGTCTCGGCGCGGGTGGGTTCCGAAACGCTCAAAACCCGCTCAGCCCGGACGGAGGAGGGGACGGCACGGCTTACAGATCCGCCTTGCGCATCTTGGTGATCGTCTCGATCGGTTCGTGCGCCGCCATCTGCGCGAGCAGCCCGTCTAGCGTGTCATCGACGATCAGGATGCGCTGGTGCTGCGGCCGCAGGAAGCCGACCTCGCCCATCTTGGCGACGAACGCGATCAGGTGATCGTAATAGCCCGCGACGTTGAGCAGCCCGACCGGCTTGGCGTGATAGCCGATCTGCGCCCAACTGAGCGCTTCCCACAATTCGTCCATCGTGCCGGTGCCGCCGGGCAGGTTGATGAACCCGTCCGAGAGATCGGTGAACGCCTGCTTGCGCTGGTGCATCGTCTCGACGACGCGCAGTTCGGTGCAGCCGCGATGCGCGACTTCGGCGCTGACCAGCGCGGTCGGGATGATGCCGATCACCTCGCCACCCGCCTCGAGCGCGCCATCGGCGACCGCCCCCATCAGCCCGAGCCGCCCGCCGCCATAGACCACGCCGATCCCCCGCTCGGCGAGCGCGCGGCCGACCTGGCGGGCGGAGTCGATATAAACCGGATCAGCCGGCGAGGCCGACCCGCAGTACACCGCGAGGCGTTTCACAGCGTCGCCCCGGCGCAGGCCGGGGCCGTTGCGTAATCGTTCGAAACGACGGCCACGCTCAGTAACGCGGCGGCCCCGGCCTGCGCCGGGGCGACGAGACTTTTCACTTCAAGTCCTCCAGCATCAACGCCGCCGTCGCCTTGGCACTTCCCACCACGCCGGGAATCCCCGCGCCCGGATGCGTGCCGGCGCCGACGAAATACAGGTTCGGAATCTGGTCGTCGCGGTTGTGGACGCGGAACCAGGCGCTTTGCGTCAGGATCGGCTCCAGCGAAAAGGCGCTGCCGAGGTGCGCGTTGAGGTCGCCCGCGAAATCCGCCGGCGTGTAGCTGAACTTGGTGACGATCCGGTCGTGGATATCGGGGATCAGCCGCCGCCCGACCTCGTCGAGAATGCGCTTTTCCAGCACCGGCGCGATCTCCGCCCAATCGACCGGGAACTTGCCCATGTGCGGCACCGGCGCGAGCGCATAGAAGGTCGAATGCCCCTCGGGCGCGAGGCTCGGATCGGTCACCGTCGGGTGGTGGAGGTACAGCGAGAAATCCTCGGGCAGCACGCCATGATCGTAGATGTCCGCGAGCAGCCCTTTGTAGCGCGGCCCGAACAGGATCATGTGGTGCGGAATGCCCGGCCACGTCCCCTTGATGCCGAAATGGACGACGAACAGCGACGGCGACCAGCGCTTGCCCTCCAGCCGCTGCCGGGTGCGCTGCGCGCTGCGCGAGGTCTTGAGCAGATCGCGGTAGATGTGCATCACGTCGCCGTTGCACGCGATCATGTCGGCCTGCGCCTGCCATCCGCTCGCGGTGGTGACGCCGGTGGCGCGGTCCCCGACCGTCTCGATGCTCGTCACCGCGTCGCCGAGCCGCACCACGCCGCCGAGCCGCTCGAAATGCGTGACCATGCCCGCGATCAGCCGGTTGGTCCCGCCCTTCGCGAACCATACCCCGCCGTCGCGTTCGAGCTTGTGGATCAGCGCGTAGATCGCGCTCGTCGTCATCGGATTGCCGCCGACCAGAAGCGTGTGGAACGACAAGGCCTGGCGGAGATGCTCGTCCTTCACGAACGACGACACCACCGAATAGACTGAGCGCCACGCCTGATAGCGCGCGAGCGCGGGCGCGGCCTTTATCATCGCCGCGAAATCGAGGAACGCGGTCGCGCCGAGCTTGACATAGCCTTCCTCGTACACGCCGGCGGCATAATCGAGGAACTTGCGATAGCCCGCGACATCGTCGGGGTTGAGCCGCGCGATCTCGGCGGTCAGCGCGGGGTCGTCGTTCGAATAATCGAAACTGACGCCGTCCGCCCAGTTGAGCCGGTAGAACGGCATCACCGGCACCAGCGCCACGTCCTCGGCCATGTCGCGCCCGCTCAGCCCCCACAGCTCGCGCAGGCATGCCGGATCGGTGATGACGGTGGGGCCGGCATCGAAGGTGAAGCCGTCGCGTTCCCACACATAGGCGCGGCCGCCCGGCTTGTCGCGCGCCTCGACGATGGTGGTGTCGATCCCCGCCGATTGCAGGCGGATGCCGAGCGCGAGGCCGCCGAAGCCAGCGCCGATGACGATCGCGGAACGGGCGGCGGGCGGCATCAGCGCGACCCCGCGAGCGCGGCGATCGCGCGGCCGATCGGCACCGGCGGCTTGCCGGACAGGATGCGCATCTTGTCCGTCATCGTCGTCGTCCCTGCGTAAAAGCGTCCGATCAGATCGGAATCGAGGCGGTAGAAGCGTTCGAGGATGCGGTATCGTTCCCAAGGGTCGGCGGCGCGAAACAGCATGCGCGCGAGGATACGATAGAAGCCGCGCGCACGCCACAGCCGTTGCGCATGGCGGTGCGTGAGATCGTGCAGCGCCGCGCCCGACAGATCGCTCGCCTTCGCGACCAGCGCCGCGAGCCGCACCGCATCGGGCAGCGAATAGCCGGTCATCGGATGGAACAGCCCTGCGCGCATCCCCGCCTTGGCGATGCCCGCGCCGCCGCTGCGCCAATATCCCTCGAAATCGCCGCCCATCGCGACCGGCAGCACGCCGGTCTCCTCGCGCAGCACGCGCTCGGGCAGCCAGCCGCGCGCGGCGACATAGGCGTCGATTCGCTCGGCCAGCAGCGCGCCGTCGAGATCGGGCGTGTCGCTGTAATATGTGTCCTCGACGAACATCCGCGTCGCCGCGAACGGCAGGCAATAGACGAAGCGATAGCCGTCCTCCTGCGCCACGGTCGCGTCCATCACGATCGGCTGGGCGAGGCCGTGCGGCTCGGCGAGTTCGACCTCGCAGCCGGCGAACTTCTGCCAGCCGAGATCGAGCCGGGTGAGATCGGCGGGGCCGCGCGCGTCGATCACGCCCCGCGCCGAGATCTGGTCGCCATCCGCGAGCATCACCGCGGTCGGCGCGAGATCGGTCACGCGCCGTCCGGTCATCAGCGCGCGCGGCGCGAGCCGGCCGCGCAGCACCTGGTCGAGCCGCTCCGATTCGACCGAATAATAGGTCTGGGCGATGCCGCGGCGGTGCGCGGGGAAGGCGACCTCATAGCGCGACCAGCCGTGGCAGACGAGCGGGGCGACCAGCCAGCGGTCCGCCGCCGCGACATCGCTCGCGAAGAACGACCAGACGTGATTGCCGCCCAGATGCGGGTTTTCCTCGACGATACGCAGATCGAGATCGGGGCGGACGCGGTGCAGGGCGAGCGCGAGCAGGCCGCCCGCAAGACCGCCGCCGACGATCGCGAGGTCGCAATGGTGGACTTCGGACATCGCCGGCCCCTAGCCGATTCACGCGGCGGTGCAAATCGCGCCGCGATCGTGTAGGGCGAGCGGCGTGGCAGCAATCCTCACCATCCTCCTGTCGGCGCTCGCGATGTCGGTGATCGTCGGGGTGCGCTATCTGGTCGTCAGCGGCGCGTTCGCGGCGGCGACGCGGCTGCGCCATCCGGGTTTGTACGCCGGGCTCGATCCGCAAATTCGCCGGGAGATCGGCTGGAGCCTCGCCTCGGCGGCGATCTACGGCGTGCCCGCCGGCGTGGTCGCCTGGGGATGGCAGAATCGCGGCTGGACGCGGATTTACGCCGATCTCCACGCCTGGCCGCTATGGTATCTGCCGGTGTCGGTGCTGCTGTACCTCGCCGCGCATGACACCTGGTTCTACTGGACCCACCGCTGGATGCACCGCCCGCGCGTGTTCCGCATCGCCCATGCCGCGCACCATGCCAGCCGCCCGCCCACCGCCTGGGCGGCGATGGCGTTTCACCCGATCGAGGCGCTGAGTGGCGCGCTGGTGGTTCCGCTGCTCGTGTTCCTCGTGCCGATCCATCCGATCGGCCTCGCGATCGTGCTGACGGTGATGACGGTGATGGGCGTCACCAATCACATGGGCTGGGAGATGTTCCCGGCGGCGCTATGGCGGGGGCCGATCGGGGGCTGGATCATCACCGCGAGCCATCACCAGCGCCACCACCAGCAGTATGAGGGCAATTATGGGCTTTATTTCCGGGTTTGGGACCGGCTCTGCGGCACCGATCGCGGCCTGGGCGACTTCGCGCGCGATCATGCCCGCGCGGCGGCTCGGGCTGGGCGCGCTCGCGCTGACGATGCTCGGCGGCGCGGCGCCGGTCGCTGACCTGTCGCTCGATATCGGCGGATTGCGTTCGGCCAAGGGGCTGGTGCGCGTGTGCCTGACCGCGGTGGCGGACAATTTCCCGCAATGCGTCGACACCGCCGAATCGACCCGGCGGACCGCGCCGGCGGATGGCGGCGCGATCCGGTTCGCCGGGCTGCCGCACGGCGATTATGCGATCGCGGTGATCCATGACGAGAACGGCAACGGCAAGCTCGACACGATCGCCGGCATCCCGCGCGAGGGCTTCGGCTTCTCGCGCAACCCGCCGATCCGCTTCGGCCCGCCCCGCTTCGCGAGTGCGCGCTTCAGCGTGACCGGCGCGGGCGAACGGCAGCAGGTGAAGATGCGCTACCTGCTGTGATGCCGCCGCTTAGCGTTCGCTCAGATAATAGCGGTCGGTCGCGGTGAGATCGGCATCGAGGTCATAGACGATCGGCTGCCCGGTCGGGATTTCGAGCCCGGTGATCTCGTCGTCGGGAATCTTCGACAGATGCTTGACCAGCGCGCGCAGCGAATTGCCGTGCGCCGAGATCAGCACACGCTGGCCCGCCTTGAGCGCGGGCGCGATCCGGCTGTCCCAATAGGGCAGCACGCGCGCGATCGTGTCCTTCAGGCTCTCGGTCGCCGGGATGGCGATGCCCGCGTAGCGGCGGTCGCCCGACAGATCGAACGCGCTGCCCGCTTCGAGCGGCGGCGGCGGCACGTCGAAGCTGCGCCGCCAGATATGCACCTGCTCGTCACCGTGCTTGGCGGCGGTTTCGGCCTTGTTGAGCCCGGTCAGCCCGCCGTAATGCCGTTCGTTGAGCCGCCAGTCCTTCTCGACCGGCAGCCACAGCCGCTGCATCTCCTCGAGCGCGAGGTTGAGCGTCTTGATCGCGCGGGTTTGCAGCGAGGTGAAGCACAGATCGAAATCGAGGCCCTTCTCGGCCATCAGCCGTCCGGCGGCGCGCGCTTCCTCGGCGCCTTTCTCCGTGACATCGACATCCCACCAGCCGGTGAAGCGGTTCTCGAGGTTCCAGGCCGATTGGCCGTGGCGGATCAGGACGAGGCTGGGCATGGATTTCCCCTCTGCTGGTGTTCGCCTTGTCCTTAGCGGCTGATCGCGCCGAGGCAACTTGCGCGCGCACTGGGCGCCGTGGCAGGTCGGCATGTGAAGGAGACGTGCGATGGCGATCATCCGGCAGAGCTTGATCTATGACGGCCCCGGCGGCCCGTTCGAAGGCGTGATCGCGTTCGAGGACGAGGTGCGGACGCTGCGCCCCGGTGTGCTCGTCGTCCCCAACGTGCTCGGCCAGAAGGAGGCGGATATCCGCAAGGCCGAGGATCTCGCCGCGCTCGGCTATGTCGCGCTGGCGGGCGACGTTTATGGTCAGGGCAAACGCACGACGCGCGAGTCGCCCGATCCCGCCGTGTACATGAACGCGCTGCGGGCCGACCGCGCGCTGCTGCGTGAGCGGCTGGCGGCGTCGCTCGCGGCGCTCGCCGGGTTCGACCGGGTCGATCCGGCGCGGCTCGCCGCGATCGGTTTCTGCTTCGGCGGCGGCTGCGTGCTCGATATCGCGCGCGCCGGCCTCGGCGTGCGCGGCGTGGTGAGCTTCCACGGCGTCTATGACCGGCCGGATTATGCCAATGTCACCCCGATCACCGCGAAACTGTTGATCTGCCACGGCTGGGACGATCCGCTCGGACCGCCCGAAGCCGTGACCGGACTCGCGCAGGAACTGACCGAGGGGCAGGCCGACTGGCAGTTGCTCGCCTTCGGCGGCACCGGCCACGCCTTCACCGACCGCGACGCGCCCGAGCGCCCCGGCTTCGGCTATCGCGCGTTGGCGGACCAGCGCAGTTGGCGGGCGATGCGCGATTTCCTCGCGGAGCTGTTCCTGTAGCGCGGCGTGCAGCGTTCGTTCGTCCCGAGCCGATCAAGAGAGAACATCCATGAACCCCGTCTACACCAAGCTCGGCACCACCATTTTCGAGGCGATGTCGGCGCGCGCGCGGGCGAGCGGGGCGATCAATCTCGGCCAGGGTTTCCCCGACGGACGCGGCCCCGAGGACGTGCTCGCCGAGGCGGCGCGCGCGCTCATCGAGGACTCGAATCAGTATCCGCCGATGCTCGGCACCGCTTCGCTGCGGCAGGCGGTTGTCGAGCATTACCGCGCGCATCAAGGGCTCGATCTCGCAGCGGAGGAGGTGGTGGTCACCTCGGGCGCGACCGAGGCGCTCGCCTGCGCGATCTTCGCGCTGGTCTCGCCCGGCGACGAGGTGGTGATGTTCCAGCCGCTGTACGACGCCTATCTGCCGCTGGTCGAGCGGGCGGGCGGGGTCGCGAAGCTGGTGCGGCTCGCGCCCCCCGACTGGCGGATCACCGCCGAGGCGCTCGCGGCGGTCGCGAGCGACAGGACCCGGCTCATCATCGTCAATTCCCCGCTCAACCCGGCGGGCGCGCTCGCAACCCCGGACGAACGTGCGCTGCTCGCCGATTTCTGCGTCAGCCACGACGCGATCGCGATCTGCGACGAGGTGTGGGAGCATGTCGTGTTCGACGGCGCGCGGCACGAGTCGCTGATCGCGCAGCCGGGGATGCGCGATCGGACCGTCAAGATCGGCTCGGCCGGCAAGATCTTCTCGCTGACAGGATGGAAGGTCGGCTGGATGTGCGCCGCGCCGCGCCTCGCGGCGGTGCTGGCCAAGGCGCACCAGTTCCTCACCTTCACCACTCCGCCCAATCTCCAGGCCGGCGCGGCCTATGGGCTGGGCAAGGACATCGGCTATTTCGAGGACATGCGCGCCGGCTACCAGCGCTCGCGCGACCGTCTGCGCGACGGGCTGGAGCGGCTCGGCTATGCCGTGCTGCCCTGCGCCTCGACCTATTTCCTCAATATCGACCTCGCCGCCTCGGGCGTCGACATGGGCGATGTCGCCTTCGCCGAATGGCTGATCGCGGAGGCGGGCGTCGCGACGATCCCGGTCAGCGCCTTCTACGCCGAGGCGCCGGTGACCAACGTGGTGCGGCTATGCTTCGCCAAACAGGACGCGACGCTCGACGCCGCGCTGGAGCGGATGACGCGCCGGCCCTGAGCGGGCGCGCACTCGGCACGTGCTTCGACTGCGCTCAGCACGAACGATTGATAACGCGGACTCCCCTCTCACCCGTTCGCCCTGAGCGCAGTCGAGGGGCGTGCCCGGTCGATGGCGCTTGGGGGGGGGCGTGCTTCGACTGCGCTCAGCACGAACGGGTGGGGAGTTGAACGCAAACGGCCCGCCCTCCTCATGGAGAGCGGGACGCTTCGTGTCGCGCGCTGGCCGTTAGCGGGTCGGAGGGCGGGTGGTCCTTCCCCGTACCCCGTTCGCCCTGAGCGCAGTCGAAGGGCGTGCCCGGTCGATGGCGCTTGTGGAACGTGCTTCGACGTCGCTCAGCACGAACGGGTGGGGATGTGAACGCAAACGGCCCGCTCTCCTCGTGGAAAGCGGGCCGTTCGTGTTTCGCCGCCGAAGCGTTCGCTTAGGAGAACTTCTGCCCCAACTCGCGATTGACGAACAGCGCGGCGATCGTGCCGACCGCACCCGAGAGCAGGTAGGCGCCCGCCGCGAGCACGCCGAAATGGCTCGCCAGCAGCAGCGCGGCGAGCGGCGCGAACGCCGCGCCGACCAGCCAGGCGAGATCCGAGGTGAGCGCCGCGCCGGTATAGCGATGATGACTGGTGAAATTGCCCGCGACGACGCCCGACGACTGGCCGAAGCCGATCCCCAGGATCGCGAAGCCGAACACCATGAAGATGACCTCACCCACGTCGCCGCCGTTGAGGAGCTGCGGGGCGAAGCCGCTGAACGCCGCGATCGCCACCGCCGACACGCCGAGCACCGAGCGACGCCCGAACCGGTCGGCGAGCAGCCCCGAGGCGAGCACCGCCATGAGGCCGACCACCGCGCCGCCGATCTCGATCTCGAGGAAGCGCGCCGGGTTCTGCTTGGTGAACAGGAAGACCCAGGAGAGCGGGAACACCGTCACCATATGGAACATCGCGAAGCTCGCGAGCGGCGCGAACGCACCGATGATGATGTTGCGGCCCTGCGACGAGACCGTCTCGAACACCGGCGCGGGCTGGAGATCGCGGCTCTCGAACAGGTTCTGGTAATCGGGCGTCGAAACGATGCGCAGCCGCGCGAACAGCGCGACGACGTTGATCGCGAACGCCACGAAGAACGGATAGCGCCAGCCCCATTCGATGAAGTCGCCCGGCGACAGCGTCGAGACGAGGAAGGCGAACAGCGCGCTCGCCACGATCAGCCCGAGCGGCGCGCCGAGCTGCGGGATCATCGCGTACCAGCCGCGCTTGTTCTCGGGGGCGTTGAGCGCGAGCAGCGACGACAGGCCATCCCATGCGCCGCCGAGCGCGAGGCCCTGGCCGATGCGGAACACCGCGAGCAGGATGCCGGCGGTCTTGCCGATCTGTTCGCTACCCGGCAGGAAGGCGACCGCCGCGGTCGCGCCGCCGAGCATGAAGATTGCGATCGTCAGCTTGGTCCCGCGGCCGTATAAACGGTCGATCGTCATGAAGATCAGCGAACCGATCGGTCGCGCGATGAAAGCGAGCGCGAAGATCGCGAACGAATAGAGCGTACCGGTCAGCCGGTCGACATCGGAGAAGATCAGTTGCGGGAACACCAGCACCGACGCGATCGCGTACACGAAGAAATCGAAGAATTCCGACGTGCGCCCGATGACGACGCCGATCGCGATCTCCGCCGGCGCGATGTCGCCGTGCTGGCCGACATTGCCATGCGTACCGCGCCCGTGGCCTCCGGGCGGCGTGTCGGCGTGGGGGTTGCCGATACTCTTCGTACTCATATCACGACTCCAGAAGGCGACGCGCCGCGCGGACGACACGGCGAGTCGATCGCGGATTGGGTCCGCGCGGTCAAGTCGCGCCTCTCCGATATTGCTCGCACCTGCGGGATTGGACAAAATGTCCTATGTTGCGGCGCGGCAGCCATGCTAGGCGCCGCCCCATGCCCGAGAGTGCTCCCACCCTTCGAGTCCGCACGATGATGCGGCCCTTCATGATCTTGGCGACCAGCCTCCTGCTCGGCGGCTGCAACATGGTCGTCCTGAACCCGGCCGGAGACGTTGCTGCGCAGCAGCGCGATCTGCTCATCATCGCGACCGTGCTGATGCTGCTCATCATCGTGCCGGTGATCGCGATGATCGCGCTGTTCGCCTGGCGCTATCGCGCGTCGAACACGGACGCGAACTATCAGCCCAATTGGGACCATTCGACTCAGCTCGAGCTGCTGATCTGGTCGGCCCCGCTGCTCATCATCATCTGCCTCGGCGCGGTGACATGGGTGGGGACGCATCTGCTCGATCCCTATCGGCCGATCGAGCGCACCGTCGCGGGCAAGCCGGTCGCGCCCGGCGTCAAGCCGCTCGAGGTCGAGGTGGTGGCGCTCGATTGGAAGTGGCTGTTCATCTATCCGGAATACGGCTTCGCGACCGTCAACGAACTCGCCGCGCCGGTCGATCGGCCGATCGCCTTCAAGATCACCGCGTCCTCGGTGATGAACGCCTTCTACGTCCCCGCGCTCGCCGGCATGATCTATGCGATGCCGAGCATGGAGACGCGGCTGCACGCGGTCATCAACAAGCCCGGCGATTACACCGGCATGTCCGCCAATTACAGCGGCGCCGGCTTCTCGGGCATGCACTTCCATTTCTACGGCATGACCGACAAGGATTTCGCCGGCTGGGTCGCGCGCAACAAGGCGGCGGGCGGCACGCTCGACCGCGCCGCCTATCTCCAGCTCGAACGCCCGAGCGAGCATGTGCCGGTACAGCGCTTCGCCGCCGTCGAACCCGGCCTGTTCCGCGCCGCGGTCAACTTCTGCGTCAAGCCCGGCTCGGTCTGCACCGATGCGATGATGCGCACCGACGCCGCGCGCGACAGCCAGTCGAACGCGAACGAGCATGGCCCGATGCCGATGCCCGGCGGCCATCCGATGCCCATGCCCGGCCACTCGCCAGTGCCGCAGCCGTCGCCCGCCGCCAAGCCGGACACCGCCGGCCTGACCGGCGCCGACCTGCCGCGCCGGGCCGCCCCTTCAGCCGGCGTGGCGCTTGCCGCGACCGCCAGCCAACCCCGTCTGTAAGAAGCGATGTCCATGTCACCCCAGTTCGTTCCGATCAGCCCGATCTTCGGTCGCTTCACGATCGCGTCGCTGCCACTCCAGGAGCCGATCGTCGTCGGCACCTTCTGCGCGGTCGCGCTCGGCGGCATCGCGCTGGTCGCGGCGCTGACGTGGTACAAATTGTGGGGCTATCTCTGGAAGGAGTGGTTCACCTCGGTCGATCACAAGAAGATCGGCGTGATGTACATGGTGCTCGGGCTCGTCATGCTGCTGCGCGGTTTCTCCGACGCGATCATGATGCGCGCGCAGCAGGCGATCGCGTTCCACGGCTCCGAAGGCTATCTCAACGCGCACCATTATGATCAGGTGTTCACCGCCCACGGCGTCATCATGATCTTCTTCGTGGCGATGCCGTTCGTCACCGGGCTGATGAACTTCGTCGTTCCGCTCCAGATCGGCGCGCGCGACGTGTCCTTCCCGTTCCTCAACAATTTCAGCTTCTGGATGACGGCCGGCGGCGCGGTGATCGTGATGATGTCGCTGTTCGTCGGCGAATTCGCGCGCACCGGCTGGCTTGCCTATCCACCGCTGTCGGGGGTGGCGTACAGCCCCGGGGTCGGGGTCGATTATTATATCTGGGCGTTGCAGGTCGCCGGCGTCGGCACATTGCTGTCGGGCGTCAATCTGATCGCGACGATCGTCAAGCTGCGCGCGCCGGGCATGACGCTGATGCGGATGCCGATCTTCACCTGGACCGCGCTGTGCACCAACATCCTGATCGTCGCGGCCTTCCCGGTGCTGACCGCGGTGCTCGCGCTGCTCAGCCTCGATCGCTACGTCGGCACCGATTTCTTCACGAACACGCTCGGCGGCAACCCGATGATGTACGTCAACCTGATCTGGATCTGGGGCCACCCGGAGGTGTACATCCTGATCCTGCCGCTGTTCGGCGTGTTCTCGGAAGTGACCTCGACCTTCTCGGGCAAGCGGCTGTTCGGCTATTCGTCGATGGTGTACGCGACCGTCGTCATCACCATCCTGTCGTACCTGGTGTGGCTGCACCACTTCTTCACGATGGGGTCGGGCGCGAGCGTCAACAGCTTCTTCGGCATCACCACGATGGTGATCTCGATCCCGACCGGCGCCAAGCTCTTCAACTGGCTGTTCACCATGTACCGCGGCCGTATCCGCTTCGATCTGCCGATGCTGTGGACCGTGGCGTTCATGGTCACCTTCGTGATCGGCGGCATGACCGGCGTGATGCTCGCGGTGCCGCCGGCCGACTTCGTGCTCCACAACTCGCTGTTCCTCATCGCACACTTCCACAACGTCATCATCGGCGGCGTGGTGTTCGGGGTGTTCGCGGCGATCAACTTCTGGTTCCCCAAGGCGTTCGGCTTCCGGCTCGATCCGTTCTGGGGCAAGATCAGCTTCGTGTGCTGGGTCAGCGGCTTCTGGGTCGCGTTCACGCCGCTCTACATCATGGGCCTGATGGGCGTGACGCGCCGGCTGCGGACCTTCGATGATCCGTCGCTTCAGATCTGGTTCATTATCGCGGCGTTCGGCGCGGTGCTGATCGCGATCGGGATCGGCGCGCTGCTCATCCAGATCGCGGTGAGCATCCTCAACCGCGACAAGCTGCGCGACACCACCGGCGATCCGTGGCACGGGCGCACGCTCGAATGGTCGACCTCGTCGCCGCCGCCGGAGTATAACTTCGCCTTCACCCCGATCGTCCACGACACCGATGCGTGGTGGGACATGCAGGAGCGCGGCGCGGTCCGTCCGACCAGCGGCTTCAAGGCGATCCACATGCCGCGCAGCACCTGGGCCGGTATCGTCCTCGCCGGCCTGAGCGTGGCGCTCGGCGTCGCGATGATCTGGTACGTGTGGTGGCTGGCGATCGCGAGCTTCGTCGCGCTGCTCGGCGTCGCGATCTTCCATACCTTCAACTACAAGCGCGATTATCACATCCCCGCCGAGGACGTGACGCGCGTCGAGAACGAGCGCACCCGCCAGCTCGCCGCGGAGGCCTGAGACATGTCGGCTGATACCATGACCGCGAACGGCGACGCGCAGATCGCCTTCTACGACCTCGACGAGCACGATCATCCCGAAGGCGGCAGCACGCTGCTCGGCTTCTGGATCTACCTGATGAGCGACTGCCTCATCTTCGCGATGCTGTTCGCGACCTATGGCGTGCTGGGCCACAGCTATGCCGGCGGCCCCGGCCCGCGCCAGCTCTTCGAGCTGCCGCTGGTCGCGCTCAACACCGCGATGCTGCTGTTCTCGTCGATCACCTATGGTTTCGCGATGCTCGCGATGAACCAGAACAAGGCCGGCCAGACGCAGCTCTGGCTGTTCGTCACCGCCTTGTTCGGCATCGCCTTCCTCACGATCGAGCTGACCGAATTCGCCTCGCTGATCCATGAGGGCGCGACGCCGCAGCGCAGCGCGTTCCTGTCGTCCTTCTTCACGCTGGTCGGCACGCACGGGCTGCACGTCACCTTCGGCCTGATCTGGCTGTTCACGCTGATGGTGCAGATCGCCACCAAGGGGCTGATCCCCGCCAACCGCCGCCGCCTGATGTGCCTCAGCCTGTTCTGGCACTTCCTCGACGTGATCTGGATCGGCGTCTTCACCTTTGTCTATCTGATGGGAATGCTGCGATGAGCGCGCACCAACATGCCCCCCATGCGGCCGGCGAGCCGCACGGCCAAGGCGACCACGAAGGCGGCGCGGCGCACGGCACCTACGCCAGCTATCTGCTCGGCTTCGGCCTGTCGGTGGTGCTCACCGCGATCCCGTTCTGGCTGGTGATGGCGCATGTCCTGCCCAACGAGACCACCGGCTATGTCATCATGGCGTTCGCCGCGATCCAGATCGTCGTCCACATGATCCTGTTCCTCCATCTCGACAGCAAGTCGGAAGCGGGCTGGAACATGATGGCGCTGGCCTTCACGGTCGTCGTCCTGGTCATCACGCTGAGCGGCTCGCTCTGGGTGATGTACAATATGAACACCAACATGATGCCGATGTCCGTCGAGGACATGCGCCAGATGCCGTAATGGCCGGCGGCGGTGCTCCCGAGCGACCGCCGCGTTCTCCCGCCACGCTGATCCTGCTGGGTGGCGTGGCGGCGCTGCTCTTCGGCGCGCTGGTCGCGCTCGGGATCTGGCAGGTCGAGCGGCGCGCGTGGAAACACGCGCTGATCGCGCAGGTCGACGCGCGGCTCCATGCCGCGCCGGTCGCCCCGCCGGGGCCGGCCGAATGGCCGCGAATCGACGCGCGCGACGCCTATCTCCGCGTCGCGCTCAGCGGCCAGTACCTCCCCGGTCGCGAGACCTTCGTCAAAGCCGTGACCGAGCGCGGCCCCGGCTTCTGGGCGCTGTCGCCGCTCGTTAGCGAACAGGGCTTCATCGTGCTGGTCAACCGCGGGTTCGTCGCGCGGGCCGTCGCGCCTGCGCCGGCGGGGCCAGCGCGCGTGACCGGGCTGCTCCGGCTCACCGAACCGGGCGGTGGCTTCCTGCGCGCGAACGATCCGGCGGCGAACCACTGGTTCTCGCGCGACGTCGCGGCGATCGCACGGGCACGCCACCTCGCGCCGGTAGCGCCCTATTTCGTCGATGCCGATGCGGCGTCCTCGAATCCCGGCGGTCCGGTCGGCGGGCTGACCGTGGTCAGGTTCAGCGACAACCATCTCATCTACGCGCTCACCTGGTTCGGACTCGCCGCGCTCGTCGCCATCGGCGCGGTCATCGTCGCGCGCGAGGAGCGCCGCGTGCGCCGCGCCGCGGCGGCGCGGTGAGCGTCGCGGCCGGGCCGCCGCGCGAGCCGACCCGGCTCGCGCTGGTCGCGGCGCTGCTCTCCGCCGATGCGGCGGGGCGCAAGAACATGGTGCTGCTCGTCCAGCTCCGCTGGCTGGCCGTGGCGGGGCAGCTCGCGACGATTCTGCTCGTTCAGTTCGGAATGGGCGTGGAGTTGCCGCTGCGTGCGATGGCGCTGGTGCTGGCGGCGCTGGTGCTGGTCAACCTCGCCAGCCTCTCGCTGCTCCGCCAGCGCCGCACCATCACCAACAGCGAGTTGCTGCTCGCCCTGCTGCTCGATGTCGCCGCGCTGACCACGCAGCTTTACCTGAGCGGCGGCGCGACCAATCCGTTCGTATCGCTGTTCCTGCTGCAAGTCGTGCTCGGCGCGATCCTGCTCGGCCGCTGGTCGAGCTGGGCCTTGGTGGCGGTCACCTGCGGCGCGTTCGCGTTGCTGATGCGCCGCTTCCGCCCGCTCGACCTGCCGATCAGCCTCGCCAGTGATCCGTTCGGGCTGCACATCGTCGGCTCCTGGGCGTGTTTCGCGCTGGTGGCGGTGCTGCTGGTGCTGTTCGTCACCCGGATAAGCGGAAACCTGCGCGCGCGCGACGCCTATGTCGCCGACATGCGCCAGCGCGCGGCGGATCAGGACCATATCCTCCAGATCGGGCTGCTCGCCTCGGGCGCGGCGCACGAACTCGGCACCCCGCTCGCCTCGCTCGCGGTGATCCTCGGCGACTGGCGGCGGATGCCCCGGCTCGCCGCCGATCCCGAACTCGCGCAGGACGTCGCCGAGATGCAGGCCGAGGTGGAACGCTGCAAGGCGATCGTCACCGGCATCCTGATGTCGGCTGGCGAGGCGCGCGGCGAAGCGCCCGAGATCACCAGCGTCCACGGCTTCTTCGCCGATCTGGTCGACTATTGGCGCGCGCGCGGCACCACCCCGCTCGCCTATGACAATGCGTTCGGCCCGGACTTGCCGATCGTTTCGGATACCGCGCTCAAACAGGTGATCTGCAACGTGCTCGACAATGCCGCCGAAGTCTCGCCCCAGGGCATCGGCCTCGCCGTCGAGCGTGCCGGCGACGCGATCCGGCTGAGCGTGCGCGATGCCGGGCCGGGTTTCGCGCCCGACATGCTCGCCAATCTCGGCAAGCCCTATCAATCGACCAAGCAGCGCCCAGGGGGCGGGCTCGGGCTGTTCCTCGTCGTCAACGTCATGCGCAAGCTGGGCGGCTCGGTGACGGCGCGCAACCGCGACGAGGGCGGCGCCGAGGTGACGCTGAGGCTGCCGATCGCCTCGCTCGCGCTCGATACGGAGACGCCCGATGCCTGATCGCAAGCTCGTGATCGTCGAGGACGACGAAGCCTTCGCGCGCACGCTCAAGCGCTCGTTCGAACGGCGCGGCTATGCCGTGCTCACCGCCGACAGTCCCGAAGCGCTCGACACACTGCTCGCCGAGCACCGTCCCGGCTTCGCGGTGGTCGATCTCAAGCTCGGCCAGGCCTCGGGCCTAGCCTGCGTCAAGACGCTGCACGCGCATGATCCCGCGATGCTGATCGTCGTGCTGACCGGCTATGCCAGCATCGCGACCGCGGTCGAAGCGATCAAGCTCGGTGCCTCGCATTATCTCGCCAAGCCCTCCAACACCGACGATATCGAGGCGGCGTTCCGCAAGACGCGCGGCGACATCGACGCGCCGATCAGCGAGCGCCAGACATCGATCAAGACGCTCGAATGGGAGCGTATTCATGAGGTGCTGGCGGAAACCGGGTTCAACATCTCGGAGACCGCGCGCCGGCTGGGGATGCACCGGCGCACGTTGGCGCGGAAGCTGGAGAAGCAGCAGGTGAAGTGAAACACCGTCCTCCCTCGCCCTCTTCTCCCCTCCCTGGAAGGGAGGGGCCGGGGGTGGGTTGGCTTGTGGCGGGCCTTCCGCTTCCTCGGGAGCCAACCCACCCCCAACCCCTCCCTTTCAGGGAGGAGAAAAGGTCGCAGCAGTCTACGATTTAGCTATTGCGAACCACTCGCATAAACCGTACCACGCTCCCGAAATCGGGGATCGGCGGCGCTGGCGCGGCTGTTCGGAGTCGGGATGGGCGCTTTGCTGAAGGATGGTCTGGCCGAATCCGGCGCGCGCGCGGCGGCCCCGGTGGCGGTGTCTCCACCGCGCGCCAAACCCAAGTTCCGCGCATGGTGGATGAAGCAGCTCATCACCTGGCATTGGATCAGCGCGGCGGTGTCGCTCGCCGCGATGCTGCTGTTCGCGATCACCGGCATCACGCTCAACCACGCCGCGAGCATCGCCGCCACACCCGTGGTCACCACCGCCAAGGCGACCGTGCCGCCGCATCTGATGCGCCTGCTTGCCGCGCCGCACGCCGCCGACGCGCCGCTGCCCGATGCGGTCGCCGACGATCTCGCGCTGCGCCTCCACCTCGACGCGCGCGGCCGGCCCGCTGACTGGTCCGACAACGAGGTCTATGTCGCGATGCCGGGGCCGGGCCGCGACGCGTGGATCAGCATCGCGCGCGCGTCCGGCGTCGCGACCTCGGAGGTCACTGATCGCGGCTGGATCGCCTGGGCGAACGATCTCCACAAGGGCCGCAACACCGGCGGGGTGTGGTTCTGGTTCATCGACGTTTTCGCCGCCGCCTGCGTGCTTTTCTCGCTGACCGGGCTGTTGCTGCTCCAACTCCACGCGCGGCGGCGGCCGCTCACCTGGCCGATGGTCGGGCTCGGGCTCGCGCTGCCGCTGATCCTCGCCGTCATCTTCATCCATTGAGGGGAACCACCATGCGCAAGACACCGCTTCTGATCGCCGGTGCGCTGGCCGCACCGGCGAGCGCAGGCACGATCAGCGTCACCATTCCGCAGGTGCCGGTCGCCGAATATCATCGGCCTTATGTCGCGGCATGGATCGAGCCGGTGGGCGGTGGCGCGGCGCAGACGGTGTTCGTGTGGTACGACATCAAGAAGAAGGGCAATGAGCCGGGCACCAAATGGCTGTCCGATCTGCGCACCTTCTGGCGCAAGGGCGGCCGTTCGCTGGCGCTTCCCGCCGACGGCCTGAGCGGCGCGACGCGCCCCCCCGGCACCTACCAGATTCCGCTGCCCACCAATCTCAAACCCGGCGCGTACACGCTGTACGTCGAGGCCGCGCGCGAGACCGGCGGGCGCGAACTGGTCTCGGTCCCGCTCGGCGTTCCGGTCAAGCCCGCGCGCGCGGCGGGCAAGGCCGAGCTCGGCACCGTCACGATCCGGTGAAACAGGTCGAGATCACCTTCAGCCGTTCGTGCTGAGTAGGGATCGAGTAGGCGCTTGCGCCGTATCGAGAGCCCGTATCGAAGCGCAGTGAATCGCGCTGCCCTGTCCTTCGATACACTGCCTCGATACGCCCTGCGGGCTACTCGGCAGTTACTCAGGACGAACGGAGACAACCAAGCTCTAACCGGGAGATTTTCGATGCGCCCCGCTTTCCGTCTCGCCACCGCCGCCGCCCTGCTGTCCTGCGCCGCCCCGGCGCTTGCGCATCGCGCCTGGCTCGTGCCCTCGACCACGATCGTCTCGGGCACCGACGATTGGGTTTCGATCGACGCGGCGATCTCGAACGATCTGTTCTTCGCCGATCACAATCCGATGCGCTCCGAAATGGTCAAGGTCTGGGCACCCGACGGCAGCCCCGCGCAGATCCAAAACGCGGCGACGCTGCACTATCGCTCGGTGTTCGACGTCAGGATCGACAAGCCCGGCACCTGGAAGATCGGCACGACGCAATCGGCGGTGATCGGCAGCTTCAAGCTCGATGGCGTCGAGTGGCGCGTCGGCGGGCGCGGCTTCGGCGGGGCAGCCCGTCCGCCCGCGCCGGGCGCGGCCCGGCCGGCCGGGGAGGGTGCCCCGCCGCGCCCGAGCGTCGCCACCGTCGCCGACATCCCGGCCAACGCGACCGACATCAAGCTCACCGAGGTGATCGGCCAGAACAACGTCTTCATCACCGCTGGCGCACCGACCACGACGGTGTTCCAGCCGACCAACACCGCGCTGGAGATGGTGCCGGTGACGCACCCCGACGAACTCGTGTCGAACGAACCGGCGACGTTCCGCTTCCTCATCGATGGCAAGCCCGCCGCCGGTCTCAAGGTCACGCTCGTCCCCGGCGGCAAGCGCTATCGCGATAGTGAAGGTGCGTTCGACGTGACCACGGGTGCGGACGGTGTCGCCGAGGTCAAATGGCCGTTCGCCGGGCTGTTCTGGCTCAACGCCACCACCACCGACGCGCACCCGAGCGCCCCCCGCGCGACCGAGCGGCGGATGAGCTACACCGCCACGCTCGAAGTGGTGGCGCCGTAACCGCCGGCACGATGCGCCTCGCGATCCCGCGCGATCTCGACGCGCGCGCGATCGCCGGGGTGGACCGCGCCGCGCGCGTGGCCGATCTCGCCGGCGAGACGATGGGAACGGTGTGGCGGGCGCGCTGCGCCGTTCCCGCCGCGTACGACGTCACGGCGTTGCGCATGGCGATCGTGCGGCGGCTGACCGGGATCGTCCGCGAGATGAGCCACTGGGAGCCGGAGTCGGCGCTCAGCCGCTTCAATCGCGCCCCGGCGGGCACATGGGCGAGGCTGCCGCAAGACTTTGCGACGGTGATCGCGGCTGGCTTCGACATTGCCGAGCGCTCGGGTAGCGCTTTCGATCCGGCGATCGGGCGGCTGGTCGATCTATGGGGGTTCGGCTCTCGACCGCACGCGCGCGTGCCCTCGGACGCGGAGATCGCGGCGGCGCTGGCGGTGTCGGGGTGGCGCGGGATCGCGCACGATCGCGCGGGGTGGCTGCACCAGCCGGGCGGCGTCGCGCTCGATCTGTCGGGAATCGCCAAGGGGTATGCGGTCGATGCTGTCGCGCGCCTGCTTTGGGAGCAGGATGTCGTACACGCGCTGGTCGAGATCGGCGGTGAATGTCGGGGGATGGGCGTGCGGCCCGATCTCGATCCCTGGTGGGTCGATATCGAGACCCCGCCGGGTGCGGAGCTCGCCCCGCTTCGTGTCGCGCTACACGGATTGGCGGTCGCCACGTCGGGCGATTACGTGCGCGGCCCCCACACGCTCGATCCGCGCACCGGCCATCCTGCCCGCGCCGTAACCTCGCTCAGCGTGCTCCACCCGTCGGCGATGATCGCCGATGCCTGGGCGAGCGCGCTGACGGTGCTCGGCCCGGCGGCGGGCGCCGCGCTCGCCGAGCGCGAGGGGCTGGCCGTACGGTGCGTCTATCGCGCGGAAGGCGGCGCGCGCGAGTGGCTCAGCCCGGTGTTGCGAGCGATGCTGGCGTGAGTTCCGCCACCCGCCCTCGTTCGTCATCCCAGCGCAAGCTGGGGTCTCCCCGGGGGCCGGGAACGCGCTACCACGCAGAGACCCCAGCGTGCGCTGGGGTGACGAACGAGGCTACTTTCCCACCCAGTCCGCGACCTCGCCCGCGACCTGGTTCGCCGCCTGGTTGAGCGCCGCGGCGCTTCCGTTCGCGTCGATCGTGGAGACCGGCACGCTCGCCGAAAAGCGTTTCTTCTCGATCACGTTCTTGTCGTCGCGGATCAGCGACCCGTCGAACGCGACCACCGCCTGCTTCGAGCCGGCGTCGATCCCGAAGCTGCGGAGTTCGCCCGAGAGCCGCGCACCCGGATCGGCGCGGAACTGCGACACGCTGAGCACGACGCGCCCGGTCTTCGCCGCGACCGTGTCCGACACCAGCCGCGCGAACAGCCGCGCCGGCGGCTCGACCCACAGTGCCTTGGGCACATAGGCGATCGAGGTCTGGTTGATCTGCACCGGGATGCGATTGCCCGCCAGCGCCTGCGAGACGGCGGGCACCTGGATGATGATCGTCGCCGCGCTCGCCGAGCTCTGGTCCTGACCGGCCGGCAGCGCGGTGGTCGAGGTGATCGTCAGCAGCGAGGCGGGCGGCTTGGGCGCGAGGCTGATGCAGCCCGACAGCGATGCCAGCGCGGCGAAGGCGGCGAAGGCTTTCAGGGGGAGCGGACGCATCGGAAACCTCATATGCTGGGCCATCACTTGCCACCTTTATAGTCGGGCAGCTTGGGCTGGCCGACGAGCGATCCCGCGCCGCCGCGATCGAGCTTCTCGGCGACGGCGGTCAGCGCCTGCGACATATTGCGCAGATCGTGGATCAGCGCGCCGACCTCGGGGATGGTCTCCTTCGAGAACGCCTTGATGCCAGGCCGCGCGTCGGTGATCGCCGCGTCGAGCGTCTCCATGCTATGCTGCGCGGAGGCGACGGTCGCGCTCAGGTTCTTGGTGGCCGGGCGGACGTCCTCGTTGATCATCGTATTGGTCGATCCCGCCAGGTCGCCGATCTGCTTGGCGGCGTCACCGGCCTGCTTGAGCGTGGTGCGCATCTCGGCGAGCGTCGCCGCGATCTCCGGCCCGCGATCGGCGAGCGCGCCGGTCAGCCGGTTGGTGTTGGCGAGGATGCCGGTGATCGACTGCTGGTTCTTATCGGAGAGCAGTTCGTTGAACCGCTCGGTCAGCGTCGAGATGCGTTCGAGCAGCTTCGGCGCCGAGTTGAGCAGCGCGCCGAGGCCCCCGGCCTTGGCGGGGATGGTCGGCACGCCGTTCGGGCAATCGAGCAGCGGGTTGGTTTCGGGGCAGGTGATCGGCGGCGCACCCTTCACCGCGCCGTCGAGCTGGATCGTGCTGGTGCCGGTGAAGCTGCCCTGGATCGTCGCGGTGGTGCCGACCAGGATCGGCGTGTCGCGGTTGACGCTGATCCGCACGCGCACGAACTGCGGATCGTTGGTGAGCGCGATCTCCTTGACCTCGCCGGTCGGCACGCCCGAGAACGCGACCGCCGAGCCTTTCGCGAGACCATCGACCGACTGTTTGAAGAAGATGTCATATTCCTTGTCGGTCGCCGCGCCGAAGCGCGCGATCCACACGAGGAACGCCGCCATCACCAGCAGCAGGATCAGCACCACCGAGCCGACCAGGACGTGATTCGAGCGCGTTTCCATCAGCTTTCGGTCCCTGCAATCTCGTTGGCCGCGGCATGCTCAACCGAAGCGCTCGCGGCGCGGCCGCGCGGCCCTCTGAAATATTCCTGAATCCACGGGTGATCGGTCGCGAGCAGCTCGTCGATCGTGCCGACCGCGATCACCTTGTGGTCGGCCAGCACCGCGACGCGGTCGCAGATCGCGTACAGCGTATCGAGATCGTGCGTGATGAGGAACACGGTCAGCCCGAGCGTCTTCTGGAGCGAGCGGATCAGCTCGTCGAACGCGGCCGCGCCGATCGGGTCGAGCCCGGCGGTGGGCTCGTCGAGGAACAGCACCTCGGGGTCGAGCGCGAGCGCGCGGGCGAGGCCGGCGCGCTTCTTCATCCCGCCCGAAAGCTGCGACGGGTATTTCGGCCCAGCATCGGCGGGCAGCCCGGTCATCACCACCTTGTACGCGGCGATCTCGTCGAGCAGCGCGGGCGGCAGCCCCTTGTAGAATTCGCGCAGCGGAACCTGCACGTTCTCCGCGACGGTCAGCGTCGAGAACAACGCGCCACCCTGGAACAGCACGCCCCAGCGTTTCGAGAGGTCGACCATCTCGGTCTCCTCGCGGTCGATGGTCGGCTCGCCGAGCACATGGATGTCGCCCGCCTGCGGCTTCTGCAAGCCGATGATCGAGCGCATCAGCACCGATTTGCCGGTGCCCGACCCGCCGACCACGCCGTAGATCTCGCCGCGCCGCACCTCGAGATCGAGCCCGTCATGGACGACCTGCTCGCCGAAGCTGTTGCGCAGGCCGCGGACGACGATCACGTCGTCGGTGTCGGTGTCTTCGGGCTGCGCGCTCATATCCAGCCCACCCATGTGAAGAACACCGCGAAGAACGCGTCGAGCACGATGACGAGGAAGATGCCCTGCACCACCGCCGAGGTGGTGCGCTGGCCGACCTGCTCGGCATCGCCCTCGACCAGCATGCCCTGGTAACAGCCCGCCATGCCGATGATCGCCCCGAACACCGGCGCCTTGACCAGCCCGACGTAGAGATCGGTGAGCGGCACCACCTCGCGCAGCCGCTGGATGAACGTCACCGGCGGGATGCCGAGCGACACCCAGCACAGCAGCCCGCCGCCGATGATGCCGACCAGCGCCGAATAGAAACCGAGCAGCGGCATCATGATGACCACCGCCATCACGCGCGGCAGCACCAGCGCCTCCATCGGCGAGACGCCGATCGTGCGCATCGCGTCGATCTCCTCGGTCAGCTTCATCGTGCCGAGCTGCGCCGCGAACGCCGAGCCCGAGCGCCCGGCGACCATGATCGCGGTCATCAGCACGCCGAGTTCGCGAAGCGTCAGCCGGCCGAGCAGGTTGATCGTATAGACCTCCGCGCCGAACTGGCGGAGCTGCACCGCGCCTTGTTGCGCGATGACGATGCCGATCAGGATGCTCATCAGCCCGATGATGCCGAGCGCCTTGACGCCGACCACCTCGAAGCGCTGCACCGTCGCGTTGAAGCGGAAGCGGTTGGGGTGGATGACGATGTGCCACACCGCGATCATCATCGCGCCGAAGAAGCCGAGCAGGCCGACCAAGGTCTTGCCGGTCACCACCACCGCGTCGCCGACCTCGCCGATCACGCGCGCGATGCCGCCGACCGGCGCGGGGCGGATCGCCACCGGCTGATCCGCCGCCTCGACCTGTTCGAGCAGATGCCTGCCGTCGGAGTCGAGGCCGTCGATCTCGGCACCATGCTGCGCCGCGAAGCGGTGGATCAGCCATGCGCCGACGGTGTCGATGCGCTCGATGCGGCTGAGATCGATCGAATCGACTTCGCCCTCATAATCGCGCAAACGGTCCGGCAGATCGCCGATCTGCGCCAGCGACAGGCTGCCGGTGAAGCGAACCACGTCGCGCGCGCCGGAGCGTTCGGACGTGAAGGCGGCTGGTTCGGTCATCGCGCGCATCTTTGCTGCAATCGCGCTGGAACGGCAAGCCGCGCTTTTGCTAGGATGAACCGATGCACGCCATCGCCATATACGACCTCGATAAGACGATCACCTACGCACCGACATGGACTTCGTTCCTCGTTTCGAGTGCGCGGCGCGAAATGCCGTGGCGGCTCGCGCTGCTGCCGCTCGCGGGGGTGGCGACGCTCGGCTATGCGCTCAAGCGGCTCGATCGCGGCGCGCTCAAGGCGACGACCCAGCGTCTGATGCTCGGCAATGCCTGGCCCGAGGCGCGCGCGGCGGCGGCGGCGGCGCGCTTCGCCGAGGGTGTCGTCGCGACGGGCGTCTATGCCGGCGCGCGCGCGGCGATCGCGGCGGATCGCGCGGCGGGGCGGCGCATCGTGCTGGCGACCGCCTCCTACGCCTTTTACGCGCGCGCGATCGCCGAACGGCTCGGCTTCGACGACGTGATCGGCACCGGGGTGGCGTCCGACGGCGGCCGGGTCCGCGCGCGGATCGACGGCGAGAATTGCTACGGCGCCGCCAAGCTCCGCATGATCGAGGCGTGGATGGCCGAACAGGGGATCGCGCGCGACGATGCGACGATCCGCTTCTACAGCGATCACGTTTCCGACGCGCCGACGCTCGAATGGGCCGACGAAGCCTTCGCGGTCAACGCCCACGCGCCGCTGCGGGTGATGGCGGCGCTGCGCGGCTGGACGGTGGTGGATTGGGAGCGGTGAGGGCGTGAACGAACGTCCCCGCGCCGCTTTCCTCATCGTCACCCCAGCGCACGCTGGGGTCTCCCGGGGGCCGGGCGCGTGCTATCGCGGAGAGACCCCAGCGTGCGCTGGGGTGACGGTATTGTGGCGGGCTACGCTCAGCCGAGCGCCACGTCGACCGTATGGATCGCCAACCCCACCAGCCCGCCGACCAAAGTCCCGTTGATGCGGATATACTGCAGGTCGCGCCCGACCGCATTCTCCAGCCGCCGCGTGATCGTGTCGGCGTCCCAGCCCTTGACGGTCTCGGAGACGAGCCGGACGATGTTGTCGCCGTAATCGGCGGCGATGCCGACGACGGTGCGGCGCACGAAGCGGTTGATCGTCGCGCGTAGCCTCGGTTCGCGCTGGAGCGTCTCGCCGAGCTGACGCAGCGCGTCGCCGATCGGACCCTGCATCACCCGGTCGGGGTCGCGCGCCATGCGCAGCAGGCCGCCGCGCGCCTGCTCCCACAGACCGTCGAGCCAGCGCTGCATGGCGGGATTGGCGATGATCTCGGCCTTGATCGCCTCCACCCGCGCGCGCATTTCGGCGGAATGGGTCAGGTCATGGGCGAGGGTTTCCAGCGCCTCCTCGGCCTTGGCGCGGAGCGGATGCGCCGAATCGGCGGCCATGTCGCTGAGCAGCCCGTTCAGCCCGGCGATGATCTTGTTGGCGAGCGTTTCGTCGAGCCCGGTCCAGCGCAGGATAGATCCGGCGCGCTCATGCACCATCGCGCGGATCAGATGCTCGTTCGCCTCGAGGATGCGCGCCGCCCAGCGCACGATGCCGTCGAGCAGCGGCAGATGCCGTCCTTCCGCGATCGCGGCGGTGAGCGCCTGGCCGAGCAGCGGCGCGACATCGAGATCGGCGAGCCGGGTGCCGATCATCGTCTTGACCATCCCGCCGAGCCGCTGCTGGTCGAGCGCCTGAAGAATGTGGATGGTCAGCGCCGAGGCGCCGCGCGCGATGCGCCCGTCGCGCGCGAGCGGGTTGGCGAGCCAGCGCCCCGCCGCGCCCGCCACGTCGAGCCGCAGCATCCGCCGCGCGACCACGCGCGGAATCAGGAAATTGTCGCGCAGGAACGCGGCGAGCGTGGTGCCGATGCGATCCTTGTTGCGCGGAATGATCGCGGTGTGCGGGATCGGCAGGCCGAGCGGATGGCGGAACAGCGCGGTCACCGCGAACCAGTCGGCGAGCCCGCCGACCATCGCCGCCTCGGCGAAGGCGCGGACGAAGCCGAGCGCGGGCCAGCGCTGGTCGTAGGCGCGCGAGACGAGGAACACCGCCGCCATCGCCAGCAACAGCCCCGTCGCGATCAGCCGCATGCGGACCAGCCCCGGCGAGACGGCTTCGATGCGCAGGGGACCGGCTTTCCTCATCGGGAAACAAAAGCCCGAGGCGCCCGATAGTTCAAGTCCGCCGTTATTATCGTCGCCCCGGCGAAGGCCGGGGCCGCTGCGCAATTTGGCGAGCGAGTGCCTCAAAACTCAGCGGCCCCGGCCTTCGCCGGGGCGACGGGGGATTACTCCGCCGGGTGCGGTGGCAGCCGTGGGGTATCGTCATGCTCGATCAGCGGCTGCCCGTCGTCGCCGGGACGATAGGTGAGCAGCCGCCGCCCGAGCCGCGGCCCCGCCCAGCGCTCGATCCCGACCGCGAGGCTGAACAATGCCGGCACGATCAGCAGCGTCAGGATCGTCGAGAGCGTGAGCCCGCCGATCACGGTGATGCCCATCGGCGCGCGGAACGATTTGTCGCCGGCGAGGCCGAACGCGGTCGGAAGCATGCCCGCGACCATCGCCACCGTCGTCATCACGATCGGCTGCGCGCGCTTGTGCCCGGCATCGAGGATCGCGGCGCGCACGGGTACGCCGTGCTTCATCTCCTCCAGCGCGAAATCGATCAGCAGGATCGAGTTCTTGGCGACGATGCCGAGCAGCATCAGCATGCCGATATAAACCGGCATCGACACCGGATAGCCGGTCACCAGCAGCGCGATCAGCCCGCCCAGCGGCGCCAGCATCAGCGAGCCCATGTTGACGAACGGCGGCAGCAGCCGCTGGTAGAGCAGCACCAGCACCGCGAACACCAGGAACACGCCCGCGAACACCGCGACGATGAAGTTGGAGATCATCTCCTCCTCCCACTTCGACTGGCCGAGCACGAGTTCCTTCACGCCCATCGGCATGTTTTTCATGATCGGCAGATCGTGGACGAGCTTCTTGGCGGTGCCGCTCACCACGCCGGGGGCGAGATCCGATCCGACCGTGATCTGGCGCTGCTGCGCCACGCGCTCGATCTTGGTCGGCCCGGCGCCGAAGCCGATGTCCGCGACGAGGCCGAGCGGCACCGATTCGCCGGCGGCGGTCTGCACCGGCAGGTTCTTGATCGTCGACAGCCGCTGGCGCGAATTCTGCGCGAGCGCGACCCGGATCGGCACCTGACGATCCGACAGCGAGAATTTGGCGCTGTTCTGGTCGATGTCGCCGAGCGTCGCGATGCGGATCGCGGTCGACAGCGCGTTGGTGGTCACGCCGAGATTGGCGGCGAGGTCCATGCGCGGCCGGATGACGATTTCGGGGCGTTCGAGATCGCCCGCGATTCGCGGCGCGACCAGACTCGGGACATGCGACATCTGCGTGACCAAAGTCTGCGCGGTCTTGAGCAGCACCGCGGGATCGTCGCCGCCGAGCGTAACGGTGAAGTCGCGGCCCGAACTCCCCCAGCCGTTGCCCGACTGGAACGAGACGCGCGCATCGGCGAACTGCGCGAGCTGCGGCGCGAGCCGGCGCTCGAACGCGACGCTGGTCACGTCGCGGCCCTGCCCGCGCGGCTTGAGGATCGCGCTCACCCGGCCGCTGCCGACCAGCGCGCGCGAATAGACCGAGGCGACCTCGGGCTGCTGGCTGAGGAAATCGGCGACCTTGCGCACCACCACCTGCGTCTGCGCGAGCGTTGTGCCGGGCACCATCTCGATATTGGCGCGGCTGCTGTCGTTGTCGCGGTCGGGCTGGAAGGTCTGCGGGATCACCGAGAAGCACACCACGGTCAGCGCGAGCGCGGTGGCGGCGCCGACGATCGCCGACCAGCGGTGCTGAAGCGTCCAGCGGAGCGTCGCCATATAGACGTCCATCAGCCGGCCCTCGCCGTGGCTGGCGGTGCCGTGCGCCTTGAGGAAATAGGCCGCGATCATCGGCGTGATGAGCCGCGCGACCGCGAGGCTCATCAGCACCGAGACGACGACGGTGAGGCCGAAATTCTTGAAGAACTGCCCCGCGAGACCGGGCATCAGGCCGACCGGCAGGAACACCGCGACGATCGCCATCGTCGTCGCCAGCACGGCGAGGCCGATCTCGTCGGCGGCGTCGATCGACGCCTGATAGGCGGTCTTGCCCATCCGCATGTGCCGCACGATGTTCTCGATCTCGACGATCGCGTCGTCGACCAGCACACCCGCGACGAGGCTCAGCGCCAGCAGCGTCATGTTGTTGAGCGTGAAGCCCATCAGATCCATGAACCAGAAGCTCGGGATCGCCGACAGCGGGATCGCCAGCGCGGAGATGACGGTCGAGCGCCAGTCGCGCAGGAAGATGAACACGACCACGACCGCGAGCAGCGCGCCCTCGATCATCGCCTCCATCGCCGAGTCATATTGCTTCTCGGTATATTTGACCGAGTTGAAGATCTCCTTGAACTTGACCTTCGGGTTGCGCTTCTCGAGCTCGGCGAGTTTCTTGACCGCACCCTTGTAGACGTTGACGTCCGAGCCGGTCTTCGAGCGCTGGAAATCGAAGCTCAGCACCTGGCGCCCGTCGAGTTCGGACGACGAGCGCTGCTCCGCGTAGAGATCGCGCACGTCGGCGATGTCGGAGAGGTGGATCGAGCGCCCGCCGCCGACCGAGATCTGCGTCTGGCCGAGATCATAGGCGCTCTTGGCGTTGCCGAGCACGCGCACCGCCTGTTCCGATCCGGCGATCTCGGCGCGGCCGCCGGCGGCGTTGAGATTGACTTGGCGAAGCTGCTGGTTGACCTGGCTCGCGGTGAGCCCCTGCGCCTGCAGCTTGAGCGGATCGAGGATCACGCGGATCTCGCGGCTGACGCCGCCGTTGCGGTCGACTGCGGCCATGCCGGGCACCGACAGCAGTTCCTTCGACACCGTGTTGTCGATGTACCAGCTCAGTTCCTCGATCGTCATGTCGGTGCCGATCGCGGCATAGCTCGCCAGATCGTTGCCGGTGGTGTTGGCGCGGATCACCTGCGGTTCGAGGATTCCGTCGGGCAGGTCGCTGCGGATCTGCTGGATCGCGCCGCGCACGTCCTCGACCGCGCGGTCGATCGGCGTGCCGATCGCGAGCTGGACGACCGTCTCCGACTGGCCCTCGGTCACGGTCGAATCGATCTCGTCGATGCCCTGGAGGCTGCGCACCGCCGCCTCGACCTTCTGCGTGACCTGCGTCTCGAGCTCGGTCGGCGCCGCGCCGGGCTGGTTCACCTCGATGATGACGACCGGGAATTCGATGTCGGGCTGGTTGTTGACGTCCATCGTCGCGAAGCTGACGATGCCGGCGACGCTCAGCATGAAGAACAGGACGATCGCGAACACCGGGTTGCGGATCGACCAGGCGGAGATGTTGCGGAAGCCCATCGCGCGTCAGCCGCGCGGCTTTTGGGAAAGCGGCTTTTGCAGGATCGGCTTCACCTTCTGTCCCGGCGCGAGGAACGCGCCCGCCGACAGCACGACCCGCTCGCTGCCGCTCAGCCCCTCGGCGATGGCGACGCCATTGTCCGAAACCTCGCCGACCTTCACGTCGCGGCGCACGACCTTATCGTTCGCGTCGAGCACATAGACGAAGTTGCCGCGATCGTCGCTCTGGATCGCCGAGTTCGGCAGCAGCGGCGCGCTGGTCGAGCCGCCGCCGATCTCGGCCGCCGCGAAGCCGCCGGGGCGCAGCGCGGGATTGTAGCTTAGCGCGATGCGGGCGATGCCCTGCCGGGTCTGCGTGTCGATCACCGGCGAGACCTGCCAGACGGTGCCGCTATAGCTGACGTTGCTGCCGACCGGGCGCACGGTGGCGGGCGAACCGACGTGGATCGCGGCAAGATCGCCCTCGCTCAACTGCGCGCGCATCTCCATCTCGCCGCGCTCGGCCATACGGAACAGCGTGCCCGAACTCGCGCCGACGATCTGCCCGGCCTCGACGCCGCGCGCGAGGATCAGCCCGGCCTCGGGCGCACGAATGTCGAGCCGGCCGTTGCGCGCGAGCTGTTCGTCGAGCGAGGCCTGCGCGACTTTCACGCGCGCGAGCGCGGCGTCGCGGGTGGCGGCCTTCTGCTCCAGATCGGCCTTGGAGATGAAGCCGCGATCGACCAGCGCCAGCGCGCGGTCGTAATTGGATTGCGCGATCCCCGCGTCGGCGCGCGCGGCGCGGACCTGCGCGGCGAGCGATGCGCCGGTCTGCGTCTGCACCGCGCGGTCGATGGTGGCGAGCACCTGGCCCTTGCCGACCCATTGGCCCGGCTCGACCAGCACGCGCGTGATCATGCCGCCTTCGCCGGCGACGCCGACCGGCATGTCGCGCTTGGCGGCGAGCGTGCCGGTCGCCGAAATGACCGCCGCCACGTTCGAGCGGCCCGGCGCCGACACGGTGACACTCGGCAGTTGCTCGACGGCGGCGGGCTTGGCGCCGGGGTGGCTGTGCATCCACCACCAGCCGAGGACGAGCGCGCCGACGATCGCGATCACCGCGCCGATCACCAGCGTGCGCCGATAGCCGCGTTCCGCCTCGGGGGCGGGCAGGGCAAGGGTGCCGCCATTGTCCAATAACGGCGTCTCGTAGTTCATGTCGCTCACGTCCTCGCCCCGGCCGATGCCGTATACCGGGTGCTGTGTTACAGAAACAACGCACCGCGCTCAAGGGTTCTTCGCGAAGCGAGCGAGGAATGACCCGTCATGAAGGCTTCGGCAAGACGTCGCGCGCCGATTTCAGCATGAAATCTGTCGTATAGTGACCGTTTCGGAAGATTTTCTTGCCGAAGCGCCGATCACCTTCGTTCATCCTCGGTTGTTCCAGGCCATGCGAACAGGGCCGTACCGGGCCTGCCGGCCCGCTCAACCGGGAGGATTTGCGAAACATGCGTTCATATCTTCAGGCGACCGCGCTGGCGGTGCTTCCGTTCGCCGCCGTGCCCGCGGGCGCGCAGGCGCAGGTGCCGGCCGCGCCGACGATCCTCGCCGACGGAACGTTGCTCGATGTGCAGGCGGAAGGCAGCACCACGCGCGCGCCCGACGTCGCGACGATCCGCGCCGGCGTGGTCACCCAGAGCGCGACCGCGGCGGCGGCGCTGGGCGACAACGCGCAGCGCATGGCCCGCGTGCTCGACGCGCTCAAGCGCGCCGGGGTGAATGCGCGTGATGTCCAGACCGCGACCGTCAACCTTAGCCCGCAATATCGCTATGCCGAGGGGCAGGCGCCGACGATCACCGGCTATCAGGCGACCAATTCGGTGGCGATCCGCTTCCGCGACATCGCCAAGGCGGGCGCGATTCTCGATACGCTGGCGGGGGTCGGCGCGAACCAGATCGACGGGCCGAACCTCTCGATCGACAATCCCGAAGCCGCGCTCGACGAGGCGCGCGCCGCCGCCATCAAGATCGCCCGCGCGCGCGCCGATCTGTATGCGCGCGCCGCCGGCCTGTCGGTCGCGCGGATCGTCTCGATCGCCGAGACCGGCGTGAACGACGGCGCGACGCCTGGCCCCGTGATGTTCCAGCGCGCCGTCAGGGCCGATTCGACCCCGGTCGCGGCCGGCGAATCGCGCGTGTCGGCGTCGCTGACGGTGCGCTTCCTGCTCAAGTGAAACGACACGGGCCGCGCGGCGTGAACCGCGCGGCCCGTGATCTTCGCAAACGTCAGCTTAGCGGAGCGAGCCGCGGCGGACCAGGTTGACGATCGCGAGCAGGATGATCGCGCCGATCAACGAATAGATGAAGGTCGTGACAGTAATGACCTGATTGATGCCGCCGCCGAACAGCGCGGAGGCGATCACCGAGCCGATGATGCCGACGACGACGTTGAGAATAATCCCCTGCTGACCGTCGGTGCGCATGACGATGCTTGCGAGCCAACCGACGATGCCGCCGATTACGAGCCAGATAATAAGTCCCATGTTTCCCTCCATTATGCCCCCTCGACGGGGATGACAGGGAGCAAGACGTTTCGGGACCGAATTTGTTCCGGTTTTGCCGGTGCGCGCGCCTGCCGCGGTCAGTATTTCTGCTGGCGTTCGTAGAGCGAGCGGTAATGCTGGATGCGCGTCACGCGCAGGCCGGGCATGCCCGACCGGTCGATCGCGCGCTGCCAGCTCGCGAATTCCTCGACGGTGAGGTTGTAGCGCTGGCAGACCTCATCGACGGTCAGCAGCCCGCCGTTGACGGCGGCGACGACCTCGGCCTTGCGGCGCACCACCCAGCGCGTCGTCTCGGGCGGCGGCAGCGATTCGAGCGTCAGCGGCTCCCCGAGCGGGCCGATCACCTTGGCCGGTCGTATCTTCTGGTTCTCGATCATCACTAACCTCGATCGGGGCGGGGGGCCCCCTCTCACGTCACATGGGGATATCGTATCGGGATTGAAGGGCGGTTAAAGCAGGAGGGTAAACGCCGCCTTCATCCCGCTTTCCAGCGTCCGAACGTCGCGGCCACGGCCCGGTTGAACGCGCCGCCGCTCGGCGTGAACACGCTCCGCGGCGCCGCGACGGGCGACAGCCGCGCGTGGAGGATCGCGGTCGGGCTCGCCGCCTGACGCGCCGAGACGCCGACCATCAGCACCGCCAGATCGGGCGGCAGGCCGGTGACGCGGCCGTCCTGTACGAAATGGGAAAAACTCAGGTCCACGACGGCGTTCCGCTTTCTTGTGCCAGGGAAATCCGTGTAAACGAACCCGTCTAAAGGCTTGGTAAAGCGCGCGAAGAAAATCGCGGATGCGCGTTCGTGCCGGCGCCCGCCCCGCCGCGCTTTGCATCCGCCGCCGCCACGCCCTATCTGCACGCGATGATCTCCGAAGCCGATTTCCAGCTTGGGGCGGACCTTGCCGGCCGCCGCATCGTCGTCGCCATGTCGGGCGGCGTCGATTCGTCGGTGGTGGCCGCGCTCGCCGCGCGCAGCGGCGCGGAGACGATCGGCATCACGCTCCAGCTCTACGATCATGGCGAGGCGGTCGGCCGCGCCGGCAGTTGCTGCGCGGGCCGCGACATCCGCGACGCGCGCGCGGTGTGCGACCGGCTCGGCATCGCGCATTACGTGTTCGATCATGAAAGCAGCTTCCGCGCCGAGGTGATCGACGGGTTCGCCGACGAATATCTGGCGGGCCGGACCCCGATCCCGTGCGTGCGCTGCAACATGGGGCCAAAATTCACCGACCTGTTCAAGATCGCGCGCGATCTCGGTGCGGATTGCCTCGCCACCGGCCATTACGTCCGCCGCGTCGAAGGCGCACACGGCGCCGAACTCCACCGCGCTGCCGATCCCGCGCGCGACCAGAGCTATTTCCTGTTCGCGACGACGCAAAGCCAGCTCGATTACCTGCGCTTCCCGCTCGGCGGCCTGCCCAAGCCGCGCGTGCGCGAACTCGCCGCCGAACTGGGCCTGGGGGTCGCCGCCAAACCCGACAGCCAGGATATCTGCTTCGTGCCCGACGGCGATTATGCATCGCTGGTCAAGAAGCTGCGGCCCGAGGCCGACACCAGCGGCGAGATCGTCGACGAGCGCGGTCGCGTGCTCGGCCGCCACAAGGGGTTGATCCACTTCACCGTCGGGCAGCGCCGCGGGCTCGAGATCGGCGGCACGCCCGAGCCGCTCTACGTGATCCGGCTCGACGCGGCGACACGCCAGGTCGTGGTCGGCCCGCGCGCCGCGCTCGCCGTCGGCGCGGCGCGGCTGTCGGGGATCAACTGGCTCGGCGGCGGTTTCGACGGGCCGCTCACCGCCAAGGTGCGCTCGCTCGCCAAACCGGTGCCGGCGCGGCTGATCGGCGACCGCGTGACGTTCGACGCGCCCGAATATGGCGTCGCGCCCGGCCAGGCGGCGGTGCTCTACGCGGGCGAACGCGTGCTCGGCGGCGGCTGGATCGAAGAGACCGAGCGCGCGCTGGTCGCGGCGTAGCGCTCACGCCAGCAACCGTTCGTCCCGAGCGACGTCGAGGGACCATGCGGAGCGCAGGTGTCTCGACGCCGCTCGACACGAACGGGGAGGGGGCGCGCTTACCGCACCGAATAGTCCATCGCGCGCAGGTCGGCGATCATCCCCGGCCCGCTCGGCCGCCAGCCGAGCCGCTGCCGCGTCCACGCGCTCGATGACGGCATGTCGATCCCGGCGAACAGGCCGAGCCAGCCGAAATGCGCCTGCGCTTGCTCGGCGGTCAGCGACGCCACGGGCACGCCAAGCCCCGTGCCAACCGCCTCGGCGATGTCGCGCGCCGCCACGCCTTCCTCATCGGACGCATGATAGCGCGCGCCCGGCTCGGCGGCGTCCAGCGCGAGCACATAGAGCTTGGCCACGTCGAGCACATGCGCGGCGGGCCAGCGGTTGCGCCCCTCGCCGACATAGGCCGCCAGCCGCTTCTCGCGCGTGATCTCGATATACGGCGTGACCAGGCCCTGCTTCTCGGTATCGTGCACCTGCGGCAACCGCACCACCGAGACGTTGATGCCCGCCTCGAGCAGTTCGGCCCCGGTCTTTTCGGACAGCACGCGCGGGTTGGGATTGTCGGCGACAAAGGCATCTTCGGTGGCGGGCTGGCCGGGCACGGCATTGCCCATGCCGGTGCCCGAGGTGATGACGAGCGGCCGGTCGGACCCTTTGAGCGCTTGCCCGAGCGCGGTGATGACGCGCGCGTCCTTCGCGCAATTGGCGACGAAGTTCGCGAAATCATGGTCGAACGCGGTGTGGATCACCGCGTCGGCCTGCGCCGCGCCGGCGGCGAGGCCATCGGGATCTTCGAGGGTGCCGTGAAACGCCTCCGCGCCGGCCGCTTCGAGCGCCCGCGCGCCCGCGTCCGATCGCGTCAGCCCGAGCACCTGATGCCCGGCGGCGAGCAGTTCGGGTACGATCCGCGAGCCGATGAAGCCGGTCGCCCCGGTGAGGAATACGCGCATGACATGGTCTCCGATGCTGTTCGAAAGGCCATGTCGCCGAGTCGCTGTCCCGGTAAAATATGGGACTTTATCGTGGTATAGATATCAACAGCATCGTCGCCCGGCGCGATGGTTACAGGAAGAACGTCCCCTCGATCACCGTTACGCAGCCGCCGCCCAGCACGACCCGGTCGCCGTCGAGCGCGCATGTCAGCCGCCCGCCGCGCGCGCTCGCCTGAAACGCGGTGAAGCTGTCGCGGCCGAGCCGCTGCGCCCAATAGGGCACGATCACCGCATGCGCGGACCCCGTCACCGGGTCTTCGTCCACGCCCGCGCCGGGGGCGAACATCCGGCTCACCACGTCGGTCGAATCGCCCGGCGCGGTGACGATCGCCTGATGGTCGCCGCTCGCCGCCAGCCGCGCCATGTCGGGCGCGCAGGCGCGCACCGCAGCTTCGTCGGCGAGCACGATCACGCCGTAGCCGCCCTCGCGCCACAGCGTCTCGACCGGCGCCACGCCGAGCGCCGCAACCACCTCGGGCAGCGGCTTGGGCGAGGGCGCCCACGCCGGCAGCGCGAGCGCGTAGCCATCGCCCTGCCGATCGACCGCGAGCACCCCGGCGCGGCGCGTGCGGAAGGTGACGCGCACGCGGTCGGGGTCCGCCGCCAGCACGAAATGCCCGCTGGCGAGCGTCGCGTGGCCGCACAGCCGGACCTCGTCGGCGGGGGTGAACCAGCGCAGCTCGAAATCGCTTTCGCCGCTCGCATCGGGCACGAGGAAGGCGGTTTCCGACAAATTGTTCTCGCGCGCGATCGCCAGCAAGGTTGCGTCGTCGAGCCATTCGGTCAGCGGCATCACCGCCGCCGGATTGCCCTCGAACGGCCGGGTCGCGAAGGCGTCGATCTGGGTGAAGGGCAGTCTCATGCGCGGTCCTTTGCGTCGGCGATCATCACATCGGGTTCGATCAGCGGGTTGCGCGCGTCGAGCAGCCAGCCGGGATCGAGATGGATCAGGATCTCGGTGTCGGGGAACACCGCGGTGATTCGCGCCTCCACCTCCTCGACCACCTCATGCGCGGCGGCGACGGTCATCTCGGGTGCGACATACATATGGAATTGCACGAAATCGCGCGTGCCCGATCGCCGCGTGCGGATGTCGTGCAGCCCGCGCAGCTCGGGATGGTCGGCGATCAGCGCGATCAGCCGGTCGCGCTCGGCGACCGGCCATTCCTTGTCCATCAGCAGGTCGATCGCGGTTCCGGCCGATCGCAGCGCGCCCCAGGCGAGCCACAGCGCGATCGCCACGCCGAACACCGGATCGGCACCGCGCACGTGCAGAAGCTGGTCGAGCACCAGCGCGACGATCACCGATCCGTTGAGCAGCAGGTCGGACTGATAATGCACGTTGTCGGCGCTGACCGCGACCGATCCGGTCGCGGCGATGATGCGGCGCTGATAGGCGACCAGCGCGAGCGTCACGATGATCGCCGCGATCGACACGCCGATGCCGGTGCCCGCGTGCCGCGTCGGCGCGGGCGCGCCCAGCGCGCCGATCGCCTCCCACGCGATGCCCGCCGCCGACACCGAGATCAGCGCGACCTGGAACAGCGCCGCCAGCGCCTCGGCCTTGCCGTGGCCGTAGCGATGGTCGTGATCGGCGGGGATCGTCGCGAGATGCACGCCGTACAGCGTGACGCATGACGCGACGAGATCGAGCGCGGTGTCGGCCAGCGATCCGAGCATCGCCACCGATCCCGTCGCCCACGCCGCATAGCCCTTCAGCGCGAGCAGGAAGCACGCCGTCGCCACGCTGGCGAGCGCGCCGCGCGTCGCGAGCGGCACCGCGCCGCTCATGGGTAGAGCAGGCCCTCGTCCCAGCCGTCGGTGGTGCGCGTGAACAGGCGGCGTTCGTGGAGGCGGTGCGCGCGGTCCTGCCAGAATTCGATGCGATCGGGCGTCACGCGGTAGCCGCTCCAATGCGGCGGGCGCGGCACGTCGCCGCCTTCAAAGCGCGCCCGCACCTCGGCGAAGCGCGCTTCGAACGTCTCGCGCGCGTCGAGCGGCTGCGACTGGTCCGATGCCCAGGCGCCAAGCTGCGAATCGCGCGCGCGGCTGGCGAAATAGGCGTCGGCCTCGGCCTCGGTGACGCGCGCGAGCGGCCCTTCGATGCGGATCTGGCGGCGCAGCGACTTCCAGTGGAAGAGCAAGGCGACCTGCGGGTTGGCGGCGATGTCCGCGGCCTTGCGGCTCTGCTGGTTGGTGTAGAACACGAAACCGTCGGGACCATGCCCCTTGAGCAGCACCATGCGCACCGCCGGCCGACCGCCCGCGTCGGCGGTGGCGAGCGCCATCGCGTTCGAATCGTTGATCTCGGATGCGCGCGCCTCGGCATACCAGGCGTCGAACAGGGCGAAGGGATCGGTTGTCATGACCGTGCTGTAACGCGTGGCGCGCGGTGTGTAACCACCCACCGGGTTTACGCCCCCGCGATCGCCAGCCCCGCCGCATGGCCGCTCGCCCAGGCCCATTGGAAATTATACCCGCCAAGCCACCCCGTGACATCGACCGCTTCGCCGATCGCGTAGAGGCCGGGCACATTGCGCGCCTCCATCGTCTTGGAAGACAGTTCGGCGGTGGAGATGCCCCCCGCCGTCACCTCGGCCTTGGCGAACCCCTCGGTGCCGTTGGGCGAGAAGCGCCAGTCCGCCAGGTGCCGCTCGGCCGCCGCGACGCGCTTGTCGGTGAAGCCGCCGAGCTCCCCGTCGAGATCGAGCCGGTCGGCGAGCGTCACCGCGAGCCGCGCGGGCAAATGGCGGTCGAGCGCCTGTTCGAGCGTCACGCGCGGCCGCGCATGCTTGGCCGCGACCAGCCAGCCGTCCGCGAGCGCGGGCAGGAAATCGATGCCGACGCTGTCGCCATGCCGCCAATAGGAGGAGATTTGCAGGATCGCCGGGCCGGACAACCCCTTGTGCGTGAACAGCGCCGCCTCGCGGAACGCGGTCTTGCCGGTCTTCGCCACCACCTCGGTTGCGACCCCCGAGAGCGAGCGGAACAGCGTCTCGTCGCCGCCCAGCGTCAGCGGCACCAGCGCCGGGCGCGGCTCGACCACTTTCAGTCCGAAGCGCCGCGCCAGATCATAAGCGAAGCCGGTCGCGCCCATCTGCGGAATCGACGGCCCGCCGGTGGCGATCACCAGCGCGGGCGCCGCCGCCGCGCGACCGCCGATCGCCACGCGGAACCCCCCGTCGCCATGGTCGATCGCGCCGACCGGCGCGCCGAGCGCGAGCGTCACGCCGCCCTTGTCGCACTCCGCCTGCAACATCGCGACGATCTGTTTGGCCGATCCGTCGCAGAACAATTGCCCGAGCGTCTTCTCATGCCAGACGATGCCATAAGCCTCGACCAGCGCGAGGAAATCCTGCGCGGTGTAGCGCCCGAGCGCGGACTTGGCGAAATGTGGATTGGCCGACAGATAGCGGTCGGGCGCGGTGTGGAGGTTGGTGAAATTGCACCGCCCCCCGCCCGAGATCAGGATCTTCTTGCCGACCGCATCGGCATGATCGACGAGCAGCACGCGCGAACCGCGCTGCCCGGCAACGGCGGCGCACATCAGCCCGGCGGCGCCCGCGCCGAGGACGATGGTATCGTAGCTTGGGATGGTCATCGCACCGCCTGTAGGGGCAAAAGCGCCGCGCGGGAAATGCGTGTCAGGTCGATGGCGCGGCGCGCGCCGGTGTCGCCAGCGCCGGGAACAGCACGATTCGCGCGGTCGCGGCGGCGCGGGCGCGGTCGGGGGCGCGCGCAAGCGCGGTCAGTAAGGCGATGCGCGCATCGCACTGCGCGGCCTTGCCCGCCTTGCCGTCCGCCGCGCGCATGAACGCCTCATAATCGAGCCCGCTCGCTCCCGTCACCATCGCGTTGAACGCCACCGGCGGGTAGGGCGGTGTCGCGGTCAGTTGCGCGTCCGACAGGCGCGGCGCGGCGGCGATGGCGAAGGTCTGCGCGGCCTGCCGGTCGCGCAGCGTCTGCGGCAACGCTTTCTCGTCGACGGTGGCGCGGGGCTTCGCGCAGGCCTCGCCAGAGCGGCCGCGCAGCGCGAGCAGGCGTAGCCGGCGGATTTCGATCTCCTCCAGCAGCGCTGCGTCCGGGGCGACGGGCAGATGGCTCGCATAGGCCGCGCCGACCAGGTCGATGACGCGCGTCGTTGCGGTCTCGGTGTCCGGTTGTCGGGACACGGCCTGCGCGATCTGCTGCCACAGCGCCGGGTTGCCGCGCGCGATCGCATCGAACCCCGCGACGCGCTGACGCAGCGCACGCAGCTTCAACGCCTGCTCGCCATGCGAATCGAGCGCGGCCTCGGTCTTGCCGCGCAGCGATCGGTCGGGCGCCCAGGTATCTTCGAACCCGCCGAGCGAGAGAATCGCGGCGAAGACAAACCCGGCGACGAGCGCCATCTTGAGCGCGCGCAGCGCGAGATGTTCGCGGTTGCCCCGCACCCCGGCGATCTGCGCGGCCGACACGATGACCAGGCCCGCCACCAACGTCAGCGCGGCGGCATAGAATGCGGCACCGCGGATGCCGATGAGCAGCGCCGCACCATAGCCGAGTCCGCCGATCGCCAGCACCAGCGGCACCGCGAAAGCGGCGCGCCAGCGCGGCACATGCTCTAATATCACCGCGCCCTGCGTCAGCGGCCCGACCATGATCGTCGCGCCGAGCGCGAACACCAGCGCCAGCGCGGCGCGGTGGACCGGATCGAGCGCCGCCACCGCCAAACCGCCGCCGAACAGCGCGGCGAGGAGGCCGGGCAGCACACCCGCGAGCACCCGCTGGCGCACCTCGGCGATCGTCGCGGTGCCGCCCGCCACCGCCATCCAAGCCCACGCGAGCGCGGTCAGCAAAGCGAGACCGAGCAGCGCCACGCGCGATTCGGGCAGCAGCATCGCGCCGGCCAGCACCAGCGCCGGCCCCGCGACCCAGCCATTCGCCAGCCATGCCGGGCGGGGTGCCTGCGACCAGCGGTGGCGCAGCCACTGCGCGGCGAACGGCACGCACGGGCTGAGCAGAATGGCGAGGCCGATCGCCCAGTTCGCCCACGGTTGCAGTGCGGGCAGCGGGTCGCCGAACGCGTCTTTCAGCGCGAGATAGAGCAGCAGCGCCAGCGGCATCGCCGCGAGCATGCCGAGCGTCCCGTGCGGACGGCTCAGGAAACGCCGCCAGCGCGCCACCGAATCGGCCTTGAACGAATAAGCGATGCCCGGCGCGATCGGCCCGTGCGCGCCTAGCAGCGTCGCCACCCCGCTTTCCAGCCCGGGCCGGAACGCGGCGAGCCGCCACGACCAATAAGGCCCGGCGCCGCGCGTCAGGCTGTGCCAGGCCGGCTGGAGCGGGTTGCCGGGGCGGGCGAGCGTCTCCGCGAGCCGCCATTCGTCGAACCGCGCCAGCACCGCCGCGACCGCCGGCGAGGCCGCGTGCGCCCGCTCGTCGGTCCAGCCGAACGCGGTGGCGGCTTCGGCCAGGATCGCGTCGCTGCGCGGGATCGTGTCGGCAAGCAGCTCGGCGACCGCCCGTTCGACATCGGCGCGCAGCGCGATCTCGTCGAGCGCCGGGGTCGCGAGCAGCGCGGCGAAGGTCTCGCGCAGCGTCGTCTCATCGCTGTTCCACGGCCCGCGCAGCGATCGTTCGAGCGTCGCGAGCAGCGCGCGCAGCCGCGCGATCCCGGCCTCGCGCTCGGCGGCGAACAGGCCGGCGAGGTCGGGCGCGTGCGCGTCGGTCGGGTCGCCCGCCGCCGGGCCGGTGCGAAAGCGCGGCGACGGTGGCGGCGCGTCCGCCGCTTGGGTCTCGGGTTCGGGATCGCACGGCGCGATCACCTCGAAAAACTGGGCTTCGTCGAAACGCAGCGTCACCCCCGCGCCGCCGCTTTCGCCAATGTCGTCCGCGCTCTCGCCTGCGTCCCAGGCTGAGGCGCGATCGGCCCAGTCCAGCGCCATCTCATAGGCGGCGCGCAGGGCCTTGAAGCCTTCGGGATCGTCCTCGGGATTGGTGACGCGCAGCGCCTTGGCGTAAGCGCGGCGGATCGCGGCGCGGTCCGCCGTCGCCGCGATCCCCAGAACGCTCCAGATGGTCACAGGAAGCGCTCGCCCTCGAGTCCGTCGAGCGCGGCGTGGAACTCGGCGCGCGCCTGCTCGACCGCGCGCGGATCCTGCCCGTCGAGCGCGTGCTGGAACCGGCTGATGAGATGATCGACATGCGCGCGATCGTCGCCGAGGAAATTCTCATAGCATTTCTCGCCGCGCGCCAGCGCCGCGCGGTTGAGTTCCTCGTCGCGCGGATGCGTCTTGAGGCTAGCGAGCAGCGCACGCCGCTCCGCGATCTTGGCATCGTCGCCGACATGATCGTCGTTGATGACGAGGCTGGTGCGCTCGCCCGACTGCGCGACGACGATATCGACTTCGAGCAGACCGCTCACGTCGTAGGAGAAGCGCACTTCGATGTCCTGTCCGGCGGGGCCGCGCGGCACCTTCACCTTGGTCTTGCCGATCTCGACATTGTCGCGCACCAGCCGCGCCTCGCCCTGGTAGATGCCGAACACCACCTCCGCCTGATTGTCGGTGAGCGTCTGGAAACCGTGGACCCGGCTCGCCGGGATTACCGTGTTGCGTTCGAGGATCGGCGCGAAGATGCCATGTTCGAAGCCGCCACCCGGTAGCGGGCGGCTGACGTTGACGCCGAGCGAATAGGGGCACACGTCGGTGACGACGACCTCTTTGAGCGCCGCATCGCGCGCCTTCAGCCCGGCCTGCACCGCCGCGCCGAGCGCGACCGCCTCGTCGGGGTTGACCGTCGCATTGGGGAAGCGGCCGAACATCCGCGCCACCGCGCGCCGCACCAGCGGCATCCGCGTCGCCCCGCCGATCAGGATGATGTCGGACAGCGCCTCGGGCCTGAGATCGCTGTCGCGCAGCGCGCGCAGCACGGGGTCGCGCAGCCGCTCGATCAACCGCGCCGCCTGCGCCTCGAACGTGGCGGCGTCGATCTCCATCTCATAGGCGCGGTCCTGCCATACCACGCGCAGCGTCGCCGCGGTGCCGCCGCTCAGATCGCGCCGCGCCCGCTCGGCCTGTTCGCGCAGGCGCTGGTAGAGCCGGTCGTTGTGCGCCGCCTCGCCCCACTCCGCGGCGAAGCGCTCGCGCATCAGCGCGATCAGCACCTCGTTGAAATCCTCGCCGCCGAGCTGGTTGTCGCCGGTCGAGGCGCGCACCTCGATGATACCCTCGAAAATCTCGACGATCGACACGTCGAACGTGCCGCCGCCGAGATCGAACACGAAGAACCGCGCCTCGGCATCGAGATTGTGGATGCCATAAGCGAGCGCGGCGGCGGTCGGCTCGTTGATGAGCCGCTCGACCCGCAGACCCGCGAGTTCGCCGGCGCGGTGGGTCGCCTTGCGCTGCTGGTCGTTGAAATAGGCCGGCACGGTGATGACCGCCTCGGTGACGGGCTCGCCCAGGAAGGTTTCGGCGTCTTCCTTCAGGCTGCGCAGCACCAGCGCGGAGAGTTCCTCGGCGCTATAGTCGCGCCCGCCGAGCCGGGTGGTGCGCTTGGTGCCCATATAGCGTTTGAACGCGGTGACGGTCGCGTCGGGGTGGCTCGCCTGCCGCTCGCGCGCCGCCATGCCGACCAGCACCGCGCCGCCATCGTCGATGCTCACCGCCGAGGGGGTGAGCGTCTCGCCGAGCCGGTTGGGGATCAGCGTCGCCGCGCCGTCCTTCCACACCGCGCAAGCGCTGTTGGTGGTGCCAAGGTCGATGCCGATGATCATGCGTGATGTCCGTCGCGGTTGCCTCGCGCCGACGCTTACCCGCCCGCGCCGCGCCGGTGAAGCCGCCACGCGGGCGAAACGGCTTTGGCAGCGGTGGGCGGTCGTGATAGCGATGGTGCCATGACCGAGCATCACGCGATTTCGAAGGGGCTGGTCGCCGATCTCGGCGCCCGCGCCCGTGCCGCCGCCGTCACGCTGGCCGCCGCGCCCACGCCGGCGAAACAGGCGGCGCTGCGCCACATCGCCGATCTGCTGCGCGCGGCGAGCGTGGAGATCGAAGCCGCCAACGCCACCGACATGGCGCGCGCGACCGAGGCGGGGCTGTCGAACGCGATGCTCGACCGGCTGCGGCTCGATGCCAAGCGGATCGCCGGCATGGCCGATGGCGTCGCGGCGGTCGCCGCGCTCGCCGATCCGGTCGGCGGGGTGATCGACACCGCCGAGCGGCCCAACGGCCTCGTGCTGTCGCGGGTGCGCGTGCCGATCGGGGTGATCGGCATCATCTACGAAAGCCGCCCCAACGTCACCGCCGATGCGGCGGCGCTGTGCATCGCCTCGGGGAATGCGGTCATCCTGCGCGGCGGCTCCGAAGCGATCGAGAGCAACCGCGCGATCCATGCGATCTTCGCGAAAGGGCTGGCCGAAAGCGGGTTGCCGGCGGATGCGGCGCAGCTTGTTCCCGTCACCGATCGCGCGGTGGTCGGCGCGATGCTGACGGCGGAGGGGCTGATCGACATGATCGTGCCGCGCGGCGGCAAGAGCCTCGTCGCGCGCGTCCAGGCCGAGGCGCGCGTGCCGGTGCTCGCGCATCTCGATGGCATCAACCACATTTTCGTCCACGCCTCGGCCGATCAGGCGATGGCCGAAAGCATCGTCGTCAACGCCAAGATGCGCCGCACCGGCGTCTGCGGCGCGATGGAGACGCTGCTGATCGACCGCGCCTATCCCCACGCCGAGGCGCTGGTCGCGGCGCTCGCCGCAACGGGGTGCGAGGTGCGCGCCGATCCGAGCCTGCACGAACTCATCCCCGGGCTGGTGCCGGCGAGCGACGCCGATTGGGATACCGAATATCTCGAAGCGATCGCTTCGGCGAAGTTCGTCGATGGCCTCGACGGTGCGCTCGCGCATATCGCGGCACACAGCTCGCACCATACCGACGCGATCGTGGCGGAGGATGCGGCGGTGGCGGAACGCTTCCTCGCCGCCGTCGACAGCGCGATCGTGCTGTGGAACGCCTCGACCCAGTTCGCTGACGGCGGCGAATTCGGCCTCGGCGCCGAAATCGGAATCGCCACGGGCCGGCTGCACGCACGGGGGCCGGTCGCGCTGGAGGGGCTGACGACGTACAAATGGATCGGGCGCGGTACCGGCCAGACGCGGCCTTGATGATGGTGCTTCGATTGTATACATCCGAAGTATGAGCAAGACAGCGGTCGTCACGACCCGACTCGATCCGGACACGATCGATCTGATCGATCGCGTCACGGCCGCGCGCGGGCAAAGTCGGTCCAAGTTCATCGCGCGTGCGGTGGTCGAGGCGGCGCGGCGCGAGGCCGAGTTCCTAGCCTTCGTTCAGGAAGGTATCGATCAGCTCGATCGCGGCGAAGGCATTCCGCACGAAGAGGTGAAGGCAAAGCTGGATGCGTTGATCGCTAAGCATGAGACGCGATGCCGCGTTTGATCTGGTCGCCGGCCGCGTTGGATGATCTCGATGCGATCGACGCGTATTTCCTTGAACACGACGTGCCCGCATCGAACGTCTTCCGCGCGATCGACCGGGTGGCAGACCGACTCCTCGATTATCCTCGCCTTGGGCGCGCCCTCAGCGAGCCATTTCGCGTGATGGGTGTGCGTGGCACGGACTATATCGTCATCTACCGCCTGCGCGACGCAGGCGTCGAAATCGTTCGCATCCGTCATGGGCGCGAGGACTGGCTCGGGCAGGTCGAGGCTGAACTCTAGCCGCGCGAAATCTCTCCGCCGCCATTGCCGCATCGCGGCGTGATGGACATATGTCGCCGCAGGGCCGGGGCTGACCATCGGGACGATATCAATCATGCGCTACAACCCACTCGGCCGCACCGGCCTGTTCGTGTCCGAACTGTGCCTCGGCACGATGACCTTCGGCGGCGAGGGCTTCTTCGCCTATATGGGGCAGGTCCAGCAGGACGAGGCGGACGCGCTGCTCAAGGCGGCGGTCGATGCGGGCGTCAACTTCATCGACACCGCCAACGTCTATTCGCAGGGCCTGTCCGAACAGATCACCGGCCAGGCGATCAAGAACCTCGGGCTGAAGCGCGAGGATGTCGTGCTCGCCACCAAGGTGCTCGGGCCGATGGGCGAGGGGATCAACGGCCGGGGCGCGTCGCGCGTCCATATCCTCGATCAGTGCAAGGCCAGCCTGAAACGGCTCGGCACCGATCATATCGATCTGTACCAGATCCACGGCTTCGATCCCGCGACGCCGATCGAGGAGACGCTGCGCGCGCTCGACATCCTCGTTCAGCACGGCCATGTCCGCTATGTCGGCGTATCGAACTGGGCGGCTTGGCAGGTCGCCAAGGCGGTCGGCATCACCGAGCGCCTCAACCTCGCGCGGCCGCAGAGCTTGCAATCCTATTACACGATCGCCGGGCGCGACATCGAGCGCGAGATCGTGCCGATGCTCGAATCCGAAGGGCTGGGGCTGATGGTGTGGAGCCCGCTCGCCGGCGGCTATCTGTCGGGGAAGTACCGAGATGCCGGCGCCGAAGGACGCCGCGCGACGCGCCAGTTCCCGCCCGTGGACGAAGCGCGCGGCAATGCCGTGCTCGACGCGATGGCGCCGATCGCACAGGCGCACGGCGTATCGGTGGCGCGGATCGCGCTCGCCTGGCTGCTCCATCAGCCGGTGGTGACGAGCGTCATCGTCGGCGCCAAGCGCAAGGAGCAGCTCGACGACAATCTCGCCGCCGCCGAGATCGTGCTGTCGGCGGAGGATCTCGCCACGCTCGACGCGGTCAGCCGGCTGCCCGGCGAATATCCCGGCTGGATGCTCGAATTGCAGCGCGGCTACCGCGACACTGTCCTCAACCAGCCGGCTCGGGGCGCCTGAGCGGACGCATGGCGGCAACCCGGATCGGCATTCTCGGCGGCTCGTTCAACCCGGCGCATCACGGCCACCGCGCGATCAGCCTCGCCGCGCTCGACGCGCTCGATCTCGACGAAGTGTGGTGGCTGGTCTCGCCGGGCAACCCGCTCAAGGAGGCGAGCGGCGACATGGCGCCGCTCGCGGTGCGGCTCGCCTCCGCGCGCGTGGCGGCGCGGCATGCGCCGATCCGGGTGAGTGCGCTCGAGGTGCGGCTCGGCACGCGCTACACCGTCGACACGATCGCCAAGCTCGTCCGGCTCTATCCCAAGAAGCACTTCGTCTGGCTGATGGGATCGGACAATCTCGCCCAGTTTCACCAGTGGCGCGGGTGGCGGCGGATCGCGCGTGAGGTTCCGATTGCAGTTATCGCCAGACCGGGCTATGACAGGCACGCTCACGCGGCCCCCGCGATGGGTTGGCTGCGGCGCTCCATCCGGCCCGCACGCCAGGCGAAACGCTGGACGAAGTGGAGATTGCCGGCACTCGTGCTGTTGCGCTTCCGTCTCGACCCGACCTCGGCGACCCGGCTGCGTGCAGCCGATCCCGCCTGGCAGCTTCGTTTTGCCGAATCATCCGGGCCTGACCCGACCTCCCACGTTTCTTAGGAACCATCTTGGCTTCAGCTTCCCCATCCTATCGCGCGTCCGAACCCGATGAGGTCGAGGCGCTGCACAAGCTCGTCCTCGCCTCGCTCGATGACGATCAGGCGGTCGATACGATCTCGATCCCGCTCGCCGGCAAATCGACGATCGCCGACCACATGGTGATCGCGAGCGGCCGCTCGACGCGGCAGGTCGCGTCGATGGCGCAGAAGCTGGTCGAGAAGATCAAGGCCGAACTCGGCCGCGTCGCGCGGATCGAAGGGTTGCCCACCGCCGATTGGGTGCTGATCGACGCCGGCGACGTGATCGTCCATCTGTTCCGCCCCGAAGTGCGCAGCTTCTACAACCTCGAACGCATGTGGGCGTTCGGCGACGCGCCGACTCCGCCGGCGGTGTCCGGCGGGGCGGCGGCGGGCGCCTGAAATCTTGACTTTCGGCGAGGCTCGGCTATGTCGGTCGCGCTAGTGTCAGGGCTTGCCCTTTCGGTTCGAACCCCGGTCGCTGTAACGGCCGGGGTTCAATCGTTTGGGGACGCGCTGTAACGCGCCCCCGCCCGGTGCGCTATCGTGAGCGCGACACCTCCACGACCTTGAGGATCAAGGCTGCGAAGGCGCATAACGCCATGATGATGGCGCACAGATCTGCTAGTGTCATATGCGTTCCCTTCAGCGACGGCGGGATTGCCGTCGCGTACACTCTTAAATTCGCCGCCTGCCCGTGCAACGGAGCGGTCTTGTAGAAACCGCTTCGACAAGAGGCTGACCGAATGCTCCTCCACATCGTCGCGCGCGGGCGGATCGGGCGCGGGCCTGAGAGCGAGCTGGTCGACCGCTACATGAAGCGGATCGGCTGGCCGACGCGGATCACCGAACTCCCCGATACCGGCGGCAAGATGCCGGCGCTCGATCCGGCGACGCGCATCGTCATGCTCGACGAGACCGGCGACATGCTCGGCTCGCGCGATTTCGCTGGCCGGCTGGAGACGTGGCGGGACGGCGGCGTGCGCGAGACGCGCTTCCTGATCGGCGCCGCCGACGGCTTCGACGACGCGCAGCGCAAGCAGGCGGACTTGCTGCTGTCGTTCGGCCGCGCGACCTGGCCGCACCTGCTCGCGCGCGCGATGCTCGCCGAGCAATTGTGGCGCGCGACCAGCATCCTCGCCAACCACCCCTATCACCGCGAGGGATGATGCGCGCGCGCTGGACCCTCGCGGCCGGTGGCGCGGCGGTCGCGGTCGCGGCCGTGGCTGCCGCTACCGCGCAGGTCGTCCCCGCCGATCAGCTCCGCCGGCTCGAGGCCGCCAAGGCGCAATCCGCCGCCGCCGCCGCGCGTTCGGCGGCGCTCGAAGCGGCGGCGGCGCGCGAGCAGGATCAGGCCGCGCAGGCGCGTGCGCAAGAAGCCGCGATGGCGGCGCGCATCCAGCAGGCCGAGGCCGATATCGCGGCGGGTCAGGCGCGCGGCGCGATCACCGCGCGCCTGCTCGCCGATCAGCGCGCGCGGCTCGCCGCCCGGCAGGGGCCGATCGCGCGGCTGATCGCGGCGCTCCAGTCGCTTGCGCGGCGGCCGGCGATGATAAGCCTCGTCCAGCCCGGCTCGGTCGATGATCTCGTCCACGTCCGCGCGGTGCTGGCGAGCGCGATGCCGGTGGTCCGCGCGCGCACCGCCGCGCTCCGCACCGATCTCGATCGCACCCGCGCGTTGCAGGCCAATGCGGCGCTCGCCGCCGCCGCGCTCGCCGAGAGCCGCACCCGTTTGGAAACCCAGCGGCTCGCGCTCACCCGGCTGGAGGCCGAACACCGCCTCAAATCGCGGGCGCTCGGCCGCGACGCGCTGTTCGAATCGGATCGCGCGATCGCGCTTGGCGAGCGCGCGCGCGACATCGTCGATCTGATGAGCAGACAAGGCGACGAGACCGCGACCCGCGCCGGCCTCGCCGCCTTGCCCGGCCCGCTGCCGCGCCCGCCGCGCCCCGGCGAGGTCGTCGCGTCGCTCGGGCCGCCGGTCTGGCCCGCCGGTTCGGCGCCATACCGGTTGCCGGTCGCGGGCCGGGTGGTCACGGGGCTGGGCGAGCTTTCGGACGCGGGCGTGCGCGCCCGCGGGCTGACGATCGCGACCGCGCCCGCCGCGCCCGTGGTCGCGCCTGCGGCGGGCAAGGTCGCCTATGCCGGGCGCTTCCGCAGCTACGGGACGATCGTCATCCTCGATCACGGCGGCGGCTGGACGACGCTGGTGTCCGGGCTCGACGCGGCATCGGTCGCGCCGGGCGCGCGCGTCGCGCAAGGGGCGGTGATCGGCACCGCCGCCAAGGGCGATGATCCGCGCGTCACCGTCGAGCTGCGCCGCCGCGACCGCGCGATCGATATGGTGCCGCTGATCGGATAGGCGCCGATGACGGCCTTTTCATCAAACTGTCGTTGATCGCCGCGCCGCCCCGGCCCATGTCTCTGCGCATGGCCGACAGCGAACCCCACAAACGCCCCAAACGCCATGCCAAGGCGATCCCGCTGCCCGATACCGTCGCCCTGGTGCTTCAGGGCGGCGGCGCGCTCGGCAGCTATCAGGCCGGGGTGATCGAGGGGCTGGCGGCGAGCGGGATCGCGATCGACTGGGTCGCGGGCATTTCGATCGGCGCGGTCAACGCGGCACTGGTCGCGGGCAACCCGCCGGAAAGGCGGGTGGAGGCGCTCCACGATTTCTGGAACCTGCTGACCAGCGCGCTGCCGAGCTTCCCGATCTTCCCCAACGACCATGTCCGCGAGGCGCTGCACGAATGGTCGGCCAATTTCGTGCTGGCGCGGGGCGTGCCCGGTTTCTTCACGCCGCGCGCGATCTCACCGATCTTCGCGGCGCCGGGAACGCCCGAGGCGCTCAGCTTCTACGATACGCGGGCCTTGCTCGAAACGCTCGATTCGATGATCGACTGGGATCTGCTCAACACCGGCCCGGTGCGGCTCTCGGTCGGCGCGGTCGATCTCGAAAGCGGCAACTTCCGCTATTTCGACACGACGACCGACCGGATCGACGCGCGCCACATCATGGCCTCGGGCGCGCTGCCGCCGGGGCTTCCCCCGGTCGAGATCGACGGGCGCTTGTGGTGGGACGGCGGGCTCGTCTCGAACACGCCGCTCAGCCACGTGCTCGACAACCAGACCTCCGATCTGCTCGCCTTCCAGGTCGATCTGTTCTCCTCCAGCGCCGAGCGCCCGCGCACGATCATGGACGTGATGGCGCGCGAGAAGGAGATTCGCTTCTCCAGCCGCACCCGGCAGGTCTCCGACGTGCTGCTGCGCATCCGCAAGGACCGCGAACTCGCGCGCAAGGTGCTCGCCAAGCTGCCCGCGGCGCTCGCGGACGATCCCGACGTGCTCGCGCTCGCCGCGCGCTCGCACGAGGATGCGGTCAATCTCGTCCAGCTCATCTACCGCGCCAACGCGTGGGAGGGCGGATCGCGCGATTACGAATTCTCGGCGCGCACGATGGACGAACATTGGCGCGCCGGGCTCGAAGCCGTCCACGAGACCATGGCCAACGCCCGTCTCGTCGCCGAGAATATCGAGACCGGCAAGAGCGCGGCGTTCGACCTGACGCTCGACCGCGCCCATCCCTGACCTGATCCTCACCCAAAACGGAGAAAACCGCATGTTCCTCAAGGGCAGATCCGCGATCGTCACCGGTTCCACCTCGGGTATCGGCCTCGCCTATGCCAAGGCGTTCGCGAGCGAGGGCGCGAGCGTGGTCATCAACGGCTTCGGCGATGCCGCCGACATCGAAAAGGAACGCGCCGCGCTCGAAGCGACGAGCGGCGCGAAGGCGCTCTACGACGCCGCCGACATGACCAAGCCCGACGAGATCGCCGGCATGGTCCAGCGCTGCCACGCCGAACTGGGCGGGCCGGACATCATCGTCAACAACGCCGGCATCCAGTACGTCGCGCCGATCGAGGATTTTCCGGTCGAGAAATGGGATGCGATCCTCGCGATCAACCTATCCTCCGCCTTCCACATGATGCGCGCGGCGGTGCCGCTGATGAAGGCGGCGAAATGGGGCCGGATCATCTCGACCGCGTCGGCGCACTCGCTCGTCGCCAGCCCCGCCAAATCGGCCTATGTGACCGCCAAGCACGGCCTCGCCGGCCTCACCAAGACGGTCGCGCTCGAAACCGCGACGTTCGGCATCACCGTCAATGCGATCTCGCCGGGCTATGTCTGGACCCCTCTCGTCGAGAAGCAGATCCCTGACACGATGGCGGCGCGCGGCATGACGCGCGAACAGGTGATGAACGACGTCCTGCTCGACGCGCAGCCGACCAAGGAATTCGTCACCGTCGAACAGGTCGCCGCGCTCGCGCTGTACCTGTGCCGCGACGAGGCCAAGTCGATCACCGGCGCCAACCTCTCGGTCGACGGCGGCTGGACGGCGGCTTGAGGTCACACACCGTTCGTCCCGAGCGCAGTGCCTCGACTGCGCTCGGCACGAACGAGCGGAGGTTAAGGACATTGCGCTCCAAACCCACCCGTTCGTGCTGAGCCTGTCGAAGCACGTGCCCAAAAGCGCGATGCTCTTGGTACGCACTTCGACAAGCTCAGTGCGAACGGGTGACGAAACGAGGGCGGTCGCTCAAGCCGGGCCACATCACCGCATCAGCACGGCCTCGAAACACGCGCCTCGCTCCACCGCCACCGCCGCGATCGTTCCCCCGCTCGCCGCCAGCAGCGAGCGCGCGATCGCGAGGCCCAGTCCGGTGCCGCCCGCCTCGCGCCGTCCGGTGAAGAACGGCTCGAAAATCCGCTCATGGTCGGCGGGCGCAATGCCGGGGCCGTCGTCCGTGACGGTGATCCGGACGGTGTCGCCCGCGATGATGCCGATCGTCACCGCGCGCGCGCCGGCCTGACGGCTGTTCTCCAGCAATGTCTCGAGTACGGTCTCGATCACCTCGGGCGTGATTCGCGCCGCCGCGGCGCCGACGCCCGCGAGCGTCACCGCGAAGCCATCCGCGCGACATGAGTCCGCCACGCGCCGCGCCGCCGCGACGACATCAGCGCTCGCGCCGGCGTCGATCGTCACCATGTCGGCGCGGGCGAGATCGAGCAGCCGCTGTACGAGCCGCTGCAACCGCTCGGCATCGGCGGCGGCGTTGGCGAGGAAGCGCGCGCGCTCGTCCGGCGCCATCGTGCCGCCATGCTCGTCGAGCAGTTCGAGCGCACCGCGTATCCCCGCGATCGGCGTCTTGAACTCGTGGCTCACCGCCGCCGCGAAATCGCGCAGATAGCGCGAGCGCCGCTCGATCCGCGCCGCCATGCCACGGAACGCGTCGTAGAGTTGCGCGATCTCGATCGCGGCGGTGACGGGGGTGTCGGGCATCTCGACATGCCCGAGCGCCACGCCTTCGCTGGCGCGCGCGAGCTGGTCGATCGGCCGCGCGATCCCGCGCGACAGCAGCCCGACCAGCACCAGCAAGGTCGCGAGAATCAAGGCGATGCCGGTCAGGATCGCCGCCGCGTCCTGACGGATGCCGACGAACAGCCCGCGCGGGCTGCGCGACGACAGCACCACGCCGATCACGCGCCCGCCGAACAGCACCGGCCGCGCATGATGCACGCGGATCGCATAGGCGCGGCTCAGCACCGCCAGCCAGCGCGCCTGCCCCCGCGCGCGCAGCACGGTCGCGGCGCGGCCGGCGAGCGCCGTGCGCACCTCGGGCAGCGCGGTATAGCGCAGGCCCACGTCGCCGCGCCCGAGCACGACCACGCCGCGCGCGTCGAGCAGCCGCGTCGCGGTCAGCGTCACCGCCGCCGCGTCGCTCGCGATCGGCAGGATCGCGCGCGCCGCCCGCGCGGCGCGCGGATCGGGGGCGAAGCGGCCGCGCGGCGCGCGCTGCGGCGGCAGGATCGGCATCGTCCGCAAATCGATCCGCGGCGGCTCGGGGGCGAGCCGGCGCGGCGCGGGATCGGTCAGCCCCGCCGCCCACGCCGCCTTGTACGCCGCGCCGAGCACCGCGCCCTGCGCGATCAGCTCGGCCTCGGTCTGCTGGACGATCGTGTTCTCGTACACGCGCAGGAACAGCGCGGCGACGCCGGGCAGCGCCGCCACGAACAGCAACGTGCCGAACAGGATCGTGCGGATGCGCAGCTTCGGCCAGTGGCGCTTGGCGAGCGCCTTGGCCCATCCGATCATAAAGAGGGGGCGATCATGAAGCGGAGCCGATCACGTACAGCCGCCGATCCGGTAGCCGATCCCGGCGCGCGTCTCGATCAGGTCCACACCGGCGGGGAATTTGGCGCGGACGTTGCGGACATGGCTGTCGATCGTCCGGTCGGTGATCGCGAAGCCGGGGCCGTGCAGCCGGTCGATGATCCGGTCGCGGCTGAACACGCGCCCCGGCATCGCGGCGAGCAGCGCGAGCAGTTCGAACTCGGTCGCGGTCAGGGCGACGGGCACGTCGTCCCACCGCGCCTCCCATCCCTCGGGGTCGAGCGACAGCCGCCCGTGCGCGATCCGCGCCGGGGTCGGCACCGGCACGGATACGGACGCGCCGCCGCGCTTGAGGATCGCGCCGACCCGCGCGACCACCTCGCGCGGGGAGAAGGGCTTCACGACATAATCGTCCCCGCCGATCTCGATGCCGACGATCCGGTCGATCTCGTCGTCGCGCGAGGACAGGAACAGGATCGGCAGCGCGGCCTGATCGGCCGGCCCCGCGCGCAGCCGCCTGCACAGCTCCAGCCCGTCCAGCCGCGGCATGTTGATGTCGAGCACGATCAGGTCGGGCGGCCGCCGCGCGATCGCCGCCAGCGCCGCCTCGCCGTCGGGGGCTTCCTCGGCGGTCATCCCCGCCTTGCCGAGCGCGAAGCTCAGCAGGTCGCGGATATGCGGATCATCGTCGACGACGAGGATGTGGCGGGTCATGGCGCGCATGATCGGGGTCCGGGCGGTGGCGGTCAACCACGCCATGCCGCGCGCGTGTCGAGCGGTGGTCCGCGGCCCGTGGAGAAACCGTGCAGGGCGGTCAGCCCGCGCCCACCGCGCGTTCGGTGCGGTTCCGTCCGAGCGCTTTCGCCCGGTACAGCGCCTCGTCCGCGCGCGAGAACAGCGCGTCCACGCTCAGGTCGCGGCGCAGCGGCATCACCCCCGCGCTCATCGTGATCGAGAAACAGTCGTGCGGCGCCGGGATCAGCGTCCGCGCGAGCAGGTCGCGCAAGCGGTCGCAGATCGCCACCGCCGCCGCCGTGTCGCGCCCGGCGAACAGGATCGCGAATTCCTCGCCGCCGATCCGCCCGACCGCGTCCTCCGCGCGCAGGTTGGTGCGCAGCAGATCGGCCAGCACGAGCAGCGCGGTGTCGCCGGTGGCGTGGCCGTGGACGTCGTTGACCAGCTTGAAATAATCGAGATCGACCAAAGCCAGCGCGCCGGGCGGATCGTCGCCGCGCAGCCGCTCATCGACCCGCCGGCGGAAGGCGGTGCGGTTGAGCAGCCCGGTCAGCGGATCGCTCGCGGCGGCGCGTTCCAGCTCCGCCTCGCGCTGCTTGCGCCCCTCGAGGTCGCGCAGGATGCAGACGATCGCGTCGGGCGCGCCATTCGCGTCGACCACGATGCGGCTGTTGCCCTCGAACCAGCTCACCGTCCCGTCGGCCTTGATCGCGCGGAACTCGAAGGCGTGGCTGCGCTCGGGCGTGGCGAGGCCGGCCGCGTAGATCGCCCGCACGCGCGCGCGGTCCTCGGGGTAGATCAGGTCGGTTATGCTGGTGCCGAGCAGCGCCTCGGGCTCGTACAGCGCGATCTCGCGCACCGCGGGCGAGACGAAGCGTACAGTCCCGTCGGGGTCGAACGTCAGCATGATGTCGGTCGCATTGTCGGCGAGCAGCCGGTAGCGCGCCTCGTTCTCGGCGAGCGCGCGCACCAGCGTCTCGCGCTGCACCAGCAGCGCCGCGATCGGCAGCGCGGTCAGGAACATCACGACCAGATAGAAATGGAAGACCTGCAGCCGCAGCGCGGCATCGCCGTGCATCAGCATCACCGGGCCGTGTCCGGCGATCGTCAGCAGGCCGCCGATCGTCGCGACGATCACCACGCTCACCGCCGCGCCGACCCGCTCGAAGGCGACCGCCGCGATCATCACCGGGAGAAAGGGCAGGAACAGCAGCGGCAGCGTACTCTGCCAGAACGCGCCGAACGTCGTCGCCGCGACCAGAAGCGCGGCGCCCGCCGCCGCGCCGCCGCGCCCGGGCCGGGCCAGCTCGGCCCACGCGCCCTCGTCGCGCCGCACCACCAGCGCGAGCGGGGTGCCGAGCAGCAGCCCGCATCCGTGCCCGATGATCCAATCCGACCAAACCTGCAGCACGGCGAGATGCAGCGTCTCCGCCGCCAGCACGGCGCCGGGCAGGCCGCTCAGCAAGGTCGCGACGGCGCAGGCGGCGACAAAGGCCGGGATCGTCCTCACCGAGCGGAACAGCGTGTCGGAGACGCGCCAGTGCCGCAGCAGCGCCGCCGCGACCACCGCCTCGCCGACATCGACCAGCGCGACCGGCATCGCGACCAGGCGGATGCCGATCGCGGTGAAGACGGCGCACACCATGCCCAGCCAGGCCGCGATCGCGATCGGCAGCCAGCGGCGCGGCGGGGTGCGGCACAAGGTCGCGAGCAGCGGCCCGTTGGCGAGCCAGATCAGCGCGATGCCGTGGTTGAAGCGCGTCAGCAGCGCCGCCGCCGCGGTCAGCACCGCATAGAGGATGAACGTCCAGACGATAGTGGCCGCGAAGCCGCCCGATCGATCCCGAAAGCTCATAAGTGCTTCATATCGCACGAGGCTTAACGCGCGATTGCCAATCGCACGCCTATGGGCGCGCAGCGTGCCGGGTCTGCCGATGATCGTTCCGGGCGGCGGGCTGGCAAGGCCGATCGGCTCAGCCGGTGCGCGCCGGCGTGTTGACGCCCATGCTCTGCAGATAGCGCTTCACGTTGCGCGCGGCCTGGCGCAGCCGCTGTTCGTTCTCGACCATCGCGATCCGCACGAACCCTTCGCCATTCTCGCCATAGCCGACCCCCGGCGCGACCGCGACCTTGGCGTGGGTGAGCAACTGCTTGGAGAATTCGAGGCTGCCGAGATGCTTGAGCGCGGGCGGCAACGGCGCCCAGGCGAACATGCTCGCGGGCGGCGCGGGTATGTCCCAGCCGGCGCGGGCGAAGCTCTCGACCAGCACGTCGCGGCGCTTGTGGTAGAGCACGCGATTGGCCTCGACGATATCCTGCGGGCCATTGAGCGCCGCGCACGCCGCCGCCTGGATCGGCGTGAACGCACCGTAATCGAGATAGGATTTCACCCGCGTCATCGCCGCGATCAGCTTGGCGTTGCCCACCGCGAAGCCGATCCGCCAGCCCGCCATCGAATAGGTCTTGCTGAGCGAGGTGAACTCGATCGCGACATCCTTGGCGCCCTTCACCTGGAGGATCGAGACGGTCGGCTTGCCGTCGTAATAGAGTTCCGAATAGGCGAGGTCCGAGATGATCCAGACCTGGTTCTCCTTCGCCCACGCGACAAGCCGCTCGTAGAAGGCGAGATCGACCGTCTCGGCGGTCGGGTTCGACGGATAGTTGACGACGAGGATCGACGGGCGCGGCACCGTGAAGGCGATCGCGCGATCGAGGCTCTCGAAATAGTGTTCGTCGGGCGTGGTCGGCACCGCGCGGATCGTCGCGCCGGCGATGATGAACCCGAAGGTATGGATCGGATAGGAGGGATTGGGCGCGAGCACGACGTCGCCCGGCGCGGTGATCGCGGTGGCGAGGCTGGCGAGCCCCTCCTTCGATCCCATCGTCACCACCACCTCGGTCTCGGGATCGACATCGACGCCGAAGCGGCGGCCGTAATAATTCGCCTGCGCGCGGCGCAGCCCCGGAATGCCCTTCGACTGCGAATAGCCGTGCGCGCCCGGCTTGCTCGCCACTTCACACAGCTTCTCGATGACATGCGGCGGCGGCGGCAGATCGGGATTGCCCATGCCCAGGTCGATGATGTCCTCGCCGCCCGCGCGCGCTTCGGCCCGCATCGCGTTCACTTCGGCGATGATATAGGGCGGCAGGCGCTTCATGCGGTAGAATTCGTCGGACACTGGATCTTCCCAAGGTCGCAAAGGCGCGACGGTACGCTTATAGAACTCGAACGGCCATCGACGAAAGCAAAACCCGCCAGGGGCGAAGGAGAACGCGCGTGAGCGAGACCGATACCAAGCAACGGCCCGGCGCGGCTCCAACGGGCGCGGGTTTCGGCTTGCCCAGCCTGGAGGAGATGCAGCACTGGACGCTGATCCTCGGCCGCCTCCAGCAACTCGCGCTCGAACATGGGCTCGCCGCGATGCAGCCGGCCGACGCCGGCGCGGTGCCGCCGATCCCCGGCGTCACCGATCCGGCGACGGTGGCGCGCGCCAAGGATTTCTGGCGCGACAGCATCGCGCTGTGGCAGCACCTGCTCGATCCCGCCGCGCAAGGCCCGGCGCAGCGCCCCGAACAGACCGCCGACCGTCGCTTCCGCGATCCGCGCTGGCACGAGAATCCGGTGTTCGACTGGATTCGCCAGAGCTACTTCCTGCTCTCGGACCATCTGCTCCGCGCGGTCGAGTCGATCGAGGGGGTCGAGGGCAAGCAGAAGGAGCAGCTCCGCTTCGCCACGCGCGCCTTCATCGACGCGATGAGCCCGAGCAACTTCCCCGCCACCAACCCGCAGGTGCTCGAAAAGACGATCGAGACGCGTGGCGAGAATCTCGTCAAGGGCTTGCAGAACATGCTCGCCGACATCTCCAAGGGGCAGATGACGCAGGTGGCGCCGGGCGCGTTCGAGCTTGGCCGCAACCTCGCCGTCACCCCCGGCAAGGTGATCCATCGCACCCCGCTGTACGAACTGATCCAATACGCGCCGACCACGCCCAACGTGCTCAAGACGCCGATCGTGATCTTCCCGCCGTGGATCAACCGCTTCTACATTCTCGATCTCACGCCCGAGAAGAGCTTCGTGCGCTGGGCGGTCGATCAGGGCATCACCGTGCTGATGGTGTCGTGGAAATCCGCCGACGCGAGCCTCAAGCATGTCGTGTGGGACGATTACGTCGCCGCGCAGATCGACGCGATCGAGGCGACCCGCGCCGCGCTCAAGGTCGATCGCGTCCACGCGATCGGCTATTGCGTGGCGGGGACCACGCTCGCCGCCACGCTCGCGCTGCTCGCGGCGCGCGGGCGCGCCGATATCGTGGCGAGCGCGACCTTCTTCACCGCGCAGGTCGATTTCGCGGATGCCGGCGAATTGCTCCATTTCGTCGATGATGCCCAACTCGCGATGTTCAAGGAACTGAGCCCCGACGGCTATCTCGACGGGCGCTACATGGCGGCGACCTTCAACCTGCTGCGCGGGCGCGATCTGATCTGGAATTATGTCACCAACAACTATCTGCTCGGCAATGATTACGCGCCGTTCGACCTGCTCCACTGGAACAGCGACATCACCAACCTGCCGGCGAAATGGCATCTCAGCTATCTGAGCGATCTGTACCGCGACAATCTGCTCGCCACGCCCGGCGCGCTGAGCGTCGACGGCACGCCGATCGACCTCGGGCGGATCGAGACCCCCGCGTATGTGCAGGCGGGCCGCGAGGATCATATCGCCCCGGCCGAAAGCGTGTGGAAACTGACCGAGCACCTCAAGGGGCCGGTGCGCTTCGTGCTGGCCGGGTCGGGGCATATCGCCGGCGTGGTCAACCACCCGGAGGCGAACAAATACCAATATTGGAGCGACGCGGAACCAAAGGGCACGCTCGACGATTTCCTCGCCGCAGCGCGCGAGACTCCGGGGAGTTGGTGGCCCGATTGGGCGGCGTGGCTGCGCGCGATAGATTCGGCGACGGTGCGCGCGACCGGCGCGCGCAAACCGGGCGGCGGAACCGCGAAGGCGCTCGACGACGCGCCCGGGCGCTACGTTCGGGAAAGATGAAGCCCCGCTTTATTGTCTCCATTATGGCTCCAACATTGCAGCATGACAGCCATGTTGCACTGCAACAAACTTCTTGCGGTCGTGGATCGACTTCGATATATTGCGTGACAGCAATACGGCAGGAGACGATCATATGGCCGGTGACAATCCCAAGCCCGCGACGCGCGGCAAGGGGCCGAACAAGCCGGCCGTGCCGGTGCCTCCCGCCGCAGCCGCTTCGCCGACCCCGGCCGCCGCGCCGAAACCGCCCAAGCCGGTAGCATCGAAGCCCGCACCCAAGGCGAAGCCGCCGGTGCCGATGCTGCCCGAACCCGTTGCCGCTCAGGCCGCCGAGCCGGCGCCGACGCTCGCCGCGCCGGTGATCCCGGAAGTGGTGGTGCCGCCCGTCACGCTTCCCTCGGTCGCCGCCAAGCCGGCGCCGGAGCCCGTCGCCGCGGCGCCCGAACCCGCTCCCCAGCCCGTCACCGCGCCGGAGCCTCTCGTTTCTACCCCGCCCCCAGCCCCGGAACCGTCTTCCGCGGCGATCTCGCACAAGGAAAAGACCATGGAAGCCACGATCCAGGACGCCACCGCCAAGACCCAGACCTATTTCGGCGACGCCAATGAGCGCGCCAAGGCCGCTTTCGAGAAGAGCACCAAGCTGTTCGAGGACATGAACGCGTTCGGCAAGGGCAACATCGAAGCCGTCGTCGAATCGAGCAAGATCGCGGCCAAGGGCTTCGAATCGTTCGGTCAGGAAGCCGCCGAATACACGCGCAAGCAGTTCGAAGGCGCGACCGCGATGATGAAGAGCTTCGCGTCGGTGAAGTCGCCGACCGAGCTGTTCAAGCTCCAGAGCGACTATTTCCGCCAGTCGTTCGACTCGCTCGTCGCCGAATCGTCGAAGCACACCGAAGCGCTGCTCAAGCTGGCCGGCGAAGTCGCCCAGCCGCTGTCGAACCGCGTCGCGCTCGCCGCCGAAAAGGCCAAGATCGCCGCCTGATCGCCGGCGTTCGGGAATAGGAAAGGGGCCGCCCGCGAGGGCGGCCCCTTTTCGTGTGTGGGCTGTAATCGCAATCCTCCCCCGCCAGGGGGAGGTGTCGCCAAAGGCGACGGAGGGGGAGGGCGCGATTCGCGCGCGACCGTTTCGCCGCCCGCCCCCTCCGTCACGCTACGCGTGCCACCTCCCCCTGGCGGGGGAGGATTTCACACAGGCCGTCACCCGTCGCCGGCGCGCTCGATGTCCGCGCCGACCGCGCTCAATTTCTCCTCGAGCCGCTCGTAGCCGCGGTCGAGATGATAGACGCGCGCCACCTGCGTCTCGCCCTCCGCCGCGAGTCCCGCGAGGATCAGGCTCATCGACGCGCGCAGGTCGGTCGCCATCACCGGCGCACCGACGAGCTTGTTCACGCCGCGCACCACCGCGGTGCGGCCCGAGACGTGGATGTCCGCGCCCATCCGCGCCAGCTCGGGCACGTGCATATAGCGATTCTCGAAGATCGTCTCGGTCAGCACGCTCGCGCCGTCGGCAAGCGTCAGCATCGCCATGAACTGCGCCTGCATGTCGGTCGCGAAGCCGGGGAAGGGCGCGGTCGAGAGCGTCAGCGGCCGCAGCCGCTCGGGCGCGGAGACGTGGAGCACAGTGCCGCGCTCCTCCACCGTCACCCCCGCCGAGACCAGCGCGGCGATCGTCGCGCGCATGTCCTCCGGCACCACCCCGACCAGATCGAGCGTGCCCCCGGTGATCGCCGCCGCGCACGCATAGCTGCCCGCCTCGATCCGGTCGGGCATCACCGCATAGGTCGCGCCGTGCAGCCGTTCGACCCCGGTGATCTCCAGCGTCTCGGTGCCGATCCCGGTGATCTTCGCGCCCATCGCGACCAGGCAGTTGCACAGGTCGACGATCTCGGGCTCGCGCGCGGCATTGCCGATCCGCGAGACACCCCGCGCCGTCACCGCCGCCATCACCGCATTCTCGGTCGCGCCGACCGAGACGATCGGAAAGACGTAATCGCCGCCCGCCAGCCGCCCGCCCGGCGCGGTCGCCTTCACATAGCCCGCCGCCAGCTCGATCTCGGCGCCGAGCGCCTCCAGCGCCTTCAGATGCAGGTCGATCGGCCGGTTGCCGATCGCGCAGCCGCCCGGCAGCGACACCGTCGCCTCGCCCGCGCGGCCGACCAGCGGGCCGAGCACGAGGATCGAGGCGCGCATCTTGCGCACGATGTCGTACGGCGCCTCGGTCGAGGTCAGCTTGCCCGCGCGGATCGTCATCACCCGCCCGAAATCCTCGGGCCGTGCGCCCTCGATCTGGGTCGAGGCGCCGAGCTGGTTGAGCAGGTGGCCGAAACTGTCGACATCGGCGAGCCGCGGCAGGTTGCGCAGCGTCAGCGGCTCCTCAGTCAGCAGCGCGCACGGCATCAGGGTCAGCGCGGCGTTCTTGGCACCGGAGATGGGGAGGCGGCCCGACAGGCGTTTGCCGCCGCGAATGATGATGCGATCCATCCGCCGGCTATTATCGCCTCGCGCCTTCCGCGCAAGCCGGAGCGGCGCGCGCAAAGTGGAATGTGTCGGCTTCGAGACACCCTTGATCGACTTTAATGCACTGATTTTACAGGACTGCTTTGGATCGCGGACCAGTGGGGGAATGTTACGAGTGCCTGGCAGTTGCTTCGCCGACCGTCTCAACGACATGGTCGCGCTGACGGATGTGGAATACCGAGCGCTTGAGCGTCTGGAGGAACGGGAACGGCGTCTTCGCCGCGGTGTCACGCTGCAGCGCGAGAATGATCGCGTCGGCGAAGTGTTCGTGTTGCGGTCCGGCCGGATGATGAGCTCGGTGTTGCTCGACGACGGCAGCCGGCAGATCCTGCGCATCCATTCCTCGGGCGATCTGCTCGCCGTCTCGAACCTGATCTACGACGACGCGCCCGAGACGATCACCGCCCTGTCCGATTGCACCGTCGCGCCGTTCGAACGCGCCGCGTTCAGCGCCTTGCTGGTCGAGCATCCGCGTCTCGCCGCGCTGATCCTGGTCTATAACCAGATCGAGCGGGTCGCGCTGACCGACCGGCTCGCCGCGCTCGGCCGCACCTCGGCCAAGGCGCGCGTGGCGGCGGTGCTGATCGAGATGCGCAACCGCGCGCGGATGCTCGACAAGAGCGTCGGCGACAGTTTCGCGCTCGGGCTGACGCAGGAGGAGGTCGGCGACGCGACCGGCCTCACCGCCGTCCACGTCAACCGCATGCTGCGCCAGTTGGAGGAGGAGCGGCTGATCGCGCGCGAGGCGGGCCGGGTGCGCTTCCTCGACGAACGCGCGCTGGCGCGTTCGGCCAATTTCATCGATCGCTACGCGGGTCTGGAACTCGGCTGGCTGCCCGCCTCGCGGGGATAACGGCCACGCCGCGATGCCGGGCCAAACCGCGCCGGGTGAGGCTCAGCGGCGGCGGGTCACGCCTTTTCCAGCATGCATTGCAGCGGATGCTGGTTCTGCCGGGCGAATTCGGTCACCTGCGCGACCTTGGTCTCGGCGACCTCATAGCTGAAGATGCCGCACACGCCGACGCCCTTCTGGTGGACGTGGAGCATCACCCGCGTCGCCGCCTCCATGTCCATGCGGAAGAAGCGCTGAAGCACGAGCACGACGAACTCCATCGGCGTGTAATCGTCGTTGAGCAGCAGCACGCGGTACGGCGTCGGCTGCTTGGTGCGGGCACGCGTGCGGGTCGCGACACCAAGCCCGGTGCCGTCGTCATCGCCGTCCGTATGCTCGGCCATCGTCGTGGGTGTGGGTGCGTCGATCATGGCGAGACGAAAATATGGCATCGCACCGGCCAAGGGCAAGGGGGTCTTGACCGATCCCCGGTTTTTGCGTCGATCACGCCCGAAGCAGGACGCCGCCCGCGCCCCCGTTCGGGCTTAGACCCGCTCGGGGGCGCCGGCCGGCGGTGCCTAGCGCAGCGCCGCGCACGCCTCCTGGATCCGCTCGCACGCCTTGGTCAGCAGTTCGTCGCTGGTCGCATAGCTGATCCGCATCGCCGGCGAGAGGCCGAACGCCGCGCCCTGCACCGCCGCCACCTTGGCATCGTCGAGCAGATAGCCGACGAAGTCCTCGTCGGTCTCGATCCGCTTGCCGCCCGGCGTGGTCTTGCCGATCAGCGCGGAGAATTCGGGATATACGTAGAAGGCGCCCTCGGGCTTGGGGCAGGTCATGCCCTCGGCCTGGTTGAGCATCCCCACGACGAGATCGCGCCGGCGCTGGAACAGCGCGGCATTGTCCTTGAGGAACCCCTGGTCGCCGGTCAGCGCCGCGACCGATGCCGCCTGCGCGATCGAACACGGGTTGCTGGTCGATTGCGACTGCAGCTTCGCCATCGCCTTGATCAGCCACGGCGCGCCGCCGGCGAAGCCGATCCGCCATCCGGTCATCGCATAGGCCTTCGAACAGCCGTTGGCGGTCAGCGTGCGCTCGTACAGCGACGGGCAGACCTGCGCGATCGTGGTGAACTTGAAATCGTCGAACAGGATATGCTCGTACATGTCGTCGGCGAAGATCCACACGTGCGGATGCGCCTCCAGCACCGCGCCCAGCGCCTTCAGCTCGGCCTCGCTATAGGCGGCGCCGGTGGGGTTGGACGGCGAGTTGAGGATCACCCACTTGGTCTTCGGCGTGATCGCCGCGTCGAGCTGCTCGGGGGTGATCTTGTACTGCTGGTCGGCGCCCGCCGCGACGAACACCGGCGTACCGCCCGCGAACAGCACGACATCGGGGTAGCTCACCCAATACGGTGCGGGGATCACCACCTCGTCGCCGGCGTCGAGCGTCGCCACCATCGCGTTGAACAGGGTGTGCTTGCCGCCCGAATTCACGCTGATCTGGTCGCGCGTATAGGCGAGGCCGTTGTCGCGCAGATATTTCTGCGCGATCGCGTCCTTCAGCTCGGGCGTGCCATCGACGTTGGTATATTTGGTCTGCCCGTCGCGAATCGCCTTGATGCCCGCTTCCTTGATGAAATCGGGCGTGTCGAAATCGGGTTCGCCGGCGCCCAGGCCGATCACGTCGACGCCGGCGCGCTTCAGTTCCTGCACGCGCGAGGTGATCGCGAGCGTGGGCGAGGGCTTGATGCGGGCGAGCGCGGCGGATGGGTGCATGAGAAAGACGCCTCTATAGGGAAAGCGGCGCGGCTATAGACTGGCCTTCGCAGGCTTCGCAACCGTCACGACCGCCGGAATCAGCCCGCGCAGCGCGTTGCCGATGAAGAAGCCGCCCGCGAGATCGGCGGCGGTCAGATCGCCCTCGATCGCCTTGCCCTCCGCGATCAGTGCCGCGCGCAGCACCCCCGGCAGCAGCCCGCGCGCCAGCGGCGGCGTCACCAGCACGCCGCCGCGCGCCACGAACAGCGCGGTGAAGCTCCCCTCGGTCAGCGCGCCGGAAGGGTCGGCGAACAGCACCTCGAACGTGCCCGCCGCGACGCGCGCCGCGTCGTAGAAGCCGCGATCGGTGGTCTTGTGGCGCAGGCGGATGTCGCCCGGATCGACCGGCAGCGGCACCACCGCGACCGGCACCGGCCCCGCCGGCGGCGCGGGCAGCGGCGACACCTCGATCGCGATCGCGCCGCTTCGCGCCAGCAACAGCCGCAGCCGGCGCGGCTCGCGCAGCCGGAAGGTCGCCGCCTGAAGCTCGTTGCGCGCGATGTGGCGATCGAACACGAAGCCGAACGCCGCGGCGCTCGCCCGCATCCGCGCGAGGTGGCGTTCGAGCCGCGCCACCCCCGTTAGCGGGTCGAACCGCATCGTCTCGATCAGGTCGAAGCCGGGGCCGGGCGTGGCGAGGAACGCGCTCTTGGTCCGCGTCTCGGCCCATTCGTCGCTAGCGCGCGAATCGGCGACGATCCCGCCGCCCACCCCGAAGCTCGCGGTGTCCGCGCCGTCGGGCAGCGTCAGCGTGCGGATCGCGACGTTGAACGCGGCGTCCCCGTCCGCGTCGATCCGCCCGATCGCGCCGGTATAGACGTCGCGGCGCGTGTCCTCGACCTCGCCGATCACCTCCATCGCGCGCAGCTTGGGCGCGCCGGTGATCGAACCGCACGGGAACAGCGCCGCCAGCACGTCCACCGCGTCACGCCCCTCGGCGAGCCGCGCGGTGACGGTCGAGACCATCTGCTGGACCGTCGGATAGCGCTCGACCGCGAACAGATCGGGCACCGCGACGCTCCCCGCCGCCGCGACGCGGGCGAGATCGTTGCGCATCAGATCGACGATCATCAAATTCTCGGCGCGCTGCTTGGGATCGGCGGCGAGCGTAGCGGCGAGCGCGTCGTCCTCCGCGCGCGTCGCGCCGCGCGGCGCGGTGCCCTTCATCGGGCGGCAGCGCAGTTCGCGCCCCGACAGCGCGAAGAACGATTCGGGCGACAGCGACAGCAGCCAGCGCGCGCCGTCGTGAACCAGCGCGCCGAACCCGCCACGCGCCCGCGCGCGCAACTGCGCATAGGCCGCGCGCGGATCGCCCAGCACCGGCACGCGCGCGCGGTAGGTGAGATTGGCCTGGTAGATGTCGCCCGCGACGATCAGCTCGCGCACGCGGGCGAAGCGCGCCGCATAGTCGGCAAAGGCGATCCCCGGTTCGGGTGGGCCGATCCACGCCCCGGCCGGGTCGGGCAGCAGCGCCGCCACATCGGCCACCTCGTCCCAGCGCTCGAACAGCCCGAACCATAGCAGCGGCGCGTCCGTTCGCGGCGCGGCGCCTGCGATCGGCTCGAACGCCGCCGCCGCCTCATAGGCGAGATAGCCGGCGGCGTGCAGCCCGGCGCGCCGGCCCGCGCGCACCGCCTCCAGCGCGGGCCGGACCTCGGCGGCATCATATGCCGCCACGATCCGCACCGGATCACGGTACAGCCGCGCGCGCCCGGCGCCGGCCCGGACGTCGCCGGCCCGAACCTCGCTGGCATCGTCAAGCAGGACGAAAGGGGCGTCACGCGGCGGCATTTCCGGCGCACAGATGCAGCGGTTATGCCCCCAGGGGCAAGCCCCGGCTCTTGTCCGCCCTGGCGATGGTTTCTATCTCGGCGCGATATGGCCAATCCTCCCCTCCGCGCGACGATCATCCCGGTCACGCCGCTCCAGCAGAATTGCACGCTGTTCTGGTGTACCGAAACGATGCGCGGCGCCTTCGTCGATCCGGGCGGGGATCTGCCCAAGCTGCGCGCGGCGGCGGCGCAGCACGGTGTCACGGTCGAGAAGATCCTCCTTACGCACGGCCATATCGACCATTGCGGCTCCGCCGGCCCGTTCGCGCGGGAACTCGGCGTGCCGATCGAGGGGCCGCACGAGGCCGATCGCTTCTGGATCGCCCGGCTCGCCGACGACGGCCGCAATTATGGCGTGCCCGGCACCCCGTTCGAGCCCGACCGCTGGCTGGCCGACGGCGATACGGTGACCGTCGGCAATCTGACGCTCGACGTCTATCACTGCCCCGGCCACACCCCGGGCCATGTCGTGTTCCACCACGCGCCCTCGAAGCTGGCGATCGTCGGCGACGTGCTGTTCGCCGGCTCGATCGGCCGGACCGATTTCCCGATGGGCAATCATCAGGATCTGCTCGACGCGATCGTCACCAAGCTGTGGCCGCTCGGCGGCGACACCGCCTTCATCCCCGGCCACAACCAGATGAGCACCTTCGCGCAGGAACGCGCCAGCAACCCCTATGTGAGCGACGCCGCGCTGGCGGCCTGACCGACATTCCCAGCCCGTTCGTGTCGAGCGAAGTCGAGACACCGGCGCTGCGGACGTGTCTCTCGACTTCGCTCGGGACGAACGGCTTTCACGCTGGCCTCACCGCACCCGAATCACCGTCTCCGTCACCACCCGCCCGGAGCCGCCGATGAACGGCAGCGCCACCGCATAGGCCGACAGCCCGAGCAGCACCGCGAAGGTCACCGCCGTGCCGCCCTCGCGGCCGCCCGGCATGCCGTCCATGCCGAGCGCGTGCGCGATTCGCGCGATCAGGAAGACCGAACTCACCGCCCACAGCCAAGTCGGGCTGCCGATCGAGAATTCGATCAGCCCGATCAGTAGCAGCACGAACGGCGCATATTCGACGAAATTGGCGTGCGCGCGCATCCGGCGGATCAGCGGCAGGTTGCCGCCGTCGCCCAGCTCGACGCCGGTTTCGCGCCGGATCAACCCGGTGCGCGCCGCCAGCCAGAAGTTGATGATGCCCGCCCCGCCGACGGCGGTGAGCGTGATCGGCAACAGGACAGGCGCCAAGATTCGATCCTTTCGTGAGAGGCCCGCGCTGTGCCACCGTGCCTCACCGCTTGCAACGGCGCGGAGAATCGCTATAGGCGCGGTGCTTCGCGATGCGTTCGGCCGCAGGTGCCACCGCGGCCGACCCTCAACCGTCGGTCACGTGGCTATTGGGTCCGGGCGAATCGCCCCGAATCGAACACGCAACAAGCACAAGGTTTCGCCGAAATGGCCGTCCCCAAGAGAAAAACTACGCCGTCCAAGCGCGGCATGCGCCGGGCCCATGATGCGCTGAGCATCGAATCGTTTCAGGAATGCCCGAACTGTGGTGAACTGAAGCGTCCGCACAATCTCTGCAATTCGTGCGGCCATTACAACGGCCGCGAGATCGTCTCGGTCGAGGGCTGATCTCTGCGGAACGGGGGGCGAAAGTGACGAACGGCTCCCGGATCGCCGTTGACGCGATGGGTGGCGACGAAGGGCTGGCGGTGATGCTGGCCGGGGTCGCGCGCGCGCGTCGTCAGTTCGAAGGCCAGGGATCGGACCTGCGCTTCATCCTCGTGGGGGATGAGGCGGCGATCACGCGCGGGCTGAAGAATCACCCCAACCTGACCGCGCATTCGGAGATCGTCCACGCCCCCGAGGTGGTGGGATCGTCCGACAAGCCGAGCCAGGCGATCCGTCGCGCCAAGACCACGTCGATGGGTGTCGCCATCGACATGGTCAAGCAGGGCCGCGCCGCCGCCGCGGTGTCGTCGGGCAACACCGGCGCGCTGATGGCGATGGCCAAGCTCTCGCTGCGCACGATGCCCGGCATCGACCGCCCCGCGCTCGCCGCGATGATGCCCTCGCTCGGCGAGAATGACGTCGTCGTGCTCGATCTCGGCGCGAACACCGAATGCACCGCGCGCAACCTCGTCCAGTTCGCGGTGATGGGCGCCGCCTATGCGCGCACCACGCTCGATCTCCAGAGCCCGCGCGTCGCGCTGCTCAACATCGGCAGCGAGGACCAGAAGGGCACCGACGAGATCCGCGACGCCGCGCAGACGCTGCGCCTCGCGACTCACCTGCCGATGAGCTTCACCGGCTTCATCGAGGGCGACCGGCTCTCGCGCGGCGAGGTCGATGTCATCGTGTGCGACGGCTTCTCCGGCAACATCGCGCTGAAGACCGCCGAGGGCACCGCGCGCTTCGTCGCCGATCTGCTGCGGCGCGCATTCAAGAGTTCGATGCGCTCGAAGATCGGCTTCCTGATCTCCAAGCCCGCGACCGATCTGCTGCGGCATCATCTCGATCCCAACAACCATAACGGCGCGGTCTTCCTCGGGCTCAACGGGCTGGTGCTCAAGAGCCACGGCGGCGCCAACGAAATCGGTGTCGCCACCGCGATCGGCGTCGCCGCCAAGATGGTGCGTGACGATCTCACCCGGCGCATCGCCGAGGATCTTGGCAATTTCGAAGCAAAAGCGGCCTGAACGAGCCGCACCCTGGGCCGCTTGAAGGAAACAGCATGATTCGCGCCGTCATCACCGGTACCGGCTCCGCGCTGCCAGCGCGCCGGGTGTCCAACGCGCAGCTTGCCGAAACGGTCGACACCTCGGACGAATGGATCGTCGAGCGCACCGGTATCCGCTTCCGCCACATCGCCGACGAGCATGAGACCACCGCCACGCTCGGCGCCGACGCCGCGCGCGCCGCGCTCGCCGCCGCCGGTGCGGCCGCGCGCGACATCGACCTCATCGTGCTGGCGACCGCGACGCCCGACCAGACCTTCCCGTCGAGCGCGACCAAGATCCAGGCGCTGCTCGGCATCGACGATTGCGTCGCGTTCGACGTGGCGGCGGTCTGCTCGGGCTTCCTCTATGCGCTCCAGGTCGCCGACAGCATGATCCGCGCGGGCGCGGTGCGGCGCGCGCTGGTGATCGGTTCGGAGACGTTCAGCCGCATCCTCGACTGGGAAGACCGCGCCACCTGCGTGCTGTTCGGCGACGGCGCCGGGGCGATCGTGCTCGAGGCGCGCGAAAGTGACGCCGCCGCCGATGCCCAGGGCGTGCTCGCGGTGCGGCTCCACGCCGATGGCCGCCACAACCAGTTGCTCTATGTCGATGGCGGCCCCTCGACCACCGGCACCGTCGGCAAGCTGCGCATGAAGGGCCGCGAGGTGTTCCGCCACGCCGTCGTCAATCTGGCGGCGGTGCTGACCGAAACGATGGCGGCCGCCGGGCTCGCACCCGACGCGATCGACTGGCTGGTGCCGCATCAGGCCAATGCGCGCATCCTCGATGCCACCGCGAAGAAGCTCGGCCTGTCGCCCGAGAAGGTCGTCGTCACGGTCGATCGCCATGCCAACACCTCCGCCGCCTCGGTGCCGCTCGCGCTCGACACGGCGGTGCGCGACGGCCGGATCAAGCACGGTGACCTGATCGTGCTCGAGGCGATGGGCGGCGGCTTCACCTGGGGCGCGGCGGTGGTGCGCTTCTAGGACGGGCATTTCGCCGCCGCGCCGCGCGCCGGCGGCGGCATGTCCCGAAATCTCCTTGTGCCAGAGGGGTTAAGCCCCTTCCGGCGGCATCCGTGTCGTGTTACGCTTTGGCAACCTTTTGGGGAAAGGGGAGGGACAAGATATGACTGCCGGAACATTGACTCGCGCTGATCTTGCCGAAGCGCTCCATCACCAGGTCGGGCTGTCGCGCGCCGATTCGGGCAAGCTCGTCGAGCAGATCCTCGAACATATGTGCGAGGCGCTGTCCAACGGCCAGAACGTCAAGATCTCGGGGTTCGGCACCTTCGTGCTGCGCGACAAGGGCGAGCGCATCGGGCGCAACCCCAAAACCGGGGTCGAGGTGCCGATCGCGCCGCGCCGCGTCCTCACCTTCCGCGCCAGCCAGATGATGCGCGATCGTATCGTGGAAGCCGGCTGATGGTGCCTCCCGGTCCGCCGGAGACGGTGGCGGGCGGCATCACGGCAAGCGAACCCGGCGGAAGACCCGCCGGGGACAAGGCGGCGGGCGCGTTCCGCACGATCGGCGAACTCTCGCGCGAAAGCGGCCTTCCCCAGCATATCCTGCGCTATTGGGAGACGCGCTTCCCCCAACTCCGCCCGCTGCAACGCGCCGGCAACCGCCGCTATTATCGCCCCGAGGACGTCGCGCTGGTGCTGCGGATCAACCACCTGCTCAACCAGGAGGGGTACACGATCCGCGGCGTCCAGACGCTGCTCGCCGACGAACGCAAGCGCACGCCCGCCAGCGCCGCGACGATCGAAGCGGTGCGCGCGGTGCGCGAGTCGCTCGCGGATGCCTTGGCGCGCGACACCACCGCCACCTGACCACCCCGCCCGTCGCGCGTGCGCGCCACGCGCCAGCACGCCTCCCCGCGCCGCCGCGAGGCGGCGCGCGCCTGTCGCCGGGCGATCGCACCCGCTCCGGTGATATCTCCGTTCAGAACGGCGGCGAGGTACAAATACGTATAAGGACGAATACTTATACAATAGATTGTGTATAAATCACACGTCGCTGTAGAATATCCGCTACACAAAACCGTAATATCGCGCCGACACTTACGGCATGATACTGATGTCGATTTATTACTATGCTTGGCTTGATCTTGAGAGTATCGCGCCGCACGGGAGAAGGACAAGAGATCGGGGTCGCTGTCCCCTTTTGGCTGTTCGTCCGAAGATCGGGAAGATCCTCCTTCCGATGAGCGTAGCCAATTGTCCCAACTACGTGGACTCTCATCATGAAGATCAACACGCTATTCCTTGCCGGTACGATCGCGCTCGCGGCGCTCGTGCCTGGATCGAGCGCGGTCGGCCGCACCGCCGACGCCGCCGCAACCGAGTCGCCGACGCTGGCGGCATGGTCGGACCGCGTCTATCGCGCGGTCGAGGAACACCTTACCTACCCGCATGACGTTTTTGGCCGGTATTCGACCGGTGTCGTCGCCGTGAAGTTCAGGTGCAGCGAAACCGGCGCGCCCGCCGATGTCGAGCTCTACAAATCGTCGCGCGCGCCCGATCTCGACCAGGCGGCCCTCCGCGCGGTCCGCCGCATCGCCACGCTCCATCCGCTCCCGGATGGCATGCCGCACAATCAGCGGATCGTCATGCGCGTCCTGTTCGCGGATACGCCGGAAACCGCGGCGCAGGAGATCCGGCACATGCGCATCGAGGCGGCGCAGGCCAATGCGTGGTTCGGCAGGTCCGCGCCGGCGGTCGCCAGCACGATCGCCCTCGCGCCGCCCGCCGGCGGCTGACGTGACGCGCGCCGCGTCCGGCCGCTCTCGCGCACCATCGCCGATGATGGCGCGCGGGGAGACCGGGCGCGGTCCGCCTTAGCGCTCGCGCGTCGCCGCGAATTTCACCTTGGCATAACGGTCGGCGATATAGCCGACCTCCCAGGCCGATTTGGCGAGGAACACCGGGTTGCCGTCGCGGTCCTTGGCCATCGCGCCGCGGTTGAGATCGGCGAACGCCTTGAGGTCGGCCGGGTCTTCGGCGGAGACCCAGCGCGCGGTCTCGAACGGCGCCATCTCCAGGCTCGCGGCGACCTTATATTCGGCCTCGAGCCGCGACAGCAGCACCTCCAACTGGAGCTGCCCGACCACGCCGATGATCCAGTTCGAGCCGATCTCCGGGTAGAACACCTGCGTGACGCCTTCCTCGGCCATGTCGTCGAGCGCCTTGCGGAGCTGCTTGGTCTTGGTCGGGTCTTTCAACTGGACACGACGCAGGATTTCGGGCGCGAAATTGGGCAGGCCGGTGAAGCGCACGTCGGCGCGTTCGCTCAGCGTATCGCCGACCCGGAGCGTGCCGTGGTTGGGGATGCCGATGATGTCGCCCGGATAGGCTTCGTCCGCCAGTTCGCGCTGCTGGGCGAAGAACAGGATCGGCGAGTGGATCGCGATCGGCTTGCCGTGGCCGGTCGGGGTCAGCTTCATGCCGCGCTTGAACGTGCCCGAACACAGCCGCATGAAGGCGATGCGGTCGCGGTGGTTGGGGTCCATATTGGCCTGGACCTTGAACACGAAGCCGGTCACTTCGTCGCGCGCCGGATCGACCGCGGCGGGCTCGGCCGGCTGCGCGCGCGGCGGCGGCGCGAACGACGCGAGCGCGTCGATCAGCGAATCGACCCCGAACTCCTTGAGCGCCGAGCCGAAATAGACCGGCGTCAGATCGCCGCGCCGATATGCTTCGGCATCGAATTCCGGATACCCCACCTGCGCCAGCTCGACATCCTCGCGCACCTTGGCGAGCGTGCCGGCGGAAATGATCGCGTCGAGTTGCGGATCGTCGATGCCGCTGGTCTGGATCACCTTGCCCTGAAACTCGCGGCTCGCGCCCTCGGGCAGCAGCAGCCGGTTGGTGACCAGATCGAATATCCCCTCGAAATCGCTACCCATCCCCATCGGCCAGGTCATCGGCGTCACTTCGAGCTGGAGCAGCTCGGCGACCTCGTCGAGGATCGCAAACACCTCGCGCCCCTCGCGGTCGACCTTGTTGACGAAGGTGATGATCGGCACGTTGCGGAGGCGGCAGACCTCGAACAATTTGCGCGTCTGGCTCTCGATGCCCTTGGCGACGTCGATCACCATCACCGCCGAATCGACCGCGGTCAGCGTGCGATAGGTGTCCTCCGAAAAGTCTTCGTGGCCCGGCGTGTCGAGCAGGTTGAAGGTGGTGCCTTCGCGCTCGAACGTCATCACCGAGGAGGTGACCGAGATGCCGCGCTGCTGCTCGATCTTCATCCAGTCCGAGCGCGCGCGCCGCGCCGCGCCGCGCGCCTTCACCTCGCCGGCAAGGTGGATCGCGCCGCCGAACAGCAGCAGTTTTTCGGTGAGCGTGGTCTTGCCGGCGTCCGGGTGCGAGATGATCGCGAAGGTGCGGCGGTCGGAGATGTGATTCATCGCGGCGCTGTACGCAATCGCGCGCGCCCGGTCCATCGTCGCCCCGGCGCAGGCCGGGGCGACGGCTGGTTTGACCCGCGCCCGAAACACGGTAGCGTGCGGCGGATGCAAAAGCCGCCTCTCGCGATCCCGCGTTCGCTCTTCTTCCTGTCGATCTTCTACGGTGGCATGGTCTGCATCGCGGGCGTGCTCGGCAACAAACAGGTCACGTTGGGACCGATTTCCCAGCTTGGCCCGGTGTTGGGCCTGCCCCCACTCGCAATTGAAGCCGGGATTTTCGCCTTCCTGCTGCTTGTGGCGACGTCCAGCGCCGTCGCCGAATTGCACGGACGCAAGGTAGCGAACCTCTTGGTTTTGGTTGGTTTCGTCCCGCTGGTGACGTCCGTGATCTTAACGCTGCTTGTCCTTGCTTTGCCTGCCGCACCGGAAATGCCTGCGGATCGATTGGCTGCTTTCAACACGATGATGGGCGCCACGCCTTGGATCTGGCTCGGCGGTATCGTTGCCTATGGTGTGTCTCAAATACTCAATGTCACGATCTTTTCTTGGCTCAAGGGGCAGGAGGGTAATTCGCTGCTTTGGGTGCGCGCCGCAGTTGCAAGCGTGCTCAGCCAGATCGTCGATACATTACTCTTCATCACCATCGCGTTTGGAACAGGCGCGATCGGCTGGCTTATGGGCGGTCAGATGTTGGTAAAAGTCGTTCTCTCGATAATTCTGGTGCCCGTTCTGATTACGATCTTCGTCGCGCTAGGTCGGCGGCTGGATCGGGCGGCCTAACCCACCCCCGTTCGCCCCGAGCGAAGTCGAGGGGCAGCCCGGAGCGCAGGTGTCTCGACTTCGCTCGACACGAACGGTCTGGATAACCCGTTCGTGCTGAGCGAAGTCGAAGCACGTGCCCCGCACACCACGGCCCGCATCACGCGCCCCGTCAGCACCTGCCCCACCCGGATCCGCTACTTCAGATACCGGTCGAACCACGCAACCGTCCGTGCGCGCAGATCCTTGGCGTTGGCGGGCGCGCGCACGCCGTGGCCTTCGTCGGGGTAGATCACCAGGCTGGTCGGCACGCCGAGATCTTTCAGCGCATGCCAATATTCGGTCGATTGCGTCGGCGGCACCTCGATGTCGCGCTCGCCCGCCCAGATGAAGGTCGGGGTCTTGGCATTCTTGATGAAGTAGATCGCCGAGGCCACCTCATACGCCTTGTAATCGTCGTACAGCGTCTTGCCGAAAAACGGCAGCATCCACTGGTCGATGCCGTTGGTGCCGTAATAGCTCACCCAGTTGGACAGGCCAGCGCCGGCGACAATCGCCTTGAACCGGTTGGTCTGCGTGTTGGCCCACATCGACATGAACCCGCCATAGGAGCCGCCGGTCAGCCCGAGCCGCGCGTCGTCGATCGGTGCGGCCTTTTCCGCCGCATCGATCCCGGCGAGGATGTCGCGCAGGTCACCGCCGCCGAAATCGCGTTTGTTGGCGGCGGTGAACGCCTCGCCCTGCCCGTAGCTGCCGCGCGGATTGGGCAGGAACACGTAATAGCCCGCCGCGAGCAACGTGCCGCTGGTGCTGTCGGGCGTCAGATAGGACGGCACGTTCGCCGCCGCCGGGCCGCCGTGGACGATCGTCACCATCGGCGCCTTGCCGGTGCCGGCGGTGCGCGGTGCCAGCAGCCAGCCCTGCACGTCAAACCCGTCGTTCTTCCAGGTGATGCTGCGCGCGGTGGCGAGCGCGGGCGCGGCGTCGTTGTCATGCGTGATCTGTACCGGCGCCGCGACCGGCCCGGCGTAGATCGCGGGCGCGTGGGTGAAGTCCTGCACCACCATCGCGACGCGGCTGCCGTCGGCGCTGTATGCGACGCGCCCGTCGCCCGCCGCGAAGCTCGCCGGGCGGTGCCAGCCGAGCGTGGCGGCGCGCGCGCCGACCGACAGCAGCGATAGGTCGCTGCCGCCGAGCGCGGTGCCCCGCACGCCCGCGCCGGTCCAGGCGATCGAGGTGGCGGTGAATTTGGCGCCCGTAGTGAGGTTGCGCGGGGTGCCGCCGGTGATCGGCACGCTCCACACGTCGCCGCCGACCGAGCCGAAATCGCTCATCAAGCCGCCGATAAAGGCGACCTCGCGGCCATCGGGGGAGACGCGCGGAAAATTGATCTGCGTCGTCGGCTTGGCGATGGTGCGGACCGCGCCGGTGGCCGCGTCGATCCGGTCGAGCGTCGCCACCCACCAATTGTTGTCGCCGTTGCCGAGCGCGCTGGTCACGACGAAGCCGCGGCCGTCGGGCGTCCAGGCATATTCATAGACATAGCGGCCGGCTGGCGAGAGCGGCTTGACCGCCGCCGCTGCGACCGCCGGGCCGGCGAGATCGAACACCGCGATGCGCTGCTCGTCGTTCTTCTCGCCGATCTCGCCGACCTGCCGCACCCCGGCCTGGTTCGCGCCGATCTCCTTGGCCGCCCCGAGCGTGACGAGCAGCGCGATCCGCGTGCCGTCGGGGGAGAAGCGCGGCGTCTCGGCGACCCCCGCGATCGTCGCGACGGTGCGGGTCGCCTTGCCGTCCTCGATGCCGAGCGTCACGGTCCCCGCGGCCTTGTCCCGCGCGAGCCAGGCGAGCCGGCCATCGGGCGCGAACGTCACGTCCGAATAGGTGCAGACAGCACACGGATCGAGCGTGCGCACCACCTGACCATTGGCCGCGCGCACGGTGATGACGCCATGGGCCCCTCCGACCGCGTCGATGCTGGCGATCCGGTCACCGCGCGGGGCGAGCGCGAGATCGCCATAGCTGCGCGTCGGCGCGGCGAGCGCGGGGGCGGCGGCCGACGCCAGCAGGGCGGCGGCGAGGTAAAGACGCATAGGATACTCCGGGGGAAAACTGTTAAAAAAGTCCGTTCGTGCTGAGCGCAGTCGAAGCACGTCCCCCACACGCTGGCGCGCGTGGTACGCACTTCGACTTCGCTCAGTGCGAACGGGTGGCGGCAGAAAGCGATCAATAATCCTTGGAAACCCGCACGTTGGCGCTTTGTCGTCCCAAAGTCGAGATCGTCGAGAGCACCGACAGCCAGCGCGTCACCTGGAACTCGACCTGGGTTGCCGAATAGCCCTGTCCATCGGTGATGATCTCGGCGAACAGCCGCCGCGTGACGTATTTGCCCGCCGCGACCGAGGTGCCCGCGCCGGTCTGCGGGTCGGCGGGGAGGATGCGCAGCCGGTCGAGCCCCGCCACGCGCCGCACCGCGTTGATCGGGTCGAGCCCGCCCTTGCCGTTCTGGAGCGCCGCCACCGCCGAGGCGAGCTGGAGCGCCTCGGGCGCGGACAGATTGGTGATCGAGGTGCCGAACAGCAACCGCGAGAGCAATTCGTCCTCCGGCAGCGCGGGCGTGCTCGTGAACGAGATTTCGGGCTTGAGCGCCGGTCCGGTGACGCGGATCGTCGCCGACAATCCGGTCGAATCGGCGTTGGCGGCGATGTCGAGCGCGGGATTGGCGGGCACCTCGCCCTGGAACAGGATCTTGCCGCGATCGAGCTGGAACTCGCGCCCGGCGAACTGATAGTCGCCACGCACCAGATCGGCGCGGCCGGTGATCGCGGGATTGTCGGGCGCGCCGCCGATATCGAGATCGGCCGACCATTCGCTGCGCAGGCCAAGCCCCGTCACCAGCAGATTGTTGGGCGCATGCGCGTGGACCGCGAGCTTCCAGGGTTTGCGCGGGCGATCGTCTTCCTCGCCGCCGCCGGGCAGGTTGATCTCACGGATGTTGAGCTGCGGCACCGCGCTCGCCGCGCTCGCCTGGCCGAGCCGGTAGCGGCTCTTGGTGAGAGTCACCTTGCCCGCGATCGTGCCGCCCGATCCGTCCGACTTGAAGGTGAGCGGACCCGTCGCGGTCGCGGCGATGTCGTCGCGGTTGATGAGCAAAGCGTTCTGCGCCTGCACCGACAGATCGATGCCGAAGCCATTGGCGGCGGCGAGATCGAAGCTGCCCGATCCGGTCACGCGCCCGCCCTTGCCGGCATCGGCGGCGAGCCGGTCGAGCACCAGCCGCGATCCGCCGAACCGCCCGCTCGCGATCACGTTGGTCAGCACCGTGCCGGTGGTCGCGCTCTCGATCTTGGCGCCCTTGGCCTGCACCACGCCGCTGATGCGGGGGTTGTCGAGCGTGCCGCCGACATCGGCGCCGATCGCGACCGGCCCGCTCAGGTCGAACAGTTCGATGCCGGTCAGCCGCCACAAGGTATCCGCCGGCCCGTCGTAGCGAAGCTGCGCGAACAGCGGCGCATGCGCGAGGCGGCCGGCGAGATCGTCGCCCCCCGGCAAGGTCAGCAGCATCTGCGCGCGCCCCACCGTCTTGCCGCCGCTCGCCGCGACCGCGCGCGCCGCCGCCTTGCCGGGTTCGAGGATACCGGCGATGCCGACATCGACCGGACGCGACGACAGCACCAGCCCCGATCGGGTGAGGCCGCGCACGGTCATGTTGATCTTGCCCGTCGGCGCGGCGCCGCGCGACTGGACGAACGCGAGCTTGCCCGACGCTTCGCCGCCCAGCCCAAGCCCCGGGTAGCCGATATCGAGCACCGCCAGCGGCATGCTGGTCAGCGTCGCATCGACCGCGCTGGCGGCGCCGGTGAAATGGCCCGACAGATCGGCGGTGCCGCCCGCGAACGACAGTTTCGCCGGCGCGAGCCGCCAGCCATCCTCGTTGCGCGTGAACACCGCCGGGCCGACCAGGGCGAGCGGGCGGCGGTCGAGCGTGCCTTGCGCCGACACCGAATAGCGGTCGGGCGTCACCGCGATCACGCTCTGGATATCGAACGCGCGCCCGCGCGATCCCGCGATCGACGCGCGGATTTCGCCGCTGCCGCCGCGCAGCGCCGCGTGGATCGCGGTGCGGCCGATCACCAGCGATCCGCGCCGGATGCCCGATGCGGTCGCGGTCGCCTCGATCGAGGTGCCGGCGGGATCGAACACCGCCGAAAGGTCGAGATGCGCGCGCCGCACCGTCACCGCCTGCGCCAGCCGCGCGGCGGCCGCGTCGATCCGCGCGTCGATCCGCTGCTGCCCGTCCTGCGGGCGGAACATCAGGTCTCCCGCCAGCCCGCCGCCGACCAGCGCGACCTTGCCGTCGAACCCGCCCTCGACGATCGCGAGATCGCCGTGCGCGCGCGTGCCGCTGACGTTGAGCTGCTGGATCTGGATCACCGCCTGACCGCCCTTGGGCAACAGGATCTCGCCTTCGCCGTCGAACGGCCCGAGCCGCGATCCGCCATGCGCGGCGAAGGCATAGCCCGCCGGGGTGGGATCGAGATGCGCGGCCACGTTCGACAGCCCCATCGCTGCGTTGGGCTGGGTGAAGACGAGATCGAGCGTCGGCTTGTCGATCTTGCCGTCGAGCTTGATCGTCAGCGGGCCATAGCGCGCCTGCTGCCCGCCGCCCTCGAAATGGAACGTGCCGTCGCGCCGACGGATGCCGTTGCCGGTGATGCGGATCTGCGGCCCGGTGAGCACCAGGTTGGTGAAGTGCAGCACGCCGTCGGTGGTGCGTTCGAGGTTGGTGACCAGCCCCGGCAACCCGCCCGCGAGCGATCGGAAGAACGCGTTGTCGAGCCGCAGCATCCGCGCGCTGCCCTTGCCGATCACGCGCGTGCCGCGCCCGCCCGGCCCCGGCACGACATGCAGCGACGAATTGACCTCGACCATGCCCAGGCCGGGGATCAGATAGCGCGACAGCCCGCCGTTCAGCCCCACCTCGTAATGGCCGTTGACGAGATCGACGAGCAGCGACACCCGCCCGTTGAGCTTGTCCGACGCGAGCTTGAGATCGTCGCCCGTCACCAGCTTGCTCGTCACGCGCAGCACCCCGTCGATCGACAGGTTGCGCAATATGCCGCCGGCGACATCGCCGATCCCGGTCACGCGCGCGGCGGTAAGGCGGATCGGCACCACCACCGGCGCGGGCGAGAGATGCCCCTTGCCGGCTGCGCGCACGCTCTCGAACCCGGTCTGGTCGAACGCCATGCGCTCGGCGGAGAGGCGATAGTCGAACCCGGCGGTCGCGAACGCGCCGTCGAGGATCGCGCGCAGCTCGATCGCGCGCCCGGTCATGTTCGGAAACAGCGCCGATGGCTGGAGCAGCCGCACCCGCACGCGCGTGTCGCGAAACGCGCTCGCGGCGAGATCGAGCGCGCCCTCGCCGTGCAGCGCGAGTGACGCCGAATGCAGATCGAGCGCGCCCGTCAGCCGCCGCCCGGCGAGCGTCGCGGCGCCGTTGACGATGACGCGGGGGCCGCTCAGCCGTTGCAGCTTGCCGTGCGCGAGTGGCGCGACGGTCAGCGTTCCCGCCAGCGCATAATGCCCGGCGCGGTTGCCGAGCGTCACGTCGGCAAGCCGCACGCTGCCGACATCGGCGATCGCGCGGCCGCGCCACGCGCGCCACCGGCCGTCGCCGTGGACCTCCGCCGCGATCGGCCGCGCGAACCCGCTCGCCTTGGCGAGCACCCCCGTGGCGGCGCCGCGCGCGCTGAGGTCGAAGTCGAACCGGTCGCGGTCGGGCTGCGCGTCGAGCTTCAGCCGGAGCGTGTCGCTCCCCGCCACCACCGCGTCGAGATCGACCAGCGCCCGCCCGCCGTGGATATCCGCCCGCCCGCGCAACCGCCCGCGCCGCGCCACCCCGGTGATCGCCGGCGCGACCATCAGCCGGTCGATCCGCAGCGTGCCGATGCGGATGTCGAAGCCGGGCAGGATCGGCCCGGTCCGCGCCGTCGGCAGCGTCTGCGGCAGCTTGAGCAGCCGCGCCTGCGGAATGACGAGGCTGGTGATGTCGAGCCGGTTGTGCAGCCACGCCAGCGGCGACCAGCGCAGCTCCGCGCGCGGCGCGTAGAACACCAGCCCCCTGGGGTCGCGCAACCGGAAATCGACCAACGTCGCGCGCGAGAATAGCGATCCGTCGATCCGCCCGAGGCTGTAGCGCAGCCCGTTGGCGGGGCGCAACGCGCCGATCCGGTCGATCACGAAGCGGTGGCCGATGTCTGAATCAAGCGTGACGATCCCGAGCGTCAGCACCGCGAGCACCACCACCAGCAAATTCGCGATCCGCTGCCGCCAGCTCCGCCTGGCGCGCGGCGGCGGCGGGGCGGGGGTCTCCTCCGCGTCGCTCAAAACGCCTGTCCCAGCGAGACATAGACCGCCACGCGCGGATCGCCCTTCTGCGGGTTGACCGGCGTGCCGACGTCGATGCGGATCGGCCCGAAGTTCGAGTAATAGCGCACGCCGAGCCCCGCGCCGTAGCGGAACCCAGAGAATTTGGGCAGCGGCGTGGTATAGATGTTGCCGCCGTCGAAGAACGGCACCACGCCGAAATTGCCGAACGTCTTGACCCGCGCCTCGAGCGAGAATTCGCTCAGCGAGCGCCCGCCGATCGGATCGTTATTGGGGTCGCGCGGGCCGATATCCTGATAGCCATAGCCGCGCACCGATGCGCCGCCGCCCGAATAGAAGCGTCGCGACGGCGCGATCGCGTCGCGCGGCGCGCCCGCGATCGTGCCGAGCCGGATGCGTCCGGCGACGACCACGCCCGCCGCCGCCTGCTTGTACGCGCTCGCGTCGAACTGCATGCGCGCATAAGCGAACACGTTCTTCTCCAGCGACACCTCGGGCGAGAACCGCCCGGCCAGCCGGAAGCCGCGCGTCGGATTGAGCAGATCGTCCGATCCGTCGTAGCTGAGCGTCGTCGGCAGCGCGCCGATGAAATAGGTCTGCCGCCGCGGCGCGCCGGTCGAGACGATCACGTCGCGCTCGTCGGACGCGGTCAGTTCGCCGCCGATCGACCATGTCCATTTCTTCTGGAAGAAGATGTTGGTCTGGCGTTCCAGGCTGCCGGTCAGCGACACCGATTTCGCCTCATAGGCGGTGCGCTTGAGATTGGAGGCGGTCGCCTGGAGCGTGAGCACGCGGTCCCGCGCGTGGAAATTGTTGCGGCGGTAGGTCGCGCCGGCAAGCTGTTCCTGCGTGCCGAGCACACCGCGCAGGATCAGCGCGCCCTCGGGCGGGAACAGGTTGCGGTGGGTCCAGCTCACCTCCGCGCGCGCGCCCTCGCCGGTGCCATAGCCGAGTTCGCCCGCGATCGTGCGCGGCGGCGCCGGCTCGGTCGCGACGAGGATGTCGACCAGATCGGGGTCGCTCGCCGGCACCGGCTTGATCGTGACGCTCGACACCAGGGAGGTCTGGATCAGCGCGCGGCGCAAATCGGCGAGCGCGACGTCGTCGAACGGCTTGCCGGGCGTGAAGCGCGCGATCTCGGCGATATGGTGCGCGTCGAACACGTGTTTGCCCGCCGGCACGACGATCTTGCCGAAGCGTCGCGCGGTGCCCGGCGCGACCGTCATCGCCAGCGTCGCGGTATGCGCGGCGTGATCGACCACGATCTCGGGATCGCCGACCACCGCGAAGGGGAAGCCGCGCTGGCCGATCATGGTGCGCAGCTTCGCCTCGCCGCCCGCGATCGTGTCGGCGTTGACCGGATCGCCGGTCTTGACGCCGAACGCCTCGCGCAGCGCCGCCGCCGCGTCGCCCGCGGCGTCCAGCCCCGTCACCCGCACCCCGCCGAACGTGTAGAGCGCGCCCGGCTCGGCATCGAGCACGACCAGCAGGCGGCCGGTGCCGGGGTCGACCCGCGTCGCCACGCTCGCGTCATAATAGCCCTCCGCGCGCAGCAGCCCGGTGAGCAGGGCGGCATCCTCGCGCGCGCGGCGGTCGAGCTGGGCCGCGTTGGCGGGCTGGCCCTCGTTGGTCTTGAGCGTCGAAAGCTGATCGAACCGCTGGCGGAGCAGCGGCGAGGCGATCGCGTCGATTCCGTCGACGCGGTAGGTGTAGCGCGTGTCGCCTCCCGTCGCCTGCGCCTTGGCCGGCGTGGCGGCGGGGGTGGCGGCGGGTCCGAGATCGGGCCAGTCGACGCCGAGCCCCGGCAGCGGCGCGAGCGGAGACTGCGGATCGAGCGCGGGTTCGGTGACGGGCGGTCGCGGGGCGGGGGGCTGGGGCGGCGGCTCCGGCGCGGGCGCGGGCGATTGCTGCGCGCGGGCCATCGGGCAGGCAAGCACCAGCAAAACCGCGGCGGCGCCATACGCCGCGCCCCGCTGCCCGAGCGACAACGTCATGCCGGCTGTCCTAGCCCGGCCGGCGCCCGGCCAACAAGCGTTTATCGCTGGCGTTCAGCCGCGATCAGGGCACGGTATGGCCCATGTGCGTGCGGGTGCGCGGGCGGGGCGGCGAAACCGCAATCACTGCACCGTGCCGATCGCCCCTTGCGCGGCCATCAGCACGATCAGCCGCTCGATCTGCCGCCAGCGGCGGAAGTGGGTGTGGTTGCCGAGATCGCGGCTCCGCTCGGCGCGCGCCGCCGCCTCGAACCCGGCATCCTCGCCGAACGCGGCGATCAGCGTGGCCGCGTCCGCGACGTCGCTGCGATGCCCCAGCCATGGCATATCCGCCATTCGAACCCTCCCGCGAAAGTGCGCGGGACGGACACACACGGATCATGCCACGAACCGCATCGCCGCCCGCGCGGCGGCGCACGGTGGTAAACGCATGGCGCGCGCGGCGCGCCGCCGGTCCCGCGACGGGACGCTGGCGTCCAGCGGCGGGACATGGCAGAGCCGCCGCATGGCAAGCAAATCCCCCGCCGCCGGCGGCGTCCTGATCGCGATCGGCGCGATCGTCGGCGCGTTCGCCGGCCTGTTCCTCGGCGAACCGAGCAAGGGCCTGCTGCTCGGCCTCGGCGCGGGCGCGGGCATGGCGACCGCGGTCTGGCTGATCGACCGGCGCCGCTAGCACCGGCGTCACGGTGCCGCGCGGGCCGCGCGCCCCACGCTAGCGCAGCGCGCGCGACAGCCACACCACCCGCCCGATCACCTCGACCGCGTCGGGCGGCTGCGGCGCGATCGTCCCCGCCGCCGGATTGTCGCTGGTGATGCGCAGCATCTCTCCCGCGCGCGCCACCCGCTTGACCAGCAACACCCCGTCGAGCCGGATCACGAACACCGCCGGCTGATCGCGCACCCGCCGGTCGCGCTCGTCGACCAACATCAGGTCGCCATCCTCGATCAGCGGCGCCATCGAATTGCCGCGCGCGCGGATCTCGGCGGCATCGGCGGGGCGGACGCCGAGCTGCGCGAGCAGGCGCGGATCGAAATGCGCCGCGCCGCCCGCCCGGTCCTCGTCGGCGAGCGCGCCCGGACCCGCCGACGCCGCGATCTCCAGCCGCCGTATCGCCACGCTCGGCGCCGCCGCCGCCGGGCCGCCCAGCTCGGCCTCGTCGACGCGGAAGAACGCGGCGAGCAGCCGCCGGTCGGCCTCCGCGAGCACGCGCGGGGTGCCGCGCTTCACATATTGCTGAAGATAGGCGTCGTTGCGCCGGAGCATCCGCGACAGCGCGCCATAGCTGTGCCCGCTCGCCGCGATCAGCGCCGCCAGCCGTGCTCGGATGTCGTCGTGCGCCATGCCGCCAGCATAGCCTAGGAAATTTCCTAGACAAGTTGGAAATGCGAGAACAAAAACGGAACATCAAGCGAGTCGAGGAGGCGGACAGGTGATGATTCTGGGCAAGATCGATCGATTTCTGAAGGCGACCAACATGGCGCCGACGCGGTTCGGGCGGATGGCGGTGCGCGACCCGCGGCTGGTTCACGATCTGCGGCGCGGGCGCGAACCGGGCGCGCGCATGGTTGCGCGGATCGAGGCGTTCATCGGGGAGCGCGGCCAATGAGCCGCGGTCCCGATGCCGGCGCGCGGCTCGAACGCGCGCTCGTCGCCAACGCGGCGCGCGCCGGCTGCGCGGTGACGGTCGCCGACGCGACGTGGGAGCGCTGGGCGAGCGTGACCTTCGCCGGCGCGCGCCATACCCTGTGGCTCACCGGCGCGGCGGGGCACGCGCTCGACCGCTGGCTCGCCGATCTGCCCGAGGCGGATCTCGTCATCCGCCACGGCCTCGTCGCCGATCTGGCGGTGGCAGGCGTGGCGCGCGCGGGCGGGCAAGCGCGCATCACGCTGGAGGCGCTGACGGTGGAGGCGTGACCTGTCGTCTTCGCGGACGCGTCAGTCGTGCCGCACCGCCAGCGCGCCGGTACGGCACAGCGCCTCCACCGTGCGCGCGAACTCGGTCATCAGCCCTTCGAGCACCGGCTCGAACCCGCCCGCCGAGATGATGTCGGGCGGCGGCGTCACGCCCCCGCGCGGGTCTTCGACGACGATGCCGCGCGCGATCATCTTGGCGACCTGCCGCCGCACCGTTTCGCGCGGCAGCCCGGTGGCGGCGGAGATCGCGTTGCGGGAGATCGGCACGATCGCCTCGGGCGGCAGCGGCGTGGTGCCGCGCAGCTCGGGCGGGATCGCGCGCTCGCGCATCACGCGCTGCACATTGGCGACCGAGATCGTCAGGAAGATCAGCGTCTCGGACGGGCCGAGTTGGATCGTCTCCGACAAGGTGCGTTGCGTCGTCAGGAACTGATTGCACAGCGCGGTCATCGCCACGCGCCAGTTCTCGGCCATTTTGGCCGTATTCGTGGTAACACTCGTCCCCATCATCCCCTCACGCCGACACTGACACGCCCGAATTGCGTCCGGGTCGAATATCGTTTCGAATATCGGCGGTTCGCGGGGTTTCGTAAACTCCGGTTTTCGCGTGGCGACGAATCACGCGCGTCTGATACATTCCTGCAACATTCGCGCCAGCGCCGCGCGCCGGGGCGATCAGCCGGCGGTCTTGGCGCTCACCCGCCAGACGGTATTGCCGACATCGTCCGCCACCAGCAGCGCGCCGGTCTTGTCGGTGATGACCCCGACCGGGCGCCCGCGCGCCTGGCCCTTGTCGTTGAGGAACCCGGTCAGCAGGTCGACCGGCCGCGCGCCCTTGGCCGGGAAGCCGTTGTCCGCGAACGGCACGTAAACGACCTTGTAGCCCGAGGGCGGCACGCGGTTCCACGAGCCATGTTCGCCGACGAACGCGCCATTGGCGAAGCGCGGCCCGAGCTTGGCGTCGCCCGCGAAGGTCAGGCCGAGTGCTGCGACATGCGGCCCCAGCGCGTAATCGGGCCGCTTCGAATATTCCTGCAACGCCGGATTCTCGGGCTGGACGCGGTGGTCGATATAACCGCCCCAGTAGAACCACGGCCAGCCGAAGTGATCGCCCAGTTCGACCTGGCTCATATAATCGGGCGAAAGGTCCGATCCCATCATGTCGCGTTCGTTGACGACCACCCACAGCCCGCCGCCGTGCGGCTCGAACGCCATCCCCTGCGGGTTGCGCAGGCCCGCCGCATAGATACGGAACGCCTTGTGGACCGGATCGACCTGGAGGATGTTCGCGCGGTTCTTCTCGGCATCGAGCCCATCGTCGGCGATGTTGCTCGACGATCCGACCGAGACGTACAGCGACCCGTCGGGCGCCGCGAGCAGCCCGCGCGCCCAGTGGTTGCCCCCGCCGGGATAGGTCACGATCGTCTCGGGCTTGGCGGTGATCTTGGTCTGGCCGGGGGTGAACGGCACGCGCACCAGCGCATCGGTGTTGGCGATGTAGAGATACCCCCCCGCCAGCGCCATGCCGAGCGGCGAGTTGAGCCCGGAGATCAGCACCGTGCGGCTCTCCGCCACGCCGTCGCCATTGGCGTCGCGCAGCAGCGTGATGCGGTTGGCCGAGCCGCTGTCCGCCCCCGCCGAGCCGATCAGCAGACCCATGATCCAGTCCTTGACGCCGCGCACCTCGCGCGGCGGCGAATCGGTCTCCGCCACCAGCACATCTCCATTGGGGAGACGATAGAGCCAGCGCGGATGCTGGAGATCGCGCGCGAACGGCTGCACCTGAAGGCCAGCCGCCGGGGTCGGCATCGCCCCGTCCCAGCCGACCGGCTTGGCGATCCGCGTCGTCGGGAACATCTGGTTGCGCGGCTGGCTGATCTCGGGCCGCTTGCCGGTCACCGCCTCGAGCGGCAGCTTCGCCTGGTCGGGCCGGCTGATCCAATAGCCGACCGGGATCGCGACGACGATCAGGATCAGGGCGATGCGCAGGATGTGCTTGAGCATGCACGGTTGGTAAGCCGTGGCGGCGACGGGCGAAAGGCTAAATCGCCGGCGCGCGCTACCCCTTGAGGTTCAATAGTGGAATCGGCATTGCGCGATTTCGAGCTGCTGGTCGGGCGCCTTGCCCGAAATGCGGTACACCAGCCGGTCCGCCTCGGTGAGGCGCCGCGACCACCATCCCGACAGGTCGCCGCGTAGCGGCTCGGGCTTGCCTTTGCCCTTGAACGGGCTGCGCCGGCATTCGGTGATAAGCGCGTTGAGCTTTTCGAAAACCTTGGGATCGGCGTTTATCCAATATTGATATTGCTCCCAGGCCAAGTCCGAAAAGACCAGCCTCACGCGTCGGCCAGCGCAATCAAGTTCCGTTCGACACCCTTGCCCGCATCGAGCTGCGCGATCGACTCACGCAGCGCGCGCGCATTGGCCGGGGTGGACAGAAGGTGCATCGTTTCTTGGATGGCGTTCCACGTATCGAGCGACACCATCACCACCGGCTTGCCGTTCTTGCGCGTGACGACGACCTCTTCATGGTCTTCGACGACCTGCTCCATCATGTCCTTGAGATTGGCGCGCGCGTCCGTGTACGTCACAACCTGCATATAAGCCTCCATTGGACGCTTATATGTACAGGTATATGTACAAATCAAGGGATGCTTCTTCCCTCACTGATTTGCAGGAGGAAGGAGCGAGTCGACGTAAGGGCGAGGGCGATCCGTCCCGCTTTACGCCCGCGTCCCCGAAACCGGAAAGCTCCCCATCACGCCCGCGCCGACCGATCCGGTCAGCGTGTCGCCATCGACGGTCGCGGTGCATTCGAGCGTCATCGCCATCGGCGACGTGATCGACATCACCCAGGCGATCGTGTCGCCATCGACCTTGCCGTCCTTGACCTCGACCGAACCGAGCGCGCCGCTCAGGTTGCCGGTGAAGCTCGCGCCCGCGCTCGCCACGCTCAGCATCGCCTTCTGTTCGCCGAGCGGCGTGCGCACCACGATATTCCACTGTCCATCGACCGTCGCCATCACGTCACTCCTGTAAACCGGCCGCCCGGCGCATCGTCGCGACCGATGCGGCGGGGATCACCTCGACCGGCAGGCCAAGGCTGTCAAGCTGCGGCCGCACGACCTTGGCGTCGCCGACCACGATCCACAGCGCGCGAGCCGGATCGATCGCCGCACGCGCCGCCGCCCGCGCCTCGGGCAGCGTCAACGCCCGGTACCGCGCGGTGATCGTCGCATAATACTCGTCGGGGCGCTGCCACAGATCGTTGTTCTGCATGCCGCCGAGCAGCGCCTGCGCGGTTTCGAAACTGCCCGGCAGCGACCGCGTCGCGTCGGCGATCGCGCGGTCGAACTCGGCCTGCGTCATCGGCGCGGCGCCGACATAGCCGGTCAGCTCCTTGCGCAGTTCGGCGATCGCCGCGCCGGTCTTGTCGGCCTGCACCGGCGCGCTGACCAGATAGGGCGCGGCATGTTGGATCCGCTGGATGCTGCCGCTCGCGCCATACGCCCAATGCTTGTCTTCGCGCAGGTTCATGTTGATCCGCGCGAGGAAACCGCCGCCGAGCGCATCGTTGGCGACGATCAGCGGCAGCAGTTCGTCGGTGCCGGCAAGGTGGTTGGGCACCGCGCCGAGGATCATCGACTGCGGCGAATCGGGGCGGTCGACCAGCACGATCTTCGGCGTCGCCGGCGCGGGCGCGGTGAACGTCTTCACCCCGCGCGCGCCTGTCGCGGTCCAGTCGCCGAATCCGCGCTCGAACGCCGCCGCCACGTCGGCGAGCGGCAGGTCGCTCACCACGAACAGCTTGGCGGTGTCGGGGCGCAGCCACGCGGCGTTGAACGCGATCAGGTCGTCGCGGCTCAGCGCCGCGATCGCGGCCGGGTCGCCGCCGCCATTGGCCTTGGCATAGGGCGAGCCCGCGCCGTACAGCAACGGCGGCAACACGCGGTTGGCGAGCGCGCCCGGATCGGTCAGCTCCTGCGCGATGCCGGCGAGCAGTTCGGCGCGCTTCCGCTCGATCTCGGCGGGCGCGAAGGCGGAATGGCGCACCATGTCGGCGACCAGGTCGATCACCGGCGCGAGATTGACGCTCGGTGCGCTGAGCGACACCGAAGTGCGGTCGGCCCCGATCCCCATCCCGATCCCGGCGCCGAGCCGCTCCTTGGCCTCGGCGAGCGCGGTGGCGTCGCGCGTCGCGGTGCCCTCGTCGAGCATCGCCAGCGCGAAACCGGCGGTGCCCGATCGCCCCGCCACATCGGCGGCATAACCGGCATCGAAGCTCAGCACCGCGCGCGTGAACGGCACCGCGCTGCGCCGCGCATAGACGATCTCGATCCCGTTGCTGAGCCGGGCGCGCGTGACCTTCGGATAGGTCAGGTCGATCGCCGCCCCCGCCGGCGGCATCGCCCCGCGCGTGCCCTTGACCGGCGGCTCGGCCTTGGCGGCGACCGGCGCGGGCGGCGGCACCACCGCCTCGGCATAAGCGTCGCGCGCGCCCGGCGTGACCGTCAGCGCATAGACCGGCCGCGACAGCCAGCGCGCCGCCACCGCGCGGACATGCTCGGGCGTTTCCGCCGCGAGATCGGCGAGCTGCTTCTTGTAGAAGCCGGGATCGTTCGAATAGAGCGCGCCCTCGGCCAGCGTCACCGCCTTGCCGCCGCCGCCGCCGACCCGTTCGAGCCCGGCGATCGTCGCCGAGACGCGCTCGGTGACATAGCGCCCGACCTCGTCCGCGCTCGGCCCGGTCTTGAGGAAATCGGCGACGATCGCGTCGAGCCGCGCCGCCACCCGCGCCGCATCGACCCCCGGCCGCACCACCGCGCGCACTGTGAAGGTGCCGAGCTGCGCGAAGCTCGCGTTATACGCGCTGACCTGCACCGCCAGCTTCTCCTTGCGCACCAGGATATCGTCGAGCCGCGAACTCGACAGCCCGCCCAGCACCCCCGCCGCGACGTCGAGCGCGGTCGAATCGGTGTCGTTGATCCCCGGCACCGTCCAGGCGCGCAGCAGCATCGTCGCGCCGACGCGGTCCGTCATCACCTCGGATTTGGCCACCGCGAGCGTCGGGATCTCCACCTTGGGCGCGAGATTCTGCGGTCCGCGCGGGATCGCGCCGAAATACTTTTCGACCAGCGGCTTGGCGCTCGCCGCGTCGATATCGCCGGCCAGCACCAGCACCGTGTTGTTGGGGCCGTAATGCGCGCGGAACCAGCTCTTCACGTCGCCGAGGCTGGCGGCGTCTAGATCGGCCATCGATCCGATCGTGGTGTGGCCATAGGGATGGCCGGGCGGGAACAGCCCCTCGGTCAGCTTGTACTGGACGAGCCCGTAGGGCCGGGTGTCGCCCTGCCGCTTCTCGTTCTGGACGACGCCGCGCTGGCGGTCGAGCGTCGCCTGCGTCACCGCGCCGAGCAGATAGCCCATCCGGTCGCTCTCGAGGAACAGCGCCCGTTCGAGCGCGGTCCTGGGCACCGTTTCGTAATAATTGGTGCGGTCGTAATAGGTGCTGCCGTTCATGTCGGTGCCGCCGGCCTGTTTGAGCGGCGCGTAGAAATCCCCCGGCGCGTTCTCGCTGCCGTTGAACATCAGATGCTCGAACAGATGCGCAAACCCGGTCTTGCCCTTGGGCTCGAACTTCGATCCAACGTCATACCACACGCTCACCGCGACGATCGGCGCCTTGCGATCGGTATGGACCACCACGCGCAACCCATTGGCTAGGGTGAATTGCGTATAGGGAATATCGACCTGCCGGATCAGGGCCGCGATCGGGGCGGGCTTGGTTTCGGTCCGCGCGACGGCGGGCTGGGTCAGGAACATCAAGGAGCCGATAAATGCGAGAGATGTGAGACGCATGGTTTCATCCGATGGATCGGTCGCGCGCTACCATGCACGAACCCATGCGTCCAATCGCCGCCGCCTCTTGTGTTGTAAAATGGCAACACCATATCGCGCGCCATCAAAGGAGGGATTTCACCGACATGAATCTCGAAAAATTCACGGACCGCGCCAAGGGCTTCCTGCAATCGGCACAGACCGTCGCGATCCGCATGAACCACCAGCGGATCGCGCCCGAACATCTCTTGAAGGCGCTGCTTGAGGACGAGCAGGGCATGGCCGCGGGACTGATCCAGTCCGCCGGGGGCGACGCCAAGCGCGCGCTCAGCGAGACCGATCTCGCTTTGTCCAAGATCCCGGCGGTGTCGGGCAGCGGCGCGCAAGGTTCGCCCGGCATCGACAATGATCTCGTCCGCGTGCTCGACCAGGCCGAGCAGATCGCGCAGAAAGCCGGCGACAGCTACGTCACCGTCGAGCGGCTGCTGGTCGCGCTCGCGCTGTCGCTCAACACCGCGGCGGGCAAGGCGCTGCAAGCCGCCGCCGTCAGGGCCGAGGCGCTCAACGCCGCGATCAACACCTTGCGCGGCGGCCGCACCGCCGACACCGCCTCGGCCGAGGATCGCTACGACGCGCTCAAGAAGTTCGCGCGCGATCTGACGCAGGCGGCGCGCGACGGCAAGCTCGATCCGGTGATCGGCCGCGACGAGGAAATCCGCCGCACCATCCAGATCCTCGCCCGCCGCACCAAGAACAACCCGGTGCTGATCGGTGAACCCGGCGTCGGCAAGACCGCGATCGCGGAAGGTCTCGCGCTGCGCATCGCCAATGGCGACGTGCCCGATACGCTCAAGGACCGCACGCTGATGGCGCTCGACATGGGCAGCCTGATCGCGGGCGCCAAATATCGCGGCGAGTTCGAGGAGCGGCTCAAGGGCGTGCTCGACGAGGTCAAGGCCGGCGAGGGCGACATCATCCTGTTCATCGACGAGATGCACACGCTGATCGGCGCGGGCAAGACCGATGGCGCGATGGACGCCTCCAACCTGCTCAAGCCCGCGCTCGCGCGCGGTGAATTGCACTGCGTCGGCGCGACCACGCTCGACGAGTATCGCAAGTACGTCGGAAAGGACGCCGCGCTCCAGCGCCGCTTCCAGCCGGTGTTCGTGGGTGAGCCGACCGTCGAGGACACGATCTCGATCCTGCGCGGCCTCAAGGAGAAATACGAACTCCACCACGGCGTCCGCATCACCGACGGCGCGATCGTCGCTGCGGCGACGCTCGGCAACCGCTACATCACCGATCGGTTCATGCCCGACAAGGCGATCGACCTGATGGACGAAGCCGCCAGCCGCATCCGCATGGAAGTCGAGAGCAAGCCCGAGGAGATCGAGACGCTCGACCGCCGCATCCTGCGCCTCAAGATCGAGCGCGAGGGGCTGAAGCGCGAAAGCGACGACGCCTCGCGCGACCGGCTCGCCACGCTCGAGGGCGAACTCGCCAATCTCGAACAGCAATCCGCCGAACTCACCACGCGCTGGCAGGGTGAAAAGGACAAGATCGCCGCCGAGTCCAAATTGAAGGAACAGCTCGACGCCGCCCGGCTCGAACTCGACCAGGCGCAGCGCGCCGGCGATCTCGCGCGCGCGGGCGAACTGTCCTACGGGCGCATCCCCCAGCTCCAACGCCAGCTCGAGGAGGCGCAGGGCGCCGCCAAGGGCGCGATGCTGCGCGAGGAGGTCACCGCCGACGATATCGCCGGCGTGGTCAGCAAATGGACCGGCATCCCGATGGAGCGGATGCTCGAGGGCGAGCGCACCAAGCTGCTTCAGATGGAGGCGGCGCTCGGCAAGCGCGTGATCGGGCAAGCGCAGGCGGTGCGCGCGGTCTCGACCGCGGTGCGGCGCGCGCGTGCGGGGCTGCAAGATCCCAACCGACCGATGGGCAGCTTCCTGTTCCTGGGGCCGACCGGCGTCGGCAAGACCGAACTGACCAAGGCGCTCGCCGAATTCCTGTTCGACGATCCTTCCGCGATGGTCCGCATCGACATGAGCGAGTTCATGGAGAAGCATGCCGTCGCCCGGCTGATCGGCGCCCCTCCCGGCTATGTCGGCTATGAGGAAGGCGGCGTGCTGACCGAGGCGGTGCGCAGGCGCCCCTATCAGGTGATCCTGTTCGACGAGGTCGAGAAGGCGCATGGCGACGTGTTCAACGTGCTGCTGCAAGTGCTCGACGACGGGCGGCTGACCGACGGGCAGGGCCGCACGGTCGATTTCACCAACACGATCATCGTGCTGACCTCGAACCTCGGCAGCCAGTATCTGACCACGCTGGAAGAGGGGCAGGACGTCGCCAGCGTCGAACCGCAGGTGATGGAGATCGTGCGCGGCCACTTCCGCCCCGAATTCCTCAACCGGCTCGACGAGATCGTGCTGTTCCACCGTCTGGGGCAGAGCGAGATGGCGCCGATCGTCGATATCCAGGTCGCGCGCATCGACAAGCTGCTCGCCGACCGCAAGGTGACGCTCGACCTCACCGAGGGCGCGCGGAGCTGGCTGGGGCGGGTCGGCTACGATCCGGTGTACGGCGCGCGGCCCTTGAAGCGCGCGGTGCAACGCTATCTGCAAGACCCGCTCGCCGACCTGATCCTGCGCGGCGAGGTCAAGGACGGCGCGACCGTGCGCGTCGAGGAGGGCGACGGGAAGCTGGAGCTGACGGTGGTGTAGGTCCGCACCACCTGTTTCCCGCCCGTTCGTGCCGAGCGAAGTCGAGGCACCGTCGCGCACGACGGCCTCGGCTTCGCTGAACCGGCCCCTCGACTTCGCTCGGGGTGAACGGCTGAAAAACGGCAAAAGAAAGGGGCGGCTTCCGCGAGGAAGCCGCCCCAATTTTTGGCTCGGATCGAAGCGATCAGAACTTGAAGTTCGCGCCCGCCCGGAAGGTCCGGCCGATCAGACCCGGCGTGTGCCACGAGGTCAGATAGTTCGGCGAGCTGGTGTAGCCCGCCGGCGCGATCGGCGCGCGCGCGCCGAGGATGTTGCCGACGTTGATGTAGAAATCGAAATTGTCGTTCACATGCACGTTGGCGTTGAAGTCGGTGTAGATGAAGCTGTGGACATAGCAGAACTTGTCCGAGCCATCCGCCGCCTTGTAGAGCGCCGAGGCGCACGACAGATCGGTTGTGCCTTCATCCGCCGCGACTTCCTTGAGACGGCCGATCCAATAGGTCGTCGTGGTCAGCGCCAGCTTGCCGTATTCGATCGTGTTCTGCCAGCTACCGCGCCAGTTCGGCGTGCCGTTGCCCGAGGACAGTTCCTGCGGCCCGAGCGTACCGGCGTATTTCTGCACCGTGCCGTTGGTGTGCAGGTCGAACTGCAGCGTGTGCGTCACTTCCGCGCGAGTCGTGTAGTGGATGTCCGAGGTCAGATCGAACTGGCCCTGCGCGGCGAAGTCGAGGCCCGAGATGATCTCATAATCCGCGTTCACATAGGGAACGTTGTAGATGAGCAGACGGGGCAGCGCGGTCGGGTTGAACGGATCGGCGGCATCGACGACGTTGCACGAATAGCCCTGGCCGACCGCGGCGAGTGCGGCGCAGCCTGCGGCCGCGGCCGCGTCAGACGAAGCGAACTTCTGCGATGCGACCGAGTAATAGGCGCTGCGCGCCGCGCCACCGAGCGGGCCGGTGACGATCAGGTCGGACTTCTTGATGTTGAAGTAATCGACCGTGAAGCTCACGCGGCGGGTCGGCTGGAACGTGCCGCCCACGGTGAAGCTGCGCGACTTCTCAGGCTGCACATTGGGGTTGCCGGTCGCGCCGCTGCCCAACGAATAGATCGTCGAATAGGCCGAGTTGCCCGGGTGCGCGGCGACGAACGCCGCGTTGGGCGTGTAGTTCGAGAAGCCGGCATACGAGCTGCGCGGGTTGGATTCCGCGAAGGTCGGGGCGCGGAAGCCCTTCGAGAAGGTGCCGCGGATCGAGAAGAACTCGACCGGCTTGAACTGCGCTTCCACCTTCGGCGAGAAGTGGTCGTAGCCTTCCGAATAGTGATCGTAGCGGCCCGAAACGCCGTCGTTGAGCTGCGTCAGGATCGGCGCGTCGATCTGGAAGAAGCCCGCCGCGACCTCACGGTCACCGAACGCGGCCGAGGTGTTGAGGCCGTTCACGTCGAGGCCCGGGTTGCGGCTGTTGTTGGTCAGCGATTCGCGGCGATACTGGCCGCCCACCGCGATCTTGGCGTCACCGCCCGGCAGCGCGAACAAAGTGCGGCCGATCGAGGCATCGACGGTCGCGATCCACGAATGCGAGCGGGTGTTGATCGGCGGGAGCACCGCGTCGCGCACCGCCTGCGAGTTGAGGCTCGGATTGACGAAGTTGTACGAGCCGGTGTTGATCGCGTTGATGAGTGCGTTGGTGTTGTACCAGCCGTAGTCGGTCAGCGACAGATTGTCCTGCGCGTAAACGGCATCGACCTTCCAGACCCAGCTATCGCCGAAGTGGCCGTTCAGGCCGCCGCTGATACGATAGACTTCGTTGGTGCGGCTGCTGCCCGAACGGGCATCGCCGAACAGATAGTAGATGCGCGCCGCGCCGTTGGCGGGGTCGTTCGCATAGGCTGCCGCATACGGGTTGTTCGGGTTGAGGCGACGACCGGCGGCACCCAGGTCGGTCGCGCAGTTCACGCCCGAGTTACAGATCCACACCGGCAGGACGATGCCGGGGTTGCTCGCCGAGAGCGACGGCGAACCGCCGAACGGCTGGACCTGACGGATGTTGTTGGGCGGGGAGATGATATCGACCCGGTCATGCATGAAGCTGCCCTGGAGATACCCCTCGATCGTGTCGCTGAGCCGCAGGCTGGCGCGCGCGCTGAAGCCGTAGCGCTCCTGCAGCGGCAGGATCTGGCGGTACTCGTCCTGCAGGTTGTGCTTGCAGGCGGTGCCCTGCTGCGTGGCGGTGTTGACCGTGAAGGTGCCGAAGTTGCAGTTGCTGAGCGGGGTCAGCGTCTGGAACAGCGCCGGGGTGCTGGCGTTCGCAACCGAACCCGCGAGCGGATTGTTGAGATTGGTCTGGCGCACCCGCGTCACGATCGCGTCGGCGGTCGCGGTGGTGAGCGAATCGTCGGCGCGGTTGTTGTCGACGCCGCCGATCGAGGTGAGATCGAGCGTGTTGAACGGGAAGCCGCGGTCATGGTTGTTGACGCGCCCGTCGAACTCATACTCGCCCGTCACATAGACGTTGAAGCCCTGCGTCTCGTAATCGCCGTAGCCGGCCGACAGATGCGCCTTGTACTTCTGCGCGTCGCCCTTCTCCGCGAGACCACCCTCGATGCCGCCGGCGAGGCCGGTGATGTGCTTCTTGGTGATGATGTTGACCACGCCGCCGATCGCGTCCGCGCCATAGGTCGCCGACGCCGAATCCTTCAGCACTTCGACGCGTTCGATGTTGGTGATCGGGATCGAGTTCAGATCGACATAGGCGTTGTGGCCGTCGTCGTTGAGCGGGAAGTTGGCCGAGCGCAGGCCGTCCACCAGGACGACAGTCGACGACACGCCAAGGCCGCGCAGCGAGATGGCGCTGCCGCCCGCCGAGAAGCCGCTCTGGAAGCCGTTGCCGATCGAGCCGGCGCTGTCGGCCGAAACCGAACGGATCGCATCGGAGATGTTGGTGATGCCGGCTTTCTGGAGGTTTTCCGTGGTGAGCACGGTGATCGGCGACGGCGAATCGGTCTCGCGGCGCGCGAACAGCGAACCGGTGACGACGATGTCCTTGGTGTCGTCCTGCGCGGCGGGCGTGTCGGACGGCAGCGTCGCGGGTGCCGGCGCGGCCTGATCCTGCGCGAACGCCGGCGCGGCGAACGACGCCAGCGCGGCGAGCGGTGCCGCGCCCAGCAGCAGGCGGTTCTTGAGAGTCGTCTGGACGGAATGCATCAGTGTCTTTCCCCTTTGCGATCTCCCGCCGCGCGCCCCGTCGCGAACGGTGGAAGATACCGAGCCTCGGCGCCGGACGGCGCATGGTGAGGCGGATAAGGGAGGATGGCTGGGCCCGATCCGGGTGTAAAGACGGGGGATTCCCCGGTGTGATGATTTGCCCGCATTTGTAGCAATTGTGCCACATCGCTAGCGCACGAATGTGTCCGCGGTATTGCCGGCAGACCGCCGCGCCGCGCGATCCACGACGGGGCGACTGTTGCCCGCCGGCACCGCCGCCACCCCGCGCCGCGCCCCAAAAGGAAAGGGCGGCCCCTCGCGGAGCCGCCCTTCCCGGTTGCGATGGTGCCGAAGCTTACCAGTCGACCTTCGCGCCGATGCGGAGGAAGCGGCCGATGAAGCCCTGGCTTTCCCACGCCACGTTGTAGCCATAGCCCGTGTCATAGGTCTGGCCCGGGTTGAAGTCCGGCTTCGCGTTGAACACGTTGAGCACGTTCGCATAGAGGGTGAAGCGGTCGGCCACCTTGACGGTCGCGGTCATGTCGACGTTGATGAAGCGACGCGCATGGCACTTGTACGGCGTACCATCGTCATAAGCATAGACCGAGTTGCCGATCGCGCCGACGCAATCCGAGGGATCGCTGCCGTAATCGACCGAGGCCATGTTGTAGCCGCTGGTATAATAAGCGGTCGCGCTGAGCGAGGCGCGTCCCGAGAAGTCGAGCGTGTTCTGCCAGCTACCACGCCACCGCGGCGCGCCCGAGCACGACGTGATGTTGCAGGGGCTGAGCGTGCCCGCGAACTTCTGCACGACGCCACCCGGCGTGGTCTGATCGAGGTTGATCAGATACGTCGCGTTGACGCGGCTGGTCAGGTTGATTCCGTGGCCGAGCGGCAGCCGCGCGGTGCCCGAGAAGTCGAGGCCAGAGGTCACCTGCGAGGTGGTGTTGACGTACTGATATTCGACGAAACCGAGCTGCGGCAGGGCATTCGGGAAGTTGGGATCCGCGACGCCGGGCCGCACGCTGATGCCGGGAATGTTCACCACACCGTTATTGGCATAATAGGCACCGACCACGCCTGAGTAATCCGGCGCGCCGATCAGGCCCTTGATCTTGATGTGATAGTAATCGGCCGTGAACGAGAACTGACGCGTCGGTTCAATCACGATACCGCCGGTGAAGGTGGTCGAGGTCTCCGGCTTCAGGTTTGGGTTCCCGCTCGAGGTCAGACCGTAGCTGTAGGACTGCGTCGCGTAGCTGTTATTGCCGTGCGCCGCGATATAGGCTGCGCCGCCTGGCTGAGTGGGAAGTACCGTGTTGGTGATATAGCCGGTGGTCGGCTGGCCATAGGCTTCGTTGAAGCTCGGGATGCGGAAGCCGCGCGACCAGGTGCCACGGAGGCGGACCTGCTCGATCGGCTTGAAGATCGCGGTGATCTTCGGCGAGAAATTGTCCTGGCCCGACGAGTAATTGTCGTAACGGCCCGAACCGTTGAGGGTCAACTGATCGAAGATCGGTGCGTCGATTTCGAAGAAGCCCGACCGGACGTTGCGGCTGCCGATCGTGCTCACCGAGTTGATGCTGTAATAGCGATCGGCGGGGTTGATCTCGTTGGGCGCGTTCGCGCTCGGGTTGAAGACCGACTCGTGACGATAGGCGCCGCCAATCGCGGCGGTCAGATCGCCGCCCGGCAGCGCGAACAGCGCCTTGGACAGCGTCGCCTGCACCTGCCACAGCTTCGAGTTGGAATAGGTGTCGTTGGTCGGGGCGATATACTCGCGCATCGCCTCGCTGTTGAGCGACGGATCGACGAAGTTGAACGTGCCGTCGTTGATGACGTTCATCAGACGCTGCGGGTTCAGATAGTTCTTGTTGGTGACGCGCAGATCGACTTCGGAATAGGTGCCGTTGACGTCATACTTCCAGTTGTCGCCGAACGAACCGGCGATCCCGGCCGCGAAGCGGTAGGTCTTGGCGTCGGTCAGCGAAACGCGCGGACGGTCGTAACGATAGTTGACGCGGGCCTGCTGGCCCGCTGCCGCGAACGGGTTGTTGGGGTTGAGCGTGCCGTTGGTGGCGGTGCAGGCGACCGTGGTGCCGCGCGGGCAGACGTAGGCGGGGAGCAGCACGGGGCTGAGCGTGTACTGCGTGCCGCCGGCGGCGGTCTGGCCGGCGAAGGTCAGCGGCGCAATGCTGGTGTTGGTCTGCGTCTCGTAGAAATTGCCCATCGCATAGGCTTGCGCGCGGCTGCCGACGTTGACGGTCAGGTGCGCCGTGGCGCCGAAGCGCTGTTCCTTCGGGATTTCCTGGAGATAGTCGTTGACGTTGTCCTGCTGGCAGACGACGCCGGTCGTCGGCGTCTTGGCGGCGGCAGCCTGTGCCTGTTGCGCCGCCGTGAGCGTGATCGCGGTCAGGTCACGGCAGCCGGCGGCCGTGTTGAGCAGGCGGAAATTGCCGCGCGGGTCGGTTACGTCATAGGCCGGAGCGCCATTCAGATACGGCTGAACAACGGGTACCCGCGTCGAACCAAGACCGCCGAAAGTGCCATCGGCCTGGATGCCGTTGATCGTCTCGTTGGGCAGGCAGGCGCCGGAGCCGTTGCAAATGCGGCTGTAATCGTTGGTGTTGTACGGATAGCCGCGATCGCGCGCGTAGATCGGGTTGTTGGTCTGGAATTCGGCGCTGACGTAGAAGTTGAAGCCCTGCTCGCTGAGCTTGCCGTAACCATAGGTCAGATCGACGCGGTTCTCGCTGCCGTCACCACGGTCGGAGATGCCGGCCGATGCGTTGGCATGGAGGCCGACGATCTGCTTCTTGACGACGACGTTGACCACGCCGGCGACCGCGTCCGCGCCGTAGGTCGAGGAGGCGCCGTCCTGCAGCACGTCGACCTTTTCGACGATCGCCTGCGGGATGGTGTTGAGATCGACGAAGCTGCGCTGGCCGTCATCGCCCAGCGGGTAGATCGCCGAGCGCTGGCCGTCGAACAGCGTCAGCGTGTTGCCGGTGCTGAGGCCGCGCAGCGACACGGCGGTCGCGCCGGTGGCGAAGCCGAAGCTGTTCCACGCGCGCGTCATCGTGCCGGCGCCGTTAGCCGGAATGGTCTGCAGCGCCTCGGCGATGGTGTTCTGGCCGCGCGTCACGAAATCCTGCGCGCTCAGCGTGTTGATCGGCGCGGCGGTGGCGGTGGCGCTGTTGCGGATCAACGAACCGGTGACGACGACGTCCTGGGTGGTGTCGTTCGACTGATCGGCGGGCGCGGGCGAGGCCGGCAGCGGAGCGGCGGTCGTATCCTGCGCCACGGCGGGAGCCGCTGCCAGCGCCATGGCGAGCGGAGCGGCGGCGAGAAGAAGGCGCACCTTCCCCGGAGAGCGAATGGTCATGGTCCTGAAAGTCCCTTTTCATGCCCTGGCTGGCGAAGCGTTGCGCCCGCGCAGGAAAGCCGATCCCGATGTCGGACGAATGCCGCTCGGAACATGTGCAAGGGATGAGGCGGTGGTTTCAGCCTGTAAAGGCGTCGTTCAGGCAGCGGCCCACTTTGGTGGTGGGTGTATCCAAACTGCAACAGGTTTGTATCAAGGCTGAAACACGCCGTTACAAATCAGGCGTTTTTGTGGCGGTCGCCTAATTTCCGCCCGCCATCGGCCCCGCCACCAGCAGCGGATCGAGCTTCGCGTCGCGCCAGCGGATCGCCCAATGCAGATGCGGCCCGGTCGCCCGCCCGGTCGCGCCCGACAGCGCGATCGGCTGCCCGCGCCGGACATGGTCGCCGACCCGCACGTCGATCCGCGAGAGGTGGAGGAACGCGCTGTTGAGGCCCATGCCGTGGTCGATCATCAGCAGATTGCCCTCCAGCGTGAAGGGATGGTCCGCCGCCAGGATCACCACGCCGTCGGCGGGGCTGAGCACCACCGATCCGGTCGGCTTGGCGATGTCGAGCCCCGAATGGTAGGCGCCCGCCTCGCCGTTCTTGTAGATGCGCTGCGATCCGAACAGCGTCGAGATCCGCCCGGTCGCCGGCCAGGCGAACGCCTGCCGCCAGCCTTGCGCGTCGGTCCGCACCGCGCGCGCGGCGGCGATCTGCGCGAGCTCGCCGGGGCGGATGCGCGCGAATTCGGGCGCTGGCACCGGATATTTGGGCAGGCTCGCCAGCCGGGAGATGTTCCAGCTTCGCGGCGCGACGCTGATCTGGTCGCGCACCTGCCGCCCGTCCGCGAGCGTCGCGGCGAGCGTGGTCACCGGCCCGGCGTCGCGGTCGAACCCGAACACGAAGCGCCCGTCGCGCGCCACCGGCACGCTCGCGCCGTTGACGCTCACGAGCGTCGCGCCGGCGGGCGCGGTGCCGATCACCAGCCCGCCCTGCACCATCGCGCCGGTGTAGCCGAACCGCACCGGGGCGGCGGGGCGCGGCGGCACGCCCGGCGGCGGCGTCACCCGCGCCGGCGGCGGCGCCGGGATGCTCGGATAGCGCGGCACGGTGGCGCAGCCGCCGAGCAGCAGCACGGCGGCGCCGGTCGCCCGCACCGCGCGCGTCAAGCGCTCAGCGCCTCGGTGGCGAAGGCCGCGCTCGCATAGGCTTGCTGCCGCGCCGCGCTCCAATAGCGCAGATCCTCGAGCGCGATCCGCGCCCCGCTCACCGCGCACAGCACATGGTCGCCGGGGGTGAGCACGCGGAAGCCGTTGGCCATATAGTGCAGCCGGGCGAGGCGATCGGTGTTGGGCATCAGCATGGCGGCTCTCGGCTAGAACAGGTTCGGCTGGTCGGCCGGATCGGGCTTGCGATCATAGGGCTTGGGCGACGCGCGCTCAACCTTGGCATCGACCTGCCCGTCGCGGAAATGGAGCGTCACCGCCCCCGCCGCGCGCGCCGCCGCGCCGGTGACGAGCGTCTCGCCGCCCGGCCGCGCGGTCACGCGCACATAGCCCCGGTCGAGCAGCGCGTCGGGATTGAGCGATTGCGCCAGCCGCCAGGTTCGCACCAGCCGGTCGCGCGCGCTCTCCAACTGGCGCACCAGCACCGCCGGGCGGAGCGCGCCGGCCGAGCGATCGAGCATCCCCCGCGCGGTGGTCACGCGCCGCTCCAGCCCGCGATCGAGCCGCGCGCCGAGATCGTCGGCGCGCTGGCGCTGCGGCCCTAGCAAGGCGTCGCGCCTCGGGATCACCCGCACCAGCGCGTCGAGCCGCTCGCGCCCGCGCTCGTGATAGCGCCGTGCACAGCGCTCGGTGCGCTGACCATGCGCCGCCAGCGTGAGGCGCAGGTCGGCGAGCACCGGCACCGCCATCTCCGCCGCCGCGGTCGGCGTGGGCGCGCGCAGGTCGGCGGCGTAATCGGCGAGCGTGGTGTCGGTCTCATGCCCCACCGCCGAGATGATCGGGATCGAACAGGCGGCGATCGCGCGCACCACCGTCTCGTCGTTGAACGACCACAGATCCTCGATCGACCCGCCGCCGCGCGCGACGATGATGAGGTCGGGCCGCGCCACCGCGCCGCCGGGCGCGATCGCGTCGAACCCCCGGATCGCCGCCGCCACCTCCGCCGCCGAGCCTTCGCCCTGCACTTTGACCGGCCACACGATCACGCGGCTCGGGCAGCGATCCTCCAGCCGGTGGAGGATGTCGCGGATCACCGCGCCGGTCGGCGAGGTGACGACGCCGATCACGCCCGGCAGGAACGGCAGCCGCTTCTTCCGGCTGGTCTCGAACAGCCCTTCGCCCGCCAGCTTGGCCTTGAGTTTCTCCAGCAGCGCCATCAGCGCGCCTTCGCCGGCCAGCTCCATCCGCTCGATGATGATCTGGTATTTGGAGCGGCCCGGATAGGTGGTGATCCGCCCGGTCGCGATCACCTCGATGCCGTCCTGCGGCTGGAACGGCAGCATGTTGACCTGCCCCTTCCAGATCACCCCGTCGATCACCGCGCCATCGTCCTTGAGCGCGAGATAGGCATGGCCCGAGGCGACGCGCTTGTAGCCCGAGATTTCGCCACGCAGCCGGACATGACCGAACTCGGTCTCGACCACGCGCTTCAGCTTCGCCGCCAGTTCGCCGACCGACAGCGGCGCGGCGTTGTCGCCCGCCATCTCCTCGGCTACCAGCCGCGCCTGGCTATCGTAAAAGGGGTCCGCCATGAATGTCCTGCTGATCGGCTCGGGGGGTCGCGAACATGCGCTCGCCTGGAAGCTCGCGCAATCGCCGGGCCTCCATACGCTGTTCGCCGCACCGGGCAATCCGGGCATCGCGGCGCATGCGCAGGTGGTCGCGCTCGATGTGACCGATCATGCCGCCGTGGTGGCGTTCGCAGGCGAGCGCGCGATCGGCCTCGTCGTGATCGGTCCCGAGGCGCCACTCGTCGATGGCCTTGCCGACAGCCTGCGCGCGGCGGGCGTGGCGGTATTCGGCCCGTCGGCGGCGGCGGCGCGGCTCGAAGGCTCGAAGGGCTTCACCAAGGCGCTATGCGACCGCGCCGGCATCCCCACCGCCGGCTATGCCCGCGTCACCGCGCTCGACGCGGGCCTCGCCGCGCTCGACCGTTTCGGCATCCCCGTCGTGGTCAAGGCGGACGGCCTCGCCGCCGGTAAGGGCGTCACCGTCGCCGAAACCCGCGCCGCCGCCGAGGCCGCGCTCCGCGACCTGTTCGCCGCGCCCGGTGGCGAAGCGGTGATCGAGGAATTCCTCGAAGGCGAGGAGGTCAGCCTGTTCGTGCTGACCGACGGCGCGGCGATCCTCCCGTTCGGCACCGCGCAGGACCACAAGCGCGTCGGCGACGGCGACACCGGCCCCAACACCGGCGGCATGGGCGCCTACAGCCCCGCCTCGGTGCTGACCCCCGAACTGGAGCAGCGCGCGCTCGACGAGATCATCCGGCCGACCGTCCGCACCCTCGCCGCCGAGGGCACGCCCTTTTCGGGGGTGCTCTACGCCGGGCTGATGCTGACGGCGGACGGCCCCAAGCTGATCGAATATAACGCCCGCTTCGGCGATCCCGAATGCCAGGTGCTGATGCTGCGGCTCGAAGACGACCTGCTCGACGTGATGCTCGCGGTCGCGCACGGCCGGCTCGGCGAGCGCCCCCCCGCGCGCTTCACCGACGCCACCGCGCTCACCGTGGTGATGGCCGCGCGCGGCTACCCCGGCACGCCCGAGACCGGCGGCACGATCGCCGGGCTCGACGCCGCCGAGGCGACCGGCGCGCGCGTGTTCCAGGCGGGCACGCGCCTCCAGGACGGCGCGCTGGTCGCGGCGGGAGGCCGCGTGCTGGCGGTGACGGCGACCGGCGCCAACGTCCGCGCGGCGCAAGCCGCGGCCTATGCGGCGGTCGACGCGCTCGATTTCCCGACCGGCTTCTGCCGCCGCGACATCGGCTGGCGCGAGGTCGCGCGCGCGGGGTAGGGCGATCCCGTCGCGAAAGCCCTTCCGTCATGCCCGACCCGTGCCGGCATCCACGGCTCGACACGCCCCCCAGCCGTGGTCTCGCGGCACGGTGCCCCCGGAACGCCCCGGCGCGGCGGAGCGCTTCGGAACCGCGCCGAGGTTCGCAAAGCGCCCGCGATCGCGGCATCACCTCCGCCGACGGCATGTTGACGCGGGGGCAAGTCGCTCGACGCGTCTTTGCTCACACGCGGCCTAGAGTGGCGCGGGGCGGAGAACGCCCCAGAAGCGGCCGTTGACGACGGCGACGCCAAGGTTACGATCCGACTGATGAAGGCAGTCTCTCTTGCCGTACTGTTGATCTGCTGCGGCTGTTCGAATGCCTGCCAGAACGCCGTGGCTACGCGGAGCGCCTCGCCCGATGGCAACCACGTCGCGGTGTTGTTCCAGCGTGATTGCGGAGCTACCACGGGCTTCTCCACCCAAATTTCGATACTGGACGCCGACGACAAGCCGTCCGGCGGCGGTAACGCATTTGTTGCAGACGACGATCACGGTGCCGCTAGGGTCGGTGAGTGGGAAGGGTCATGGGCCGATATGAAATGGCTTTCGCCAAAACACCTTCTCATTCGATACGCCGCGAAGTCTAGGCTGTTCAAACAGAGGGCGCGGGTGTCCGGAGTGAATATCACGTATCAGATGGTCGACAGCTAGCGCCCAGAAGTGGTCATCAGCACGCCCGATTTGCGCGTCGCCAGCAATAAGCACCCAATGCGAAAGGCAGCGCGAAAAACAACACGTAAATTTGCCAATAGGAGGCAAGCAGACCGGGGATAGAGGACGGTTCAAGGATTGGCAGAAGGAGCGGGGAACCCAAGATCACAGGCGTAATCCAGAGAGACCATGCCGCTCGTCTCCACAGGATGGCCGGTGATGGCGGGGTGATGAACCACCGCCAAAATCGGCTGCTTAAACTACCGACGTCTTTCATCGCGCCAGCATAAATCACGAATGGCGGCTTACCACCAGGGCGAGACTTTCGGGTGTGCGGGCCGACAACCCGTGGGGGTAACGCGGGGGTACTATGACGGCCTTCTAGCCCGAAGCTCGCACGAAATCCGCGGCTTTCGTGAAAGCGCGGCGGAGGGCATTTCCGCCGTATGACGATGTTCGCTATGATCGGGTGCCGGGTCCGCTCTTACGGAAAGAGCGGCCAAGCTTAAAGCCACCACCTCAAGCCGTTCCGTTGCGTCCAGCGTGATCGGATCGCCTAAAAGCCGACCGGCAGTTATCAGGCGAGAAAGCGGACGGGCGGCTCGCGCCCCAAGTTCGGACACTCGATTGCCGTCGCATTGCGCGGCCAACGCGCCCAAATATCTGACATTGACCCGCCCGCATAATCATACACTACTCACAACATGGACGGAACTGAGAATTTGCGCGACCGGATGGGTGCGCTTGCAGCATTTCTTGTAACCGCAGGCGCTGTATCCTTCGGTCTATATTCGTGCACTCATCCGCTGCCACCACTCGGCCAAAATTTCGCGGATGGCAGCTACCGGAGCAGTGAATGCGGTACACTAACGCTTCGGAAGGGGTCCGCAAAATTCGGTCAGCAAACGGTGACCTACGAGATTGAGAGGCGCAAGGGAGATATTGCCATCATAACGCCGCATCTACTTGGCGTTGTGGAGGACAGTTCGGGATGTCATGTGGTGTATGATGCCTCTAGCTTTCCGCTCTACATAAGTCTTGGACGAAATAATCCGCCCGCCGCCATTATCCTGCCGGGCATCTCCAATCAGTTCGTTTACAAGTTTGTTCGGCAGTAGGAGGCGTGCTCTACGGTCAAATTTGCCCGCCAGTCTTTTTTAAAAGCTGCCTGTCCGCTCCCCACCACCTCAAGCCGTTCGCGATCGGCGCTGACCCTTGCCGTATCGTCGACTCAGGCGAGGCCCACGAAGCCGCCTGCCCCCCATAACACCACGCTGTCCCGGAAAATGCGGCGACCCCGCTGGTGCCGCTTCGGCGTCCTCGATAGTGTCCGCGCATGGCAGCAGCAGGTTCATCGCGATCGAGCGTCGCTTCCGAGCGGCAGGCGCTCTGGGCTTTCATCCTCGGTTGTATCGCGGTCACGATCGGGGTGATCGCGCACCTGCCGATGTTCCTGATGGCGCGGTCGATGCACTATCACCTCGCGGGGATGCCGATGGACTCGGGCATGATCGCCGGCATGGGGCTGATCGTCGCCGGGGTCGCGGTCGCCGGCTATGGGTTGCTGCCCCGCGACGTCGCCGCCCAGCGTGTCGCCGCCGCGACGATCACCGTCGCCGCGCCCGAGGATGCGAAGCTCGGCTGGCAGCACTGGCGGTTGATGATCGTGCTGGTGGTCGCGCTCGTCATCGACGTGATGAAGCCGGCCACGCTCGGCTTCACGGTTCCGGGCATGGTCGGGGAATATGGCGTCCCGAAGGCGACCGTCAGCCTCGTGCCCTTCTTCGCGCTGATGGGCACGGTCACCGGATCGTTCGTCTGGGGCGTGATCGCCGACATCTACGGCCGCAAGGCGTCGATCCTGCTGTCCGCCGTCATGTTCGTCGGCACCTCGATCTGCGGCGCGATGCCGAGCCTCGCGTGGAACATCGGCATGTGCTTCATGATGGGCCTGGCGGCGGGCGGCATGTTGCCGGTCACCTATGCGCTGCTCGCCGAGATGATGCCGAGCCGGCACCGCGGCTGGGCGCTGGTGCTGGTCGGCGGTCTCGGTGCGGTGGGCGGCTATTTCGCCGCGAGCGGCGCCTCCGCGCTGCTCCAGCCGATCTTCGGCTGGCGCATCCTGTGGCTCATCAACCTACCCACCGGCCTCACGCTGGTGCTGCTCGGGGCCTTCATCCCGGAATCGGCCAAGTTCCTCCTCGCGCGTGGCCGACGTCGCGAGGCGGAGGAGGTCATGCACCGGTTCGGCTCGCGGGCCGAGCGTGCCGCGCCGCGGACCGTCGCCGTGGCTCACGCCGGATACACCGCCCTGACCGGCGCCCGGCTGGTCGCCAAGATCACCGCGCTCAGCATCTGCGCGCTCGCCTGGGGCCTCATCAACTTCGGCCTGCTGCTGTGGCTGCCGGCCGATCTGGTGGCGAAGGGCTATTCGGTCGCGGTGTCGAGCCGGCTGCTCGCGGAATCGGCGCTGATCGCCTTCCCGACCGTGTTCGTCGCCGCGCTGCTCTACAGCCGCTGGAGCAGCAAATGGGCGCTCGTCGCCATGATCGGCGTCACCCTCGCCGGGCTGCTGCTGGTTCTGCGCCTGGAGATGGCCGGGGTGGGGAGCCCGGTGTGGCCGGTGGGCCTGCTGATCGTGGGCTCGAACGGGATCATCGCGATCCTGCTGCCCTATGCCGCCGAGAGTGTGCCGCTCGGCGTCAGGGGCAAGGCCACCGGCTGGATCGCGGCCTGTTCGAAGGGCGGCGGGCTGCTGGCCCAGTCGCTCAGCATCGCCGGTCACGTACCGGCGATGGGCGTCGTGGCGGGCATCATCATGGTTCCGGCCGCGGCCTCGCTGGCGCTCGTCGCGATCTTCGGACGGGAAACGCGCGGGCTCGACCTTCGTCACCTGGAACGCGCGTGAAGATCGCGCGGCATGGTGTCGCGCGTTCTTGAACACCGCGCGCGGTGCGCCCGCGAGGGCGCGCGCGGCCCGGCCATGCATCTCCGGATCGTGTCATGCGTTTGCTGATGTCGATCAAGGTTTCACAACCAGGGAGTATGTCATGCGCTCGATGATGCTTGTTTCGCTTGCCGCCTGTATGGCCCTCGGTGCGTGCGGGAAGGGCGGCGAAAGCGTGTCGATGACCAACGCCTCGATGGATCAGGTCGCCAAGGTTCAGGCCGCCAAGCTCCAGCCGGGGCAATGGGAAATGCGCATGGAGCAGATCAGCAGCGAGACGACTGGCGGATCGGGCAACCTGCCGGCGATGCCCAAAATGCCCCCCAGCACCACCAAAGTCTGCCTGACCGAGGCGCAGGTCAACGACCCCAAGGCCGTTTTCGGCGGCGCGCCGCAGATGCAGAAGAACTGTGTGTATGATTCGTTCACGATGCGCGGCGGCAAGATCGACGCCAAGCTCCACTGCGACATGGGCAATATCAAGGTCGAGGGCACCAATACCGGCACCTTTACCGAAACCGCGTTCACATCCGAATCGCACAGCACGGTCAGCGGCCTGCCCGGCGGCATGACCACCAAGAGCCACATGAAGATGGACGCCAAGCGGCTCGGCGAGTGCCAGCCGGGCGACCTGAAGGCCGGCGACACCAAGGCGCCCCCGCAGGGCTGAGGCGCGGCCACACAGGAGGATGCCGGTTGGCCGCGTCGGCCGCCGCCATCCTCCGAAACCCGCTTGCGGCCACCCCTGCGCCCGGCGTAGCCTCGGCACCACGATGCCGAACCTCCCCGTCCCGATCTCAGCGCCGGCGCGCCAGCCCGTCCATCACCGCGCGAGGGCGTCGATCGGCTTCGGGCGCGCGCGGATGCGCGCGAGCGTCAGCGTGACGAGCGGCGGCATCGTGTCGGTCGCGGTGCTGGTGTCCTCGATCCTGCTGTCGACCGCCGTGATCGTCCACACCGCCGGCAAGCGCGCACGCCGCACCCGCGCGGACTGACGCCCCGCACCCCGCGTCACGGCGCCATCGCGATCGCGAGATCGGCGAGCGGCACGCCGCTCCGCGCATCGACCACCACCGGCACGATGTCGCGCCCGCTGCCCGCCTCGACCGGGCGCGTCATCGCGCCGCCGCCGAAATGCTTGCGCGCCCACCCGCCGAGCGCGTGCAGCACCGGCAGATAATCGCGCCCCGCCTCGGTCAGCACATATTCGTCGCGCGGCGGCCGCGCGCTGTAGCGCCGCCGCTCGAGCAGCCCCGCCGCGACCAGCGCGGCCAGCCGCCGCGTCAGGATGTTGGGGGCGATGCCGAGCGTCTTCTGGAACTGGTCGAACCGCGTCTGCCCGAGCCCGGCGTTGCGCAGGATCAGCATGCTCCACGTATCGCCGACGCGGGCGAGGCCGCGCCCGACCGGGCAGGCCCCTGAGGAAAGATCGTCAATGTCCATTCCGAATGGATAGTCACGTCACTATTAAAACGCAAGCGACTTGCCAAGGAGATTCCCCATGACCGACCCCCTCACCCAAACCGCGCTTGTCACCGGCGCCTCGACCGGCATCGGCGCGGTCTATGCCGATCGGCTCGCGCGTCGCGGCTACGACCTGATCCTCGTCGCGCGCGACACCGCCCGGCTCGACGCGCTCGCCGAGCGGCTCCGCGCCGAGACCGGCCGCACCGTCACCGTCCAGCGCGCCGATCTCACCGCCGCCGCCGATGTCGCCGCCGTCGCCGCCACGCTCGCCGACGACGCGCGCATCACCCTGCTCGTCAACAACGCGGGCATGTCGATCACCGGCGATCTGCTGACGACGCCGACGGCGGATGTCGAGCGGCTGATCGCGCTCAACATCACCGCGCCGACCCTGCTCGCGCAGGCCGCCGGCAAGGCGTTCGTCGCGCGCGGGGCGGGATCGATCATCAACATCGCCTCGGTGCTCGCGCTGATCCCCGAGGCGTTCGACGGCGTCTATTCGGGCACCAAGGCCTATCTGCTCAACCTCAGCCAGAGCCTCGCCGCGCACTATGGCGACAAGGGCCTCTACGTGCAGGCGGTGCTGCCCGGCGCGACGCGTACCGAGATCTGGGCGCGCTCGGGCAAGGATGTCGATTCCTTCCCGCCGGAGATGGTGATGTCGGTCGACGATCTCGTCGATGCCGCGCTGGTCGGCTTCGACGCGCGCGAGACGGTGACGATCCCGCCGCTCGCCGACGCGCATCTCCCGCATTGGGAGGCGATGCAGAGCGAACGCGGCGCGCTTGCGGGCGTGCTCAGCCGCCGCGATCCCGCCGCGCGCTACGCCGGCGCCGCGCGCGCCTGAACGGCCGGGCGCACGGCCCGCGCCCGCCGCCGCGCCCGCTTGCCGCCGCGCCG